>JAGNKE010000009.1 GCA_018000295.1 Alphaproteobacteria bacterium | reverse complement strand
TCCCGGCGCGATCACCAGTTTTTTTCATTTTGCAACGTATCACCCCGCCGCTCCAATCCTTCGAGCGCCTCTTAGGAGGGGATGCTCCGATGGGCATGAAAACGAATTCCTAAAAATGACTTCCACCGATTACGGGCGTATTCAACAAAATTTATCTACAGGACTTATTTCTTTACCACGGGGTGTATTGTTTACAGGCCCGAGATAATCAGGCAGCATAGATAAAGGTGTGATCAGCTAGATTAAATTCTGTTTTTGGTTTTTTCTTTAACTCAAATCTTTCAGGTGAGACATGCCTTTTGGTTCTTCGAATGTTCTGAGTTACAAACCCAAAGCCCCCTCAAGCGCTGCAGAGATGGCCGCCAAGCTTCAGGCGCTTGATAAGTCACAGGCTATAATTGAATTTAATCTTGATGGAACGATCATTACCGCCAATGAAAATTTTTTGCAGGCCTTGGGCTATCGTCTTGAAGAAATTCGGGGGCAGCATCACAGGATGTTTGTGGATGACCAGTATCGCAACAGCAATGATTATCGGCAATTTTGGGAAAAGCTGGCTCGTGGCGAATTCCAAGCCGCCGAGTATAAGCGTCTGGGCAAAAACGGTAAGGAGATCTGGATCGAGGCCTCTTACAACCCGATTTTTAACAAGAGCGGCAAACCCTATAAAGTGGTTAAATTCGCCACTGACGTTACAAAAAAGAAGCAGGAGTATGCCGAGTTAAAAGGGTTAGTGGAAGCCATTAACAGATCGCAGGCCGTGATCCATTTTAATCTGGACGGCACAATCATTTCTGCCAACGAAAACTTTCTCTCGGTTATGGGATACACACTTTCTGAGGTGCAAGGTCGCCATCACAGTATGTTTGCCGATCCGGCCTTTGCAGCGAGCCCGGAGTACAAGGAGTTTTGGGCAAAACTGAACCGGGGGGAATTTCAGGCGGCGCAATATTTGCGCTACGGAAAGGGCCGAAAAGAGATTTGGATTGAGGCCTCCTATAATCCGATTATGGATCTGAATGGTAAAGTCTACAAGGTCACCAAATTTGCCACGGATTTGACCCCCCGCAAGGAGGAAAACCGGAAGATGGCAGATAACTTTGAAACAAATGTTAAGTCTCTGGTTCAGATTGTGGCGTCATCTTCTACGGAAATGCAGGCCACCGCTCAGGGGTTGGCCGCCGCGGCAGAGGAAACTTCGAATCAGTCGAACACGGTCGCGGTTGCTACGGAAGAGCTCTCGGCCTCCGTAAACGAAATCAGTAATCAGGTGAGCAGCTCGACACGGATCGTCAGCGAGGCGGTCACGGAAAGCAGAAAGGCGGAAACGCTGGTCGCCAGCTTGATGGAAGCTGCCGAGAAGGTTGGCGCGATCACCACGCTGATCTCTGATATTGCGGGTCAGACCAACCTTCTGGCATTGAACGCTACGATTGAAGCCGCGCGCGCCGGTGAGGCCGGAAAGGGGTTTGCCGTGGTGGCTTCCGAGGTTAAATCTCTGGCTCTGGAAACGTCAAAAGCGACCGAACAGATCGAAACCCAGATCCGCGGAATTCAGGACGTAAGTCGATCCACAGCCGAAGCCATCAAACAGATTACGTACGTTATCAATCAGGTTAGCGAAATCAGCACAGCTATTTCTGGTGCCGTCGAGGAACAGTCAGCAGCAACGCAGGAGGTGGCTTCGAATATCTCGGGTGTCCGCTCTGCGGCTGATGAGACAGGACAGTCATCGACAACCCTTCTGGAGGTCGCAAAAGATCTCTCAAAACGCTCCGAAGAACTCCAGACGCGCGTGGATAATTTCCTGAGTGATGTCAGAGCGATGTAGCTTTACCCCCTCTTTTCTTATCGAGCCTTGACAAGAAAAACGGGTCTGACATCTATAGTTTTAACGAACAGTTTGCTTCCAGTCCGAAGTGACCCCCTATGACGCCGTCTTGACAAGGGCTGGCTTTCAACGCTCAATGCCTTTCGGCACAAGAGAAGAAGGACAGTTTGCGTGACAAAAAACGATGGAAAGCACCCAGGCGTGAAGAAACCGCTCTATAAAAGCAGCGCGGACAAGCTGTTTCAGGAAAACATCAAGGACAAGGACCGCAAGCCCATGGCCCGCCTGCGTGGCTACCTTCTGGCCGGCATCCTCGTTACCGCCCCGATCACGATCACCGTATATCTGACCTATCTGTTCCTGACCTTCGTAGATAGCAAGGTTGCGATGGTCCTCCCGACGGACTGGTATCAGGCGCTTTACGGGAAGGCAACGATCCCGGGTATTGGTCTGATTGTAGCCGTGACCTTTTTCATTTGCATTGGCTGGTTCGCCACCAACTTCCTCGGCCGCATCCTGATCCTGATTTCCGAGAAAATTCTGGCCCGGATGCCGATCATCCGCACGATCTACAGCGCCACTAAGCAGGTTCTGGAAACTGTTATGACCAGCCAGTCGAATGCGTTTCGGGAGGTGGTCATGTTCGAATACCCCCGGCAAGGCTGCTGGAGCATGGGCTTTGTGACCGGCTCCGCTATTCCGCAGGTACAGGAGAATACCGGAGAGGAAACCCTGAACGTCTTCATCCCCACAGCCCCTTTGCCGACACAGGGTTTTTTGCTGTTTATTCCCAAAAAAGACCTGATTTTTCTGGATATTACCGTGGAGGAGGGAATAAAACTGGTCGTATCCGGCGGGATGTTAAAGCCCGACCCAGACAATCCCGGCAAAATCATTAAAGAAACCGGAAACACCGGAAAGGCGAATAAAGTAAAGATTGAAGGAACATGACCATGAGCGGCCTCATTAAATCGATTCAGGAACGCGACCCGGCGCAGCCCACTTTCGCGGAAGTACTGTTTGCCTATAACGGCTTTCATGCGGTTGTTCTGCACCGGATGAATAATTTCATCTGGCATCTGGGGCTGAAGGCTTTAGCGCGGGCGCTGGCGAACTTCACCCGCTTTCTAACCGGTATCGAAATCCATCCCGAAGCCACAATCGGCAAAAACCTCTTCATCGACCACGGAACGGGCGTTGTTATCGGCCAGACGGCCATCATCGGCGATAACGTCACGATCTATCACGGCGTGACTCTCGGGGGCGTGGGGCGCAGCGGAACGGTAACCGGCAAACGCCACCCGACTCTTGAGTCCGGCGCGATCATTGGCGCAGGGGCGCAGCTTCTCGGCGATATTACGATAGGAGAGGGCGCAAAAATCGGCGCGAATTCCGTTGTAACCACGGACATTCCCGCTCATGCCACAGCCATCGGCATTCCCGCCCGCGTCGTCGGCGGCGACGATAAGGCCCGCGCCTATGGGATGCCGAGCGGGGAAGAGATGACAGATCTCATCACAACGATGGACTGCCTGATCCGTGAAATGGGCAAGATCAAAAAGGAACTCAACCTGAAATCGGAGCAGGATTGCGTATCTGAAGCCCCATGCGAAGAAATCAAGAAAAGCGCGGCCGAATAATTAAGCTTAGGGCCGCGGCAGTCCGCTGCGCGATACAGTCTCAGGGTAGGGATCGGATGTACGCCGCATCCAGTCCTGTTGCGGATCAAGAGGAAGATCAATCGACCCCGGCTTGCTCTTTGGCTCATAGGGTGGCCCGACATCCAGCCCGCCCTCCGGCACATAAACATAACTCAAGAACTCATACCGCCCGAGGGCAGCCGTTCTAGGGTCTGAAATGACCTTACCGTTGTCATCGAGATTCGTCACGATTCCGCTTCCGGCTTGCGGGCTAATGCCAAGTTTCTGCGACCAAGTCCCATCACCGTTTTCCCGAACAAAATGATAATCCATCAGCGAATTATCCCCCCGAACCTTTGGGTCTTCGTGCGGGGGACGGGCATAAACGGCCACACGGTAATATCCGGCTATCGGCTCGGCATCGGTTCCGCCAATCATTGCCCCGTCGGCTTCCACAGCCTTCATCAATTCCCTTTTGTATGTCTCGTAATTTGTTTCACTGGCGAAGGAAAATCCAAAGTCACCGCGCTCACCGGGCGTATCGCCGCCGTGGCGATAGCGGTCCATATCGTTCATGGCGTAGGAATAGCAGTTGGCGTACTCCTGAAATCCCTGCGCCAGATAAGTCTCACGGGCCAGAGGCTCAAAGCGTTTGGCATCCTCCGGCTTCATCCCGAAATGGGCGCCGATTTTGTCGAAATCTCCCTCAAACCGGACGACAGACTTGTTAAACTGCACAAGGGCGTCTCGGGTCCGTTCAACGGGGTTGAAGTCGATCTTGGATTGCATCATTCTGATGTCGAAGTCTTCCGCAGGGCGCCGGTATTCCTCCCGCGCCAGGATTCGCGCTACGATCTCGCGGTTGTCCTTCAAAAACCCGCGCAAGTCGGATTCGGACACACGGCTGTTCCACAACTCCGGCTCATACCGAGGCGCAGAAGGGTTGGGCTTGATTTCACTCTGGCTGGTCATGAAGTTCCCGCATTTTCTTAAATTATTGAATATTATGTCAAAATATCGGGAAAAATTCAACCACTCTGAAAATACGCAATCGCCTGATCCCGCTCGAAAAGGTAAAGAAGCGTCCGTAAAGCCTCTCCCCGCTTGGATTTCAGGGTCGGGTCTTTCGCAAGGATCAGCTTCGCATCATCCCGCGCCGCCGCCAGCAACTCCCCATGGGCCGACAGATCGGCCAGCCGGAATTCGGCCATCCCGCTCTGCCTCAGCCCCAGAAGGTCGCCGGCCCCGCGCAACTGCAAATCCTTCTCCGCAATCACGAAGCCGTCCTCTGTCTCGCGCAGCGTCGAAAGCCGTGCCTTCGCCGTCTCGCCCAAGGGGCCGCTATAAAGAAGAAAGCAATAGGATTGATCCGCCCCGCGCCCCACGCGGCCGCGCAACTGGTGTAATTGGGCGAGGCCAAAACGTTCGGCGTGTTCAATGACCATGATCGTCGCGGCGGGAACATTGACCCCGACTTCGATCACCGTGGTGGCGACAAGGAGATCCAGATCGCCCGCGATAAATTTCTCCATCACGGCATCTTTATCGGCGGGCTTCATCCGCCCGTGGATCAGCCCTGTTCGCTCACCGAACACCTGCCGCAGCACATCATAGCGTTCCTCCGCAGCAGCCAGATCAATCAATTCCGACTCCTCCACCAGCGGACAGACCCAATAAACGCGGTTCCCATCCTTGATCTTGTTCTTCAATCGCTCGATCAACATGTCCATTTTTTCGGAAGGCAGCAGCAAAGTGTCGATCGGCTTTCGTCCTGGCGGCTTCTCGTCCAGCTTGCTGACATCCAGATCGCCATAGGCCGTTAGAGCCAAAGTGCGCGGAATCGGCGTCGCCGTCATGACAAGCAGATCAATGCCGTGGTTTTTGGTGGAGAGTTCCAGCCGCTGCTGCACCCCGAAACGGTGCTGCTCGTCGATCACCGCAAGGCCGAGGTCTTGATAGACCACATCCTTCTGAAAAATCGCATGAGTTCCGATAATCATCTGCGCGGCGCCGTTGCGGATCTGCTGCAAAAGCGTTTCCCGCGTCTTGCCCTTATCCCTCCCGGTCAGGATAACGGCACGGACTCCAGCCGCTTGCAGGTAAGGGGAGAGAGTCTCCGCGTGCTGCCGCGCCAGAATTTCGGTGGGGGTCATCAGCGCCGCCTGTTTCCCGGACTCAACGGCATTCAGCATCGCCAGACACGCCACGATCGTCTTCCCGCTGCCGACATCCCCATGCAGTAAGCGCAGCATCCTCTGGGGCTTCTGCATATCTTCATCAATTTCCGCAAGGCTGCGCTTCTGAGCCCCCGTCAGTTGAAAGGGCAGGGCGGCCAGAACCTTCTCACGCAGCACCATTGAAACCTGATGGCTGCGCCCCTCCACAACCCGCTGATGCTCCCGCACGATCAGGAGCGTGAGTTGATTGGCCAGCAACTCATCATAAGCCAGCCGCGCACGGCAAGGCGTCAGCGGGTTCAGGTCTTTTTCGCTTTCGGGATGATGGAGAGCGGTCAATGACTCCTTCCACCCTGCCCATTTCTGCCGCGCCTGATACGCCTCGTCCAGCCATTCCCCCAGGGCGGGGACCATCTTTTCCGCCGCCGCCACGGATTTATTCATCAGCTTATTCGTGATCCCCTGCGTAAGGGGATAAATCGGCTCGATACGCTCGATGGCTGCACGGTCCTCGACCTTCCCGACAGCATCGGGATGCACCATTTGCGGCTGGCCCTGAAAATATTCCACCCGCCCGCTGACGATCACCGTCTGCCCTTCCGGCAGCTGTTTTTCAATCCAGACTTTGTTGGCATGAAAAAAGACCAGAGTCATGGCTCCGCTCTCATCCGAGCATTGAACACGGTAAGGAAGATTTTTGCGGGCGTTGGGCGAATGCCTCCCGACCCGTACCGTCAGGGTGACGACACGCCCGTTAGGAACTTGCGAAATCGTACCTGAAAATCTCCGGTCCACAAAATCCACCGGCGCATGAAACAGAAGGTCCAGGACTTTCGGTCCGCCGACAAGGTTTTCCATGAGCTTCGCATTGCGTGGCCCAATTCCGGGCAGAGCAACAAGTGAACGGAACAGCGGATCAAGATCAAAAGGTCTGCTCATAGCTTTAACGAATATGCGGCGTCAGGGCGACGCTTCGCTTTTGATTTTCTGGCTCAGCCGCACGGCCATATAACTGATCCCCACCAGCATAAATCCCATCATCATCAGCGCGAGCGGCCAGCCCGTAATATCCTTGAAATACTGATCGGTGTAATAGGTCAGGAATCCCAGCAGTCCGAAAGTTCCGACCAGCAGCATCGTCCGGCTGTGCATCCGCACGCTCACCCACATCAATCCGATCATGACCGGAAGCATGATGATATCATAAGCCGAATTCTCGACACTCTGAAACACGGACCACAGAAGACCGACGCCCCCGACAAAGTACCAGAACGCGGCAATAGGCTTATGCTTTGTTCGGTCAATGCTCCACGCGACCATCAGGATCGAAAGGCTCAGACCGATCCCCATCGGGTCTTCCGGAACCTCGCAACGGTCCATGAGGATCCCGACAGAGGCGTTCCAGAACAGATAACCGAAAAACAAAAGCGTCGTCCGCCGGAAGATAAGAAAGCACAGCAGAAACTGCACGGCCAGAATCCCGAAGACCACCATGGCCGCCAACTGCGTATCGTCGCCCGAGGCATATTCGTCCAGAAACACAAACATTCCGACAGGCTGCAGGATCGCAGCCTTAAGGAACAGGGGCGTCGAAGCCCGCATGAACCGCTCATCCTTTAGGGTTACAATTCCCAGAATAAACGCGGCGATCCCCGGCCCGAAGGTGATGATCACCCGCGCCGGACTGTTGAGATCGTTCCAGATCATCCCCATATAAAGCGCCAGCCCGCCGAACACGAAAACCGCGCCGATATAACCCAAAAGCCGGGAAAGCCATGCGGAACTTCTATCCTTGAGTGCGGTCTTTGTGAGATGCGCGCCGATTTCATCAAGAGACAAATGGTGCGTACGCGCCAGAAGCGCGATCTGCTCCAGCGCTGCGGCTTTCGCAATCTCTGGGGATGAACGGGACGGCTGTTCCATTGTATTATTCTTCCACAACCCAGCCGATCAGTTCGCCTTGCCCGTAATAATAAGGCGCTTCGACCTTGATTGGAAAATCGACACCGTCCTTGGACAGCACGATCCGGTTACGTCCGCTATGCCCGCCGCCAAAAACTTCGGTCATCAGATTGCCGCTCCCCCGGTATTCGGAGCGGAACGTAAACCCGTCGGGGCTGGTGAGGGCAGTATCCACTTTCCTTGTTTTGAGGGCTGCCACAGGCTGTGTGGATTTCTCTCCGGGCGTAATCTCCGGCAGGTCGATCCGCTCGACCCTTTTTGTTTTTGGATCGTAAAGATAAATTTGCGGAACCTGCCAGTTCGCAGCGTTTTCAGCCGAAGACGGCGTATAGCGCAGTTCAAGAGTCTTCTCTTCGTTAACCGCCAGCTTATAAGGGTATTCCGGGTTGTTACGGTAATAGAAATCCTGAGCAAAAACGACGGGATATTGCGGCGGCGGAATGGTCTCAAACCGGAAATTCGCCGAAGCGAAAAACACGAGCGACAGGATCAGCGGCAAAGAAATCCCGATGATCAGGACAAAATGCTCTTTCAAAAACCCTTTCATGGCGGCCTAACCCTGCTATGCTGCGAACAGAATAGAGGGTAAAGCGCTGATGACCGAGAATCAAGAACCTTCCGAACTGGAGATCCGCCGCAAGCGCCTCATCTTCCGCTCATGGCATCGCGGAACGAAGGAAATGGACCTGATCCTCGGCACTTTTGCGAACACGCATGTCCCGTTTTTTTCAGAATCAGAGTTGGAAAGCTATGAGAGAATACTGGGGTGCAACGATCCCGATCTCTATGACTGGATTTCGGGAAAAACCGAGCCTCCGGCCAATATGATCGACGACGTGTTCAAAAAAATCCGAACACGCCATGCGATCACGAAGGTCTAAGCGGCTCTGGCTTGTACGCCACCGCCTCCTTGATAGGAGCGTTTTCCCCTGTGGCGGCGTTTTTTGCGGCTCTTGTGAGAGTTCTGGGCGGGTTTTGGTCCGCGCTCGGCGTGGGCGCCGGGATTCATCAGCTGCTCGATCGCCCGCCATTTGACGCCGTCCTGCGGCGTAATCAGGCAAAGGGCGGAACCTTCAGCGCCGGCCCGGGCCGTCCGGCCGATCCGGTGAATGTAATCTTCCGGCACCTGCGGCAGGTCGTAATTGATGACATGCGCGATGTGCGGAACATCCAGTCCACGCGACACAACGTCTGTAGCGACAAGAATACGATACTTTTGTCCGCGAAAATCGCGGATCACACGCTCCCGCTTGCTCTGCCGCAGATCGCCGTGGATGGCTTCAGAGCTGTGATTTTCCTTGTTCAGGCGTTTGGACAGACGTTCTGTGCCATACTTTGTCTTCACAAAAATAATCACTGACCCTTCCCGCTGATCCAACTGGCGGACAAGTTCGTTATACTTTTCAGCTTCATCGACGCGAACGACATCCTGCTGGATTTTCTCGGCCGGCTTGATCGTGGAACCTACGGCGACACGCTTGGGATTCCTCAGATATTTGTCGGCCAGCTTGATGATATTGGCGGGCAAAGTGGCGGAGAACATCAGTGTCTGCCTTTCAGCAGGCAGAAACTTGGCAATCCGTTCGATCTGAACCGCAAACCCCATATCCAGCATCCGGTCCATTTCATCCAGAACCAGGAAATGGGCATCTTTAAGGTTCAGGGAACCACGCTGAAGATGATCGTTGATCCGTCCGGGTGTCCCGACAATGAGACGCGGCCGCGCACGAAGCTGGTTGAACTGCTTGCCCATCGGCTCACCGCCGATGATAAAGGCGGTCTTGATCGGGCTGTTCGGGCCAAGAAGCTTATGCATGATCTCCATGATCTGCTTGCCCAGTTCCCGCGTAGGGGTGAGCACAAGAGCAGAACCATGGGGGTTTGAAAGAAGTTTTTCCAAGAGCGGAAGAGCGAACGCAGCGGTCTTTCCTGTCCCCGTCTGCGCGGAGCCAAGTATGTCATGGCCCTGAAGGGCGAGAGGGATAGCCTGCGCCTGGATCGGAGTGGGCTCCGCATAACCCATCTGCGTAAGTGAGCGCATCAGGTTGGCGTGAAGCTTAAAGTGTTCAAAATTATTCATTGAATTTTTCATTTCTTTTGTAAAAGGGCAACCCCTCATGCGCCATCAGGGCAGCATGACGGATTGCCTCATAGTCTTTATGGGGAAGTGTTTAAAGAGAGTTAGGCAGCGTTTCTCAGATTGGCTGCGCTGTCTTTGCCCTTTTTGGGGTCTCTTTGCAGTTCGAAGCTGATCTTCTGGCCTTCGCGCAGGGTGTTCATGCCGGCTTTCTGAACAGCGCTGATGTGAACGAACACATC
Organism: Alphaproteobacteria bacterium; assembly: GCA_018000295.1. Taxonomy (GTDB): domain Bacteria; phylum Pseudomonadota; class Alphaproteobacteria; order Micavibrionales; family Micavibrionaceae; genus JAGNKE01. The sequence goes on along the minus strand of JAGNKE010000009.1, from coordinate 87,848 downwards.
GCTGCCGCCGTTATCGGGCACGATAAAGCCGAAGCCTTTTTGATCGCTGAACCATTTGACAGTTCCGGTAATTTGATTGGACATAGTAATTTTCCTTGTAGTCTATTTTCAGTATGGCCCGCCCGCACCATTGCAGACGGATTGTATTTGTTAACGCGCTCCAAATACGAGGAAGTATCGTTAAATACTGAACTTTTAAGGAAAGGCAATCGGGAATACGTAAAAGTATGAATCGAAGCACTAAACCGTAAAAATCTCTGTTCTAAAGAGCAACCTTGTCAAACAAACGGGGCATCATTGACAGGCTTTGTCATAAAGGTCAAGAAAAATCGCAAAAATAAAAAACCCGGAAAGCTGGGAATCCTCAGATTTCCCGGTAGAGAGCCCTGCGTTCCAGCAGCTTTTCGGGAAGCTTGATCGCGTCGCGCTCGGAAATGGCGAACATGGCCTGTTCGGAAAATCCGCCGTAAATGTGGTCCTCGTCGTCCCGAACGGCCCAGTCTTCAATGTCTTCAGTCTTGCAGGTATAAAGCCGGTCCAGATGGCCCTTGTGCGTGACGGGTGGTGTCACCAGCCGGACGTTAAGCTCGTCATCGCCCGCACGGCCCAGCACCTCGGCCCAGAGGTGCTCGACCTGCTGGGTGTTCGAGACAAAATGTAGCTTGACCAAAGCGTTTTGAGGGAACTTTTCCATGAGCGCATAAAACGTCCCAAGAGTCTCCTTGGCCTTCTCCATCGCTTGGGCAAGCAGGGGATCGTCGGGATTCGTGACCAGAGGCTCGAACTCAGGCCGCGGGGAGATCATGTTCACGCAGATCGCAATCCCGAGAACAGCAAAAAGAAGAGTCATCAGGATAATCGCCACGCGAACCTCCCGGAGAGAGTTGAAATAAAACTGTTAATAATCAGGAGATTTTAGCAAAAACAGCCCGATAGGCATATCCCCGGAACAAGGATTCAACAATAAGAGTGCCCTTTTTATCGCACTCCATCTGTTTAAGGTAATCCAGAATCTCGGGTTTGTGGTAAACATGGAAAAGCCGCAGCCACCAGAAGAGAAATTTGCGGAACCACGGTGGCAACTGCTCCTGCCCGCCGAAATCCACGATATGGATTTGACCTCCCGCAGGCAGAAGCTCAAGAGCATGGTCGATCGACTCTTTCCACGGCGGGATGATCGAGAGCGCATAGGAAAAAACTATCTTATCCAGAGGACGCTCAAGCCCGAAAAGGGTTTTCGGGTCAAACGTCTGGGAAAAGCCCTGTTTCAGGGTAATTGAACAGCAATGCCCGGCACGGCTGATATTGCCCTGCGCGGTTTTGAGCATTTCGTCGGAGGCATCCAACCCGTAAAAGCTGGCCTGCGGAAATTTCTGCTTCATGCGGATCAGATTCCGCGCCGTTCCGCAACCGACCTCGCAGACGCTCTCGCCCGCGGCGGGGGACAGGCGGTCAATCAGCACATCGCGCCCCAGCAGGTAATATTTGCGCGAAGCGTCATAGATATGACGCGTCCAGCGGTACATCTTGTCCATGTTCCGCTTGGTCTGCTCTTCGCTGTGGCTCAGGCTGCTCATGCAGGCGTGTCCGGTCAGGCGGCGATCTGCCCGCTCTGTTGTTTGGAGTGAATATAGGTATGAAAACCGCCATAGATCGAGGAGCGGTCTTTGGCTACCGCTTCGGGTGAGCGGACAGGGTTGTAATCCCAGCGTCCCAGCAGATCGGTGGGCAGGGCGCTAGCCAGCGGGCTCTCGTTCCCTGCCGTGCGGAAGATCACACGGGCTTTGGGCGCAGCGGTCCGGCTGACGTGCGTCCAGAGATCGGTGAGCTGCTGCGCGTTCATCCAGTCCTGGGCGTCAAGGAAGACATAGTTATCGAAACTCTCCGGATTCTTCTGGGCAAGAAAATCGGTAATCGAGGCATGGATGATCTGAACCCCGTCGATATGGTCCTTGAGGGTCTGGTAATGCTCTTCCTGAAGATAGCGGGGCACGGCCTTCTTTTTCACGGTATCGTAACTGCGTCCGAACGCCTGCCAGGCGAAATAATTAGTGTCGATAGGGAAATCGCAGGCCATGCGCTCCAACCGTGATTTCAGAAGTCCGGCCATGTCGCCGCCAGACGCCGCGCTCAACTCTTCGAATTGCGCTGGCGGAATCCCGAGCCCGTAAAGAGAGACAGGCATATTACAAAGCATCTTGATGAATTTTTTGTCAAACAGCGGGCCCAGCGTCCGGTTAAAAACCACGCGCTGTTCCTCCAGCGTCCGTGCCTTAAGAATCTCACGGGGATCCTGTCCGTAAAGCTTCGACACAAAATGAACGGTCGCAATAAAAGAGCCAAGCAGCCCGTGCTTATAAAGGTTTTTCTTGAAGAAATTGATCCGCCTCCCGTGGCGCAAGGTGCGCTTGTTCCAGTAATCGCGAGTGAAGGAATCGAGGTGCTGGGCAATGTAACGGTCGTAATTTTCTATATTCTTGGGCGAATTCGCATGACCGAAAAAAAGAAAGAAGCTCTCATAATCGGGCAGGTGCTTAAGCGCCGCGATTTTAAGGCGGCCAAGAGCGACGTGCGCGGGATTGAGATCAATCGCATAAATAGCCTTCGGCTTCTCCGTCAGGTAGTTCATGACGTTGCATCCGCCCGAGCAGATCGTCATGATCCGCGAATGGGAGCCGATCTTCATGGCCTCAATATCCACCTCCGGGTCTTCCCAGATTTGCGGGTAGACAAACCCGCTGAACATGAGGGTAAACAGGCGGTCTCCAAGACTGCGCTTGATCGCCGGCTTGTCGCCGTGAACAGCGGCTTTAAGGAGTTCTTTATTGGCAACGGTATGATCGTGCCCTGCGGCGGAGGCTTCAGCGCTCATCGGTGTGGCTATCCCTTGAACCAGACTATCCCTTGAAATAGACAGAAACCTATATATAAAAAACCCCGGTATGGCAAATAGCAATTATCACAATCCGGGGCGCTTCCTGTGCATAGTATGGTGCCAAAAATGACTGCGGAAAGCAAAAACCGCACCCTCTACGGCGTACCCGAGGGGCAGGATGCGCGTATTCTCGCGCAGAAAGCCCGAAACATAATGCCCGAAGATCGTGTGCTGGTTCATGTCGCTATGGATGGCAACCGTCTGGTCAACCTTCAGGAACAGTTGGCATTTTTCGCGCCGGATGTAAGGGTGATATGTTTGCCTGCATGGGACTCTCTGCCCTATGACCGCGTTTCTCCCCATGCGGATATCGTGGCCGCCCGCGTGACGGCCTTAACCGGCCTGATCCGCTGGCAGAAAGAGAAGGAACGCTATCCCCGCATCCTGCTGGCCAGCCTTAACGCCGCCGTGCAAAGGGTCATGCCTGTTGAATCTCTGCTTCAGGCAAGCTTCCAGGCAAGAGCAGGCCAAAAACTCGACCAGTCTAAATTCCAAAACTTTCTCGCGCAAAACGGTTATCTGCGGACGGAAACCGTGCGCGAAACCGGGGAATTCGCCGTCCGCGGGGGGATCATAGACCTTTACCCAGCAGGTTACGAAAATCCCCTCCGCATCGATCTCTTCGGCGATGAAATCGAATCGATTCGCATGTTTGACCCGGTGACGCAGATGACCGTTCCGGACAGGGCTGTAAAAGAATTTTCTCTTCTTCCGGCAACAGAGTTCTTTCTTGACGAGGAATCCATTGCCCGCTTCCGCGCCGCCTACCGCGAAATGTTCGGGGCCGCTGCCTCGAACGATCCGCTATACGAAGCGGTGAGCGCAGGAAGGCGCCTGAGCGGGATAGAACACTGGTTGCCCCTGTTTCACCAAAAGCTTGAAACGGTTTTTGATTACGCGCCGAACGCGGAAATGACATTCGATCCGCATATCCGTGAGGCATATGAGGAGCGGATGCTGCAAATCAGGGATTTCTATCAATCCCGCTACACGGTGCAAAAAAACACCGCAAAAAAACCAGGCACTGCGACAGGCCAGATATCCGCCCCTTATCACCCCGTCCCTGTAACTGCTCTTTATATTGAGGAAACAGAATGGAACCTCAGGACCGAAGAGAGTACTCAATTTTCAGCCTTCGGTTCTCCTGACGAACGGGAAGTGCAGGATGCTGCAAAAAAAGGCCGCGATTTTTCCGATATCCGCGCAATCTCCGGCGGCGATGTTTTTATGGAACTGAAAAAACACCTTGCTGCGCTCGAGGCCGCGCAAAAAACACTTCTGATCGCTTCTTATGGCGAAGGATCGCGCCAGAGACTCTCCGGCCTGATGGATCATGCGGGCATCGGTCCGGTAAAAAACTGTGCAGTATGGGAGGATGTCAAAAAGCTTAAGACGGGTCAGATCGGCATGGCCATCCTGGCTCTCGAACATGGATTTGTTGCGGACGGTCTGGCTGTCATCACGGAGCAGGATATTCTGGGCGACCGCATCGCCCGCAAAACGAAAACGCGCCGCAAGGCGGATAATTTTTTGCGCGAAGTCTCCAGTCTCAATCCCGGCGATCTGGTCGTTCACGTCGATCACGGCATCGGACGCTTTGTAGAACTTGAGTCGCTCAAGGCCGGGGGAACACTGCACGATTGTCTCAAAATCGAATATGCCGGCGGCGACCGTCTGTTTGTTCCCGTCGAAAACCTTGAAGTGCTTTCTCGCTTCGGCAGCGACGAGGGAACGGTCGAACTCGACAAGCTCGGCGGGGCAGGGTGGCAGGCGCGCAAGGCACGGGCAAAAAAAGACCTCATGGAAATGGCCGATCAACTTCTGAAGATTGCAGCAAACAGGATTTTAACCAAGGCCGAAAAACTTCTGATTTCAAAAGACGTCTACAACGAATTCGCAGCAAGATTCCCCTATCAGGAAACCGAAGATCAGGAGCGGGCCATCGAGGATGTGATCGCTGGCCTTGCTGCGGACTATCCCATGGATCGCCTTGTCTGCGGCGACGTCGGCTTCGGCAAGACGGAAGTCGCCTTGCGCGCAGCATTCACCGCAGTAATGTCAGGAGCACAGGTTGCGCTCATCGTCCCCACGACCCTTTTGGCAAGACAGCACTACCATAATTTCACGAAGCGTTTCGCCGGAACGGGTGTTCGCGTTGAGCAAATCTCCCGTCTCGTGGCAGCAAAAGACGCAAAAAAAATCAGGGAAGGCATAACCGACGGCAGCGTCCAGATCGTCATCGGCACCCATGCGCTTCTCGGCGCTGGAATTAAATTCGCCCACCTGGGTCTTCTGATCGTCGATGAGGAACAGCGCTTCGGCGTGAAGCAAAAAGAAAAGCTGAAGGAGCTGAAAAACAACGTCCACGTTCTGACTCTTACCGCAACGCCGATCCCACGCACGCTGCAAATGTCGCTGACGGGCGTAAAGGAGATGAGCCTTATAACCACGCCTCCGGTCGATCGCCTCGCGATCCGCACCTTCGTAATGCCCTTCGACTCGGTCGTGATCCGGGATGCTTTGCTGCGCGAATATTATCGCGGCGGCCAGAGTTTTTATGTCGTTCCGCGCATCAAGGATCTGCCGGAGATCGAGGAGACGCTCAAGGAACTGGTTCCCGAAATAAAATTCATCGCCGCGCACGGCCAGTTAACGGCCACCGAACTCGAAGAACGCATGGAGGCATTTTACGAAGGGCAATACGGAATTCTTCTCGCCACCAACATCATCGAAAGCGGTATCGATATCCCCAGCGCCAACACCATGGTCGTCCACCGGGCCGATATGTTCGGCCTCGCGCAGCTTTATCAGATTCGCGGACGCATCGGCCGCTCAAAGCTCCGCGCCTATGCCTATCTCACCTACCAGCCCGGCGTGAAGCTGAACCCGAACGCCCTGCGCCGTCTGGAGGTTCTGGACACGCTGGACACTCTCGGTTCCGGCTTCCAACTGGCGAGCCACGACATGGATATCCGCGGCGCGGGCAACCTTCTGGGCGACAGCCAGTCAGGGCATATCCGCGAAATCGGTGTGGAACTCTATCAGCAGATGCTAGAAGAGGCTGTGGCTGCAGCGCGTCAGGGCGGCGGATTGGAGACTCTGCAAACGGAGGAAAAGTGGTCGCCGCAAATCGCGCTGGGAACATCCGTTTTGATTCCAGAAACTTACGTAGAAGATTTAAGCGTCCGCATGAGCCTCTACCGCCGACTCAGCGATCTGGTCGAACCCGCCGACATCGAATCGTTTGCCGCGGAGTTGATCGACCGCTTCGGCAACCTGCCCCCCGAAGTCGAAAACCTGCTCGATATTCTCAAGATCAAGCAACTCAGCCGTAAAGCAGGAATCGAGCAGCTGGACGCCGGACCAAAGGGCGCCGTCATCGGCTTCCACAATAACACGCCGCCAAACGTTCCCGCTCTTATGCGCTGGATTCAGGATCAGCGGGGAACGGTCAAGCTCCGCCCGGATCAAAAGCTTGTCGTTGTCAGGACATGGGACAATAAGGATCAGAGAGTAAAAGGCGTGCAGAGCCTGATGAAAGAACTCTCACAAATTTCCTGAGGGCAAGACTTAAGAATTTGGCGATTTCTCGAAATTGTGCGATGCTTATGCTCTTAAAAGGCAGTAAACGATGTCATCCCGTCAATATCTTGAAAACCGCATTCGCGAAGCGCTGAAAAAAGCCAAGGGCAACAAGCATCAGGCCCGGCAGCAGATCATCGCCTGGACCTATGAGGATTCCAAGCTTCTGCACGCGCTGGCCCGCCCGCATCTGGAGGGGATCATCGCCTACAACATCGACCGGATGCTATCGGGAAAAACGGCTGATAATAGGGAAAATGAAGCCGTCTCGAAAAAACCCCAAGCCGGAGCAAAAGCCAAAAAGGGTGAGGAGTTCGGCATGGACCTTCTGCGGGCAGTTGTAGCCACGGACGCCGCCATCTTCGGTCAGGAAAGCTTGGCGCCATCTTCCAAGCGCCCGCAGACCTCCAAGCGCCACGTGGACGCCCTGATGAAAATGGCCTCCGGCGTCGAGACCAAGAAATCCAAAACCGACAAGACCTGATCCATGTCTGCTGATCTGCAGGTTCTGGCCGCTGAAATCGGGTGCGAATCGCTGACACCCTTACCCCGCGATGCCTCGCCCCGCGAATATTACCGCGGCACGCGCAGCGGCGAAGCATTCATTCTCATGCGCTACCCCGTGCCGGATGAAAAAAGCCGCACGGAGTTAAAGCAGTTCCTGAGGATTGCGGCGTGGCTCACTGAAACCGGGATCAGGGCGCCCCTGATCTTCGAAAGTCACCAGGAGCAAGGCTACGCGCTTCTGGAGGATCTCGGGAACACCAGCTACGGCAAAGCCTTGCGCGAGGGCCGCGACCGCACGGAATTATACATTTGGGCGACAGATGTCCTGCGCCGCCTGCGCCAGTCAAAACCGCCTGCGTTCCTCCCACCCTTCAGCCAGAGCAGAATTAGACAGAACATCAGGCAGATAGCTGATTATTATGTCCCTTTTCTTCATCATCAGTATATGCCCGACACAGCGATCAGCCGCTATCTTTCAATCTGGTCTGGTATCGAGCAAAGCCTTCCTCCCTGTCCGCAGGGCTTTCTGCACGCCGACTTCCATCTGGAAAATCTGATGCTGCAGGAGGGCGGAGAGGGCATAGAACGTTGCGCCCTGATTGATTTTCAGGACGCGCTTTTCGGCCCTATGCCTTACGATCTGGTCAATCTTCTGGAGGATGCCCGGTCGGACGTGCCACAGGATTTGCAAAAAATCCTGATCGAGAGGTATTGCGAGGGGATGAGTGCGAAGGACCGTCAGGCCTTTGATCTCTGGTACCGCGTTTTGGGCACCCAGTTTCACTGCCGCGTCATCGGCCTGTTCATCAAACTCGCCGCCGAGCAGAATCGCGACGAATACCTCATACACATCAGCCGCTTGCAGAATTATCTCAAAAGCCATCTTGAACATCCGGTCTTGGAGCCTTTGAAGGACTGGTTCGAGAAAGAGGGGGTAAGTCTGGACCCCGTAAAGGATTTGAACGGAAACGCGATCCGCGATATATTCCGGTCCTTAACGTCTTGAAAAGAAAGTAACGTCACTTTAAAGGAGAAACCCATGTCGCTCGTTGCCGACCGTCTGAGCCGGATCAAACCTTCCCCCACTATCGCCGTCACCAACAAGGCGAAGGAACTGAAGGACGCTGGACGCGACATTATCGGCCTAGGCGCAGGTGAACCCGATTTCGATACGCCGGACTTCATCAAGGAGGCAGCCTATAAGGCCATCCGTGAAGGCCAGACGAAATACACCGCCGTAGATGGAACGCCCCAGCTTAAGGATGCGATCATCGCCAAGTTCAAGCGGGACAACAACCTGACCTATAAGCGCGAACAGATCACGGTCGGAACCGGCGGCAAGCAGGTGCTGTATAACGCCCTCATGGCTTCGGTCAATCCGGGCGATGAGGTCATCATCCCAGCACCTTATTGGGTGTCTTATCCTGATATGGTCCTACTGGCGGAGGGAATCCCCGTTGCAGTCGATTGCCCGAAGGAGAACAACTTCAAGCTCCAGCCGAAGGATCTGGAAAAAGCCATTACCCCCAAAACGAAATGGGTCATCCTCAATTCGCCCTCCAACCCCACGGGCGCAGCCTACTCATGGGACGAAATGAAAGCGCTGACCGATATTCTGGTCAAATATCCCCATGTTCACATCATGACCGACGATATGTACGAGCATCTGGTCTATGACGGCTTTAAATTTTGCACCCCGGCGCAAGTTGAGCCAAAACTCTATGACCGGACGTTCACGGTGAACGGAGTCTCCAAATCCTACTCCATGACCGGCTGGCGGATTGGCTACGGCGGCGGTCCGGTCGCCCTGATCAAGGCCATCGCGATCATGCAGAGCCAGAGCACCTCTAACCCCTCATCGGTCTCGCAGGCAGCCTCAGTGGCGGCCCTGAACGGCGATCAATCTTTCCTGAAAGAGCGCAACGAGGTCTTTCGTCAGCGCCGCGACATGGTGGTAAAAATGCTTAATCAGGCCGAAGGCATAGAATGCCTGACACCCGAAGGCGCATTTTATGTCTATCCCTCCTGCGCGGGTTGCATTGGTAAAACTACGCCCGACGGCAAGACCATAAAAAGCGACGAGGATTTCGTGACTTACCTTCTGGAATCCGAAGGCGTGGCCTGCGTTCAGGGAACGGCCTTCGGCCTCGCGCCCTATTTCAGGATTTCCTACGCCACTTCGACCGAGGCGCTGGAAGAAGCCTGCAAACGCATACAACGCGCCTGCGCGGCACTTAAAGGCAAAGCCAAGGCGGCATAAACGATTAGAAATGATAGCGGTTTGGGCCGTCTTCCTGAGACGGATCGTCCAGATCCCTGAGCGGTGCGCCGCCGAATGTATGTTCGATTTCATCCAGAAGATCGAACAGGCCTGTCGAGCGGGTGATCTCCCGGATTTGGTCGATGATGGATTTTCGCACCGGAGGTTTTAAAAGGGGATTATGCTGGGCCTGACAATAGGTTACGGCGGCGCTTTCAAGTTTAGCGGCATGGGCAGCCGTCTTCGGACAGGAAAAACGGTCGTCGGTGCTGATCACAAAGGTTTGTGGAATCGTAATGGCCGACATCCCGGAAGAAATCTCCTGTTCTTTGCGCGCGAAATAACTTTTACCGTATCCGGAAATCTCCAGAATCTGCCCGTGTGTAGGACGATCGTTAGGATCCTCCTCGATCAGAAGCCTCCCGAGGCCGCGCACGTAATAATAAAGCCTGTCCATAAGCGGAGTGCCGGCCAACTCGCCCTCATGCCGGCGGGCGTGCCGGGTATAGAGCTTATTCAGGGTCGGGTGAAAAAGTGTCGAAGACCCGGAAGTATCGAAAAACGGTGCCGTATGAAACGCATGTTCAATCGGCGGCAGTTGTCCCGACATTCGGGCATCCATCAACCCATGCTCGAACAACATACCGCTGGTGGAATGGGTGATGGCAAAGCGTGGGATATTCTCGGGATAAAGATGATAGAGCGGCGAATCATGAGAGAAAATAAAGCTGTTGATCCGCTCAAGAGAGTCGGCAAGGCTACCCGTACTCATGCCGGGATTTTCAAGCGCGATGGAGACAACGGAATAACCAGAATTACGTAAATCTTCGATCGCTTCGGCCTTATCTACCGGCGAACGCTTCCATCCGGGCACGAACCCAACAACGCCGATAGGGTCATGCCGGACGTTGCGCGCAGGAATGACATAAAGCTCCGCTTCCTTGGCGCCTCCCTTGCCGTCATAACGCAGAGAATGGAGTTCCCAGTCATCGGGTGCACGGGAAATAGGGGAGGCTAATGACGCTACGCCCAGCATGGCCGCGGCAGGAAGACCGCGCACAGCAGCCCAAAGGCTCTGCAAAGAGTAATCCTTTGAAAAAACATCGTCATCCGAAGGAGAGAAACCACCCATACCCGAACCAGCCCAGCAATTCTTATTATAATATGCAAAAACACTAAAAAGCGTAACCTTATGAAAAGGATAACAGATAAACTCTGTCAAATGCACAAAAATAATCTGTGAAAAAGAAAACCGGGCATAAAGCCCGGCAAGTTGAACAGGGAGGTTTCACGTCTTGGGGACGTAGGATCTCGTAGAGACCCTTAGCAATCCTAGGACTGCTAAGGGCAGAGTAACCGACTCGGGTCATGAAAAACCAATGCTATTATTGCAGAAGAGATATGCAATAAACGCAATCACTTAAGGCATATGTATGCGAAATACGGGAAAGTGAAGAAAAAGGCAGGAGCCCTGGATCAGAATGTTTTTTCGCCCTTGAGGGTATCGAAAAGGTAATCCCTGAAAACACTGATTCGCTTGGAGTGCTTGCGCTCTTGCGGATAAACGAAAAACATATCGACGCCCGGAATGTTCAGATCGGGGAAAAGCTGCACGAGGTCCGTTTTGTCTCGGCTGACATAATCGGGCAACACGGCAATGCCGACACCTTGTTTCACCGCGCTATAGCGGGCGCTCATCGAGTTCATCATCACGACCTTGGGATTATTCTCGGTATTGATATTGGCGGCATTGAAGATCCAGTTCGGGCGGGCGAACGGCGTCTCCGTCCCCGGCGGATGCCCGATCATCATATGATTTTTCAGATCCTGCAAATGATCCGGAAGCCCGTAAGTTTTTTGATAGCTTTTGGAAACCCAGAGGCTGAAACGCAAAGTCGTTAATTTCTTCTCGATCACATCGGCCTGTTCCGTTTTCTGCAGCCGGATTCCCACATCGGCCTCCCGCCGCAGCAGATCGTAAACCCGGTCATCAAGAAAAAGAGTCATCTGGATATCAGGATAGAGGGTCTTAAAACCTGGAAGCTTGGGTGCCAGCCAGCTCGAAGCAATAAAATCGACGGTAGTAATGGTCAGCAATCCCTCGGGCAGGAGCCGCGAATCGGAAAGCCGAGTCTGCGTGTCCTTGAAGGTATCGAAAACCTCCCGGGCGGATTCGAAAAGAATCTCGCCCTGCTCGGTGAGCACCAGTCCGCGGGCATGGCGGTGGAAGAGGGGATGTCCGAGGGATTCCTCCAGCGCACTGATCTGCCGCGAGACGGCGGATTGGCTGAGATTCAGAACTTCTCCTGCATGGGTGAAGCTGCCGGATTCAGCAACGATTTTGAAGATTCTGACCTTGTCCCAATCCATCGCGAGTGCGAGTCCTATTCAGCAGCCTTGTTGTGGGTAACGGTCTTCTCTTGATGGGCAAGGAAACGGTCGGCCTCCAGCGCGGCCATGCAGCCCATCCCCGCAGCCGTAACGGCCTGTCGGTAAACGGAATCGGTGACATCCCCGGCGGCATAAACCCCGGGAATGGAAGTGGCGGTCGAATCCGGCGCCGTCAGGATATAATGCCCCGCATCCATCTTCAGAATCCCCTTGAACAAGTCCGTCGCCGGATCGTGCCCGATAGCGACAAACAGGCCTTGCTTGTCAATAATTTGCTCAGACCCTGTTTTCAAATTTTTGATCCGCACCCCCGTCATGCCGGAGTCATTGCCGACGATCTCTTCCACCGTGCTGTCCCAGATCACTTCGATTTTCGGGTTCTCGAACAGGCGCTTTTGCATGATTTTCTCGGCCTTGAGGCTGTCGCGGCGGTGAATTAGCGTAACCTTGGCGCAGAAATTCGTAAGAAACAAGGCCTCCTCGACGGCCGTATTGCCACCCCCGACGATGGCGACCTCCTTGCCGCGAAAGAAAAAACCGTCGCAGGTCGCGCAGGCCGAAACGCCCCGCCCCCGGAAGGTGCCCTCCGACTCAAGCCCGAGCCAGCGCGCCTTCGCGCCGGTGGCGATCACCACCGTGTCACCCGTGTAAACTTTTCCCGAATCCCCGTAAGCCTTGAAGGGGCGGGCGGATAGATCGACCTTAATGATATAGTCGTTGACGATTTTCGTACCCACATGCTCGGCCTGCAGCTTCATCTGTTCCATTAGCCACGGCCCCTGAATCACGTCCGCGAAACCGGGATAGTTCTCGACGTCCGTCGTAATCATGAGCTGCCCGCCCTGTTCGAGCCCCGTGACCATGACGGGCTCAAGGTTGGCCCGTGCGGCGTATATTCCGGCCGTATACCCTGCGGGGCCGGAGCCGATGATTAACACTTTGGTATGCAGAGCTTCACTCATGACAAAAATTCCGGATCGTTTACGGTTGCCTGATCTAATTCGCGCCATGTTCGTTTCGGTTTCATGAGTCTACCGGCGCGGGAAACGCACTCAAGGCCGCAGAACAAATCATGTGAAATAAAGTTTCAAAACCACTTGCACACGGCACACCGCAACTTTATACAAATCTGACGTCAAAACAAGACGGACATCCATCATTCAGAAACTTAAAAATTACGAGTAACCGCAGGCGCTCCCATGAAAAAATCAAGGCTGGACAAAATCGACCGCAAAATCCTTAGGGAATTGCAGGACAATGGACGCATCACCAATGTCGAACTGGCCCGTAAGGTTGGAATTTCTGCCCCGCCGTGCCTGCGCCGCGTCCGGGCGCTGGAGGAGGCAGGTTACGTAAAGAACTACCGCGCACGTCTCGACTCAGCCCTCATGGGCTACAGCGTCACGGTCTTCGCCATGGTCCGGCTGACCAGTCAAGCCGAACCAGACCTGATCCGTTTCGAGCAGCACGTCTCGAAACTACCGATGGTCCGCGAATGTCATATGCTGGCAGGGGAGGTTGATTTTATTCTCAAAATCGTGGCGAAGGACTGGGACAGTTATCAGGAATTCCTGAAAAACGAACTCACGGGTGCCCCCAACGTCACCTCCGTCAAATCCTCCCTCTCCATCCGCTCCGCCAAGGACGAACCGGGCGTTCCGGTAGACGCGTGATCAGGATTTTTTACGTTTACTCAGGGTGTTGAAATCGCCCGTTTTGAATGAAACTGAGCACCTGTTTCATCACGCTGGGGTTAAACATCATGAAAGTATGGGTGGAGGAAACGACGATATGATCGGCCATACCCTCGATTTTTGTCCGTTCGACCGGAACGATCCCGTCACTTTCTCCCGGCAAGACCCACGGAGAAAGCGGATTGATTGAAAAATTGCCGGCGATCACGCCGATCGGGTAATGTACGGCGCCATCGATATGCTTGTGAGTGGTCTTGAGTTGTGGTCCTGCGGGGCCGAAGACTTTCTCGAACAGCGGCGCAAGAACTTTTGTCTCCGACAGCCAGTCCGCGAACTCGCTGCCCGTATTCGGCGGACCGAGCATCACGACCTTTCCAAGACGCTCCGGCTTGTAAACTGCAATATAATACCGGGCGATCAGACTCCCCATCGAGTGGGTCACGAAATGGATTTTCGGTGCTTCGGCGGAAAAGGGGCTGGCGGTGATTTTCTCATGGATGAAGGTCGTGAGATCCTCAAGAGTCTTTTTCCGCGAGGGGTAATGGATATTCAGCGTATGATACCCCGCATTCTCAAGGTAAAGACTCATCGGCATCATATCCAGTTTGTTGCGGATGATTCCGTGCAGCAGGATCACAAGCTCCTTGGGTTTCTCTGTTTTTTGGGATGTATTCGTCATATCCGTGGTCCATATCGCATTGGTGGGAGAAGGCCGCGCGGCGCAAGCTCCAGTAAAAACCAAGCATACCATAGAGGCGCAAAAAACAATCGGCCGGAAAAAATCATGCGGCTTTTTTATTCGGCGTGGCCCATGGAGCGATCGCGGCCAGAGCTCGCTGCGAGAGCGCCTTTTTGCGCTCTTTGCCCTTGAATTTTCTGCGCTTGCCTTTGGCATCGATAAAACTCTCCTCCTCTGCGTTGAGCGGCGGAAACAGACCAAAATTCACATTCATGGGCTGGAACGTATCGGAATGTGCGCCGCCCGTGATATGCCGCAAAAGAGCCCCGTGCGCCGTCGCTTCAGGCGGAAGAGCAGGGGAGAGTCCCAAGAGTTCCGCAGCAGCAAATCGCCCGGCCATCAGCCCCACCGCCGCGCTTTCCACATAACCTTCGCAGCCTGTGATCTGCCCCGCGAACCGCAAACGCGGTTGAAGTTCTAAACGCAACGACTCATCTAAAAGTTTGGGTGAGTTGATAAACGTGTTCCGGTGCAGCCCCCCCAGCCGCGCAAATTCGGCGTTCTCCAGTCCGGGGATCATTCGCAGCACGCGCACCTGCTCCCCGTATTTCATCTTGGTCTGGAACCCGACGATATTATAAAGCGTTCCCAGTGCATTGTCCTGCCGCAGTTGTACGACCGCATGAGGGCGTTCGCTTTTGTGCGGGTTGGTCAGGCCAACAGGTTTCATGGGTCCGAAGCGCAGAGTCTCCGGTCCGCGTGAAGCCATGACTTCGATTGGCATACAACCTTCGAAATAGGGCGTATCCTTTTCCCACTCTTTGAAATCGCCGTATTCCGCGCGCAGCAATTCGCCAATGAACGCTTCATACTGCGCCTTGTCCATCGGACAGTTGATGTAATCCTTGCCCGTACCCGCCGGACCTTCTTTGTCATAGCGTGACTGAAACCACGCCACATTCATATCGATACTCTCCGTATGCACAATCGGTGCAATAGCATCGAAAAAAGCCAGCGCATCCTCTCCTGTAAGATTGCGGATCGCCTGCGCCAAGGGATCGGAGGTTAACGGTCCGGTGGCGATAATCACGCTCTCCCATTCATCAGGCGGCAGTCCGGCGATCTCGCTGCGCTTGATCGTGATCAGCGGATGCTGCTCCAGCGCCCGCGTCACGTTCTGCGAAAAAATATCGCGGTCCACGGCCAAAGCACCGCCAGCGGGCACAGCGGCCTTATCGCCCTCGCGCAGAACCAACGAGCCGCACAAGCGCATTTCCTCATGCAGCAATCCGACCGCATTATAATCCTTGTCATCCGAGCGGAAGGAATTGGAGCAGACCAGTTCCGCGCATCCGTCCGTTTTGTGCGCCGCCGTCCCGACCGAAGGGCGCATCTCATGCAGCACGACGGGAACGCCCATCTGTGCCGCCTGCCACGCCGCCTCGCTTCCGGCCAGTCCGGCCCCGATAATATGAAGGATTTTAGTCATGCAGCACTTTGATGGAGTTACGCGTCAAAATCAACGCCCGAATGCTCCATCGTGTGCTGCAGCCGATAGAGGGAACTTTGCCGAAGATTTTGTTCAAGAGAAGCCGCAGCAGGGGAAAGAGGAATCTCACGCTCCTGCAGATGAGCTTTAAGCCTGTCCAGAACGACATCGGCCTGCACAAGATTATCGCCCTTGTAAAGAACAAGGGCGAGCATCTCCATGAACGGAACATAGTTCGGGTCGCTATCGGCATCTGGATGTGCCTCCATGCCCTTGTCAAGCGCATCAATAGCATAAGGATAAGCACCGTTTCGGACATAAAACGGAAGCCTATTGTTCGCCAGAGTATCCGCAAGCGGCGAAGGAGTCGTACATTCAGAAAGATATCGTTTAAGTTCATCTTCTAGGTTCATAGTTCTATTTCCGTATAATTGTCTTTACAGACTACACTTTTTAGTAGGGAAAATTCAACTCCAGAACTCTTCACGGTCAGGAACGCGGGAAAAGGCGATCTTCGTTCCCACATAGCCAGCCAGCGTCTTTGGCGGCAATCCGAGACTGACCGTTTCGCGCTGGTACTTGTCTTGCAGACGATCCAGTGCCCGCGTCAGCGCATCGTTCTTCCGCAGCTTCTCCTGCGCCTCTTTTTCTTGGGCCTTAAAAAGATCGTAGCTTATGTCCCCCGAGCGGCTGAGTCCGTAAAGCGTGACGGAGACTTTTCGGAAACGCAGGGGGGAAGGGGAACGGCGCATCTCAAAAAATTGCAGCATCTCGCCCCACAGATCGTCCAGATGCTGCAAAAACGTGAACGGATCCTGCGCGGGAGAAATTTTAAGCTCTCTGCCCCAGCGCAGATGCTCGGTCGTCCGCACGCCAAGGGACACGCGGCTGGCGTAAAATTTTTTGCGCCGCAAACGATAGCTGGCCTTGGTCAGGAGTCTTCGCGCCATCTGCCGAGCCGGATCGGGAGTGCGCAGGAGTGGATCAAGAATCCGGCTGTGTCCGATCATGGTATTTCCCGTCTCTTGCGTTTCGAAATCATAGCCGTGCAGCCAGTACCAGAACCGCTCCCCCTGAACGCTGCCCCAGATTTTACGGGCGTGCTTCGGGGAGATGTTCCAGAAATCGCGGATGCTGCTCACACCCGCCCGGATCAGGCGCCGCTCCATATTTTCCCCGATCCCCGGCAGATCGGTAAGTTTCAGGTCAAAAAGCGGACCGGGCAGATCCTCCTGCCGCAAAATCGTCAGCCCGTCCGGCTTTTTCATATCGCCCGCGATTTTGGCGAGAAGGGAGTTAGGTGCAACCCCGATAGAGCAGGTAATCGCCGGCCCCACATTTTTCCTGATTCCCGCCTTGATCCGCAGCGCCAGTTCGGTTGCCGCCTCCACACTGCGCCGCGAGGGTGGCAAGCGCGAGGACAACTCGTCGATCGACCAGATTTTATTGATCGGCGCATGAAGCGCGATTTCATCAACGATTTTATGATGATATTCAACATACTTATCATGACGGGCGAGGACGCACGTTAAATTCGGGCACATTCTCCTGGCATCCCGGATCATCGTCCCCGTTTTGATCCCGTAGGCTTTGGCCTCATAGGACGCCGCAATCGCGCAGGTATGGTCCGTTTCCATCGGCACCACGGCCACGGGCTTGCCGCGCAGATGCGGGCGCTCCTGTTGCTCCACGCTCGCGAAATAGCTGTTAAGGTCCAAAAACAGCCATTTCAGCCCGGGTTCGCGGTCCATGATCAAAATCCTGTGATGTTTGCGGCAAATCCACTTCAGCACACAAAAAAGAACAAATCAAGAACATTTTTGAAAAGGAGCTTGGACTTGACGAAACAGAGGGCGAAGGAGAAGATAAACAGAGATAAAAAAGAACGGATTTTTTTAAGGATTGCGCCGCATGAAAAAAAACCTCTCTATCACGGACAGCCAGTTTTTTATGTGGCGCACGCTGTTCGCCATCGCCCACGCCGATAATATCCTCGCGGACGGCGAGATCGAATATATGGCTAGGGTTCTGGAGGAAATAAGCTTCACCCCGCAGCAGACCACAACCCTCAAAGACGACATCACGAATCCCAAGAACATCGATGAAATGTTCGCAGGCGTCAGCGATGTGCAGGACCGCCTTCAGTTCTTTGAGCTCGCACGGGAGCTGGTCTGGGCGGACGGCGATTTCGGCATAGAGGAGCAAAGCGCCATCATCAAGCTCAAACGCGCCCATTTCCTGAAAACCGACGTCGATGATCTGATTGGTAAAATCAACCTTGAACTGGAGGATGATCGCGATATGGCGCCGAGGACCGGGAGCGCAGGAGAATATGGAAAAAAACAGCGTTTCCGCAAAACCATCTTCTCCTTCCGCGACCGTTTTCTGGAAACGATTACCGGAAAATACTCTTAGGCTCGGTCACGGAAAAAACTTTCTAAGTGCTAAATCGGCGGAAAACTCTCCTGAAACAGGCAAAGGCGGAGCGGAAGGGTAACTGTTACCGTCAAAACGCAGGACGCTTTCCCCGGCAAGTGCTTCGCCGCCAGCCACCCGCACCGCCAGATCGTGCCAGCCTTCATGCCGCTCGGCGCCGATATAAACCGGATTTCGGACCGGCCGGATCAGAGTAACGAGAGAAAACCTGCCTTCTTCAGCCTTCATGACCAGCAAAGCGCACCCCTCCATCGCGCACCAGAAGCCATAAGGGGATTTGAGATAAACCAGCGCATCGCGCATCCCGTCCCCGTTCAGGTCAAAAAGCCCGTATTCGAACTGGGTCTGCGCCGGCGCCGATTGCCTTTGAAGAAAGTCGCGTACCGAATCCATCAACAGGGTTTCACCCGGCTCGGCCGGGGAATAGGCCAAAGGGGTCAGGCGCGGCCCCTCGGTTCCGCCCCCGCAGCCGCAAAGCGGTAAGTTGAGCAGAAAAAAGAGAAAAAATGAGAAAAAAGAGCCCATATTCATACAGACAACGTAAAGAAAGTTTAGGGGTTTAGCCACGCGCTTGTGTGCGCCGCACACAGATTTTTCCTCGAAAACGGGTTGCACCGCCTGAAAAGCCACAGTAATCTGCACGCCGGAAGTAAACACTAGGGAGTTTATTATGACGTTTGTCGTCACCGAAGCTTGCATCAAGTGCAAATACACGGATTGCGTGGAAGTCTGCCCCGTCGATTGTTTCTATGAGGGGGAGAATATGCTGGTGATCAACCCCGATGAATGTATTGATTGCGGCGTTTGTGAACCCGAATGTCCGATTGACGCGATCCTGCCCGATACCGACCCCAAGGCCGATCAATGGCTGGAGGTCAACAGAATCTATTCCGACAGATCCCGCGACCTCTCTTGGCCGAATATCACGACCACCAAGGAGCCGATGCCCGAAGCCGAAGAGATGAAAGACATTCCGAATAAAATGAAAGATCATTTCAGCGACAAACCCGGCGAAGGCGATTAAGATAAAGCGATTTCTGATAACAGGTATATGAACCGAAAAGGATTGAAGCTATGACTTTTCCCGCTGTCAAACACAAGGATTCAAAGGCGCTCAAACCCGTCGCCGAATACCGCGGCCACATCTACAACAATATTCTGGAAACGATTGGCGCCACCCCACTGGTGCGCTGCAGCCGGATCATGGAGGAGTATGGGTTGAAGGCTGATATCCTCGCCAAGCTGGAATTCTTTAACCCGCTCGCTTCGGTAAAAGATCGCATCGGCTTCTCCATGATCGAGGACGCCGAACGCGCAGGAAAAATCAAGCCCGGTCGCACGGTCCTGATCGAGCCAACCTCTGGGAATACGGGAATCGCTCTGGCCTTCGTGGCCGCCGCCAAGGGCTACCGCCTGATCCTGACCATGCCGGAAAGTATGTCCATCGAGCGCCGCAAGATGCTCCGTTATCTGGGTGCCGAGGTCGTGCTAACCCCCAAGGAAAAGGGGATGCCTGGAGCGATTGCGCGGGCGAAGGAAATGCTGGCCGAGTATGATGACTCGTTTGCACCGGGCCAGTTCGTCAACCCGGCCAACCCGCAGATCCACCGCGAAACCACTGCCGAGGAAATCTGGAACGATACCCAAGGCAAGGCCGACATTCTGATCTCCGGTGTGGGAACGGGCGGAACTCTCACGGGCGTTTCTGAGGTACTCAAGCAGCGCAAGCCCGACTTCAAAACTTACGCAGTCGAGCCGGAGGAAAGCCCGGTTCTCTCTGGCGGCACGCCCGGCCCGCATAAAATTCAGGGCATCGGCGCAGGCTTTGTTCCGGAGATTCTGGAAACGGATTTGATCGACTCTGTCATAAAAGTGTCCAGCGACGAGGCAATGAAAATGGCCCGCGAACTGGCACGGCTGGAAGGCATACCCGGGGGAATATCCTCCGGTGCCGCGATCATGGCGGCCCGCAAGGTTGCCGAAATGCCTGAGAATAAAGGCAAGCAGATCATCGTGATCCTGCCGTCTTTCGCCGAGCGTTACATCTCAACAGCCCTGTTCGAAGGTCTCGAAGAGTAAGCGCTTTAAGCTTTCTCAAGCGTCCGCAGCCGATACGGCCCCTCAGACTTGGCAATAAAGAGGGGAAGATAGGCCTCGTAGTAGTATTTTTCGATGGCCTCCAACGGAGCCAAAATTTCAATGAGCTGCGTTGCCGAGGATTTATCCTTGGTGAGTTCCAGCGAACCGACATCCAGCTTGGCCATCCGCAGATTCAGAATCAGCTTCCGCACCGGGGCCATGAGTGTGTCCGTAACCATCAGGAAAGGCTTGAACACGGTGCGGGCAATCGCGTTGACCTCCCGCAAGACATGGAACGGAAAATAGCCGAGGAAACACAGCAGCGTAAAGAAAAACACATCCTTGGTGTGAAGCCGCTGCACGGCCTGCGCGATAAACGCTTCCTGCAACTCAGCGGATAATCCCAGAATGGCAGGGGAAAGGAGAAGCTTGGATTTATTACCCAACCCCTGCAAAACCACAGCTGTCACCAGATCAGGACGAAGGGAGGCGGGATCGTCGATCACAAACAGCTCAGGAACACTTAAGCCCCTAGAAATACATTGGTTTTCCAACCGCCTGTAAAAAGCATCGTCGGATTTGAGAGTGAGGGGAACGGCTCCGAACATCTGCTCGGCTTGGTTAAAGTCGCGGTACACAAAATAAAACGCCCCTGCCAGCGCAAAAAACAGGAACTTGAAATAAAACCGTGCAAACTTAAACTGTGTCTTGGAGCTGTGCAGAATATCTCCAACCGAGTCAGGATCGAAAATGGCGGCTACCGCGACAAAACACCCGGCGATCAGCGAAACGAAAATCAAAATGCTGATGAGAAAATAAACCATCATCAGGCCGGAAATAACCTGATTATTCCACTGGATGCGTTTGACCTGTCCCTGAAAATCCTGCGTGCTCATACCAAAGCCTCTTAAAAGGTTACAGCACGGTATTGAACCACAAAATCAGGCGCGTTTCGCCTCTTTTTGTTCCTGTACGCCCAGCTTTTCATGTAGAGAGGAACTGGAAGTCGTGTACTCAAAGCGCAGCTTCTCATCGGGGCGGCAATACCGGAAAACCTGCCGTGACATGAGCGCCCCTTCATGAAAGCCGGACAGAATAAGCTTTAACTTGCCCGGATAGGTGCAGATATCGCCGATGGCAAAAATCCCTTTCTTTCCGGTCTCGAATTTCTCCGTATCGACAGGGATCAGATTGCGCTCAAGATTCAGCCCGAAATCCGCGATCGGCCCCAGCTTCATGGTCAGCCCGAAAAACGGCAGAAGCATTTCGCACGGCAACGTCTTCAGGGTTTTTTCGTTATCCTCGATAGTAATGCCGGAAAGCTGGCCGTTCTCTCCACTGACGTTTTTCACCTGTCCGGCCTGAAAGCGCATTTTTCCCTCGGCGACCAGCTTTTGCATTTTTAAAACACTGTCCGGCGCGGCGCGGAATTCGTTGCGGCGGTGAACCAGAGTAACGGATTTAGCTAAGGGTTGAAGAGCGATCGTCCAGTCCAGCGCCGAGTCGCCCCCGCCGACGATCACAAGATCCTTGCCGCGGAATTTTTCCTTCTGTCGCACGGCATAAAAAACGGAAGTGCCTTCATAGGCGTCAATTCCCGGAAAAGGGGGCTTCTTGGGAACGAAACTGCCCCCGCCGGCGGCGATCACGATGCACCGCGCATCGAAGACCGTTCCCGTGTCGGTGGTGAGTATCCAACGCCCGTCAGGCTTCTCCTCAAGTTTGTCCGCCATCTGCCCCAGATGAAAGACCGGATGAAAGGGCGCGATTTGCTTCATCAAAGCATCCGTCAGCCCCTGACCGCTGATTTCTGGAATCGCCGGGATATCATAGATCGGCTTTTCGGGGTAAAGCTCCGTACATTGCCCCCCGGGCCGCTCAAGAATATCGACCAGATGACATTTGAGATCAAGCAGGCCCAACTCAAAAACGGCAAAAAGCCCGCACGGCCCCGCGCCGATAATGACGACATCGGTAACGATGGGAGCGGAAAGGGTTTGTTTTGTCTCTGGCATGGCAATACACGCGAAGTCTTAAATAAAAACAACGCTGTAATAGGCCATCACAATCGGAAAGTAAAGCCTAGCGGTCAAGAAGGCTCCTCAATTCATAAAGAAGGTCAAGCGCCTCCCGTGGCGATAAAATATCGGGATTAAGCGCCTCAAGCCTTTGAATAAGATTGTTTTTTTCAGGTTGAGGTCGCGACATCGCGCTGAAAAGGGGCAAATCCCCGGCCAGCGCGGTCAACCGCCCGGTCTGGTCCTTATCCTGCAACAGGGCCAGAATGTCCTGCGCCCTTAAAATAACCGCCTCCGGCAGTCCCGCCAGTTTGGCGACGTGAATTCCGTACGAGCGGTCAGCACTGCCCGCAATAACCTTGTGCAGGAAGACGATAGACCCCTTCCATTCCTTGACCGCCAGGGCATGGCAACTCAAAGAGGGCAGGGAGGATTTCAGGGAGGTCAACTCGTGATAATGCGTAGCAAACAGCCCGCGGCAGGAATTGACATTATGCAGATGCTCGACGCACGCCCACGCGATGGACAAACCGTCGAAGGTCGCCGTCCCGCGCCCAATCTCATCGAGAATAACCAGTGAGCGTTTGGTGGATTGGTTGAGAATGGCGGCCGTTTCGACCATCTCGACCATGAAGGTCGACTGCCCGCGGGCTAGGTCGTCCGAGGCTCCGACACGGCTGAACACCCGATCCACGAGTCCGATTTTTGCCGTCGTGGCCGGAACAAACGATCCGGCCTGGGCCATTATAGTGATGAGCGCGTTCTGCCGTAGAAAAGTCGATTTCCCTGCCATGTTCGGTCCGGTCAAAAGCCAGAGCCGTTGCTGCGGGTCAAGAACGCAGTCATTCGGCACAAAACGCTCGCCAGATTTTCTAAGCGCGGCCTCTACCACAGGATGCCGCCCTCCAGTGATATGAAACCCGAGACCCTCTTCTGTCAACGGTCGTACATAATTCATCTCCTGTGCCAGATCGGCCAGACCCGCTGCAACATCCACGGCGGCAACTGCCTTCGCGATCCGCGCCAGAGACTCCGCCTGCCCACACACACGTTCAACCAAAGTCTGAAAAACCGACAATTCCAGCGCCAGAATCTTTTCGGCGGCGGAGAGGATGTCCCGCTCCACTTCAGCAAGCTCCGTGGTAGTAAAGCGCACGGCATTCGCTAAAGTTTGACGGTGAATAAAGGGGTTGGGTGAATGATCCTGAGACTCTGAACGAACCATCAGCGCATCCGCCCGCCGCGAGGGAACCTCGATAAAGTACCCCAGAACGTTGTTATGTTTGATCTTGAGCGTGTCGATCTTGGCAATCTTCTGGTACTTGCCCTGCAATCCGGCGATGATGGTGCGGCTCTCCTCCCGCAGGGTCCGCAACTCGTCCAGCCGAGGCAAATACCCCTTCCGAACATATCCACCGTCCCGCGTGTGGAACGGCGGTTCATCGACCAGAGCACGCTCCAACTCATGCTGCAGCGAAGATAAATCTGGATGGCTCTCCAAAGCCTTGATCAGAGCGGTGATGGCGGGTGTATGCCCCTCATCGGCAAGAAGGGCGCTGTGCAGGTGCAAGGCGTTCTGAAGGCCCGCGCGGATGTTGCGAAGATCGGCGGGTGTCCCGCGCCCAAGGGTAATCCGTGACAACGCCCGTTCGATGTCGGGGATCAGGCGCAGGAGGGTGCGAACCTCCTCACGCTTGGCGGGGTGCCGAACAAAAAATTCCACCCGGTCCAGCCGTTTATTGATCTCAAGCGTATCGAAAAGGGGAGAGGTTAGCGTGTCCTGTAAAAGCCTTGCGCCGGAGCTGGTCAGTGTCCGGTCGATCGTATCAATGAGGCTGCCTTTTCGCTCACCGGACAAAGTGCGCGTAAGTTCAAGATTGCGGCGTGTCGCCCCGTCCATATGCAAAAAGCCCGAAGCCGAAACCTGCTCAAGCTTTTCAAGATGAGGAATTTTTCCCTTTTGTGTGCGCTCCACATAGGCCAGCAGGCTTCCGGCTGCAGAAATCTCCGCTCGGCTGAAGTTGCCGTAGGGCTCAAGGGAAGTGACGCCGTAGAAATTTTCTAGCCTTTGCTGGGCGTTAGCGCTGTCAAACAACGCTTTATCTTGTGTGTTCAGCGCATTGCCAAAAGGTTTTAAACGCTCAGAGTAACGTTGAGCGAAGTAAGCATCGACAAGAATCTCCCCCGGCGCGATTCGCTCTAGGCTCTGACGAAGCTCTGTATCCTTGATATTCTGAACCTTGAAACTACCCGTCGAAAGCTCCAGCCAGGCAAGGGCGCAGGTTTGATCGCCCGTTTCGGCCAGCGCGCAGATATAGTTATTCTCCCGCGCATCAAGAAGATGGTCCTCGGTCAGCGTTCCCGGCGTCACCAGCCGGACGACCTCCCGCCGGACGAGAACTTTCGACGAACTTCCGCCCTCCCGCTTCGCTCGCGCTTTGGCCTCTTCAGGTGTTTCGACCTGTTCGCAGATCGCCACCTTATGCCCCGCGGCAATCAGCTTGGCCAGATAAGGTTCGTAAGAGTGATAGGGAACCCCGCACATGGCGATGTCCCGCCCCTGGTTCTTCCCGCGTTTGGTCAGGGCGATATCGAGAACGGCGGAGGCGGTAACGGCATCCTCATAAAAAAGCTCATAGAAATCGCCCATTCTGTAAAAAAGAAGGCAGCCCGGATGTTCGTCCTTGAGTTGGTGATACTGCGCCATCATGGGGGTCATGAGGGTATCGGAACCGGACTCGCGGTCAGAATCGGCAATCGCGGCAGACTGGGACATTCCAAGAGTCTTACGCGATCATCCGCCGGATGAAAACAGGATAATTTTAGAAGGCGGGCTGTAATTCGGCGAGTTCAGCCATGGCCTCAAGAGGCACGGCGTGGCTCTCATGGATTGTGGCTTCGATCTGCCGGATGGCGCCAACGATGGCCTTAAGCTGCCCGACGCTGAGACCATGACGGCGTGTCCCGCTGAATTCGGGGTACCGGGATTTCTGGCGAGACGACGAATTGGTAAAATCATTGATAAAGGTCGTAAGATGATACGCCTTGTCTTCATCCTGATTTTTCGGATTACCGCTGATATAGTCGCCGTAAATCTTCATTTCCTGAAATTGCTCGATCAGGCTATGCACCTGTTCGGCCAGAATCCGCGCTGTCTCGCCGCCCCTTGTTTTCTGGGCCAATGTCTTATGGATCTCCGCGATTTTGGAATGGAGAACCTTGCACTCCCCGTAAGTAATCGCGAAAAACGGCTTGGGCAGGTTTCCATGCCCCGGTCGGCTCGCCATCGGTGGAACGCAAATCGGGGTATAAAGCGCGACATACTCCGCAGGCGGACGGATAAAGTCCGATACATCGAGCGGGGCGAGGGCGGTTGTCAGATTTTCAAGGGATTGTTTTAAACTTTTGATCATGGAGCAGGCTTTTTGTAAAAGGCTTAAACAAATTTGTCCAAACCAATGTAACAAAAATGGGTTAACCACTTATTAAGGAAATTAACAAAAGGGAAGAAGTGATGTAAAAGTTCAAAACCAGCCGAAAATGCTGCCCGCAAGAAGATAAAGTCCAAACCCCCCACCAACAAGAAGGACAAACAAGGCCGGTAGAATTATATGATGATGCAAGCCGCCCCCTTTTGGAAAAGAATAACACACCAAGCAGAAAGGCAGTGAGGACTTTCTGTGATTTAGGAAAAAAATAACCGCGGTGATAATACAAACAGACCTCTTTAGCTTAAGCCTTAAATTCATCCTCTATAAGGCGCACGAGTTTAACGGCCACGCTTTTTTTATCGGCCAACGGCCATTCCTTTATTCCGGAGGAGGAAACAAAAACGATTTTGTTCAGAGGGGAGCCAAAGGTTTTTTCTTTTCCTGAGCCGTCTGGACCCACGCGATTAGCCAAAATCCAGTCACAACCCTTGCTTTTGAGTTTTGCGCGGGCATTTTTCTCCAGATTTTCTGTTTCCGCGGCAAACCCGATCACCAGCTTCGGGCGGTTTCTTTTTTTTGTTGCGATGGTTTTTAGGATATCCGGGTTCTCGGTCAGTTGAACGGCCTTAGGCTTTGAAGAGGATATTTTCTTGATTTTCTGAGAACTCTGTTGGGCCGGACGCCAGTCGCTGACCGCAGCCGCGCCTATAAAAATGTCCGCCGGGAGTGAGGTTTCACAGGCCTTAAGCATCTCCGCCGCCGTTTCGACATGGAGGCACCGGACGCCCTGAGGGTTGGGAAGATGAACCGGGCCGCAAACCAGCGTAACCGATGCTCCTGCCTCCGCCAGAGCCTGCGCGATGGCGTGTCCCTGCTTGCCGGACGATCGGTTCCCCAGAAAACGGACGGGGTCCAGAGGCTCGAACGTTGGCCCACTGGTAACCACGGCCCTATACCCTGCAAGAGCCTTGGGTTCAAAAAAAGATTCAACGGCCTCAAGGATATGCGAGGGTTCGCTCATACGGCCAACGCCGATTTCGCCGCAAGCCATATCTCCCGCTTCCGGCCCGATAAAAAGAGACCCGCGCTCACGCAGAACCTGAATATTGGCTTGCGTAGCGGCATGGCTCCACATCTCGGGATTCATCGCCGGAGCGATCAAAACGGGCTTGTTGGAGGCAAGAAGGGTTGTGGTTGCCAGGTCATTCGCCAGACCGTGCGACATTTTAGCCATCAAATCCGCACTGGCCGGAGCGATGACGATGAGATCGGCCTCGCGACTCAGGCGGATATGACCCATCTCGGTTTCATCACTCAGGGACCAGAGGTCGGTATAGGTTTTTTGTCCTGTAAGCGAGGAAACGCTCAACGGCGTGATAAACTGTGCGCCGCCTGCGGTAAGGATGCAGCGCACCTCGACGCCGCTGCGTCGTAGCAGGCGGATCAACTCAAGCGCTTTATAGGCCGCAATGCCGCCGGAAATAATCAGAAGAATGTTCTTTCCATCAAGAAGCTTCATAGCGACAACTTAAAAAACAGATTTAACCTTCTCAATAGTATAGCAAAAACCCCGCTCAAGCGGGGTTTTTAATTCGTTCAAGTTGCAGACGTCAAGATCACTCTTCAAGGCCGAGCTCATCGGCGGCATCTTTGGCCTTATCCATTAGCTTGTCTTTGGCTCCTTCAGCAGCGTCCTCGACCATATCGCCGGCAGCAGGCTGGATATCAGCAGCTTCCTCTGCGGCCTCAAGAGCGGCTTCCTTGCCTTTTTCCTTAGCCTTGTCAGCGGCCTCATCGACAGGGGAGGCATCTTCTTCGGCAGGGGCGCTTTCTTCAGTGGTTGGAGCAGCTTCGGAACCATCCAACCCGGCAGATTCAGGGGCGGCTTCGGCACCCTCAGCAGGCAACTCACCTGCCAGTTCATTAACAGGCTTCGCAAGATTCTCGACTTCTTCATCAACGGATTCCAAAGCTTTGCTCATCTCATCTTGAGCAGCGGAGGTTGCACCCTCGGCAGTTTCAGAGGCCTCAGCGGCGATGTTCTGTATGTTCTCCCCGGCCTCGTTCATCGTTTTGGAAAAGTCGATGCCCATATCGCTGCCGCCGGCGGCGGGTTCAACAACTGCAGCTTCCTGACCATCGCGCTGGCCGGAGATGGCCATGACGCCGACCAGACCGATCGCCAAGACAGCGGTAGAATAAATAACGGATTTCGTAAAGTTGCTCATAGGGTTGCCCTTCCAGTGGTATTTTTCATAAAGAACGGAATTTTCACGTTCGCAAAGAATTGCTCCGTTATAGCGAAAAGTCAAACGAAAAAGAAGAAAAATCTTTATTTTATGAAAAATAATCTAGGGGTGTACGCCTCTATGCACAGCCGCGATACCGGCGGAAAGGTTGTTGTATTCCGCCATTTTAAACCCGGCATCACGCAGACGACACAAAAGCTTCTGCTGCGAGGGAAACTTGCGGATACTTTCAACCAGATACCGATAGCTGTCCTCGTCCTGAGCGACGCGTGCACCGAGTCGGGGAATAACCATATCGGAATAAAGCGCATAAAGGTGGTTAAGTCCCTCCGGCTGTACGTGGCTGAATTCAAGGCAGTAAAACCGCCCGCCGGGACGTAAGACACGAAAAGCCTCCGCAAGGGCCGTATCGATATGCGTCACGTTCCGCAATCCGAAGGCAATCGTATACACATCCACGGACGAATCAGGCACCGGAAGGGACTCCGCATTGCCGGTCACCCACTGGAAATCGTTGAGCCAGCCGCGGTCAATCGCCCGGTTCCGCCCGACAGTCAGCATATTTTCGTTAAGGTCACAAAGAGTAATGACCGCGCCGGAACCCGCCTTTTTACGAATTCGAAAGGCGATATCCCCGGTGCCTCCAGCCACGTCAAGATAATGGAGGGGCCGCCCTCCCTTGAAAGCCTGCGGGTGGATCATCCTCACGAAACGGTCTTTCCAAATCCGGTGGATTCCCCCGGACATCAGATCGTTCATGAGGTCATATCGCGCGGCCACACGGTCGAAAACGCCGATGACTTTATCGGTTTTTTCTTGGGGCGTGACTTTCGCGGCGCCAAACCATATGCTCTCTGGATTCTGATTTTGCATCTCATTAGTCCCTGCAATGATGTTTAGGTGTTAGCATATGAATCTGGTAAAAGCCATGGCCACGGTCGCGGGCATGACCGGATTGTCCCGCATCGCCGGCTTCGTCAGGGATATGATGACCGCGGCCATCTTGGGTGCCGGACCGGTGGCGGACGCCTTTTTCATCGCCCTTAAGCTCCCGAACCTCTTCAGGCGGATCACGGCCGAGGGAGCCTTCAGCGTTTCCTTCGTGCCCCTCTATTCCAAGGCACTGGAAGAGGAAGGCGAGGAGGCGGCTGATCGCTTCGCGGGCAACGCCTTCATGGTTATGCTCTCAATCCTCTCGGTCTTTACGATTTTGGCCGTGATCTTCATGCCTTATGTCCTTTATGTGATTGCTCCAGGCTTTGCCGATGACCCTGTGCGCTACAGCTATTCCGTTGAATTTTCCAGAATTTCCTTTCCCTACCTCCTTTTAATGTCCTTAACAGCGCTGATCGGCGGAGTATTGAACGCACACCATCGCTTTGCACCTTTTGCCTTCGTGCCGACCCTTTTTAATCTGAGTTTGATCGCGGCCCTCCTGCTCAGCAGCTATTTCCCGACCCCCGGCCATGCCATGTCCTGGGGTTTGCTGATTTCAGGATTTCTGCAACTGGCCTTCCTCTGGCTCTGTATGAAGCGGGCGGGTTTCACGATCATCCTCGGGCGCCCGAAACTGGATGAAAAGGTCCGCAAGGTTTTCCGCCTGATGGGACCGGGCTTGGTAGGAGCAGGGGTGGTCCAGATCAACCTCTTCTTCGATATCATGATCGCCTCCTTTCTGGGCGAGGGGGCGATTTCCTACCTTTATTATGCCGACCGTCTCAATCAACTTCCTCTGGGGGTCGTGGGTATCGCCGTGGGAACAGCCCTTTTGCCGATGCTCTCAAGAGCAATGGCGAAGGCCGAAAGGGAAGGGCACGATAACGGCGAGGCCTGCGACCTGTTCAACCGTGCGCTGGAGTACTGCTTATTGCTGGCCCTTCCGGCGGCGGCGGCTTTGGCTGTCATCCCTCTGACCCTGATTACGGTGCTCTTCGAGCGCGGAGCCTTCACGGCGGCGGACAGCGCCGTAACCGCCAATATTCTGGCCTGTTACTCCATTGGTCTTCCAGCTTACATAGCGACAAAGGTCTTCTCAACGGCCCATTGGGCGCGCCACGACACCAAGACCCCCGTAAAAATTTCGATCATCGGCATGAGTTTGAACATTCTCATCGCCCTGAGCCTGGCTCCAATTATAGGGGTGGTGGGGATCGCCTTCGCAACCGGCATAACAGGCTGGGTTCAGTACATACACCATATCAGGGTTCTTAAGGATCATCCGCAGGCGAAACTCGACGAGCGCTTTCTCCGTAACGTGCCGAAAATCATTGGGGCGACTTGTGCGATGGCGCTGGCCTTGTATATACTCGCCGTGCTTTTGCAGGGCTGGATTTTCGGCGCGGCGGCGTTTTGGAAAATAGCAGCCATCGTCATCATAACATCTGTCGGTGGCGTTGTTTACGGCGCCACCATCTTGGGAACAGGGGTTCTGCGATTAAAGGACATCAAAAGATACTTGAAGAAAAAGAGCGTAACTCAATGACAAAGCGTATTTTATCGGGGATGCAACCCACGAGCCAGCTTCACCTCGGCAACTATCTCGGGGCGCTGAAAAACTGGGTGAAATTTCAGGAAGACCCGACAGCAACCTGTTTCTACATGGTCGCGGACCTGCACGCCGTCACGGTGCCCTACGAAACGGCCGACCTCTCGAAGGCCACGCGCGAAATCGCCGCCGCCTTCATTTCTGCCGGGATTGACCCGCAGAAATCCTTTATCTTTGTTCAATCGGCCGTTCCCGCCCATTCGCAACTCATGTGGATGCTCTCCACCATGGCCCAACTCGGCAAGCTTGAGCGCATGACGCAGTTCAAGGACAAGGCGGGTAAGAATACCGAGCGTGTGGGGCTGGGTCTCTTCGCCTATCCTGTCCTGATGGCCGCCGATATTCTGGTCTATAAGGCCACGCACGTCCCCGTCGGCGAAGACCAGAAACAGCATCTGGAGCTGAGCCGCGATCTGGCCGCGACCTTTAACACCCGCTACGGCGTGGAGTTTTTTCCGCAGCCCGAACCCGTGATCACTGGTCCGGCACCCCGTGTCATGAGCCTGCGCGACGGCAACCAGAAAATGAGCAAATCGGCGGAATCCGACATGACCCGCATCAACCTGACCGACGATGCCGACACCATCGCCCAGAAAATCAAAAAAGCTAAGACCGATCCCGAACCCTTGCCTGAAAAACTTGAAGATTTGGTCAATCGCCCTGAAGCCCTCAATCTGGTCACGATTTACGCGGCGCTAAGCGGCGAAAGCAGGGAGGAGGTTCTAAAAAAATTCGCTACAAAGCAATTTTCGGTCTTCAAACCGGCACTTGTGGATGTCGCTGTGGAAAAACTAGCCCCGATCACCACAAGAATGAAAGAGTTAATGAACGACCCGTCCCAGATCGATGAAATCCTTAAAAAAGGCAATGAAAAAGCCAACGACGAGGCCGCTCCCGTAGTCGCCGAAGCCATGAAAATCATGGGCTTTTACGGCTAAACCCTGATCCTGTGGGACTTTTTTCCCCAACGCCGAATTTCAGGGGTGCAAAACCCCCGATTATCGTTTATGATAAAGCCCATAAAGCCGGAGCCCGTCTGCGGCTCCTCGTTGAGTTAACATATTTTTTTGGGATAGCGTTCGTCATGCACTTCGTCAAACGGTCTTTCTTCCTCGCAGCGGTTTTTTGTTTCATCGGGATCAATTCGGCAAAAGCTGAAGTGTTCTTCATTGAAGATCAGGTCAACCGCTTTTCGATCAGCTTCCCCGATCTGTGGATCAGAATTAACAACCAGAAGCCGGACGACGAACTGACGATAGCCGGACCGGGCGAACCCGATTTCGCCATGTGCCGCGTCCGCGTACGCGAAGACCGCCGCTTCCTCATCTATCCCCGCAAATTTGCAGACTCGATCCAGAAGGTCGGCTATAGCCGTGATTTCTGGAACAAGTATCTGGGCGAATACGATGACGTATATGTCGATGACTTCCGTGAGCCGACCGGCTTGGGCAAGGGCTTCGGCAGCTTTACCGAGGCGACCTATACAACGGCCGAGGGAACGATCATGCGTAAGCGCGGCCTGATGTTCGCATCGCTCTACCATGACAAGGCGTACATCGTCGATTGCTCGGCCGAGGAAAGCGTCTACGAAAAGTGGCGCCCCGCCTTCATGGGCGTTGTGAAATCCGTTGACTTCGAAAAGGTTGTTCACGAACTGCCGAGCGGCAATTACCGCAACTTCATGGCGGATCCGCAAGTCGTCATCAACGGTGGCCCGAAGAAAGTGGACGTCTACCGCTACTGATTTTTTTCAGATAACGCTGATCGGTTTTTGATCTTGCGCCTTGTCAGGACGCAGTCCGTGCGGCATTGTCAGGACGATAGGAACCCGCCGTGCAAATCTATTTGCCCATCGCTGAAATCTCCGTGCCGATTGAATCTATCGTCATTCTGGGCGCGTTCGTGGGTTTCATCTCCGGCGTTTTCGGGGTCGGCGGGGGGTTCCTGACCACGCCCTTGCTGATTTTCATGGGCATTCCGGCGCCGATCGCGGTGGGCACACAATCCTGCCAGCTTGTGGCTTCGGGAATCGGCGGAGTCATGGGGTATTGGAGGCGCGGCAACGTTGATTTTCTGATTGGCTCGGTCATGCTCGTGGGCGGGATCATGGGGGCAGCCATCGGGATTTTCTTCTTCCGCTCCCTGCAGTATATCGGCCAGATCGATCTCGTGATTTCCGTCCTGTATATCGTGCTGCTAGGGTCGATCGGCCTGATGATGCTCTTTGAGGGGTTTTTTACCATCATTAAGCCCAAATCGGTGCGCTCCGAATTCAACCGCCTCAAAAGCCCGCCTTTTATCGCCCGTCTTCCCTATAAAATGCGCTTTGCCCGCTCCAAACTATACATTAGCGCCCTGGTCCCCGGCGCGATAGGTTTTTTCAGCGGCTTCCTGGTTTCGGTAATGGGCGTCGGCGGCGGATTTTTTCTTGTCCCCGCGATGATCTACATTCTGGGAATGCCGACCCTTCTGGTCGCAGGAACGTCGCTCTATCAGATCATCTTCACGAGCGCCTTTTCTGTGATGATGCACGCCATCGTCAGCCAGACCGTGGATTTCATTCTTGCATTCTACCTGATCGCAGGCGGAGTGATCGGGGTGAAGTTCGGCGTGATGTTCTCCCGCCGGATCACGGGTGCAAGGGCGCGGGTGATTCTCGCTCTGATGGTCCTTGCGGTCTGCCTGCAACTGGGAATCCAGCTTTTCCTGCAACCCTCCAATCTCTTCGAGGTGGTTGTGGAATGAAGGGGTTATTGGCTTGCATCCTTATGTTTTCGGTCTTGTTCGCCTCTGCGGCGCGGGCGCAGGACAAGGTCTTGAGCATCGAACTTGCCTTTGACCATATTGATGTGACCTCTGGCTTTTCCGGTGCGCAGATCGAAGTGTTCGGCCACCGCAAGGATAAATTCACGGATGTCGCGATCGTGGTGACCGGGCCAGAGAAAAATATCACCGTCTGGCGCAAGGCGCAGATTCTCGGCGCCTGGATCAACCGTTACGCCATCCGTTTCCGTAAGATGCCTCTCTATTATGGATACGCGGTCGGTGAGGGCGAAGTTTTCAAGGACGCCGAATTGATGAAGACCAGCGGAATAGGGTTGGACGCCCTGATGATCGGTAAAGCGGATATGAAAAGCTCCTCGGATAAAATCGGAAACCACCAGGAATCCCTTCTGGCATCAATGCGATCGAAAAGCCTCTATCCACTTGAGCCATTGAAAATAAACTATATCAACGACTACTTTTTCCGAACACGATTCCTTCTTCCGGAGAGTGCGCCGACCGGAACCTACAAAATCCGCAGCTTTCTCTTCAAGGAGGGAAAGTTGATGGAAACGGATATGGACACCCTGAAGGTAGAGCAGGTTGGCTTGAACGCCTTCGTCTTTGAGGCCGCCCATAAGCACGAGGCGCTTTATGGGGCGTTTTGTGTAATACTGGCGCTGGTCAGCGGCTGGTTCGTGGGTATTTTACGTGTGAGGGCTTGAGTATGCTAACTCTGCAAAGGAGGAAAATCCGATGACATTGGCAAAACAGCATAAGGAGGGCGGCATCTACCTCCTGGTCGTGGACGTAACCGAAGAATTTTCGGTTGCCGTAGACTATGCGGCTGATTTTGCTCAGGCGAATAACGGCCATATCGCCTTGCTCAACGTCATGGAAATAGAGCATTTCGACCACTGGGGGAATATTGAGGACAAGGTCAAAAAGGAAATGCGGACGCAGGCGGAAACGATGATCTGGGAAGCTGCGGGAAGGATTACCGCCCGCACAGGGATGGTTCCCATGGTCTGCATAGAGGAAGGCAGTCGCAGTGATGTGATTCTGGAAACGCTGGAGGCTTATCCCGAAATTTGTATGCTGATTCTGGGGGGCGACTCCCATTCCTCCAATCCGGGGCCGCTGGTCACCTATTTCGCTGGAAAGGGTCTCTCAAAGCTCAGGGTACCCCTGATGATCGTCCCCGGCCATTTGCAGGTTTAAGGTTGCATTCGGCTCGTAACGCAGGTAAGCATTTTCCCGAATAGAGGAAGAGGCCAGAAATGTTCATCCAGACTGAAACGACGCCCAACCCCGCCACGCTGAAATTCCTGCCCGGACAGGCCGTACTTTCTTCCGGCACCATGGATTTTGCCCGGAAAGAAGAGGCAACCCTTTCGCCGCTGGTCCTGCGGCTTTTCGGCTTGGAAGGCGTAAGTCGCGTCTTTCTTGCGGCCGATTATGTGTCTGTCAGCAAAGCCGCAGATACAGATTGGTCCGTCCTCAAGCCCATGGTTCTCGCCGTTCTGATGGATCATCTGGCCACAGGCCAACCCGTTCTCGACCCGTCCTTCAAGGCGAAATCTGCTCATAAAGAGGGACAGGAGGACGAAATCTCCCTTCAGATCCGCGAGCTTCTGGATACGCGGGTCCGCCCCATGGTGGCCATGGACGGCGGCGACATTGTTTTTGAATCCTTCGAGGACGGCATTGTGTATCTGAAAATGCGCGGTGCCTGCTCCGGCTGCCCGAGTTCGACAGCTACCCTGAAAAGCGGGATCGAAAATATGCTCCGCCACTACATACCCGAGGTGCAGGAAGTCCGCGCCGTGGGGGATCATTGAACCAGGCTCTGGCCAAACCCCTGATCCTTTCGATCGATAGCGCTCTCAGCGGTTGCGCCATCGGTCTCCTGAACAGCAAAGACGATATCCCTTTGGCGGGCTTGTCGAGGGAGATGTCCTCCGGTCAGGCCGAACACCTCGTGCCGATGATTGAGGTAGTCCTGGCCGCCGCCGGAAGACAATACGGAGAGATCGGCTTGATCGCCGTGGTGAATGGCCCCGGCGCCTTCACCGGAATCAGGATAGGCATAGCCGCCGCCAAGGCGTTGGGCTTGGCTTTGGAGATTCCTGTGATCGGAGTCGGCACATTTGAGACCATCCTGCACACCGCCCTGCAAAGGGAGGAGAATAGGGGTTACGCCCGTTACCTTGTGCTTCTTGAAACCAAACGCACCGATTTCTACGTTCAGCAGTTTGACGCTCAAGGGAACACCATAACGCACGGACAATGTGCATCTTCAGAAGCGATCAGAGACGAACTATCAACGGAAAGGACTCTTCTCCTCGGCGATGCCGTAGAGAGGATCCAAAAAGAATGGGGAACCAACCCGGCCACAATCGCGGCTAGGGAAATAACCTTGGCGGACCCGATAATCACGGCGAAAAGGGCGAAAGAATTGTTCCAGCAGAAGAAAAACTTTACGGAAATTCAGCCTGTTTATCTGCGGGCACCCGACGTGACGATGCCAAAAATGGCGAAAAGTCGTGAAAAGTAAAAAGTAAATATTCGCAATAAAAATATTTATGTTTTTCCTTGCCTTTAAATGACGTTTAGGCGTATTTTCTGCTCCGGGTAAAATTATCAAATAATCACTTTTTTATATACGGACGAGTAGAATGGTTGAAGCAAGAGCAGAAAAAACGAATGAGAATATCGGCAGGGAAGATCTTTTGGCGATGACGACGGAAATCGTCTCCGCCTATCTGTCGAACAACACGTTGCAGGCGGGGGAGATCTCCGCGGTGATAGAGCAGGTTTATAAAACCGTTGCCAATCTGAACACCGAAACTTCTGTAACAGCTGACCGACCGCAGCCCGCAGTTCCGATCAAGCGTTCCATAACGCCGGATTACATCATCTGCCTGGAGGACGGCAAGAAGCTGAAAATGCTCAAGCGTCACCTGAAGACGGCCTACAACATGACGCCCGAGGAATACCGGGAGCGCTGGGGTCTGCCTGCTGACTATCCGATGGTCGCGCCAAACTATGCGCGCCGCCGGAGTAAGCTGGCCAAGGATATTGGTTTGGGCACACGCGGCCGCTAACTTTAGCGACTAAGTTTATGAACTCAGCGCCTTGCCGCGATCTCTTGCGGCAAGGAGTGCTTGATCGAAAAGCCTCTGCAGAGCCTCGTCTTTCATAAGAACATGAAGCGCGGCTTCGGTCGTTCCGCCGGGGCTGGTGACGTTTTGCCGGAGTTGAGCCGCAGGGATGTCCGGCGAAGCTTCAGCCAGAGCGGCGCTGCCAATGACCGTCTGCCGAGCCAGAATCATGGCTTGATCGGGGGAAAGGCCGAGTTTCTCTCCGGCCTTGGCCATAGCTTCGATCAAAAGGAACACATACGCCGGACCACTGCCCGAAAGGGCGGTGACCGCATCCATCAGCTCTTCCTCGTCCATCCAGACCAAAGTCCCGGCACAATCCAAAAGGCGCGAGGCCATCTCCTTCTGTGAGGGAGTAACAGAGGCATTAGCGACAGCCGTAATCACGCCGCGACCGATCGCAGCCGGGGTGTTGGGCATCGAGCGTATAACCGGCTGCTTGGCGCCGAGTATTTGCTCAAAAATTTTGAGAGGTTTTCCGGCAGCGATGGAAACAAACAAAGTTTTCTTGAATTTCTGACGGGCAATTTTTTCAAGTACGGAATTCAGGATTTGCGGCTTAACCGCAATAAGCGCGACATCGGGGTCTTTCTGAAACTGCGCTGGAACGTCCTTCTCATGGACAATGCACGGATCCTTTGCCAGAGCCTCAGGCAAGGGAGTAGGGTCGATCACGATAAAATGCGAGGCAAGCTTTTGATCAAGCCACCGCTCAAGCAAAGCTGATCCCATCTTCCCGCACCCGACCAGAAGGACAGTATGGATCGGGTCTTGCGGTACGTAGGTCATGGAGTCCTAGTCTGTTGTGGAATTACGACTCCCCGGCCGTTTCCATGAGAGCCAGAGACAGATGCTCGGGATTGGCAGGTTGCTTGCGGGAAAGTAATTCAAACACGGGGTAAAAGCGCTCACAATGCGCGAGAGAGATATCAATGAGATCGCCGAGATAGGCGCTGCTTTCATGAAACTCGTAACCCTTCATCAGACAGGTTTGACGGTAAGAGGGAACCAAAGTCCGTCGGGCGATTTCAAAATGCCCCATCCAGGATTCTTCGTTCATGTCCAAAAGCGCTGAACTGGCCAGCGCCATATTGTCGGCGCGGACGGACACATCGAATTCACAGGTGAACTGTAGGGCGCTGAGATTTTTTTGCCAGATGAAGAACAGCCTGTAGCTGCAGCTTCTCCCCTTGATTTGGACAGTAAGGCAGTCGTCATCCGTACGGTCGAAGACCCAGTTTTGTTCCGAGAGAATCTCTTCAACGCTGTCCAGAGGATTTAAACCCTGTTCCGTAAATTCCGTTCTGCTGACCATCACGCACCCCAAATTTATAAAATTATAACCTTATAAAAAACCACTAAACTTTTTTCTTGCGGGAACCCGAACGATTGGATGATTTTGCCCCAGATCCTTCCAGCGCACGAAGACGCCGCTTCAGATCCTCAATCTCATCGCGCTGGGTTTCGACAACCAGTTCAAGCCGCTCGAAATCCTCACGGGGAACGAGATCAAGCTTGAGAGCAAGGCTGTCCAGACGGTTGCGGAAATTTTCGTTGGCTTGTTTCCCGGCTTCCCCGAGAAGCGTAGCAGCTCCGCCGGCAAGCCGGGCCAGATCATCTATTATTTTTTCCCGCGAAACCATCCTTTTTTACCCGTCCGCAAAGTTGGCGGCTTTCTAACACGCCTGTCGGGGTTTTGCAAGTTTCATAACCCCTTGCAGCACAAGGTTACCCCCCGATTTATCATCCCGGGCGGCATATGCCCACAAAGGGGTTTACAAACGCCCCGGACGGACGGATAAAGGCCTATGGCATTCCAGTTCCCGGAGATTGACCCCATAGCCCTTGAAATCGGCCCCCTTGCGGTCCGCTGGTACGCTCTGTCCTACATGGTGGGAATCCTTCTGGGCTGGCGGTATGCCTTGAATCTGGCCAGTAAGGGGCAGGAGGGAGAACGCCCGTCAGCCACCGAAATCGACGATTTTATTACATGGGCGGTACTGGGGGTCATCGCGGGCGGGCGTCTGGGGTATGTCCTGTTCTATGCGCCGGGCCTTTATCTCGAAAGCCCGCTGGAAGCACTGATGGTCTGGAAGGGCGGGATGTCCTTCCACGGCGGGATGCTGGG
This sequence comes from Alphaproteobacteria bacterium, assembly GCA_018000295.1. GTDB lineage: Bacteria > Pseudomonadota > Alphaproteobacteria > Micavibrionales > Micavibrionaceae > JAGNKE01. The sequence goes on along the minus strand of JAGNKE010000009.1, from coordinate 49,498 downwards.
CGTCCTTCTCGCCATGGTTCTTTACGCCCGCAAGCGGCAAATCCCCCTGCTGCGCTTGTCGGATATCGTCTGCGCCGCAGTGCCAATTGGCCTGTTTTTCGGGCGGTTGGCCAATTTCGTCAATGCCGAACTCTATGGAAAGCATACTGACGTCTGGTGGGGTGTGATCTTTCCCGACGGTTCAGGTCTCCCCCGCCACCCGAGCCAGCTCTATGAGGCCTTTCTGGAGGGGATAGTTCTGTTCATCCTTTTGGCTGTGTTAATCAAAAAACCCTCCATCCGCAATCGCCCCGGCATAGTCTCAGGCATTTTCCTGATCGGCTACGGCACTTTCCGTTTTCTGGTGGAAACGGTACGGGAGCCGGACGCGCAGATCGGCTATATCGCAAACCTCGTTACCATGGGCCAGATGCTCTGCCTGCCGATGATCGCCATCGGTGTTTTTCTGGCCGTGCGTTCATCACGTCAGAATTCCGCGACAGCGCAGACAAAACCCCATGTACCCGCTTGAGCTGATTCTCGCTGCAAGGATCGCATCGGAAGGGCCGCTGGATGTAGGCACGTTCATGGAACTGGCGCTTGGTCACCCCGAACATGGTTATTATAGAACCCGCGACCCGCTGGGGCGCGGAGGAGATTTTACTACGGCTCCCGAAATCTCCCAGATATTCGGTGAACTGATCGGCCTTTGGGCTGCAGACCTGTGGCGCCAGATGGGAAGCCCAAAAAAACTGATCCTCCTGGAATGTGGCCCCGGACGCGGCACCCTGATGGCGGACGCTTTGAGAGCCGCAAAAAACGCAAAGGGCTTTTTGGAAGCTGCGGAAATCCACCTCCTTGAAACCAGTCCAGTCCTGCGCCAACTCCAGAAGCAAACTCTTTCGGAATACACCATGTATTTTCATGAGAAACTGCCCCCGGATACAGGAGGAATTCCGCTCATCATGATCGGCAACGAGTTTCTGGACGCACTGCCCGTACGCCAGTTGATCCGGCGCGGTCAAGCTTGGGCCGAACGCGCCATAATATGCGCGCCGACACACGGGTTCACTTTCTCAGAAAAGCCCTTTGAAGGAAAAATAGATGACCATGATGTCTTTCAGGTAGAGGAAGGAGAAATCGTTGAAATCAGCCCCGCCCAGAATACCTTCATCTTACAAACGCTAAAACTTCTGAAGGCAGGGGGCGCAGCCTTGTTCATCGACTACGGCCACATAAAGTCTGCCCCGGGCGACACGCTTCAGGCCGTTCGAGATCATAAATATGCTGAGATACTCAAAGATATCGGAGAAGCCGACCTGACCGCCCATGTGGATTTTGAACGCCTCTCTCAGGTCGCCCGGAAGGCAGGGGCATGGGTCTACGGCCCGGTGACACAGTCGCATTTCCTCCTGTCTCTGGGCTTGGCTCAACGCGCTGAAACTTTGATCCGCGCCTTGGAGACAACCCGTAGCCCTTCGGCAGAAAGTTCGCTAAAAGAGATGAAGTCGGCTGTGCTGCGCCTGAGCGGTCCTGCCGTAATGGGCCAACTTTTTAAAGCCATATGTATCACTCATGACCGCACCCTCAGACCCGCAGGCTTCTAAACCCTCAATTTTCCTTCACCCGGATTTTTCAGCCGGACTGAACCCGAAAATCTTTTACGGCTTTTTCGGGCGGGCAGGGGGAGTCAGCACGGGAGTTTTCTCCGGCCTGAATTGCGGGCAGGGATCGGGCGATAACCCCGAACATATCGCCCGCAACCGCGCAATCGTGGCCGCAGAGGCCGGGATAGAGCCGGAAAATTTACTCTCCCTCTATCAGGTCCATGGCCCGCAATGCCTCATGATCAAAGCACCCTGGACGACGGACGCAAGGCCGCAGGCTGACGCGATGGTCACGGATAAGGCCGGAATAGGCTTGGGGATTCTGGTCGCCGATTGCGTCCCGGTTCTACTCGCCGCGGAAAAACCGGAGGGAGCGCCCGTGATTGCCGCCGCTCATGCCGGCTGGAAGGGCGCTCTTTCAGGCGTTCTTGAGGCCGCGGTCCAGGCTTTAACGGAGCAGGGCGCCAACCTCAACACCATCCGCGCTTGCATAGGCCCGTGCATCGGACCGCAATCCTACGAGGTCACAGAAAATTTCTCCGAGCCGTTTCTGGAAAATGACGCAACCTCTGCCCGTTTCTTCAGAAAGTCAGCCAAACCCGGGCATCTCATGTTCGATCTGCCCTCTTATTGCGTCTGGCGTCTGGCTATGGCGGGAGTAACAAACGTATCGTGCCTGAATATGGACACCTACGCCGACGAGCAGAGCTTCTATAGCTACCGCCGTACGACCCACCGCAAAGAACCCGATTACGGCCGCCAGATCGCGGTGATCGCCATAAAAATATAGGCACTGCAATAAAAGTCGTTTCATTTTAAGACTTGATGACTTATAGTCCGCAGTCGGGGTCATAAGAATACGTGAGTAATCAACGTTCCGGGAGCCACGGGCGAGCGCAATGAAACTGATGTGCGGAAATTCGAATCGTCCATTGTCTGAGGCGATATCCTCTTATCTTGACGTCCCCCTGACCCAGTGCAGCATCCGCCGCTTTAACGACATGGAAATCTTTGTCGAGATCATGGAGAACGTCCGCGGTCAGGATACGTTCTTCATCCAGTCCACATCTTATCCCGCGAACGATCATTTGATGGAACTCCTGATCGCCATAGACGCACTCAAGCGCGGCTCCGCCAAACGGATTACAGCGGTCATTCCGTATTTCGGCTATGCGCGGCAGGATCGCAAAACCGGAGGACGCACCCCGATTTCCGCCAAGCTTGTAGCGAATTTGATAACGGCAGCCGGGGCCGACCGCGTTTTGACGATGGACCTTCACGCGGGGCAGATCCAAGGATTCTTCGATATTCCGGTCGATAATCTCATCTCCGCCCCCGTCTTCGTGCCGCACATTAAAAAGCATTACGAAGGCCAAAGGCTGTGCATTGTCTCGCCTGACGTCGGCGGAGTCTTCCGCGCTCGGGCCTTGGCCAAGCGTCTGAAGGCCGATCTGGCGATCATCGACAAACGGCGGGAAGAAGCGGGAGTATCCGAAGTCATGAACGTTATCGGCGATGTCAGCGGCAAGGCCTGTGTTCTTGTGGACGACATTGTCGATTCAGGAGGAACGCTGACCAACGCTGCGGTTGTCTTAAAAGAAAAAGGGGCAACGGACGTCTCCGCCTACGTCGTTCACGGCGTCCTGTCAGGTGAGGCGGTCAACAAGGTCAAGAATTCCCCCCTGTCCAAATTGGTGATTTCCGACAGTATTCCGGCCACGGACGCCATGAAAGCCGCCAAAAACATCGAGCAGATCAGCATTGCCAACCTGATCGGCGAGGCCACCCGTAGGATCTTCGAGGAACGCTCGATTTCCGAGCTTTTCAAGTAGTTTACCCAAAAAACGCTTGTAAAATCGCCACGGATGGGGTTATTTAGCGCCTGAATGCGGGCACCCCTGGAGGCCAGCATTAATCTTGAAACCATGAGGTTATTGAAATGTCTAGAAAATACGCTTTAAAAGCGGCTAAACGTGAACGCGCCGGTAAAGGGGTTGCGCGGACATTACGCCGTGAGGGCCGTGTTCCCGCTGTCGTCTACGGCGACGGGAAAGAGCCTGTTAAAATCTCCCTTTCAACGAACGAGGCCACCATCGAATACCGCAAGGGCCATATGTTCACAAACATCTGCGACCTGAATCTTGACGGTCAGGATCATCTCGTTCTGGTGCGCGATGTACAGCAACATCCGGTAACGGACTTCATCGAGCATATTGATTTTCTGCGCGTGACGCCCAAGACCAAGATTGCGGTCAAGGTGCCTGTGCATTTCATCAATCACGAGGACTCACCCGGCATCTTCCAGAAGGGCGTCCTGAACGTCGTGCGTCATGAAGTCGAACTGATGTGCAGCGCCATGGACATCCCCGAATCCATCGACGTCAATCTGGCGGGTAAGGAATTGGGCGATGCGGTCAAGATCAGCGACGCCGTTCTGCCCACGGGCGTTAAGCCGGTGATCACCAACCGCGATTTCACGATTGCGACCGTGGTCGCGCCGAAAACCGGACCCGATGAGGATGAGGTCAAGGCTGCAGAAGGCGAAGCCGCTGCTGAAGCTGCCCCTGCCGCTGCTGGTCAGGCTCCGGCTGGTGAGAAGAAAGCCCCGGAAAAAAAGGCTCCTGAGAAGAAGTGAAACTCTTAGGCTGGATTTTAAGGGGCGCCGGGTTTTGCAGAAAACATCCGGCGCCTTTTTCAGCTTTAGAGCGGACCGCAGAGGAATCGGATATGTGGCTCTTCGCAGGACTGGGCAACCCCGGCGCGAAATACCGGATGAACCGCCACAATGTCGGGTTCATGGTCGTTGAAGCGATTGCACAAAAATACGAAACCTTCGCCCCCTTCCGTTCAAAATTCGACGGTGAAATCAGCGAGGGGAAAGTCGGTCGTACAAAAATTCTCCTGCTCAAGCCACAGACTTTCATGAACCTCTCCGGCCAGTCGGTGGTCAAGGCCGCTCATTTTTATAAAATAGCGCCAGACCGGATCATTGTCTTTCATGATGAACTGGATCTCCTGCCGGGCGAAATCCGCGTCAAGAAGGGTGGTGGCAACGCGGGCCATAACGGCCTCAAGTCAATCCAGGAATCCCTGAGCACTCCTGATTTCTGGCGGGTGCGGATCGGCATTGGCCGCCCCCCGCTCAAGGGCGCGGATGTCAGTAATTACGTCCTCGGCGATTTCTCGGCGCAGGATAAGCTATGGTTGGAGGAAAAACTCGAAAAAATGTCCGCACAGGTTTCCGATCTGTTCTCGGACAATCCGGCGCTCTATGAAAAAAATTTGAAAACGAAACCACCAGAAATAAAACTGGAAACAAAAAAGAAGGACGAAAAAGATGGGCTTTAATTGCGGGATCGTAGGACTTCCCAACGTCGGAAAATCAACCCTGTTCAACGCGCTGACTGCCACAGCCGCGGCGCAGGCGGCGAACTTCCCCTTCTGCACAATCGAGCCGAACATCGGCCGCGTCGCCGTACCGGACGCAAGGATGGAGCAACTCGCCAAAATCGCGGGCTCCCAGAAAATCATTCCCACCCAGCTCGAATTCGTCGATATCGCGGGCCTCGTCAAGGGCGCCAGCAAGGGGGAGGGTCTGGGCAACCAGTTCCTCGCTAACATCCGCGAAACCGATGCCATCATCCACGTCCTGCGCTGCTTCGAGGATGCTGACATCCACCACGTGGAGGGCGCGATTGATCCTCTGCGCGATGAGGACGTCATCGAAACTGAATTGATGCTCGCCGATATGGAGAGTCTCGGAAAGCAGATCGCCACGATCGAGCGCCGCGCCAAAACGGGCGACAAGGAAACGAAGGGGCAGTATGAGTATATGCTCCGGCTAAAGGAAGCACTCGATCAGGGCAAGCCCGCCCGCACCGTTGCGGTGGACAATGAGGATCAGGCCCGCTGGATGAAACTCTGCCAGCTGATCACCTCCAAGCCCGTTCTATATGTCTGCAACGTCAAGGAGCAGGACGCCGCGCAAGGAAACGAATGGACCAAAAAGGTCATGGAGATGGCGGCAAAAAAGGGCGCACAGACGGTCATCATCAGTGCGGCCATAGAATCCGAAATCGCCCAGCTTGAATCCGAAACAGAAAAAAACGAATACATTACGGCCATGGGCCTCGCCGAACCGGGTTTGAACAAGGTCATCGCCGCCGGCTACAAGCTTTTAAATCTCCAGACCTACTTCACCTGCGGGCCAAAGGAAACCCGCGCCTGGACAGTCCGCAAGGGCGCGAAGGCTCCCGAAGCGGCGGGTTGCATTCACACCGATTTCGAGCGCGGCTTCATCCGCGCCGAAGTCATCGCTTTCGAGGATTACATTTCCTGCAACGGTGAAACCGGCGCGAAGGAAAAGGGAAAAATGCGCCAGGAAGGCAAGGAATACATCGTGAAGGACGGGGATGTGATTTTGTTTAGGTTTAATGTCTAAGAAAATGACCGAAGACGAAAGAGGCATACTGATAAAAGAAATACATCAGGCGTTTTCTGTACTAAATTTGCCTTCATCTCTTTACGAGTACAGTGATGATAAAGTTGACGATTTAGCAGATGTTTTAATTTTCGCGGGCATCAGAAAAAAACACACATTGGACTATTGAACAAATCAAGAAATCTCCCTCTGCCACCACCTTGAAATGGCCGGCTGTAACCGCGGATATGGTTCAAAACAACATTACGGCCTTTTGCTATTTTTCAAACCCGGCCTTTAAATATTATTTGCCCGCAGCTATGGCCTTAAGTCTGAGTGAAAATGAACCCGAAATGCTCCCTCTCGGTGCGATTTTAAGCTCACCAACCCTTCAAAGAATTGATTTCACGGCTAGCCAGCGAGATATTCCAAAAAAATGGGCGGTTTGGGTCATTGAAAATGCTCAGATGCCAGAGGAGCATAAGCCGGAAATTCTAAAGAATATAGAAAAAATTGCAGCAGTCTTATAATTACCGCACCGGCTGTGTAACCTGTGGCGTTTTGCACGGGCCGGTCATATCGTCGGCGTAGCAGCCCGTATCAGGGGTCACAGGCTGCCCGGTCGCATCGGCCGCGTTGCTGCGGATACGATCCCCGCCGTTCCCTCCCTCGGGTCCGCAGGCTCTTTTGAAATCATCAGCGTAGCAATCGCCGCCGCTGGCGGGCGTGGCGGGCTTTCCGGCGGGCTTGCACGGCCCATCCATATCGTCCGCGAAGCACGTTCCGGTTCCGCCGGTAGGAGGCGAAGCACCCGGACGGGCACCTGATCCTCCGCCCGTCGTACCTAGTCCCGTCGCGCAGAGATTAACGCCCTCATTTACTTTTTCTCTTAATTCCGGGAGATAACGCTCCTCCCGCAAGCGGCGGTAAGATTCACGGAAATTATAGGGATCAACCATTCCGCGCCCGCTCCATTCAAAGAGGCTGGCCGCAGAGGCGCTTCTGCTCCTAAGATCGTTCATCACCATACGAACGTGCGGCTGATCCTTAAGGTCTTCATATTTCAAATCCATATTTTGCGGAATGATATCAGGGCGTAACCGCTGAGCCAGCCGGAAAAGGTTTGTGTCATCCACTGCGCCGAATCTTTGCACCCACTTCTGGTCGCGGTAACCGTCAAACTGCGCACGGAAATAAATATCATGTTGCTGCTGACGGTTGATCCCTATACGCTCAAGCTCCTCAGAACGTCCCTGATCACGAGCAGGTTTTCCAAAACCAATTTTTGCAAGAAACACATCGTCCTGAGCCGGGTTAAATCGACCCTCAAGCATAGCCCTGGAGATATCACGTTCCTCAATACACAACGCTTTAGCCTGGTGGGCCATGATTTCCGTTGCGATTTGTCCAACCTGATCGCGGGTAAAAGTTTGTGCATTTAGGTCAAAGCCCAGACGCTCCGCGATCGAGCGGATCAAGGCTTGCTGTCCGGGATCGGCATTGTCGGGCCGCAAAAGGGACTTGGCACTGACAAGATCACCGTTCAACAAATCAACGTAAACAGCCCTGTTAAAAAAGCGGTCCTTGACAGGATTTTCCCATGGAGAGTCAGTTCTGGGCTTATCTGCAATATCCCCGGACGGAACACGACCACTAAGAACATAATCCACAAGACCCTTCATAGCGCCGACCTGACCAAGCTCTCTCATGGCAGGATTGGGGTGCTGTTCCCCTCGGGATTGCATGAGCCAGAGCTGAGTCAAAGTTGTTTGCAAATCCTGCGGCTTCACGCCAGCTTCCTGCATTTTTTTCTTCAACAGTTCTGCCATAAAAGCAGACGTACGGGCATCAATCCTTTGAGGTGTAAAATCAACGGATATATCGGGGTTAAGAGATTTCTGCGCTTTTAGATAGTTTTTCAAAGCACGCCCGGTAGTTTCAAGAACGTCCGCATTGGTCGTCGGGTTCCCCGTAACCCCCAGATAGGAGTCACTCAAAGTCATAAGCTCTTGAGCTTGTTGGGCTGCATTCTTGGAAGGCGGAGCGGTTGTTCCACGGCTAGTGAATAAGCGCCTCGACTCGGTATTGATAGCCCGCCTCGAATCTTCGGGAAGAGCCTGAGCGCCATCAGAGATTTGCTTAATCAAAGCTAGGGTTTGTTTGGTGTCAGAGCCGACTCTGTTGGCAGTATCCGCAGCAGAAGCGGAAGCAAGCATATTAATGGCGGCAACAGTGGCCGCATCAAACTCTCCTGTAACTTGAACGGCACTAAGCAGATTGGCCTGAGTTCCTGCAAGTGCCCGCAGATTAGCTCCGGCTCCAGAAATATAGCGCTGTATGTCTTCGACAGATTTACTATAAGTCCGCAAAAACGCCGGATCGTTCGCATTCTCATTCAGGGGCAAAGGCGTAGTATGGCCACGATCAAGAACCTGCGGCACCACAGTATTAAGAGTCTTTTTCAGCGTGACAAGGCTACTATCCGGCATTCCACCCTCACCCCGCATAAACTCGCGGGCTTATTATTCTATTTTGACAAATTATACGGCTTTGAGATGCTCTTTGTCAAATAAATGAGGGAGATAGACTAAAAACCCGCCTCTAGCCGGTTTTAACCTTTTTCTGCGGCCTTTGGCGGACCAGAGCTTTATAGGCCTCCTGAAGCCGCTTGGTGACAGGCCCGACCGTAAACCGTAGACCGTCGATTTCGCCCACGGCCGTGATTTCCGCGGCCGTCCCGGTCAGAAAAATCTCCTGAAAATCCTTAAGCTCCTCGGGCTTTATGTGCCGCTCCTCGACCCTGATTCCCATATCCTTGGCCAGCGCCATGACCGTCTGCCGGGTCAGGCCGTTCAGGAAACAGTCAGGGGTAGGGGTCAGGAGCACCCCGTCCTTGATCGCAAAGAAATTGGCCGCTGAGGCCTCGGCGATATAGCCGCGGTAATCCAGCATCAGGGCATCGTCATACCCCTCATCCTCAACCGCGTGCTTTGAAATGGTACAGATCATATACAAACCCGCCGCCTTGCTTTCGGTCGGGGCGGTATTCGGAGCCGGGCGCCTCCAGACAGCGGTCTTTAGCCTGATGCCGTTTTCAACCTTTTCAGGAGGAAAGTAAGTCCCCCAGTGCCATCCGGCCACGGCAACGTGGGTTTTGGTCTTGCGGGCGGAAACGCCCATCTGCTCCCCCCCGCGCCAGGCGACCGGACGCACATAGCCGTCCTTAAGCCCGTTGGCTTCCATGACTTCGTATTTAATGTTCTCAATCTCTTCGACGCTAAGAGGCATCTGCATACCCAGAATTTCCGCAGACCGGATGAACCGCTTGGAATGATCGACGCTGCGGAAAATCGTACCGTCATACATCCGCTCCCCTTCGAACACGGAACTGGCATAGTGCAGCCCGTGACTGAGAACATGAATTTTCGCCTCGCGCCACGGGAGCATTTTCCCATTGATCCAGATAAAACCGTCTCTGTCGTCGAAAGGTACGAACGCCATGCTTTAAGTCCTCATTTTTTTACGTTTACCCATGCCGATTTTCGGTCTAGGCTGTCAAAAACCTTGAAAAAACAAGCTATACGGCTGAATTTATTTTGTAAAGAAGATCATGACGTCATCGCTGGAGCTTGATGGAAACTTGTCCGAACGCCCTCACATTCTGGTGGTTGATGACGATTCCCGTATCTGCCAACTCGTCTCACGCTACCTGATGGCCCAGAGTTTTATTGTGATTACGGCGGGTGATGCACAGCAGGCCCGTGAAGCCATGAAAAGATTTGTTTTTGACGCCCTGATCGTCGATGTCATGATGCCGGGGCAAACGGGCCTAGAGTTCACCCGCGATCTCCGCAAATCCAGCCGGATTCCCGTCATACTGCTGACAGCCTTGGGAGAGGTAGAAGACCGGATTGCCGGGCTGGAAACCGGGGCGGACGACTATCTGCCCAAACCCTTCGAGCCGAGGGAATTGGTCCTGCGGCTCAACGCCGTGCTCAGAAGAGCGCCCGCCCGTGCTCAAAAATCGGCACAATATCAGATAGGGGCATGGTCATTCAGGCCAGAGCGCAGCGAGCTGGAGGGAGAGCAGGGGATTCAGCGTCTGACAACGGTTGAGACAACTTTGCTAAAAGTATTATGTGAAAATGCCGCTCAGCCTTTGAGCCGTCACGACCTCGCTCTGCGCTGCGGCATGGACTCCGCCGGAGAGCGCACCATCGACGTACAGGTCACTCGTCTGCGCCGGAAGATAGAAGCGGATACCCGCAACCCCCGTCACTTGCTGACTATCAGAGGGAAGGGCTATATGCTTCATGCGGACAAAAAAGATTAGTGGAGCCGTCTGAGAACATGGGCAACAAATCATGGATCAAAAATGTTCTGCCGAAAACGCTTCTCGGCCGCTCTTTGTTGATCATGATCACACCCGTATTCCTGATTCAGGTCATTTCAACCTTCATGTTCTTTGACCGTCACTGGAACAAGATGGCCACCCGCCTCTCTTATGCCGTAGCGGGCGAACTGGTGATGCTGGGGACGCTGATTGAAAAAAATCCGGAACCGCAGAATGTTCAGGCGCTGATAGCCCTGGCGGACGACAAGCTCGGCCTGATTATCAGCTACGAGGGTGCAGGCGTACTGGATCAGGCAACGCAAGGAAAAGCCTCTGAGCGGTGGGCCGACTATATAGCCCAGACCTTTACCCATGAACTGGCGCAGCAGACGACGAAAAAATTTACGGTCGATGTGGATTTTGAAGAAAAATGGGTCGAGGTCGGAATTCAACTGGAAAAAGGGGTGCTGCGGGCCTCCTTGCCGCAGCGCCGCCTTTTTACATCGACCACCTATATATTTTTACTCTGGGTCTATGGCTCTTCGGCCGTTCTTCTCCTGATTGCCGTGCTGTTCATGCGTAACCAGATACGCCCGATCCGCAAGCTGGCCATTGCGGCCGAGCGCTTTGGAAAGGGCAGGGATGTTGAAAACTTTAAGGTCGAAGGGGCTAGGGAAGTAAGGCTGGCAGGACAAGCCTTCGTGGATATGAGGACGCGTATTCAAAGACAAATCCAGCAAAGAACGGCAATGCTGGCCGGAGTATCTCACGACCTGCGGACGCCTCTGACGCGCATGAAGTTACAACTGGCGTTGCTGGGCGATAGCCCGGATATCGACGCCATGAAAGGCGACATCGACGAAATGGAGAAAATGATCGACGGTTATCTGAATTTTGTGCGTGGAGAGGGTAATGAAATTCCGGAAATAACCGATATATGCCACTTGATTGAATCTGTGATTGTTTCCGCAAAGCGACAGGGCTGTGAAATACATTTTGCAGGGCAAAAGAATGAAAACTTCTCAATCGCCCTGCGCCCTCTGGCCATGAAACGTTGTTTGGCGAACCTGATCGGCAACGCCGCCAAATATGCAAGAACGGTCTGGGTGTCCATCGAAAAACTGGAGAAAGCAACCATTCTGGTCACGATAGAAGACGATGGACCGGGAATTCCCGAGGCGCAATATGAAGAGGTCTTCAAACCCTTTTATCGCGTGGACTCATCTCGCAATACGCAAACTGGGGGCGTTGGCCTTGGCCTCCCCATCGCCAGGGATATTATCCATGCCCATGGAGGCTTGATAGAGTTGGAAAGAAGCGAGCACGGCGGGCTGGCGGTCAAAATCAGTCTTCCGACATAAAACCTATAAGAGCCGCGCTCCCGCAGCTACGGGCTTATCGCTGGCGGCAAGGACGATATGTCCCTCCGGGTCGGAAAAACCAAGCGTTAAAACCTCAGACATAAAGGGGCCAATCTGCCGCGGAGGAAAGTTCACAACACCGAGCACTTGACGTCCGACGAGCCCTTCAGGCTGATAATGGTGAGTAATTTGAGCTGAGCTTTTCTTGACCCCGATCTCCGGCCCGAAATCGATGAGAAGTTTATAGGCAGGTTTTCGGGCCTCGGGGAAAACAGTACACTCAAGGACGATACCGACCCTGATGTCAACACACAAAAAATCATCGTAAGTGATGGCGCTCATATTATCGAAATAAAGAAGTGAAAAAGATAGCTCCTAAGCGGCCTTCTTTCCATCTTCCGTCCCATCAGCCTCTTCGGCCTTCTCGATGGCGTCCTTCATTTCCCTGAGGCTGGCGGAAAGACGTCTGTTGAGGACACTGGATGTATCCGTATTGCTCTTGCGGACCAGTTCCCCGATCTCGCTCATGCCGGCGAAGGTTTTTTCACAGCTTTTCTTAAATAGCTCAGCATTACGGGCCAGCCTGTCCTCGGGCTTTCCTTCCTTCAAAAGCTCGGAGGTCATTGAAGACTGTTCGCTCATGATCTGTGAGATAATTTCGGCTTGACGCGTTGCGATAGCCTGAAAGCTTTGAAAGACGATTTGTTGGGCTTCGGAAAAAGTCTGTAGATTGCGGCGCTGGGTTTCAATCAGCCGCCCGATATCAAAAGGAAATTTTCCAAAATTTTCAAAGGACTTAAAAAGATCACTTGTTTGAAAAGGAGTATTACAATTTTTTTCCTGTGCCATGGGAACCTCTGGAGCAAAAAATGCACTGATAGAGGAAACGCTAAGTTTTATAGGGTTTAAAGTCAAGGTGTTTAATGTCCGGTAAAAGAAGAGTTAACAGAAAATTAAGACGCCGTAATGAAAGTTAAACAAGTCTTCTTAATTTAAAACATTTAGCAAACTTTTAACGCCTTTCGTGCACGTTAGGGAGGGCACTCACGTTTTAAAACCTTCGCATAAAGAAGGACGCGCATGAGAAAGAAGTTTAAACCGAAGGGAAAAGGCAGCGCAGGATCGCGCCGAGGCTTGTGGCTGACCTCCGGTTTGGCGCAGGCGATGGTCCTGCTGAACGGGATTATTCTGACCGCGACCGCTTTCTACATTCTTCATATTTTCATCAAGGGCATGACGACGGAGGAATATCGCGCAGCCGCCCAGGACGCCGGACGGGTTTTTGTTGAAGGCATTTCTGACCAGGAAAATTCAATACGGCTGGTGTCTAGCGTTCTATTGATATCAACCAACAAAAATGAATCGTTGCTGGCCGAACAGATTAGAAGGAATGTCCCGGGATTAAGCCACTTCGATCAGGTCATCTGGATTTACGAAGCCTCCCCGGGCAAATGGAGCTACAAGACCCTTTATGAATCACAGCATATCAGTAACAAGCAGGCCAGCTACCAACTGGTTCCAAGTCAGACTCTTGTGACAAAAATCGTTCAGGATAAATTTTTTGAGAATGACAGTCTGCGCGTGATGTCGGATCTGCCAGGAATGAATTATGTTGAGACCAAATCCTCGCCGCCGACGATGGAGCGCCCTTTCTCCTTCGTAAAAGTCGTGAAAAAGAACAGCTCAAGGGACGGCGTGATTTTTGGAATATCCCGGCCTGAAAAATTGATTGATCAAAGCTGGCTTGATCAGCAAAACGCGGTGTCCAACCTCACGATCAAGGATATCGCTGCCGAGCGGAATATCTATAACTTGGAGAATGACCGCGCTGGCAGCCAGATTGTCGCCTATAATCAGGATTACAACCTCTCGGTCGGGGACAGCGAATGGAAAATTGTCATGCAGTTCAGCAAAAAGACAAACATGCTGTATATCGAGCAGATGCCCTTTCTGATTTTATTTTTCGGAATGGCCCTGACCGTGATCGGCACGTTGTTCGTCCGCAATAACCATAAGCAGGCGCAGCGTGTGTCGCTGATGAACAAGGCGCTGGAACAGAAAAATGTCGAATTGGAGACGGAGATATCGGAAAGGGAGCGTCTGAATACGGCCCTGATTAAGGCCGATAAGGAAAACCGCGCTGTCATCGATTCTGTCAGCGATATTATTTTTGAAACGGATACGGACGGAAAGCTTCTCTTCCTCAGTGCAACCTGGAGGAAAATTACAGGTTTTGATATTGAACGCTCCAAGGGAAACAATCTTTTCTCCATGCTTAACCCCGAAGATCAGTCCAAGCAGAAAAAGGAATTTGATATGATGGTCAGGGGCCAGAAACAGGCCTACCGGACCTTTACCCGCCTGCGAACGGCCGAGGGCACGTTCCGCTCAGTAGAATTGGCGGTGTCCATGATCCGTCAGGACGAAAACAAAAATCTGCGTGTTGTAGGGACCATTACCGATGTGGAGGAGCGTCGTCGGGCGGAGCGGGCCTTGGCCGAAGCGGAAAAGAAATACCGGACCATCGTTGAAAACGCCGCTGGCGGTCTTTATCAGTTGACCCCTGAGGGAATATATCTCAGCGCCAACCCCTCCATGGCACGGATTCTGGGCTACAAGGGTGTCGAAGAGCTTCTGCGCGAAGTCAAGAATGCCAACGGCGCGGTATACATCGACAAGGAAGAGCGGGAATCCTTCGTCAACGCGCTGATGCGGGCAGGGCAGATCAACGGTTACGAAACGCAGGTCTACAAAAAGGGCGGCACAAAAATCTGGGTCAGTGAGAATATTCGCTGCGTAAAAGATGAAATGCAGAATATTCTATATTTTGAAGGCAGCATGGAGGATATCACCAAGCGCAAGGAGGCGGAATTGGCGCTGCGCGAGGCAAAAGTTCATTCCGACATGGCCAACCGCTCGAAAACCGAGTTTATCGCCAACATGAGCCATGAGTTGCGGACACCGCTCAATGCGATCATCGGCTTTTCGGAGATCATGAAAAACGAGGTGATGGGGCCGTTAGGCGCGGATATGTATCGGGATTATGTGAAAGATATTCACAAGAGCGGCAGGGGGCTTCTCAAAATCATCAATGAAATCCTTGATATATCAAAAATCGAATCCGGCGACAGGGAACTGAACGAGAGCGAATTTTCCTTCGTCCCGCTGGTTGAGACCTGCATTGATCTTCATAAAGCGAAGACACAGGATAAACGGATCACCGTGGCCAATAATGCCAAGGATCTGCCTTACCTGATTGGTGAGGAGTTGGCTGTAAAGCAGATTATTGCGAATATCTACTCCAACGCCGTGAAATTTACGCCCGAAAGCGGCCGGATCACGCTGATGTCGGCGTTCGATCACGACGGCTCACTCAGATTTTCGATTTCCGATACCGGCGTCGGCCTGACCAAGGACGAAATCCAGAAAGCGCTCTCGCCTTTCGGCCAGATCGACAACGCGCTCGATCGCTCAGGATCGGGAGCGGGGCTGGGTCTCACGCTTTCGAAATCCATGATGAAGCTTCATGGCGGCGATTTGGAAATCTTATCGGAAAAGGGCATCGGAACGACCGTCAGTCTGATTTTCCCACCCGAGCGCGTCTCCCATAAGGATAGGAAGGACAGTCCGCCGACATTATCAGTGTCTGGGAAAATCGACCTGAACGCCCCTGTCAAACGTTAGGCATCTGAAGAGTTAACATCCATCTCCAAAACTCTCTGGGCAATATCATACGAAAACCCGGCTCTTGCGAGAGCACCAAGGTCTTTCCTGAGAAGTTCGGAGCGCAGCTCTTGCGGGCGGTAGGGGCCGATTTTCTTCCGGCGTATGAAACGCAAGGCCGCCTCGATCTCAGTATCCTGTGCATTTTTCCCCTCCTGTAGCCGAAAAGCTTCCAGAGCGGAAGATATTTGCTCAAGGGATAACCGTTTGGAGAGAAGCTTCGCACGGATATATTTATCCGAGCGCCCTTGGCGCATGAGGCTTGCAACCGCGCCGCTCACATAGCTCTCATCGTTCAAAAGCCCTGACGCCTCGAAAACGCCAGCTAAACGCTCTACCATCGCCTTGCAGGCCTCCAGATCCTGATCGGTGTGATGTTGGCAAGAGCGCCGGACCTTTCGCATCATGACGCTTTTGAAGTGGGCCTTGCTGGCGGCAAACCTCTGCAGGTAATATAAACCGGAATTGTGGAGATAGGTTTCCGTAATCTTCTTGGGTAGCCGTTTCTTGGCGCGTGAAGAGTTGGAACTTTTCTGATTGACCGGACGGGTCCGTGCTTTATGCTCTGCGGGTTCCATAAAAAACATTCTACAGCAGGTTCAGCAGGATGCAAATATCTCAGGCGGCGTTAGGCGAAAGGCGGATCAGGGGCATCAACAAAATTGGCCTCTACACGCTGGTCCGAAAGGAGGTTGAGCGGTTTCTGAAAGTCTATACCCAGACTTTGATCGCCCCGGCCGTGACAACATTACTATTCTACACCGTCTTTGCCCTAGCGTTCGGAGGGCTGGAGCGCAAGATGGAAGACGGCCTGTCCTACCTGTCTTTCCTTGCTCCGGGATTGATCATGATGGCCATGGCCCAGAACGCTTTCTCCAACACCTCATCCTCTCTGGTGATATCTAAGATACAGGGAAACATCGTTGATCTGCTCATGCCGCCGCTCTCCGCAGGTGAAATTTTAACGGGTTATATGCTGGGGTCCGTCATACGCGGGCTGGCCGTAGGCCTATCGACGCTGATTGTCCTGTCGCTGTTTGTATCGGTCAGCATACATTCCATCGCCGCAATTCTGATTTTTGCCGTGCTGGGAACGCACATGATGGGGGCGCTCGGCGTTGTCGCAGGCATCTGGTCAGAAAAATTTGACCAGATCGCCGCCTTCACCAATTTCATCGTGACACCATTGACCTTTTTGTCCGGCACTTTTTACAGAATAGATATTTTGCCCGAAGCGTGGCGCTTTGCGGCCTATCTGAACCCGTTCTTTTATATGATAGACGGTTTCCGTTACGGATTTATCGGCCATGCCGACGGAAGTTTGCTGGCAGGCATCAGTATACTACTGCTTGTCAATTTTGGGTTGACCGTTCTGGCGTACCGTATGTTAAAAACCGGATATAAGATCAAAAGCTAGGAAATAATAAGGTTGAAAATGATACGAACAGTAAGAAAAAACCTGCGTAGGCACACCCTTCTGCTGACCTGCAGCGCGTTATTGGTGGTTACGGGATGCACGACCACACAAGCCCCGCCGCCCGAGCAGATGACCTTCGATACGCTTCAGCCCTTCCCACTGTATGTGGCCTCTTATGAAATCCAGAACCAGACCGCACCGATGATTGGCTTTGCGGATGAGAGCGTCGAAGCGGGTTTTGTCACATCCGTGAACAAGACTGTAGACGACTACCTGCAACACCGCTTCTCGGCGGTCGGAACCAACGGCAAATTTTTGGCCGTTCTCAAGGAGGCATCCGTCAAAAGCAGCGTCCTGCCTTCAGACAATAAGTTCGGCGCGTGGATGGAGGTCGATAAGCGTGACCGCTTCGATATGAAGGTCGTCGTCCACATGGCCATCTTCGGGGTGGGGAGCTACGAGAAAAGGGGGATCGACGTCATTGCCAACCGGATGCTGACGGTGCCCGAACACGTTACCCTCGCCGAGCGCGAAAGGCTTCAGATGGAGGCATTGGATAACTTGATAGACGATCTCGACGCGTCCATCCAGCAGGTCTTGAAGGAGGATTTTCAGGTCTTGCGCTGACCCTAAGATCAGGCCAGTAACAAAAAAAGTGCGGGAGATTATCCCGCACTTTTTGTTATTAGAAACCTATCTCACTTATTTAAACGAGATATTGGCGCGGCGGTTGGCCGGCTCACGCACATTGTCTGGGGTAGGGACAAGAAGTTCATCCTCGCCGCGGCTTTCGATATTGATCAAATTCTCAGGTACACCGAGCTTCACAAGCGCATCACGTACGGCAGTGGCACGTTTGAACGCCAGACGCTGGTTGTAATCGGAGGCGCCGGATGTATCGGCATGACCCTGGATGTTGACCTGAGCCGGGGTGTTTTTGGACACTTCCTTGGCCACAGCCTCCAGAACGCTGTTGGCGCTGGTGCTGACGTCAAAGGCATCCCAGTTAAAGAACACGAGATACATAGCCTCTTCGGGAACCATCGGAGGAGGCTCGTCAGCGGCCACGGGCTGCGGTCCTTGCTGGACAAGCCCTTCAAGCTCGTTCATAGCATCCAGAAAACCCTTCTTACAGCTAAGGATATCCTTGGTCTGCCAATTCTCTTCCTGCTGTTCAATCCAGCAGTCATAATTCACTTGCGCTTTGGCGGCAGTGGCAGGGGCGATCTCACGCCCGCCAAGATCAAAGGCAACGACAAGGCGTCCGCGGGCGGCACCAAGTTCCTTGATATGCTCTTCGCTCAGGTTCCAGTCATTGACAGGTTCGGGCATCACGCTCTCGCCGGAGGCGGAAGCCAGACCCTTGCGAGCAAAGTGCAGAGCATCGGGATAATCGAACATATCCTTGAGTTCGCGGTTCGCAAAAGTTTTATATTCGGCGGCTAGAGCCTGCGTAAAGGGGCTGCCAACGGCTTTGGCCTCGTTCAGGGCATCGACCTCACTGTAAACGTCGAAAACGGTACATCCGCTTAAGGCGATCATACCTGTGACTAGAAGAAGATTACGCAAGGATTTCATAATGATTGCCCCCTTAAATAAAAGCAAAGCCAGAGAGTATACTTATGACAGTTGTCCACCAACTTACACACCGTTGTAAAACTGTCCATTACAGTTTTTATATCCAGAACAATGTAATGTAAAGCTTAGTTTATGATTTTTAATCATTTTTATGGGTTCTTAAAACGAAAAGAGCTTTTTGCATTGCACAATAATAAGGAACGCATATAATTTTTGCTGTGGTGCACAAAACTAGGAGTCTCCCATGAGAATACTCTCTGAAAAACCAAGGAAAGCTGCCTTTCTCATAGACAATGGTTTCTCGGAAATCGACTTCGCCGATTCGTCTTCGGTTCTGGAGAAGGAAGGCTTTTTCATAAAGACTATCGGCACGGGAAGTGAGGCGGTTCGGGCATGGAGCGCAGGGAATTGGGGCGGAACTTATGCCATTTCGGCGGCCCTTCCGAACGCGCACCACTCGGACTATGACGTGCTTGTAGTTCCGGGGGGGCGCAGGAGCGTTGAAAAACTCAAGCTGAACCAAGGCATCCCGGCCTTTATTCAGGGGTTCATTTCATCGGGGCGTCCGGTGATAGCGTATAATAGCGGTGTCGAACTGCTCCTGTGCCACAGCCTTCTCAAGGGAAAGACAGTGAGCGCACCTCGGAGATTGGTAAGTAATATTGAGCAGGCAGAAGGAGCATGGACAGACAAGCCATCAGCGGTCAGCGGGGGAATTTTGACCCTCACCCGTCAGGAGTCCGGATTTTCGGTCGAGATCAGAACCTTCCTCAAGAAGCTCAGCGTTTTGGAGTCTGAGGGGCAGAAATCTTCTATGATCGCCCAGGGTCGCCACAAAGCCGCTTGATTTTTTGGCAGGACGCCCCTATTTAAAACCCGGACGGGACGCGGAACAGATAGGGGAAACCATGCGCGCAGAAATTCAAGCAGTCGTTAGCGATATCGAAGAATCGCTCGAACTGCTGAGGAGGAATCTTTGACTGGGAAGCCTCGCTCCTCCGCCTTGAAGAATTAAACAGCCTATCCGAAACCCCCGATCTCTGGTCGAACCCTGAAAAAGCGCAGAAACTGATGCGTGAGCGAACGCAGGTCGCAAGCGCGATTGATTCCGTACGCGCTATCGAGGCGCAGTTAAAGGATAATATAGGTTTACTGGAACTCGCGGAGTTGGAAAACGACGCCGCTATGGTCGAGGAAATCGAGAAGGCGCTGGACGAGCTTCAGGCTTTCGCCCGCCGCAAGCGTATGGAAAGCCTTCTCAGCGGCGAGGCGGACAACAACGATGCCTACCTTCAGGTCAACGCTGGGGCAGGGGGCACCGAGGCGCAGGACTGGGGGGAAATACTGGCGCGTATGTATATGCGCTGGGCCGAACAACATAACTACAAGGTCAGTATCATCGAAAGAAGCGATGGCGAGGAGGCGGGCCTCAAATCCTGCACGATGAAGATCGAGGGACCACAGGCTTATGGCTGGCTGAAAACGGAAACAGGCGTCCACCGACTGGTCAGGATTTCGCCCTTCGACTCAAACGCCCGCCGCCACACCAGCTTCGCATCCATATCGGTCTCCCCGATCATCGACGATGAAATTAACATCGTCGTCGAGGACAAGGATTTGCGCGTCGATACCTACCGCTCCAGCGGCAAGGGCGGGCAGCACGTTAACACGACCGACAGCGCCGTCCGCCTCACCCATATCCCGAGCGGCATCGCCGTGGCCTGTCAGGCCGGACGGTCCCAGCACCAGAACAAGGCCGAGGCGTTAAGGCTGCTCAAAGCCAAGCTCTATGAGGCCGAACTGAACCGGCGGGAGGAGCAGGCGGCCAAAGATCACGGCGAAAAGACGGACATCGGCTGGGGTCATCAAATCCGTTCCTACGTCTTGCAACCCTACCAGATGATCAAGGATGTCAGGACCGGGATCGAAACCTCGAACACGCAGGCGGTTTTGGACGGCGATCTGGATTCTTTTCTGGAAGCCTCTCTGGCTCAGGGCGCGGGCAAACGCTAAACTCATCCACAGAATAAGAAAAATCTAAAAAAATCAGTTATTTCAGTCTTATATAAGGCTTTGTGAAATAATATTTGAGAATTATGGTCAAAAGTGTATGATTTGACGGTTATTTCGTAAATCAAACACAGTGAGTCCCATGAAGAACGGTTCTGCCACGGGCTGCATCACGAACAAAGCGGTTTTCCGAAAGACACATGGCCTAGCTTTATGTGCTGCTTCAATCATTCTGGCTCTTTCTGCCGCTCCTCCGGCATATGCAAAAAGTGAGATAAGAGCTTTGCGCGAACAGGTTCGGGAATTGCGGGCCAAAAACGAGCAGCTTGAGGCCGCACTGGAGCAGGGCGGGACAAAGACGCAAGAGGGGGAGGTTAAGCCACCCTCCGGGCAGCAGGAAAAACAGCTGAAAAACGATAGCAAGGCTTTGGAGTACAACAAGAAGATCAGGGAACTGGAGACATTCAATAAACAACTCTCGGGAGCGTTAGCGGAACTCGAACGTCAGAACAAGGCCTTGCAGCAGGCACAGTCCGAGCAATCTCAGCTGATAGGGCAGGCCCAGGCAGAAAATCAGAAGCTCAAGGACGTAACATCCAGTCAGGAAAAGTTGCAGCAGGCTCTCCAGGCGCAGATGAGCGAAAGCGAGCGCCTGAAAACTGAACTGGCTGCAGAGCAACAAAGATACGCGGAACTGGAGGCGCAAAAAAGTAAAGCCGCCTCTGAAGAGGTCGGGCAACTGCAAAAAAGTCTGGCCGAAACACAGGCGGAAAACCAGAAACTTAAAGGGGATACATCTAACCTGAAAAAGCTTCAGCAGGCCCTCCAGGCGCAGATGAGCGAAAAAGACCGCTTGAAAAATGAATTGGGCGCACAACAGCAAAAGTACGCAGATTTGGAGACGCAAAAAAATACGGCGAGTTCCGAATTGCTCGGCAAGCAGCAACAAAGCCTGTCCGAACTGCAGACCGAAAACCGCAAACTCGCGCAAGCTCTGGCGGATATGACCACCAAGGTTGTTGATCTCGAAAAACAGCAGGGCAACAGTCAGCAAGACGCCCAACTGACACGCGATATGGCCGCGCAGTTGGATGAGCTGAATAAAAAATATGCCGCGTTGGAGCAGGAAAACCTGGCCCTGACCAGCAGGAGTCAGCAAACCAACCCGGAAAAATTGCAGGACTTGATCGACCAGAATAAAAGTCTGCGCGAAACAATCCGCGCCCAGAATGACGCCATGAAAATGACCGACGGGGCGTCCAAACAGACCGCAGCTTTGGAGCAGGAAAATGAGGAACTGCGGCAAGCGTTGGCCGGGTCACGGCAGCAGCAAACTCCTGAAGATCAGGAAACCGTCAAACAGCTCCGTCTGGAGTTGGCAACTCTGCAGAATGAATTGAATGTAAGAAAGGAGCAGCAGTCAGATATTGAGGAGTTAAAGCAAACCGTGTTGGCGCTCCAGGAACAGAACAGCCGCTTGCAGCAAGGACAGATGGCTAAGAAAAACGCTGCATTGTCGGAGTCTGAATCGGGAAACGATGCCTTGGGGATGGCTCAGGTTCTTCAAACGCAAATTGAAAAGGAAAAGTCTGTAAATTCTGAATACCGGCAGAAAATCAGGGAATATCAGGATCAGATTGCGCGTCTTCAGGGGCAAGAGGGTATCAAGCAGCCCCCCACAACCTCGGCTGTGCCGGCCGAACTGGCCTACGACGAAACCGTCCGGTCTCTGATGATACAAAATCAGGAATTGAAAGCCCGCATCGAACTGATGGAACTAAGTGGAAAGAAAAGGTCTAAGTCAAAGACGGAACCAGAAGAGAAAACAAGCGCAGCATCAGAGGCCAGCGGTGGGCAGGGACAGCAGATTCATGCGCTCAAAAGTCTGGAAGGCTCAGCGCTTCCCCAGGTAACAGAGAGCAGACAGACAATGACGGCTGCGGAATTGCTGGAAGTGGAGCCAATCACACAGAATGTTCAACTCATCAGAAAAAACCATACCGCTCTACCGGAAATGCCCCCGGCGCAGAATGTAGGAGAAGAACAGCAGGTTAAGCAGGCAATCTCTGTGGGCAATGACATGGCAAAGGCTAAGAAACAAACTACAGCACAAACGCAGTATCATATTCCCAAGATAGAGCCTTCGGCAGGAACCGAGCCTTCGCAGGCAAAGAGCGTCAAAGATAAAGAGAAAATTAGGAAAAACAAATCCGACTCTCAAACAAACGGCTGAATTCAGAGTTTAAAGAGCTTCATTAGGAAGCTCACTTGCCCTTCTTGGATTTGTCGTCCTCGCTGGACTGGCCGTACCCGACACCAAAGGGCGACATCATTTTCATGGTTTTCTCAAACATCTCCATGTTCTGGCGCCGCAACTCCTCAAGTGTAGTGGGGATAGGGGGAAACATCCCCTCCATGTTCCGCATCCCTTCGAAGGATTTGTTGATCTGCTCACGCATCCGTTCCTGATTTTTAACGAACAGGTCAAGGGTCTGCTCCAGATAACCCGGAATAAAATTCTGGAAATTGTCACCGTAAAAACCGATAAGAGTGCGTAAAAAATTGGTAGGCAGGAGATTTTCGCCCTGCGATTCCTGCTCGGCAACGATCTGCGTCAGCACCGAACGGGTGATATCCTTTCCGGTCTTGGCGTCCTGCACGACAAACTCATGCCCCTCCTTGACCATCTCGCACAAATCGTCGAGCGTCACATAACTGCTGCGCCCCGTGTCATAGAGTCTCCGGTTAGCGTACTTTTTGATGACGGTCGGTCCGTCCTTGCCATTTCTTGTTTTGGCCATGTTGCACCTGTATGCCGTGAAAGTATGTACGCGAGAGTAATAGTATTATGCACAATTCTGCAGCAAAAAAAAGCTTTGTTTATAAAATGCAAAAACTTTGCCATGCTGCATTATGTCTCAAGAAGCAAAAAGAAAAGTCAATCGCACAGGTCCGCACCCCATGCCCGTCCATTTGGGCATGGCTGCGGCGGCAAGGGGGGGCATACAGGAATATGTCACTCCGTATCTTCCGGCGATTGATGAACACGAACTCGCGGAAATCATCAGGGGAATTCAACTCTATCAGAATCACCCCTTTAAGGTCAGAAGGAAACGCAAGACGGTCGTCTGGAAGGGGCAGGGGGCAAATCTGTGCATTGTGCAAAAAGAAAAGGCCGGCGCGACAAGGTCTGACAAGCCGCCTCTTCTCCTGGTTCCATCTCTTGTGAACAAGGCCGATATCTTTGATTTGTGCACAAGCCGCTCAATGATGAACTGGCTGAGCAAAAAGGGCTATGACGTCTATCTTCTGGATTGGGGTGACACCTCGAAATATGAAAATGACAGAGATATGGAGGGGATTGTCTTAAAGCGCCTCTGCCCCGCGATAGTGTATCTAGAGGGTATAAGCGGACGCCCGGTGTCGGTTCTTGGCTATTGCATGGGCGGAACAGTAAGCCTGGCCGCCGTCTCGTCAGTGCAGCAGAGCGTAGGGAAGCTGGTCCTGATGGCTGCGCCATGGGATTTTAAAGGCCGGAACCCCGTCCTCTCGGAACGGGTACGCACATGGGCGCCCGTGGTGATGGGCATGATCGAACAAAAAGGATGTCTTACGGCGGAATGGACGCAGGCTCTTTTTGCGACACTTGACCCGGCGGGATCGGCAAAAAAATTCTCCCGTTTCGCCCGCATGGATCAGGACTCGGCAGAGGCAAAGCTTTTTGTTGCCGTCGAGGATTGGCTGAATGATGGCGTAGACCTCGCGGGAGAATTGGCGGTCCATTGTCTGCAGCAATGGTTCGCGCAGAACGCGCCGGAGCGCGGGCTGTGGGCTTTAGGCGAAAAAATAATAGACATCACGGATATTAAATGCCCCGTGATGATCGTGGCCTCCACAGGCGATAGGCTGGTGCCGTTTGCCGCCGCAGCAAGCGTAAAAGAAAAACTGACCCGGGCGCAAACCAATATCCTGCAACTCGATTGCGGACACATCAGCCTGATCGCCGGTAGCCGGGCAATAGACACGGTCTGGAATCCGATCGCCGATTGGTTAGCGCAATAATCTGTCAATTATATGTTGCAAACTTTCCCTTGGCTGTTATTTTGACCCGATATTCCAGTTATTTTTTTTTCGAGGTTAAAATCCATGAGTAACAACGATCCCGTCGTCATCGTCTCTGCAAAAAGAACAGCTATCGGCAATCTTGGTGGGGCGCTCAGCAGCCTGCCCGCAAGCAAACTGGGGGCGCTGATTCTCAAGGCGGTTTTGCAAGATGCACAAAGTGTAAAGCCCGAAGAGGTGGATCAAGTTATCATGGGGCAGGTCTTGACGGCGATATGCGGTCAGAACCCGGCGCGTCAGGCGGCGATACAGGCGGGCATCCCGCAGGATAAAACCGCGCTGACGATCAATCAGGTCTGCGGCTCAGGCCTCAGGACAGTTGCACTCGGGCTTCAGGCGATCCTCTGCGGTGAAAGCGAAATCGTCCTCGCCGGCGGACAGGAGAGCATGAGTCTGTCTCCCCATGCGGCAATGATGCGCGAGGGCGTCAAGTTCGGCAACGTCGAGTTCAAGGACACGATGATCGTCGATGGCCTCTGGGACATCTTCAACGACTATCATATGGGGCTTACGGCTGAGAATATCGCCGAAAAATACCAGATCACCCGCGATCAGCAGGACGCCTTCGCCGCGCAGTCGCAAAACCGGGCTGAGGCCGCAATCAAGGCGGGAAAATTCAAAGCCGAGATTGCCCCGGTCAGCATCGAAAAGAAAAAGGAAACCGTGACGGTCGATCAGGATGAATTTCCGCGGGCGGGCGTAACCGCCGAAAGCCTCTCGAAACTGCGCCCGGCCTTCAAGAAGGACGGCACGGTGACTGCAGGCAACGCTTCGGGTATAAACGATGGCGCCGCCGCCGTGCTTTTGATGCGTCAGAGCGAAGCGCAGAAGCGTAAACTGATCCCACTGGCCAAAATCACCTCATGGGCGACTGCGGGGGTAGACCCGTCGATCATGGGCACAGGTCCAATCCCGGCAACAAAGAAGGCCTTGGATAAAGCGGGCTGGACGGTCAAGGATCTCGATGTAGTGGAGTCCAACGAAGCCTTCGCGGCACAGGCGCTCTCCGTGCAAAAGGAAACCGGGTTTGATCCGCAAAAGACAAATGTCAACGGCGGCGCGATTGCCCTCGGCCATCCGATCGGCGCATCGGGAACCCGCGTCCTTGTGACATTGTTGCATGAAATGGCCAGACGCGATGCACAAAAGGGCTTGGCCACTCTTTGCATCGGTGGCGGCATGGGCATCGCCATGTGCCTTGAGCGCGAAAAGGGCAGGGACTGGAAGAAGGTCGCCTGAGCAACGTACAACAAGATTTAGTAATCGGAGTCGCCAATATGAACAAAGTCGCTATCGTGACGGGCGGAACGCGGGGGATAGGCCATGCGATTTCTCTCTCACTCAAGGCCGATGGATTTGACGTTGTCGCCACTTATCACGGCAATGAGGAAGCGGCGCAAAAATTCCGCACCGAAACCGGATGCGAAGCCGTCAAATTCGATGTCGCCGATTACACCGCCTGCGAGCAGGCGCTCAAAATAGTCGAGCAGAAGCACGGGCCGATTCAGGTTCTGGTCAACAACGCCGGAATTACACGCGATGGTATGCTGCACAAAATGCCCAAGGAAAATTGGCACGAAGTGATCGAAACCAACCTGACCTCCTGCTTCAATATGTGCCGCCTGATTGTGCCGGGAATGCGCGAGCGCAGCTTCGGCCGCATCATCAACATCAGTTCCATCAACGGTCAGAAGGGCCAGTTCGGACAGGTCAATTACTCCGCAGCCAAGGCGGGGATGCTCGGCCTGACGAAGGCCTTGGCAACAGAAGTGGCCGCTAAGGGCATTACTGTAAACGCCATCTGCCCCGGCTATATCGCCACGGACATGACGGCGGGTATGAAACAGGAGGTTCTGGATTCCATTATCCGCCAGATTCCGGTTACCCGTATGGGCCATCCTGACGAAATAGCGGCGCTGGTCTCGTTCCTTGCCTCCGAAAAGGCGGCCTTTATTACCGGCGCGACGATCGCGGCAAACGGAGGGCAATATATGTCCTGAGCGTAAAGGCTTGGGACAAAGCAGGTTATGAGAAAAGACACGGTCATCCTTGAACGCCGTTTTGTAGCGGCCGGCACGGTCCTGATGAAGGAAGGGGATGATCCCAACTGCGCCTTTTTAATCCAGTCGGGTCTGGTCGGCGTTTATGGGGAAAAGCAGGGGCAAATGGTCGAGCTTGCCCGTCTGGGGGTTGGCGAAATCTGCGGCGAGATGGCCCTTTTTAATGACGAAAAACGCACCGCTACGGTCAAAGTTCTGGAGGACTGCAATTTGATCGTTATTTCCCGGCAGACTCTTAAAGAAAAGCTAGAACGCAGCGATCCAACCATTAGAGCTCTTGTGGAAATGTTAAGCCAAAGACTGGTCAGCGGAAATCTTTCAGTGACCAACAAAAAGACCAACGTTCAGGATTTGATCGACATGGCAAACGTCCTTTTTGACAATGTGGCCGAGTCATTAACAGAAAAAGACCGCGCTAAATTCCAAAAAAACGTCCGCCCGCTCATGGCGGAGTTCCTTGAAAAATTGGATAAATACCGCAAAAGAGCCAAGAAGTAAGCGCAGGGTCAGCGCTTGCCCCCCGTATGACTTTACGGCTATAAAACACCGGAAATCGACATCACCGATTCGCATCCTGGAGGAGCCTGCCTATGAAGCGCGCTTTGATCATTGTTCCATTCGTACTCGTGGTTTTGCTGGCTGTGGCGCTGGTCGCCCCCGGTTTCATGGACTGGAACCAGTATAAAGGCCAGGCACAGCAGCAGGTAAAAACCTACACGGGTCTGGATCTGGAATTGGCCGGAGACATCGGCTTTACGATCTTGCCCTCGCCGCGCTTCATGGCCGAAGGTGTCACGATCAAGGCGCCCGAAGGGTCAAAATCGGAAACCCTCGTCGCCTTTGAGCGTCTGGACGTCAACGTCGATCTCATGCCGCTCCTCAGCCAGAAACTGTCAATAAAATACATCACGCTGGTCAAACCTCACGTGAATCTGGAAATGCTGGAAACCGGAAAACTGAACGCCATGACGCCCGAACTTGAAGCGTTGACGGGCGGTGAACAGCAGGATCAGAGCCAATCCGCTAAAACAGCGCCTCCGGCAATCTCCTTGGATAAAATTGTAATTGATGACGGTCAGTTCTCTTACTATGACCACAAAACCAAGGCCGAAACACTCATCCGCAACATCAACGCCGACTTGATGGCGAGAACGCTGTTCGGCCCGTATCAGGCCAACGGGTCGCTCTTTTACGAGGGAAATGCGGCCGACTTTGATCTCCAGGCCGAAAAATTTGACGCTAAGGCGCAGCAACTTAATCCAAAGCTGAAACTGACTCTCCAGCCGGGTGATATCGAACTGAATTACGCGGGAACCCTTAATTTTAAGGAAACAGTCGGCGGGCAGGGCGCTTTGAGCCTGAACATCCCGAATGTAGCCAAGGCGCTGGAACAGAATAAAATCAGCGGAATTAATGGATTGAACGTCCCTTTGAAAGTAAAGGGTCTGCTCACCGCCGATATTCAGAAGGCCGATTACCGGGACTTTGAATTATCCCTGGGCGAAAACGCGTTTACTGGATCGTTCGGGGCGCTGGTCGATCCCCTGAAATATGCGCTGGAACTTAAAACCCAAAAGACGGCGAACATTGCCGAGCTTCTCCCCGATCTCGCCATATTCAAAAAGGGAACCTTCAACCTGAAAGTCGAGGGAGACGGGCAGACGACAAAAATCCATGAGGGCATCATCAAGCTCGACGATCATGAATTCAGCTTGTCCGGTGCCTACACACCACAGACTAAATCCGGCCGCCCACTCGCGGTGGTAGATTTTTCTACGGCAGTTCTTGATATCGATACGCTGAGTAAAAAAATGCCGGCATCTAAGGAGCAGTCCGGCGATCTGGAATCCTCCCTGCGGACCGCGTCTCTCCCCTTCGATATGGATTTGAACCTCAACGCGAAAAAGCTGAAATATCAGGGCCAAAACCTTGAAAATATTGGCGTCAAGGCGAAGTTCCGCGACAACGCCGTCAGCGTCTCAGGGCTGACCCTCAAAAACTTCGCTAAGTCCGATATCGTGGCCAGCGGCGGCATCGATAATATTAAAGCCCTGAGCGGCATAGCCCTCAACCTCTCGGTGGATACGAGGGACGTTCAGGCCTTGGCCAAGGCGCTTTCGGTCGATGCGTCATCCTTGCCAAAAGATATGGGCAAGGCCTCGATCAAGGCCAAACTGACCGGATCGGCGGACGCGATGGACATGACAGCGAATATCGCCGCCCTGAACGGCGAACTGATTACGCAGGGCAAAGTCAAGACGCCGCTGCAAACCCCCTCGCTCAGCGGCATGACCGTCCAGCTCAAACACAAGAACATGGCTGAAGCTATGCAGAAATTTTCCGGCGCAGCGGAACAGGATCCGAACTTCAAAAAGCCGATGGATGTCTATGCAAAAATCTCGCAGGACGGGCAGACTTATACCCTTGCGGGCTTGAAGGGCGACCTCGCCGGATTTACGGTCCAGGGTGATGCGAAAGTTGATCTCTCCGCAACTAAACCCTACCTCTCCGGCGACTTGAAATTCGGCAAGGTGGTTCTGGCGTCCTCCGTGACCACCGGCAACACCGCACAAAAAAGCACGGCCGAACGCTGGTCGAAGGACACGATCGATACCGCGGGCCTTCATGCCATCAATGCGGACATCAACCTTTCGGCGTCGTCCATCACCTACGGCCCATGGCCCCTGGAAGCCCCGCGCATGAAACTAGCGCTCAAAGACGGGGTCATGGAAATCACGGAGATGCAGGCGGGCCTGTTTGAGGGCAGCATCGCCATGTCCTCCACGGTGAAATCAGCCAACCAGTCACGCCAGCCGATCCACATCGCGGCAAAAAGCAGCCTGACCGACGTCTCGGTCGCAAGGCTGGTCAAGGCGCTGGCGGGATCGCAGATGATCGACGCCAGTGGTAAGGTCAGCACCGAATTGGATATCACGACCTCGGGCACAAGCCCCGCCGCATTGGTGTACGATCTGGGCGGGCAGGGCACGGTGACCGGCGGCGACATCGTGCTGAATGGCGTCGATGTGACCCGCTTCGCCGAAGCTTTATCGGATGAATCCAAACCCGGCGACTCCTTGCTCGGCCTGTGGAAGGGCACGACCAAGGGCGGCCGGACGGCCTTCGACACGCTGGACGGAAACTATGTCATCCGCGAAGGGGTCATAACGATCCAGAAACTCGATCTCGACGGACCGGAGGCGAATATCGCTACGATGGGAACGGTAAACCTGCCGAAATGGACCCTGTCCACAAAACATAAAATTACCGTGAAGCCGCAGGGCGACGTTCCCGCCGATATTCCGCCCTTCGAAATGGCCTTCAGCGGCCCGCTCGATAACCCCGCCCAGACCTTCGGACAGGGAGTCATGCAGGATTATCTCAACCGGAAGATTAACCGCAAATTTGAAAAACTTCTAACGGACAAGCTTGGCTTGCCGGGCGAGGAAAAGAAAAAGCCTGCCAAGGGTCTGCTGCAGGAAGTCCTCCCCAGCAGCGGCGAAGAACAGGAAATCACGCCCAAGGAACTGACGCCGCAGGATATCCTCCAGCAGGTGCTTGACCCTGCGCCCGAGCCTGCCGCGCCGAAGCCCCAGCCTGAACCCGTTCCGGCGCCAACGGAGCCACCGCCGCAGGACGTCGAATCCATCGTGAAGGAAGTGCTCCAGCCTGAACCGCAACCGGAACCCGAAGCGCCGCTGCCTCAGGAAGAACCGCCCGCAGCGCAGCAGGAAGCTCCGGCAGAGGAGCCGCAGGCTCAGCCCCCGCAACAACAGGAGCAGCAGCCGGAAGAGATCAAGCCCGAGGACGTCGTGGAGGATGTGCTGAAGGGGTTGCTGCAGTAGGTTCAGTACCCCCAATTATAACAAAGCCCATCCATTCCGCTTTGAAGATTGACATAAAACAATGTCAGGAGCACCACTAAAACGGGAAAAGCAAAAGCAGTATGATTGGGCGTATAGACTCGGCCTAAGTGAGGCCGAACCAGAAGCTCCGCCCCCTTAAAAAATAGAATTGATACTAAGAACACAGTATGAAAATAGGTATCACTAAAAAAACACAAAACAGTGCTGTGCAAAAAATCATTTATTCCAGCATAAAAATCAAGCCCTGCAGTAATTATCACGGCAACTAAACAAACAAAGATGATTGCAGGATCATGGGCATAACGCAGATGACTTTTAGAAAGAACAATAAGAAAAGTTAGAGGAAAGAGAAGGAAGAGACCCATACCAAAACTAAACGCAAAGACATAAAAAAACTCTAAAAACTCAGTCGCAAAAGTTTCAGTTCCAACAGTTTCTAACGTATTACCAGTTTCTAACGCATAAAAGGCGAAAAGCGGCATAACTATAAAAAAACTGCTTATGCTGCCATAAAAAACAGGCAAAAAATAATTCTCTACATATAAGTCTGCAACATCCTGCTTTTTCTTAAGATGATACAGCCATCGCAGCCACTGAAGAGCAGTAATAATTTGCATAAAAAGCAAATATGGTCCCAGAAAGCTAAAAAGTAAAAAAGGAGAAAAATAGCTTAAGGACGTGAATCTCATGCTATTGCTGATAAAGACAAATAAATTTAGCAGGGCGGTATAAAGCAGGAACAGAATAAAAATAAATGCTGTAAATTTTAACCAGAAAAAAAGCCTCTCGTGTGCTAGTGAGTGCCAAAAAATCATCCTGCAGCCTCGGTGACTGATTTCAAAACAAAAACCCGGATCGCGCTCGACAGATTGCTCCCGCGGCGCCCCGCATCGATTGTGGTGATGATCTGGTTCAGGCTCTGCCCGCGCCGCTCGGCAATAACCCGCAACGCGTCCCAGAATTCCTCCTCCAAAGTCACGCTGGTCGGATGGCCGGAAACAAGGACGGAACGTTTTTTCATGTCTCAGTCTTTTTCGAAGACCAAAACCGTATGGTGCGGCTCCATGGGGAGGCTATCGCGCAGGCTCAGCCGCCATCCGTGATTTTCAATACGCTCGGCCCACCCCTCGGCGGTGTCGTAATTGCCGGGCAGCGGCGTATCATGCGTAGCCGGATCCTGCAGAAGACGGTGAAAAAGATATTCATGCATGAACTGTACAGCCCGGTCCTGCTCTTGTTCGGCAGGGGTCCGGCCGACCGTAGTATTCTCCAGCACGACAAGCCGTTTATCGGTTTTTAAACTGACACTCCGCAAAATTTCATCGGCACGCTCCGGCGCCTCGTGGTGCAGAACGTTGTTGAGAACCGCAACGGAGAAAGAACCGGAAAGCTGCTCAGCTTCATCGGCTTCGGTAATTTGAAAGGAAGACTTGGAAGCCTCCAGCTTTTCATGATGCGGGGAAATATTCGCAATGGTTCCGCCTTTGAGGTCCATCATCTGCATCATGATCTGTCCGGAAAAGGCCTTCGCCCGCCGTTGCAGCGCATTATCAAAGGAACCGACCAGAGTTGTGGCGCCAATATACTTGTTCCGTGCAGAAATGATCCCGAAATTTTCAAAAATATCCGCCTCGGTCCGCCGGATATCCCAGCCGGACGTTTCAAGACGACGGAGCGTATTCTCCGCCAGAAAACGCGCTTGCGCCCCCTCGACGCCAAGCTGCTCTATTGTGCGCGTATAATCCGCATGAACGGCCTCGCGCACTACGGCATCTTGCAAAAGACCCGTGATCCGCTCAAGTAATGCGCCGTGATCCTGTAGCTGCATAATACACCTCGTCACCGCAAGAGTAGGGCGGGAAGAAAGAAAAAAGCAAGAAAATCGGCCTCAGAGACTGAGAAAACTCAGTCTCTCGGCTTGATCATATCAATGGGCTTAACCCACTGCGCGAACTGCTCTGCGGTCAGAAGCCCCAGCGCAATGGCAGCATCCTTGAGGGAGGTGCCTTCCGCATGGGCCTTCTTGGCGATCTTCGCCGCATTATCGTACCCGATATGCGGGTTCAGGGCCGTGACGAGCATCAAACTCTCATTCACCAGCTTTTCGATACGCGCGGTATTCGCCTCAATCCCGACCACGCAATTATCTGTAAAGCTGTTGCACCCGTCCGCAATCAGCCGGAGGGATTGCAGCACGTTATAAATGATAACGGGCTTGAAGACGTTCAACTCGAAATGCCCGTTCGATCCGCCGATCGTCACGGTGACGTGATTGCCCATCACCTGCGCGCACACCATGGTCAGCGCCTCGCACTGCGTCGGGTTGACCTTGCCGGGCATGATGGAGGAGCCGGGCTCGTTCTCGGGCAGGTTGATCTCCCCGAACCCGCAGCGCGGACCGGACCCGAGCAATCGTATGTCGTTAGCAATCTTCATCAGGGAAGCGGCAAGGACGTTAAGTGCCCCCGAAGCCTCGACCAGCGCGTCATGAGCCGCCAGCGCCTCGAATTTATTTTCGGCGGTGCGGAACGCAAGGTCCGTGATTTTCGAAACATTCTCGGCAAATTTTTCGGCGAATCCCGCCTTGCAGTTAATACCCGTGCCCACAGCCGTTCCGCCCTGTGCCAGCTCCAGCAATCGCGGCAACACGGCCTGAACCCGGGCGATCCCGTATTCAATCTGCTTGGCATAGCCGGAAAACTCCTGCCCCAGAGTCAACGGCGTGGCGTCCTGCAAATGCGTCCGCCCGATCTTGACGATATCCTTGAAATCCTTGGCCTTGCTGTCCAGCGCCTTGTGCAGATGCTGCAGGGCAGGGATGAGTTCATGATGAATCTGCTCAACCGCCGAAATATGCATCACGGTCGGAAACGTATCGTTGGACGATTGCCCCATATTCACATGGTCGTTGGGGTGTACAGGCTTCTTGCTGCCCATCTGCCCGCCGAGAATTTCAATCGCACGGTTGGAGATCACCTCGTTCGCATTCATGTTGGTCTGCGTACCCGATCCCGTTTGCCAGACAACAAGAGGAAATTCGTCGTCATGCGTACCGTCGATCACCTCCTCAGCAGCAGCGACAATCGCTTCTCCGATTTTGGAATCCAGAACGCCCAGTTGCATATTAGTCAGGGCAGAGGCTTTTTTCTGAACCCCCAAAGCGCGGATCAGAGGCTTGGGCATCCGCTCACCGCCGATCTTGAAATTCCCTAGAGATCGCTGAGTTTGCGCGCCCCAGTAACGGTCGGCAGGAACATCGATAGGCCCGAACGAATCGGTTTCGGTACGCGTGGCGTTCCCGGCAGATTTACTAACGGCGGCTTTTGTCATCTTTTCTTTCCTCCAGAAATGTCACATGGCCCATTTTGCGTCCTTCCCGGACATCTTGCTTGCCATACAAATGAAGGCAAGCATTATTTTGCTTAAGGTATTTTTCGGAATCCAGCACATCGGCGCCGATCAGATTGAGCATGACCGCATCGGAATGACGCTCGGGCGACCCGACCGGCAATCCGCAGACAGTGCGAACATGCTGCTCGAACTGTGAAACGGCGCAGGCGTCAATCGTCCAATGCCCGGAATTATGCGTCCGCGGCGCGATTTCGTTGGCCAGCAGCCGTCCGTTACGGGCGACAAAAAACTCAACGGTCAAAACGCCTACAAGGTCAACCGCCTCGGCGACCTGCTTGGTGATCTGCACGGCCTTCGCGCAAAGCTCAAGATTATGAGGAGCCGGAACGGTCGTCCGGTGCAAGATATGGTTCCGGTGTTCATTGAGCATCGGCCCGTAAATCGCTGTTTTTCCTGCGCGGTCTCGGGCCACGATCACGGAAACCTCATCGCTGAAGGAAATGCCATCTTCAAGAATAAGTTGAACGTGCCCGTGGGTCTCAAGAAAGTCTGACAAGTAAGGGCTTTCCTTCATTCCAGCCACAGGGCAGAAAATCTGTCCCTTTCCGTCATAGCCCAACCGCGTGGTTTTCACGACAAACGATTCGCTTTTCCAGCCTTGCACAGCCTGAGTGATATCCCCGAATGTAGTGATAGCGGTCCATCGGGCGGTTTCAATTCCGAGGCCGTTGAGAAAAGATTTTTCCGCGATACGATCCTGCGAGACTTCAAGCAGTTTCTTGGAAGGAAAGACGGAGTCAGACTTTAAGGTATTGAGATAATCCACTGTTGAAACAGGGATATTTTCAAATTCGTAGGAAATAGCATCTGTCAGGTCGGAAAACGCCTTGAGAGCAAAGTGATCCTCATAATCGGCGACAATCGTTTTCCACGCGACGTGGGAGGCAGGCGAATCATCCTCTGGCGTAAGCACCACGCTTTTAATTCCAAGTCGCGCCGCCGCGAGAACGCTCATCCGCCCCAGCTGCCCCCCTCCCAGAATTCCTAATGTTTTGATAGACATATCTTTGTGGATAAGCTGTGCCTGTTGCTATTCGGGAAACTCGGCAACGTCGCGGGTCTGCTTTTCCCGATAGACTTTCAGCCTCTCGGAAAGCGCGGGATCGGCAAGAGAGAGGATGGAGGCAGCAAGAAGTCCGGCGTTTTTGGCGCCTGAAGGACCGATAGCCAGTGTTCCGACGGGAACACCCCCCGGCATCTGGACGATGGAAAGCAGACTGTCCATGCCCCTGAGTGCTCTGCTTTTAACGGGTACGCCCAGAACAGGCAAATGCGTTAGACTGGCGACCATGCCAGGCAGGTGCGCGGCGCCGCCAGCGCCGGCGATAACGACCTTAATGCCTCGGCTTTCCGCGTTTTTGGCGTAATCAGCCATACGCTCGGGCGTCCGGTGCGCTGAAACGATCCGGCACTCATGCGGGATAGCCAGTTCTTTAAGAATGAGATGGGCACCCTCAAGGGTCTCCCAGTCGCTCTGAGACCCCATAAGAACACCGACAAGAGGACTTTTATCCGGCTGTATCACCAGCCGTTTATAGCAAAAGGAAGGGAAAAAGCAACGGGATAAGGCCGACTCAGGCGATAATATCGTCGATGAGAGAACTCTGCAGCTTCTGGATCATATCCTTCAGCCAGAGCTTCTTTTTCTTAAGTTGCTGAAGGTGCAGCAGATTAACGGGCTTATCGCCCTCTGTCGCAAGCTGAATCAGCTCATCAAGCGCTTGATGCTCGCTCTTGTATTCCGCGAGTTTTACGCGCAAATCCTCTTGATCTTCCATGAGAAAAAAATCGTACATTCGATATAAACTTTAAAAAATAATGGTATCACATAATCCTTTGTTTATTAACACAAAATACGCAATTTTACAAAAAAATCTTATGTCTG
Organism: Alphaproteobacteria bacterium; assembly: GCA_018000295.1. Classification (GTDB taxonomy): domain Bacteria; phylum Pseudomonadota; class Alphaproteobacteria; order Micavibrionales; family Micavibrionaceae; genus JAGNKE01. The sequence goes on along the minus strand of JAGNKE010000009.1, from coordinate 13,726 downwards.
AGGGGGAATTGCAGGGAAGGGGCGTTCCCTGTAAGGAAATAAGGGGAGTGTTCGCGAGGGCTTCAGGAAAATAATAATTTTTAGGAAAAAAATCATGACAAAGAAGATAGCCATTTTTACCAGCGGCGGCGATTGTGCCGGCCTGAACGCCGTGATGCGGTCGGTCGTAATCGCTGCGGACCGGCTGGGATGGAAGGTGATCGGGGTAGAAAACGGCACGGCTGGCCTTCTGGAGGAAAAGCCCGAATACAGGGTTTTGACGCCAAAAGACTTTGACATTGCAATCATGCGCCTCGGCGGTACGATTCTTGGGACAACAAACTCGCGCAACCCCTTTGAATACAAAATGACGGACGGCCGGGTTCTAGACCGCACGGACGAGTTGATAGCTGCTTTTAAAGCCTTGGAAATTGATTATGTCATCGGAATCGGCGGAGATGGCAGTTTTGGCATACTCAACCGCTTGATGAAAAAGGGCGGATTGAAATTTATAGGAATCCCCAAAACCATTGATAACGACCTGAATCTGACGGATTACGCCGTGGGCTTCGATACGGCGGTGGCGGTCGCGACCGAGGCCTTGGACAGACTGCAGCCCACCGCCGCCAGCCATGACCGGGTGATGGTGCTGGAGGTGATGGGCCGCGATGCGGGCCATATCGCTCTGACGGCGGGTATAGCCGGAGGGGCGGATGTCATTTTGATTCCCGAGATACCCTATAGCGTGGACAAGATCGCCGCAAAAATCCGGGCCGTAAAGCAAAGCGGCAGAAACTTCGCCCTCGTAATCGTCTCTGAGGCCGTTAAAACTCCCGATGGTAGGAAATTTGAGGTGGTTTACCACGGCGGCGAAACCCGATACGGCGGGATCGGCGAGTATCTCGGAGTAAAAATAGCCGAGGCAACAGGATCGGAAACCCGCGTCACAGTACTTGGGCACGTTCAAAGGGGTGCAAGCCCGACCTGCAATGATCGTCTTTTAGCCTCGGCTCTGGGCGTAAAAGCTGTCGATTTGCTCAAAAAGGGGCAATTTGCCCGCATGGTCGCCTGGCAGAATATGAATGTAGTTGATGTTCCGATCGAACTGGCGATTCAGGAGTGCCGCACTGTCGATGTAGAGGGTATGCTTGTGCACACCGCCCGTTCACTCGGGATTTCCTTTGGCGATCAATAGAAAAAAAGGTAATATACCCCAGTTGGAGTGCGGCTTTGGCTGTTTATAACTGCAAAAGCTGGAAACTTAGAGTGTTTTGAGACTTGCAGCCCGTGAAGAGTAAAGCTAAACTTTCCCTCAAATTATTGATTTTCTTATCCTGTTACCCATTTGAAAGGGTCTGATTTCTTATGCTCTACGTACAACAATCGCTGGGGCCGGACGAGGAGCTAGTCCATATTGGCCAGTTTCACTGGATGTACACGGTCGGGGCGTTTTTCTCGATTATCTGGAGCCTCCTTCTAGGGGTGGTAATTATTATCGGTGCGATAAAGCTTTATATTATTTTCGGTAATGAACCTATGAAAAATGCAGGGGTAATGGAATCCATTTTGATTCTTCATCCAGTTATTCGCCTCGGCGCTTTTTTAGTCTTCATATTTGGTTTGCTAAAATTTGCACATATGATGGTGGTAAAGGCCACGACGGAAATTGCAATTACAAACAACCGTTTGATTTTTAAGCGCGGGCTGGTTGCCCGGCAGGTTGGTGAAATCAACATCGACCGGATTGAAGGGGTGAACGTATTGCAGACCATTATGGGAAGGGTGTTCAACTACGGCCGTATCATGGTGCGGGGTATGGGCGTGGGGGAGGTTGTCCTGCCTCCGATAGAAGACCCCATTGCGTTCAGGAAGGCAATCGAAAAGGCAAAAGCGTTATGACGGCAGCAGAAGAAAAAGCAACGAAAACGCCCGCTGGAACACGGCAACTATCCTTTCAGGATCAGGAGCTTAAGAGAATGATGGTCTCAGGGGAGGATGTGGTTCTCAGGGCCAAGCTTCATAATGCGATATACTGGAAATCCTTAGCTGTAATCATCATGGGGCTTATATTTTTGTTTTTTGTTGCACGGCCACTGGGTTACCTTCTATTGACAGTTGGGGCAATCATGGTTGTACTGGCGATGATTACAAAACATTATCTCCTTCTGGCCATTACCAACAAACGCGTTCTCGCCCGATACGGCCTCTTGCAGATGGACGTTGTGGACATCCGCTTTAGCAAAATTGAAAGTATTGACCTAGAGCGTATGCTTCCCGGCCATCTTTTCGGCTACGCCAGTGTTGTGGTGATGGGCACCGGCCAGCGCTTTATCCGCATCCCCTATATTGCCAACGCTGAGGCATTCCGGCGTTATCATAACGAGATTACCTTGGTTCGCGAGGGAATCCACGAGGATGATGTAGGCGATCTGCCTGAGCCATCGGTGGAAGGTAAGGGCGCGAAGAAGAAGGCGGCCCGCCGGGGAAAGTAAATTTTGATGTCCTCTTGTCTAAGTCCCTAAAAGCGGCTATCCGTATCCGTCATGTATGACGAAAAAAAATGCCATAAGAAATCTTCGCAAGGCACGCACTGGAACAAGGACCGTCTGGTCAGCCGCTATGTGACCGAAGGCCCGAAATCCGCCCCGCACCGTTCCTATTATTATGCGATGGGGATGACTGAGAAGGAAATCCATCAGCCTTTGGTCGGCGTGGCCACCTGCTGGAACGAGGCCGCACCCTGTAACATCGCCCTGAACCGTCAGGCGCAGTCGGTCAAAAAAGGTGTCTCCGAAGCCGGAGCGACACCCCGCGAATTTACAACAATCACGGTCACAGACGGTATCGCCATGGGGCATGAGGGGATGCGTTCCTCGCTCGTCTCCCGCGATGTCATCGCGGATTCCGTTGAACTCACCATGCGCGGCCACTGCTATGATGCACTGGTCGGTCTGGCCGGTTGCGATAAATCCCTGCCGGGTATGATGATGGTCATGATCCGCCTGAACGTCCCCAGCATCTTCATGTACGGCGGCACGATCCTTCCCGGAAAATTCCGCGGCAAGGATGTGGATGTCGTCAACGTCTTCGAGGCGGTCGGCCAGCACGCCGCCGGAACCATGTCCGACGAAGATTTACATGAACTGGAATGCGTGGCCTGCCCCTCGGCGGGCGCCTGCGGTGGACAGTTCACGGCCAACACTATGGCCTGCGTCTCCGAAGCCATAGGACTTGCTTTGCCTAATTCCGCCGGGGCACCCGCGCCCTACGAAAGCCGGGATGAATACGCCCGTGCTTCTGGAGAGGCGGTTGTTGAGTTGATCCGCAACGGCGGCCCGCGCCCCCGCGACATTGTCACAAGAAAAGCACTAGAAAACGCAGCGGCGATAGTCGCAGCAACGGGAGGCTCCACGAATGCCGCCCTGCACCTGCCCGCACTGGCTCATGAGGCGGGGATCGAATTTAATCTCTTCCACGTCGATGAGATTTTCAAGAAGACGCCTTATATCGCGGACCTTCGCCCCGGCGGAAAATACGTGGCCAAAGACCTCTTCGATGTTGGTGGCGTTGGTATCGTGTTGAAAGAACTTCTGGATAACGGCTTTATTCATGGCGACTGTCTGACTGTGACGGGAAAAACCATGGCCGAAAACTTGAAAGACGTTAAATTTCCAAAGGATCAGAAAGTCGTCTACCCTGTGAAAAACCCGCTGCACCCGACGGGCGGAGTGGTCGGTCTAAAGGGGAATCTCGCCCCGGACGGCGCGATCGTCAAAATCGCCGGAATGAAAGACTTGGTCTTCAGCGGCCCTGCACGCGTCTTTGACGGGGAAGAAGCCTGCTTCAACGCCGTTCAGAAAAAAGAATATAAGGAAGGCGAAGTCCTCGTCATCCGCTACGAAGGCCCGAAGGGCGGTCCGGGTATGCGCGAAATGCTCTCCACCACGGCGGCGCTCTACGGGCAGGGGACGGGCGGCAAGGTCGCGCTGATCACCGATGGACGCTTCTCCGGCGGCACACGTGGTTTCTGCATCGGCCATGTCGGACCTGAGGCAGCGATAGGCGGCCCCATCGCCTTGATTAAAGACGGCGACATGATCCGTATCGACGCGGAGCAGGGGACTCTTTCTGTCGATCTGACCGAAGAAGAACTGGAAAAACGCCGCAAGGACTGGAAACCCAGAACCAATAATTACAATTCCGGCGCCCTCTGGAAATACGCCCAACTCGTCGGCCCCGCCAGCGAAGGCGCGGTCACCCATCCGGGCGCGAAGGCCGAGACGCATATTTTCGTTGACCTGTGAACACCTTGGCCCGAACAGGGATTTTATCAAGCCAAAAGCGATTACGGCGTATAGGATAGCGGAAGGTCAACACTGCCCACCTGTATTTCGCCCTCTGAACGTGACTGCATCAAGAAAAAGTCAAAGTAAAATTATTCAAGCCGTCCTCATCTGTGTAGCCTTCATTATGTGCGGGCCGCAACCTTTACAGGCAATGGCGGATGGCGGCGCCTATGTGGGGGAATATCAGCAAAGCCCCTCCACACAGTCGGCGCTGGAGGTTCTCGATCAAGCCGCTCTAGAAAATTTCTACGCGCAAAGAAACGGCTCGCCGTTCTGGCTCAACCGCAACCGACTGAACAAGCAGGCGGCCGTAATGATACAGGCGATACAAAACTCATGGTCCCATGGCCTGAACCCGGAAACTTACCACTGGAGCCGGATAGCGGGACTGACCGGGCCAAAAGTGAAGGCAGGAAAAAAAATTCCGCTCGAAAAAGATTCTCTGATGAATTTTGAATTGATCCTCACGGATTCTTTCATCCGTTATGTCCGCGATCAAAGTGGGATGCGAGTCAAGGCTTCGGCGCTGGGGCTGGAGGCTTCTCACTGGCGTCAAAGGCCCGATGTGGCCTCTGTGCTGGCTTTGCTGAACTCCGAGGGCGACTTCGAAAAACTTCTCCGCTCCGTCGAGCCGCAGGGGGCAACCTACAAGGCGCTGCAGGCCGAACTCCTGACACTGACAAAAAAATGGCAGGAAGACCCCGCAGCACAGGTTGAGCCCATCCGTATGGCCAAACCGCTTTCTCCAGGGAAATCTCATGCGGAAGTCCCAAAAATGCGCCAGCGTCTAGGCCTGCCGGAGGTTCAAGAAAAGGACAACCGCTTGATCTACGATACGGCTTTGGTCGAGGCCGTAAAGCAGTTCCAGGCTGAAAAAGGCTTGAAATCGGACGGCGTCATCGGCGCTAAAACGCTTTTTATCCTGAACCAGAACCTTAAAGACAAGATTCGGCAAATTATTGTCAATCTTGAGCGTCTGCGCTGGATGCCCACGGAAAACACCTCAAAAGTCATTATGGTCAATCTGCCTTCGGCCACGCTGTGGGCACTCGAAAACGGACAGGTCAAAATTGAAATGCCAGTCATCGTCGGCCGCCCCAAACGCGCCACACTGTCCTTCAGAACCGAAGTAACGGGTGTTCGCTTTAACCCCGACTGGACCGTTCCCCCGACCATCCAGAAGGAGGATATCCTCCCCAAGCTCATCGACGATCCGGGCTATCTGGTCGATAAGGGCATGGAGATTTATCAGGGTTACGGACAGGACGCACAGACCCTCGACCCCATGGCCACCGACTGGGCCGCAATGACGCCCGAGGAATACAGATCTCTCCGGCTGGTACAGATTCCGGGCTCCCACAACCCTCTGGGCCGGATCCGCGTTCTGATGCCCAACCGCCATAACATCTACTTGCACGATACGAATGACCGGAAGCTTTTTAGCCGCTCCGACCGCGCCCAATCCTCGGGTTGCATTCGTCTGCAGGAGCCGGAAAAGCTGGCAAGCTTTATCCTTTCGAACCGGGAAGGATGGTCGGAAGAAAAAATGAAAGCCAACATCAAAAGCAAAAAAACCCGCGACATCATGATCCCGCAAACCATTCCGGTCTACCTGTTATACTATACCGCTTGGATCGGTCCGGAGGGGCAAGTGGTCTTCGGGGAAGACATTTATTCTCATGATAAGAAACTTTTGCAAGCTCTTGAAAAAAATAATGGAATTTATATTCCTAATAATAGCAATAGTTTAGTGGTCAAGATCGCCGATTAAACGTCATCACCCTTCCCCCGAATCGGTTTTTATCTTTACTCACGAATCTTTTTCGGCTACCAATAAACCCTCCCGGTTAGCGTAGATGAATATCTATGTGATTTTGAAACATTAGAAATGCGAGGTATTTTATGCTGAGCAATACTATTGAAACGCAAGCCTCCGGGCAAAAGCTCGATATAGACCGCCGCGGTCTTCTCAAAATGGGCTTAGGCACCTTGCTGGCGTCGGTTCTTCCACTTTTTCCTGTGCAGAAGGCCTTTGCAAAAGGAAACTTCAAATCCTGGAAAATTGCTTTTCGTCACGCCCATACGGGCGAGACCTTTTCCGGCGTCTACCGCGTGGGGGACAGGTACCTTCCCGAGGCGTTTGAGCGCATGAATTACGTCTTGCGTGATTTCCGCACGACCGAGGTTTTTCCGATGGACCCACGTGTGATTGATATCCTTTCGCTTCTTTACGGACGTATGGATGCCAACGAACCTTATCAAATCCTCTCCGGCTACCGCAGTCCGAAAACCAATGCCATGCTCCGTCATGGAAGCTCAGGCGTTGCAAGGAATTCTTTCCATATGTACGGTCAGGCGATCGATATCCGTATCCCCGGCCAGAACACGAAGACGATCAGGAATACGGCGCTGGCGCTGAAGGCGGGCGGTGTTGGTTACTACCCGCGCAGTAACTTCGTCCATGTGGACACCGGCAAGGTGCGAAGCTGGTAACTTATTTTGAAATATGATACTCAATCGGGGCCGTTTTGGCCCCTTTTTCGTAATGAAGCAGGTTACAAGCATGATTATCATCGGCCTCGGCGCCAACATCCCGGGCGAATTCGGCCCTCCCGAAAGGACGCTTCAATCGGCGCTCAATGCTATAAGCGACATTGTAGGTCTAGAAGTTCTGGAGATCTCCTCTGTCTGGCACTCCGCGCCGGTTCCGGTTTCCGATCAGCCATGGTACGCCAACGCGGTTTGCACGATTCAAACGCAAACACCTCCGGCGAAACTTCTCAAGGAGTTAAAGGCGATAGAAAAAAAATTTGGGCGGCAGGAAAAGCAACGCAACGCCCCGAGGGTCATCGATCTGGATATCATCGCCTATGATCATCTTATCACGATGGAGGTACCCATCCTTCCCCACCCACGAATGCACGAACGCGCTTTTGTACTCTGCCCCTTACACGAAATAGCTCCGGACTGGATTCACCCGGCTTTGGAAACGTCCTTGGAAGAAATGCTAGCTTCACTCCCGACGGAGCAGGAAATCCGCAAGGGGGAAAAACTATCATTGCCTCTGAAAGTCGTTAAATAATGTCAAATCCGTTTGAGCGACTGAGGAAAAAAATGAAAGACAGCCCGGTCCTCATGGGCATTCTGAATGTCACCCCGGACAGTTTCTCCGACGGCGGCCGCTACACCAACCAGCACAGCGCGGTGCAGCAAGCCTTAAGAATGGCAGAGGAGGGCGCGGACATTATTGATATCGGAGGGGAATCCACCCGCCCCGGCGCGAAGACGGTATCGCCCCAAGAGGAGACCGAGCGAGTTCTTCCGGTCATTCAGGCGCTGAAAGGCAAAGTCCCGCTCATCTCCATAGACACACGCAACGCCGCCGTCATGAAGGCCGCTCTGGAATCTGGGGCGGGAATGATCAACGATGTCACGGCCCTGACACACGATCCCCAAAGTCTTTCCATCGCAGCATCATTCGATGTCCCCGTCTGCCTCATGCATATGCGCGGAAATCCGCAGGATATGCAGAACGCCCCGAAATATGAAAGCGTTGTTGACGAGGTGCTAGAGTATCTGCTCGAACGGACAACAGCCTGTCTTGCAGCCGGAATAAAACCGGAAAATATTATCATCGACCCCGGCATCGGCTTTGGCAAGACGCCCGCTCATAACCTTGCGCTACTTAAAAACCTTGATCGTTTTGTGGCAACGGGTTTTCCCATCCTGCTCGGAACATCACGAAAAAGTTTTATCGAAAAAATTTCAGCAGATCAGTCCACGCCGGATGAACGTCTCGGCGGCTCCCTTTCCTCAGTTCTTTGGGGGTGGAGCAAAGGCGTACGCCTCTTCCGCGTACATGACATAAGAGAAACGGCGCAGGCGCTGAAAATATTTCAGGCCATAGAAAAATCCTGACCTCAGGCGCTTTTCCTTAAGGCCTGATGGAAAATATCCGTTTTCTCACGCACCGTCCCGCTGGCAAGGCTTGTGTAACTCCACACCGCCCAAGGAAACACGGTATTTTTAGGATCGGGAATAAATTCGTGTAACTGACAATTTTTGAACACGCCGGGGACTTCAAGGCCGTAAATCATCCCCAATCCGCGGAAGACCCCGCCGTGGCTGACGATCAGCACAGGCCCGTCATGAGTGTTCAAGGCACGGCTCTTGGCCTTTTTCAGTCGTGCGGCAAAAGCCGTGAACGTCTCGCCGTTCGGCGGGTCTTGCCATCCCTGAAGCAGTGGACTGCAAACCTCATAGGGCTGCCCCTCCCAGTCCCCGGCGTCCAGTTCCGCAAGACCAGCGTCTTCATGGATCGGGGCGCTCAGCACTTCATTCAGGATTTTTGCCGTATCCCGCGCACGTGACAAATGACTGTGGACGATTGTGCGCGGCTTGACGCTGAGCGAGCTAAGCACATCATGAACGGCCCGCGCTTGTGCTTTTCCCGTTTCATTCAAAGGGGAATCAAGCCGACCCGCCATGATCCGCTGCGCGTTCGCTTCGGTTTCCCCGTGTCGGATCATGTAAAAATGTCTGGCTGGCAGCATATATAAATCTCCTCACCCGATAACAACAGATTGGTTGAGGTCGCGCAAGGCGGCGATGATGCTCCGTGCGGCCAGAACCGAACTTTTCGGATTCGCCGGATCGGGCATATTTTCAATCCGCGACGTCAGTGTGCTGTAGCGTGTCTTAACGATGATCTCATGCGTATTGCTGACCGCCGCCGGATCGGCCCACACCTCAACCTGCGTTTGTTCCGCTCCGATCCCCGCAAGGCTGAGCGTCGCGGCGACATTCACGTTGGCCGGAAAAGCCTTGGACGCCTCCAGCGCATGACCGGAAAAGATCAAGGTCTTGGTCTTGAAGGAACTAAGATCGATTTTTTTATCGACAATGTAAGGCGCGCCCTCAAACCCCTTCGGCGGCTTGCTGGAAGCAATTTTCGAGCTTTCGATCCCCATCTCCCGCATGGCCTTGACCCCGTCCAGCCCCGCCAGCGCCCCGGAGGGAATGATAATCCGGCTACCCGAGTTTTTCTGAGTTTCCAAAATCTCAGGAAAGAGCAGAAGCGCCGCACTGCTGATGACGATCATATCCTTGTTGAACCTAAAAACTTCCTGCGCCAGTGAAGGAACAATAGCAGAAGGAAGACATTCGACAATCAGGTCGCACGCTTCGGCAAGCGAAGAAAAATCGACCTGTCGGACACCGAACTCCGAACACGGCTTCTGATCGGCGATCCTGTGCAGAATAAGCCTGCCGATTCCCGGCTCTTGAGTCAGCGCGTTACAAACCGCCCGCCCGATCGCCCCGACCCCGGCGACCCCGACTTTCAGAGGGGCTTTTTGATCGGTTTGGAGCATGAACGGGTTCCCTCTGGCCTTTTGCCTGAAAAATCAGGATACTCTATAACAATGGAACAGTGGCAAGATCAAGGAATAGTGCTGGCGGCGCGGCGACACGGGGAAAACGGGGCGGTGATTTCCTTGCTTACAGAAAATTATGGCCGCCGAGCGGGCTTTCTGAACGGCGCTTTCTCCAGCCGTAATCGTGGCTCCTTCGAAATCGGCAATATCGTCGATGCAAACTGGCAAGCGCGGGTTGAAGAAAATCTGGGTACACTCAAGCTCGAACTCAAACGCAACGCCGCCGCGACATTCCTGAGCGACCCGCTCAAACTTGCCGCGCTCCAATCCGCTTGCGCCCTCTGCGATCAGGCCTTGCCGGAACGGGAGGGGCATCCGGGGCTCTACCGCGGCTTCGCCGCCCTTCTGGAAACGTTCAAGGAAGACATCTGGGGAGCGGCCTATATAATATGGGAAATTGCCTTGCTGAAAGAACTCGGCTTCTCCCTCGACCTCTCACGCTGCGCGGCGGGCGGCGACTCACGTTCTCTGGCCTATGTCAGCCCCAAAACGGGCCGGGCCGTGAGCTATATCGCCGGAGAGCCTTATAAATCAAGGCTTTTAAACCTCCCGGCCTTTCTCAAGCCCAACGGAGGTCCGGCGGAGGGCGAAGATATTCTCACGGGGCTGATCCTCACGGGATATTTCCTCGAACACTGGGCCTTCGCCCACCACAATCAGGGAATTCCCGAAGCGCGGCGAAGGTTGCACTTGCGTTTTGCCGAGCGTTTTGAGAAAACAGAGCACTTGCCCTCCCTGCAGGAAACGGGGTAGGGGTGTACGTGTAAAACCTGAACCCGCATTATGGCCAAGAATAAAAACACCGCTCCCGCAGCCGAAATCATCGACCAGCCCTTCGGCGATATCCTCTCCGAGCGGTATCTGTCCTATGCGCTCTCGACGATCGTCAGTCGCTCGCTGCCCGATGTGCGCGACGGCCTGAAACCCGTTCACCGCCGGATTCTGTATGCAATGCATTTGCTTCGGCTTCGTCCGGACCAAAAGCATGTGAAGTCGGCCCGTGTCGTGGGGGATGTGATGGGTAAGTTTCACCCGCACGGCGACACCGCAATTTACGACACGATGGTCCGTGTGGCGCAGGATTTTGCCCAGCGTTACCCCCTCGTGGACGGGCAGGGAAACTTCGGAAATATCGATGGCGATAATGCCGCCGCCATGCGCTACACCGAAGCCCGCCTGACCGAAGTAGCTTTGCTTCTCCTTGAAGGCATTGAAGAAAACGCCGTCGATTTTCGCCCGACCTATGACAATCAGGATGTTGAGCCGGTCGTTCTTCCTGCCGCCTTCCCCAATCTTCTCGCCAACGGCTCAAGTGGTATCGCGGTGGGCATGGCCACCAATATCCCCCCGCACAACGTCGCTGAACTCTGCGAGGCGATGGAATTGATGCTGGAGAGCGACCCCAGCGTCGCCGATCTGGTAAAAATCGTGAAGGGTCCGGATTTCCCAACCGGAGGCATTCTGGTCGAGGGCCGCGCCGAAATTATCAAGGCTTATGAAACAGGCCGGGGCGCCTTCCGTATCCGCGCCAAATGGTGCAAGGAGGAATTAAAGGGCGGATCGTACCAGATCGTCGTTACGGAGATCCCGTATCAGGTCGAAAAATCGAAAATGGTGGAGCGGATCGCCGATCTCATCCACACTAAGAAAATTCCTATGCTCGACGACGTCCGCGATGAAAGCGCAGAAGATATCCGCCTTGTCCTCGTTCCCAAAAACCGCAGCGTCGAACCCGAATTGCTGATGGAGGCGCTCTTCCGCGCCTGCGATCTCGAAACGCGATTCAACCTGAACCTTAACGTGCTGGAAAACGGCAAGGTTCCGAAGGTCATGAACCTGAAGGAAGTGTTGCAGAACTGGCTGGACCACCAGCAGGACGTGCTCGTCCGCCGTTCGCAGTTTCAACTCGACAAGCTCCTGCGGGATATCGAAAAGCTTCAGGGCTTTATGCTGATTTACCTGAACGTCGATAAAGTCATCAAGATCATCCGCTTCGACGACCACCCGAAGGACAAGCTGATCAAAACCTTCAAGCTCACGGAGTTTCAGGCCGAGGAAATTCTCAATATGCGCCTGCGCGCCTTAAACAAGCTGCAGGAAATCGAAATCAAGCAGCAGCTTGAGGAGAAGGAACAGGAGCGCGACCGCCTCGAAAAACTCATCAAATCCGAAGCGCGGCAATGGAGCCACATCAAGAAACAGATCGGCGACCTGAAAAAGAGATTTGGTCAGGATACCGCACTCGGCAAGCGCCGGACAAAAATCGGCAAGCCCCCCGCGCCGATCACCGTGGACCTCAACGAGGCCATGATCGAAAAGGAACCCGTCACAGTCATCTGCTCCGACAAGGGCTGGATCAGGGGCATGAAGGGCCACGGCCACGACCTGAAAGACCTCAAATATAAGGACGGCGACCGGAGCCGCTTCACCATCGAGGCGCAAACCACAGACAAGATCGTCGTCTTCGCCACCAACGGCCGCTTCTATACACTCGGCTGCGATAAACTCCCCTCCGCGCGCGGCTTCGGCGAACCCGTCCGCCTGATGGTCGATATCCCCAACGATGCAGAGATCACGGGCATCCTTGTCTTCCGCCCCGGCCAGAAAATCCTCGTCGCCTCGACGGAGGGGCGCGGGTTTATTGTCCCGTCTGACGACGTGCTGGCCCAGACCAAGAGCGGCAAGCAGATACTGAACGTCTCCGGCACGAGCGAAGCTTCGGTCTGCAGATACATGGAGGAGGGCGACGACCACATCGCCGTCATCGGCAAAAACCGCAAGATGCTGGTCTTCGAAATCGGCGAACTTCCGGTCATGAGCCGCGGCAAGGGCGTCCGCCTCCAGAAATTCAAGGATGGCGGCCTTTCAGACGCCAAAACCTTCAACTGGGTAAAGGGTCTGACCTTCAAATACGGCGCGGGCGAAACCCTCGTCGGCGACCTCAACCCCTGGGTCGGCCCCCGCGCCTCCGCCGGCCGCGTCCCCCCGAACGGCTTCCCCAAGACGAACAGGTTTGATTGAGTTTAAGCGCTCTCGATGAACTGTAAATTCATCTTTGCCCGCCCCTCAGCTCACTTGCGTTTTCCTTGAATAAAAAACTCACCATTTGTTTTTTAGAGAGTTGTAAAAATTTAACACGCATTCTTCGCTGGTATTCTTATCGGTATCACAAGTATATAAGGACAACATCTGCGCGAGCAGCAGATGCAACCGATCCATATCTGCCAAGTGTCTAAGCTTTGTTTCCAGGACATGGTGTTGTATGATACTTAATCCCCCCCCCCTCTATGTTATCTTTTCGAGCTTGCTCTTGCATAATTTTTGCCTCAACCTGCATACACTCAGGGGGTGCATCGACTTGACCATCATCTGTCCATTTTTTAACTTCACCCGGTTTGCATCCAACCTCTTTCAGCTTCGCCTGTACTTTCTTTCTGCTGGCGACGAACCCTCGAAGCCTCTGCTCTTCCTCATCCGAAAACTCGGATGGTCCGTAAACCGCAACCGCGACCTTCTTTGCCTGTTCCATCAAACACGCCGGAGCAGGATCGAAGAAGTTCCACTTCTTCACGTCGTAATTTGGGCAATAATCCTCTGAAAGCAGCGTTTTGAGCTGCTCCAGGACTGCATCATCTTGTGCTTGCGTGCCTTTATTTTGAGTGTCGGTCGCGCTGACTGAATTGGCTTTCTCATCATTTGCAAGAGCGGAAGGAATAAAGAACGCCATCTGGCCGATTGTAACGATCCTCAGGAGAAGAGGGGCGCTGAATAAAAGGGAAATGATTTTTTTCATAACAAAAACGCTCCTCGTTCCACTGTCCCAAGCAACATCTTAAAACAAGGGGCTGTACCAGATAACTGAAAAAAGTTACTGGCATGGACATGAGAAGAAGCAGATTAAGCCAATCAAAGCAGGATCGTTTGATAGAGCATTTTGTGGCTGGAACGACGGCGCGATGTGCGGCT
>JAGNKE010000031.1 GCA_018000295.1 Alphaproteobacteria bacterium | reverse complement strand
CCTGTCTGATTTTGTGGCAGAAGCGGCTCTATCACTGACCATTGTTTATCCGATAACCAAAACATTCAATCCTCCTTCGTTTGAAGAATTGAATCATATTCCTTCAATTAGGTACAGACCCTAGTATCTCCCACAAGCCGGAGATCGTGCGTTATCTGATCGAGGAGCGGAAAATTCTGGACTCCCGGCCGGACTTTCGCAACAAGGCTTTTACAATGATCGAATGCCGAAGCTATCTTGAGGATGAGAGGGCACGGAACGGCGCCGAAAGTCTCAGGGTTTTTCTGGAAAACGGGACGGACCCGGATATCAGCTGGCACAATCCGTTTTTGGACATGGATGTAAGCCTGCTGGCGGAGGCGAAGCGGCAGGGCTGCACATTGCACAGCGCTGTCCTGCGCGAATACGGGGCCGATGAAGCGGCGGCGGAGAGGCAGATTCAGAAGATAAAGAGTCGGTTGGTCGTTAAGCGTTCCAAGACAGTAGTGCGTGGGGTATCCGCAGAATTTAAACGTAAGGAAAATCTGCAACGGAAGGCATTCAAACGCGCACCGAAGGCCGCGCATGGGCTTTCATGGAGATCGAAGAAAGCCTATAAAAACCCACTGGCTTCACAAAAATAGAAAACTCTTGTGGTTCGAGGAGCTTTCGCTTTAATTTCCTTTTAGGTTCTCGTCAGTTCAGCCCTTACGCGATCCCTGCCTCAAGCGATAACTGGTCGAGGACTTTTTTAATGTCAGCCGTTGATGCCGTTATTGTTTTTTTGGCTCTTACTATGAGGCTTTTTGTTTATCAGTCCTTTAATGTGCCGAGCGTCTCGATGGATCCTGCTTTACCCTATCATTCGTATTTTATGGCCAGCAAATCGGCTTACGGGTATGGCGTTCCCTTTACAAAGATGAGGTTTTTAAGAAAATCTCCTGAGCGCGGGGATGTGGTTTTGTATTATTTTGACTCGGGATCAGGCGTGATTACCATGGTCAAGCGTGTGGTGGGCACTCCCGGCGATACCGTGCAACTTCAGGACGGGATCGTGTATCTGAACAGACAGGCTTTGGTCCGTAAAAAAATTCTTGATGCCTATGAGCCGCGGCAAGCTATTTATGACAATACGTATGAAAATGATAGGCGCTATGCCCTCTACAGGGAAACACTGCCGAACGGGCGCAGCTATAAGATCGTTGAGGAAGCGGGCACCGATAATGCCCTTGATACGACTGAACTTTTTAAGGTTCCGGCAGGGCATTACTTTCTGATGGGCGATAACCGCGACAATTCGCGGGACAGCCGCGTTTCGGTCGTAGGATTTGTTGCCGAAGATCAGATTTACGCCAAAGCGGAATTTATTTACTGGGATGAGAGCGTGCAGAAATTCCTGTACGCGCCCGTCGAGTAGGCAAAAATAGAAAACTCTTGAGATTTATGTTAGAAATGCGTAAGACTTCGAGGCCTTAAGCGGCCTTACAGGGGTATAGCTCAGCGGTAGAGCGGCGGTCTCCAAAACCGTAGGTCGTGGGTTCAATCCCCTCTGCCCCTGCCAGTTTCAGCCGTCAATATGCTATTTTTAATGTTACTCCTTCAAGATAGCGGCCTTCTGATTCAGATATGGTCAGTTTTTGTTCCGCAGACATCCCGATAGTCTCACCATCTTGCAGTTCTACATCCGATGCTATTACATAATGCACCATATTAAACATCATTTCGGTTAATTCGCTATTGGGATGCTCAGAGTCAAGAATCTCCATTTCCTTTTTTCCAAAATCTGCGAGTCCATAGGTGTAGATGGATTGTTTTCTATCTTCCTTAACAAGACCAAAATACAACCAAATGAACAGAGGCAAATCCTCCGTGCTCATGGACTCGACATTGTCTTGGTAAAAGTCTTTACGCAGCACTAAAGTTCTTCCGCCCATATATATTCCCATGGATTTGCTATTGTTCATCAGAGATGAAGCCAATTTGCTATACAGCAGGTTTTCAGCGATGGGGTCATCTCCGGCATTTGTCAGAGTCAGAATGATATGACCCTTGCTCTTGATAATTTCACTTTCGGCATTTTTCCATAAATAGTTAATTTTTGTGGTTTCTTGCACTTCTTTTCCTGGCACGGGAAAGGCCATATTTGCGACAGCGATGTGATACCCGTTTGTATCAAAGACAGCAACGTCACTTTTGGCATCAAGGTTCTTTATGTCCAGATGCCATTTATGCGCTAATTCGGCAAAAAAACCTTCGAGATTGAGTGAGTTCGGTTCATCCAAAAGAACCATTCCCAAAAGCAGGGGAACAGGAGCAATAGTTGCAGGAGGTTGATCGGACTGGGCAGCCTCTTGTTTAGATGACATAAATAACCCTATGAGTTGATAACCGATAAACAACAAGATTACTGCCAGTACTATTTTCATCATAAGCTTACTTAACTTTATCTTCTGGCATTATGGAGAAATAATTGTTTGAAAAGATATTTTTTTGTCTCATCTGCCCCTGCCAGTTTCAGCCTAGAGTTCATATTCCTGTGGCCTCTCGGGATCCGGTGCAGACATTCTTTTCGCACGATCAACCAGTTCGCGCAGCGAGACCTGCTCCCGTGTGCCGTCCGTGTGGACGAATGGATGCGTCCGGTCAGGATCGGGCGAGGATTCCAGCATAGTCTCTATGGCCTTTCCACGAGCTTCGACCCATTCCCGGAAGCCCGGATCCGATACTCTCTCACGCTCTGTTTTGGGAACCCTCGTAGGGTCCGCCAGATAGTCCATATCCTTGGCCCAACTCAAAACCACCTGCGCCGCGCTGGAGGAGAAAAGGGGTTTGTCGCGGATATCGACGTCTAAATAGCGCTGAAAAGGATTTGCCCCTGCTTTCATAATGATACGGACCATTTCCGTATTGCCAAGATTAAGAGCACTAGAGAGAGGCAAAGTATTATCGGTATCGAGATAGTTCCTGGCCACTTGGTTGCCGTAAAAAATACCGTCGCTACCGCTCTCATTGAGCCTGTCGCGGAACATTTCCTGCCGCACGTCCTCACGGGTCAGCAACGCCTGCGAGACCTGCATCGCGCGGGCGTTATAAGGGGAATGGCGGAGCGTCATCATAACCTTGTTCAGAAAAGGCGCCGCCGAGGCCGGAGGAATGGAGGCCGCGATCTGCGTGGCTTCCGACTCTGACATTTCTGTTTCGTTGCTGCGGATCGTCCTGACCGCCTCGATTGCCGCCCGGGGGTTCTGGCCCAGCCCCATGCGGGCCCGGCCCGGACCGTCGCCGTAAAATTCCAGCAATTCGCCGTAGAGTGCGGGATAGTGGCTGACCCAGAGGCCTTCTTTAACATCGGCCTCGCCCACATGGCTTGCGATATTATTGAAGGTCGAGGCCACATGAGCCACCCTGGCGGCAATCGCAGGGGTCACGGCAAAATCCGCCAACGCCTTTTTTCCATCTTCGCTTTCTTCCAACTGTTTGCGGATAGCCTCTGTGGGCTCTACGCCCATATTAGACAAAGCCGCCCAGAGTTCGGTCCGTGTGGTCGGAAGCTTCTGCCACTGCGCGTATCCGACCGCCAGCATCTCATGCATCCGCGCCTGCATTTCCTTGGTTTCAGCAAAATATCCGTCTACTGGGAACCTTTGTTTTAAGAGCGCTGAGATATCCTTGATAAACCGGTTGGCCTCACGCCAGTAGCGGGCGATCGTGGGTTTCTCCGATAGTCCGGCCTGCAAAATATCATTGCCAGAAGGCTTCCCACGCCAACCGCCTTTTTCAATATGGTGCTGTCGCGTGTGAGCGAACTCATGTGAAGCAGTATCAGAAACTTCGAGGGTTTTATGACCCAAAAGATGTCCTAAAGCTGCGTTTGTATATCTGACAGGATCAAAAGACTTTTGTCGCTCCCTTGCGGGGAACAAGCGGGGGTTCAAGTATATGGCGTCATCTCTGTCTTCTATAACAAAGCCGGAGATATAGTGAAAAGTAATAAACTTATCCAGCAGACTGTAGTCTTTATATCCCGGCGCCTCGATCATGCTTTTGATGGCGATTGTTTGATCGGGAGTGGGGTCGATTTGAAGCCCTGCCGGATCCTCCGTTCCAAAATCAGCCCTGAGAAAATCCGATACTTTTCCGCCACCCGCCTGATAAAGTTCATCCCAGCGCCTGTTGCGGTCCATCAGCCTTTGATTGATGTCCTGCGTCCGCTGCCATTCCGCCGTCAGATTGATTTCAGGACCGACCGTCATCAGCTCTCATCGCTTGAAGCAAGGTCAGAACGTGCAGAATTTAAGGAGGTAAAAGATGCTTTATTCTTTATCATATGATTATCCCGCTTTTGGCCAGTTTAACAAAATTATCCAGTTTGGTGCAAATCTTCTGTATTTCTGCGGCTTCAAGCCATTCTTTTGTTCCCTCCAGACGACAAATTCTTTACTTTTCCGGTTATGAGAACCCATCCCGATAAACATTGCGGGCATCTGCACAGTTTTGGCCTTGACCAGAAGCAGGAGGCGGAGAAGCGTACCCAGATCGTCTTTGCCCTAACGGTTATCACCATGATCGTCGAGATCGCGGCGGGGATCCAGTTCGGGTCGATTGCGCTGCTGGCCGACGGGTTGCATATGGGGTCGCACGCTACGGCTCTGGGGATCAACGCGCTGGCCTATTACTATGCCCGCAAATACGCGAACGACCCGCGATTTACATTCGGGACGGGCAAGATCAACGCGCTGGGCGGTTATACGGGCGCGGTTCTGCTGGGCGGGTTTGCTCTGACGATGGTGTGGGAAGGCGGGGAGAGGCTTTTATATCCGCAGCCTATTGCCTTCGACTGGGCGATTTTTGTGGCGGTCGTCGGACTGGCCGTCAACGCCGCGTCGGTCATGATTTTGAACATCGGTTCAGACACAGGCCATAGCCACCAACACGCGCACGATCACGCCCATGATCATCACGTGCACGATCATTCGCATGACCATTCCCATGATGACCTTAACCTGCGCTCGGCCTATCTGCATGTGCTGGCGGATGCGCTCACTTCCGTACTGGCGATTTTTGCTCTCCTGTGCGGAAAGTATTTCGGGGCGGCGTGGCTCGATCCCGTCATGGGGTTCGTCGGGGCGGTGTTGATCCTGCGGTGGTCGTGGAGCCTTTTGCGGCAAACGGGCCTGAGGCTGTTGGATTATCAGGCACCGCAGGAGGTTCATGACGCCGTGCGGGTGGCCATCGAAGCCGACGGGAAGACAGAGATTTTCGACCTTCATGTCTGGCTCATCGCGCCGGGGGTTTATGCGGCGATTATCGGGATCATCACCCACGACCCGCGGGAACCGGATTATTACAAGAGCCTGCTGCCCCATGAACTTGGCATCCGGCATCTGACAGTGGAAGTTCATGCCTGCGCGGATGAAGTGTGCCGAACCGCTTCAGGTTAAAAGGCTTACTGTTCGAAAGCAGCCAGCTGATGCGTTGGTGCTGGACTTTTATCCCCGGTCAGGAGGGCGTAGACTTCATGCTGTTTTTCCAGCGGCATTTTTGAAAAACCCTTGAGCGCCTCGGGGCCGAATTTATGTTGGGCGTAAAGATATTCGTCGGGGTTATTGTCGATCAACACTTCCATGATCTGGGAACGGTAAATCGCCTTGCCCACTACAAAGCCGAATTCCTCGCGCAGGGCAAAGGGCGTCAGGGCGTTGTCCTGTACCCGCGAACATAGAGTCACCGGGCGCTGGCGGACATCGCGGATGTATCGCAGGAAGGCCACGACATCTTCGTCAATATCAACCTCGTCAGAATTTTTCTTGTAAGAAACTAACGTACCAGTAATGTCGCAGAAGATGCCCTGTGCTACACTTAACGTTTCTAGCTCAAAGCCTTTACGTTTAGGAAAATCCTCATCCATGGCTCACACTAAATGTTTATGCGACCATTTTAAAGATATTATCGAAAACTGACAAATTTGAACGCATCCGCCCTCACTCGGCGCTGTCCGTCGATTGATCCTCGCTTCTCTTTTCCTCCTTCATGACATTCATGATGCCCATCAGGCCGGAGACCATCTGTTCCGCGCTTTGCATGAACTGGTCCTGCGACTGGGTGAGCTGTTCCTGCAGGTCGGCGGTGGTCGCCATGACGCTTTGCTGTAAACCCTCGATGGACTGGCACCCGGCCTCTCCTCCCAAGGGGGAGCAGACGGAGACTTCGCCTGTGCGCGTATCCACCCGGTAAACGGCGGGAATCGTTCCAGCACTGGCGATCTGATACCTCTGGTGGGTCTGGGCGTGATAGAGGACCGCGCCCGCAACGATAAGTGCGCTGAGAAAGAGTGATAAAGCGGGAAATTTTTTCATGACTGCACCTCAAAGAGGGAATCTAAACCTGTGCGGCAATTTTTGCAAATAAGGTTCAGGTGGGTATGAAGGCCTGATCATCGTGGTCCGTATCGATGTGGCGGGTTGCCGCGTGGAGGGGTGTACGGTCCATACCCTTGAGTTCGGCAACTTCTTCCCTGAGGCCTTCGATGAGGCCGCGCATGAGGTCTTTTTCCGTCGCGACGTTCAGGAAGCTTTCGGTATCGATCAACTCGGCCTCGGCCAGAAAACGCTGCTCGTCAATCGGCAGGGTCCGGCGGGCGCTTTCAATCGCATATTCGTAGCGGTGCAGATAGTCGGCATCCTGCGCGAGGGCGGAGCGGTAGCGGGTTTCGAAATCCGTCGTCGGTTCTCCGGCTTTCTCCATTTTCTGTTGCGCGGCAATCAGCGGGATGATGGCGCACTGGTTAAAATAGGCGCGGCTGGTGCGGATATCGCTACGGGAGTAGACCGTGCTGTCCAGGTCGGTCTCTTTCGGAGACTCGCCGGGAACATAGATGGCGTTGTGCGCCTTGGCGATGCGTTGCGCCCGTTCATCGAAGCTGGCGTTGCCGGCATAGCCGGGGGCGTTCGTGTCGGACATACAAGTTATGCAGGGTCTGATGCTGCCGTCTTCGGCCTCCACATCCATAATAGCAAAGGTATAGACATGCGCCCCCTTGGTCTGCATTGTTTCGCGGTTGCGGAGCAGTTCGAGGTTCTCGGCGCGCTGTTCGAGGGTGGGATTGTCGTAGGAAAGAATGCCCCCCGCCTGAACCGCGCCCTCCTGCTTTTCCAGACCGAAGACAAGGCCGGGATTTGTATTCGTGCCGCTGCGGGAACATTCAATAACTAGGTCGCGGCGGCAGCCTTCCAGAAGACCCTTCTGAACAGTCAGGCCTGTTTTGTAGTGGGGCTGATCGGGCAGGGATCCATAGCCGAAAATATCGTTGATGTCGGTGATTTCTAGGCTCCGCCCCTCCAGAGCCTCCCGCAGGCCGGGCATCGCATCCACGGCCTTTTGAAGACGTTCCAGTTGAACGTCGTCGCCGCCCTGCGCGTATTTATTAAAACCGCCAGAATCCAAGGTTTCACCACCCTGCGCTATTGTTTTTCATATTTATGCGAAGAGTATAGCCTTTTAGGACTGTTTTCTGCAAGCCCAGCGACTTATTCGATTTCGAAGGTTACCTGTACCGAGGCGGTGATGTTGATCTGGCCGAGGGCCAGTGCGCCCTCCCCTTCGCCGCCGGAGGGGGGCGCAGCCTCCTGAATCACGTTCTGGGTCATCTGGTTATAAGCGCGGGGTCCGCCTCCGTAACCGTGCCAGTAAAAGGAGGAGAAATTCTGGGTGTTGACGGACACGGGCTTTCCTATCTTTACCCCCAGTACCGCGGCGATGGCTTCGGCCTTTTCCTTGGCCGCTTTTGCTGCCTGCACTCGGGCGGAATCGCGGTGCTTGCGGAGTTCGGTGGTGATAAACTGGATGTTGTCGATGTGTGTTACGCCCATCTGCAGGGCTTTTGCAACCAATTCCTCGTAACGGGACAGGTCATTCAGCCTTATCTGGATGCCCTTACGGACGCTGTAATAGACGATGTCCAGAGGGTTGCAGCGGCCGCTCATTTCATCCTCGTAATTGCAGGAGCGGTAGGTGGGGCTCACGGTGGTATAGTCGGTCTGGATGTGTTCTTTTTTCAATCCCAGAGTTTCCGTTACGTAAGAGACCAATCCCTTTACCGCTTCGTCGTTTTTCTTCTGAGTGGCGCTGAGGTCGGGGCCGCGGCTTTCAGAGGTCAGGGAGATCAACACCTGATCGGGGACGACGCGGATTTCGGCCTCGCCGCTGACGTTTATGGTGCGGGCGCCGATGGTATTCACCGGAACACCCTGCGCGGAGGCCGGGTTGGTCCAGACTCCCAAAATAAGAACCGTCATAAGGGCGAGATATGAGCGCATGGGGATATCCTCCAGAAAAAACGTGTTCCTTGACCCTAGAGGATTCTGCCGTTGCGGACAACCGAGTTGCGCCAGAAATGAAAAACCGGGCCTGAAGCCCGGTTTCTCGGAATTCCGTCTGGCTGTTAAACCCGCATATTCGGTGAGCCCATCGACATACCCGGGCCGCTGCCGCCGGGACCGTCGAGCTGTTTCTCGGGCGGGCGGTAGGCCATCTGCGGGGTCTTGATTTCCTCCTCGGGGGTTCCGAGAGGGGCGCGCAGATCGGTCGCTTTCGGGTTTTCGACCTTCTGGCGGTTGAACAGATCCTGATCGAGCGCCTGGAAGAAGGCACCGAATCCCGCGAGACCTGCGCGGGATGTGGCAATATTATTCAGCCCGTCCAGAGCATCGCGCATCTGGTCAAGGTTGCCCATGGGGCCTAGCGCCTGGTTCAAATCGTTCCAATCGACACCCTGAAGGCTCATGCTCACGGCCAGCCCGTTGATCGTGGCCCGGAAATCGCTGTAGATGCCGTCATTGTCGTGGTGGTGGCCGACCTGCCATATTCCATGTTCATTATCCGGATCATAGGTGTGCCAGCCGTCTTCGCGGTGAAGCGTGCTGAGGGCCACTTCACGGTTGCCGGTGCGGGCCTGCAGAAGCTGATCCGTCGTGACTTCCAACCTGTCGCTGAGGCCCAGTTTGTCGCCCGTGGTGCTGCCGACCTCAAGAAGATCGGTCGCCACCCCCTCTTTCGCAGCGGTCTGCTGTCTCATATTGACCAGATCAATATCGCTCATACGCAAATTCACGCTGTTAAGGACGTTGTCGAAATATTCTTCGCGGGCGAGATCGTTGCGGTCGATGTCCACGCCTGTCGCCAGAATATCCTCAATATTGGCTCCGGCCAGAACCCTTTCATTGACATTCGCGTTCGGATCGGCCACGTCTCTTTTTTGGCCGTTTTGCTGGCCTGTGAGATCAATTCCCTGAGTCATATCTGGCATTTCGAAACGAAGCAATGACATGTCTTTGTTTTCCTTTTGTTTTGTTCGCGGTGTGCTGACCCCTTAGGCGCACACCCCCCTCATTTTCTAAACTTATACAAAATTCTACAGCATTTGTAAATTTTTAGCAAAAGTTAACGAAACGACCTGAAAAAGAGCCTTTTTTAGGGGTTTCGGGCCAGTGTCTCCCCCTATTCCTCGTGGGCGAACTCGCGCTCCAGATTCGCCTCTTTTTTCGTGGTTTCAGCGCTTTTTTCGCCGATTTTTTGCGCTGCGAAGAGGACGGCCGAACAGCCGACCGGAAAGATGATCTCGTTGATGCAGCGGGTGGCGATGCCCAGAGGGGGCAGAGGCTCGGCGGCCATCGTCACCATGAGATAGACAATCGTGCCTCCGAAAACGATCCCGATCAGCAGGCCCGCCAGCAGATTGTGCCAGAGGCTTAAGGACGGGCGATTCGAGAGGGTACCGATGATTAGGCCCAGCGCCGCGTATTCCAGAGCCTTTATCGAGACGATCAGGACGGGGGACGGACCGCCCACTGCGGCTTGCCCCGCGATTGCCAGCGCCTGCGAGGCGCTTTTGTGCAGGACTTTGGCGGTATAGAAGGCGACGGGCGCGGCGATCAATCCGGCCAAGCCCATGACCTGCGGGCGCATTTTTCCTGCGGCCATGCCCACCGCAACGCCGCTGCAGACCAAAGTGGACCATGATATTTTTTGTACCGCGTCGGCTATAATCGCGGCGGTCGAATTATCACTGTTAAAATAGGCCGCCGCGAGAATCAGAAGGATTTCCATTCCTAAGCCCAGCAGAACCGATAGCCACGCCACGTTGAGAAGCGTGGTTGCCAAGGTCTTTGCGGGTTTTTCCTTTGCCGTCATTGTCTATACCGCCTTTTTAATGAAATCTTCCACTCGTTCTGGAATTCGATTCCAGTAGCCCCGGTCCGTGATGTAGCCAGTGACATAGCGGGCAGGCGTGATATCGAAAGCGGGATTGGCCGCCGGGGATTGGGTGATTTTAATTTTCTCAATCGCTCCGCTGACCGTCTGTCCCTCAATATGGATGACCTCTTCCGCGCTGCGCTCCTCAATGGGGATATCCTCGCCTTTTTCGAGGGTGTAGTCGATGGTCGGGTACGGCAGCGCCACATAAAAGGGGATGTTGTTATCATAAGCGGCCAGCGCCTTGAGATAGGTGCCGATCTTGTTGCAGACATCGCCGTTGCGGACCACGCGGTCGGTGCCGACGATGCAGAGGTCTACCTTTCCAATTTGCATGAGATGGCCGCCGGCATTGTCGGCGATCACGGTATGCGGGACACCATGCTGCGCGAGTTCGAAGGCTGTCAGGGAGGCGCCCTGATTGCGCGGGCGGGTTTCATCAACCCAGACATGGACGGGGATGCCCTCATCGTGCGCCATGTAGATGGGGGATGTCACGGTGCCGTAATCGACCGTGGCCAGCCATCCGGCATTGCAGTGGGTCAGAATGTTCAGTGGCTTGTCCTGTTTGTTGCGGGCGAATTCACGCAGGAGCGGCAGGCCGTTGAGGCCGATGCGGCGGTTAATCTCCACATCCTCGTCGCAGATTTCTTTGGCGCGTTCATAGGCGGCCCTTATTCTGTCCTGTCCTTGAAAGGGTTTGACCGCCTTGAGCATCTCATCCAGCGCCCAGCGCAGATTGACGGCGGTTGGGCGAGTGGAGAGGAGAAGATCATACGATCTTTTCAGGTTTTCGTCGGAGGCGTCTTCCCTGACCGCCAAGCAAAGGCCGTAGGCGCCGGTTGCTGCCAACAGAGGCGCGCCCCTCGTCCACATTTCCCTGATCGCCGTTGCGGCCTGATCTCTTTGCGTCAACTCGACGAAAACAAGTTCCCAAGGGAGCTTGCGCTGGTCGAAAATACGAACGGACCAGCCGTTCTCCATGAGTTCGATCGAGCGGAAATGTTTGCCGTCTATTTTCATGACGCGATCTTTCAGGCCGGGATTTTTTCCGGCTCGATTTCATCGAAGGTCTTTACCACGCGGTGCCTGCGGACATCGTCCTGAATTCCGTCGCGGTCGAGAACGATGACGCTCATACCGGCTTTATACGCCGCCTCGATTTCCTGGGTGTTGTCGGAGAGGAAGAGAATCTGCTCCGGCGGAAGGCCAATCTCGCGGGCGATTTTCTCGTATGAATCCTGCTGAAGCTTGGGTCCGGTAGTCGTATCGAAGTAGCCTGAGAACAGTGTGGTTAAATCTCCCGCCGGTGTATTTGAAAAGAGCAGCTTTTGCGCCGCTACCGAACCAGAAGAGTAGATATATAGTTTGAGGCCCGATTTTTTCCAGCGTTTCAGGCCCGTCACGGCGTCTTCATAGATGTGACCGTGCAGTTCGCCCGCCTCGTAGCCCGCCTGCCAGATCATGCCTTGAAGGGTTTTGAGGGGTGTGAATTTTTTATCTTCCTCGATCCAGCGCTGCAAAACCTCGACCACCTCCTCCTGACTCAGACCGTGGTTTTTTTCCTCGGCGCGGACGTCGTCGAGAATTTGTGAAATCTCCTCGCAGTAATCCTCGACAAATTCAGGGAGGTGCTTATAGGCATAGGGGAAGAGGACGTCCTTCACGAAGGAAATCGAACTGGTCGTGCCTTCAATATCCGTCAAGACGGCTTTAATATTGGATTTGGTCATTTTTTTCCGTTCTAAGCCGCGTGTTTTTCGAATTTCGGGAATTTGTCGGCGATGTCGTCGCCCGTGAATTCAGCCACCCAGCCCTCCGGCGTCTGGAAGAAGCGGATGCAGGTGAAGGACGGTTCCGGCCCCATGTCGAACCAATGCTTGACCCCCGCCGGGACGCTGATGAGGTCGCCGCGGCAGCATAACGTCATGTAGAGCTTGCCGCCGGTGCGGAGGTAAAATATCCCCTCGCCTTCGACGAAAAACCGAACCTCGTCCTCGGCGTGAATGTGCTCGGAGAGGAATTTGTTGCGGGCTTCGATTTTTTTCGGATTGTCAGGGGAGAGGCGCACGACATCCACCGTGTTGTAGTTACCGATTTTCTTGAGGCGCTCAATATCGTCGGCATACGATTCCATCACAGCCTTGTCGTCTGCCTCTTTCGGCAGGATCGCTTTGGGAGTCCAGCGTTCGAAGGTGACGCCGATTTCGTGCAGCTTTTTGGCCATCACCGCGCCATCATCCGTGTCCAATTCGGCGTTTTTCGGGTCGTTATCGGGAAAAATCGTCAGGCGGCTCATCGCTTCATGTCCTTTGCCAATTTCAGCATTTCGAGTTCGCAGGATAGCAGAACTTCGAGGCCTTCGACAACCTGCGCGGCCTCCTTCATGGTGCGGCCCCATCCATACAGCCCATGGCCGCGGATAAGATATGCGGGCGTTTCGGGGCGGTCGCGCAGCACCTCCTGCACCTGGGCGCTTAAGACCCTCATGTCCTGCGAATTGTCGAAGATGGGCAGCATCACCGACTTTTCATGGCTGGACACGCCTGGAAAGACCTTTTGCAATTCATAGCCCTGCAGCGTCATAAACTTTTCCTTAGGGAACAGGCGGGTCAGGACCACGCAGGGGATGGAATGGCTGTGAAGGATGGCCTGCACGTGCGGGAACATGGCGTAGAGAAGCGTATGTAGCAAGGTTTCCGCGGACGGCTTTTTATCCTCCAGTGCGTTCCCTTGAGCATCGACGCGCATGATGTCCTTTTTCTCCAGAGTGCCTTTATGGGCGCCGGACACAGTAATGGCGATTTCGCCCGATTCAAGGCGCATCGAATAATTCCCCGCCGTCGCAGGGGCAAGGCCTAGTGTGTCCAGCCTGTTTCCAGCCCGGATGATCTCTTCGGCGGCGCGGTCAAAGCCTGTCTTCATGCTGTTTCTTATAGGCAAAAGCCCTTCCGGGGGCAAATACTATCCTGCGTCGGCGTTAAGAGTCCTCTTGTGTTCTTTTGCTGTTGAACTGTGGCCCCGATATTGCATTATAAGGGACTCAATTTTATTTTTTATTTTATTTTCCGAGGGAGTCCTTCGTTATGACTGTTAATGGAACCCGCGTAACTGAGCTGTCTACAACACTTTCCACAGATATTCCCCGAGGATGCGGCTGCCCCGTCTGTCAGAACGATTCGGGCACAGTTCATCAGGATGGCACCCCGTTTTTCGATCTTGCGGCTCTTCCGGGCGGCGGGGGTACGGTAACCCCACCGTCTATCGGGTTGAATAACGCCGGTGAGCTTTTGAGCGGAAATGAATGGGGTCCGGGGGGAGGCGTTGCGGCCAGCGTGAGCTACAGCTTTCTCAACGCAGTACCCTCTTATTACGCTTCGAACGCACAAGAGCGCACAAACTTCCAGCCTTTCACCAATGCTATGAAAGAGGCGGTGCGGGATATCCTGGATTCCATCGAAAGCTTTGCGAATGTGACTTTCAGCGAGGTCAGCGGGGTCGGCGATATTACGTATGGGCAGGCGTGGCTGACCAGCGCCAACTCTGACCCCGGCGCGTGGGCCTATTATCCCGATCAGGGGAGTTTCAGCGGCGATGTCTGGACGAACATCAAATACGCCTCCGCGACACAGAACGTTACGGTTGGAACCTATGGGTTCTTTACGCTGATGCATGAAACGGGACACGCCCTTGGCTTGCAGCACTCCTTTACCGCCGGACTAACGGGCGCGGAGAATACCGAGCAATTCACCGTCATGGCCTATGACTGGTCCACGTGGGGTTCCTCGCAATATGCCGAGAGTTATATGCTTTACGATATCGCGGCGTTGCAGGAAATTTATGGGGCGAATACGGCTTATAACGCCGGAGATACTGTCTATAACATTTCCGATGATTCCCCGCAGACGCTCTGGGATGCCGGAGGTGCAGATACGATCAAGACCAGCAGCGTGAGCGCTGATGTCATTATCCATCTTGAGGAAGGCGGGTTCAGTTCCATCGGTGATGCCAACACGCTAGCGATTGCCTATGGCACACAGATCGAAAAGGCCGTGACCGGAGGCGGCGATGATTCCCTTTACGGGAACGGTGCGAACAACGTGCTTACGGGCGGTGGCGGCGACGACAATTATTATGGGCAAGCCGGTAACGATACCTACGTCTTTACCAGCGGGCAGGATGCTGTCACGGAAACAACCGGGATCGACACGGTGTCCTTCGATGCGGTCTGGGATCCCGGCGATGTTGCGGTTGCAGGAGATATCCTGACACTCATTTCGAGCGTGAACCGGATCACTTTTAACGACATTGATCTGATCGAATTTTTCTCGTTCGCCGGGTATGCGGCGATGACGCTGGATGAACTTTTGTCTTTCGGTATCGTCACAGACGATGTTTTCACGGGCACTTCGGCGATGGAGATTTTCGACGGCGGCGACGGGAGCGATACCGTGGATTACAGCGCCTCGCCCTTGGAAGTCAAAGTCGATCTGCTCAAGGGCACAGCGTCGAGCGGGTTTGCCGAGGGTGACACGCTGGTCTCCATCGAGAACGTCACAGGCTCGGATGCGGCCAGCAAGCGCGACACTCTCTATGGCGATAATCAGCAGAATATCCTTAATGGCCTTGCCGGAAACGATATTCTTGAGGGTGATGGCGGGGGCGATACAATCGACGGGGGGGCCGGGTTCGATTATGCCCGCTATACCCGGTCGAGTTCGGCCGTTCATATCAATCTTGAAACGAATGTCCATACGGGCGGCGATGCCCAGGGCGACCAGCTTTTTAACATCGAGGCGGTGACGGGTTCGAGCCATAATGATTCCCTGCGCGGAGACGCGGGCAATAATTACCTGCGCGGCGAGAACGGAAGCGATACGTTGTACGCCGGATACGGTTACGACCAACTTCATGGCGGGAATGGCTCTGACCTCTTCGTTCTGCAAGATATCGGGGGCGGTGGGCCTGCGGACCGAATTCTTGATTTCAGCCTGGGCCAAGGCGACAAGATCGATATTTCTGATCTTCTGAGCGGTTTTGATCCCCTGAGCGACTCCATCGAGGATTTTGTGCGGATCACGGACAGCGGCGCCAACAGCTTTCTGGCGGTCGATCAGGATGGCGGAGGGAGTTCGTATCTTACGGTTTCCGTGCTTCTGAACGTCACGGGGCTGACCGATGAGGCCGATCTGCTTTCCGGCGGGACTTTGATCGCGGTCTAAAATTTTTCTTCAGTTCTTTCATTAAAAAAGCCCCGCCTAGAGCGGGGCTTTTGGAATTGTTTCGAAGCCTTTAAAAGCCTAGGCGGCCAAAGACTGCGAGGCTTTCTTGATCGCCTTGCCGATCTGGGCGTTGACTGGCTCCGCACTTTCGGTGATCAGCTTGGTGCTGATTTCCGTGAGCTTGGTGGCGCCAGCCATGAAGTCGTCAAAGTTCGCCTGAGCGATCTTGTTCTGCACTTCAGCGAACTCGTTGATGGTCTTGCTGCTCATCGCTTCCTTGATGAACTGGGCCTGCTTTTCGGCAGAGCTTTGCGCGAGCGCCATGACTACGCCGACGAAGTCTTCCATGCCCTTCATGAAGATGGTGCCGGATTTGACACAGGCCTCGGAATAGTCGCGGCTGATTTCCGCGGCTTCCTTGGCGAAACTGTCAAAAGGAACGTTGATGTTGCTGTTTGAGTTGTTGGTGCTTTTTGCCATTGTCTTCTCCTTAATGGTATTGGTTGAAAATTTCTTTGCCGTGTCCTCTGAACCTTGCTCTATGTTCTTTTTGCCTTCCTGTTTAGCGACGGTTGCCTTGTCAGTCTTTTTTGCTGCAATTTTTGCCTCCGCCCTGGGCTTAGCTTCATTTTTCGGGCTTTCCGCCTTCGGCTTGGCTTTCAGAACACTTACGTTCGCTGAAAGCTTCGGCTTCGCTGCGGAGGCCTGATTTCCAGACCCGTTATTGTTTGCGGACTTACTGTCTTCCGTCATTTGCACCTCCCGAGGGGTGTGTGAAAGCGTTTTACACGATTGTCAGTTTACACAGAGATTTAGTTACGGCGGATGCCTGAGAGGGGTATAAATTACGTTCTATGCTTACCACATCCTATTGCATCGCACAACTGGGGAAGGTTTAACACCGGGCGGGCTGTTAAGTCAAGATAAATTTGTGCGCTGCACAAATAAACGGTTTTCTAGACAGATTCCTTAGGCTGAGCTATAATTTTCGGAGGTTAGCGTTACTTGAAGCGATCATATTCCTGTTCGCTTTGGTTTTTGGTTTTTCTTGGATTTTCTCATGCCAAAACAAATGGTTAACACTAGGGCGCAAGGTTTTTTTGGAAAACTTGCGGTTCTCCGGGCGTTTTTCCCGGTGCTGGCGCTTGCCTATCTGTTTTTTTGCTCTTTTACGGCAGAAGCCGCCTCAAAGCCGCGCTATACATCCCTGGTGATTGACGCCGAAAGCGGGGTTATTCTTCATCAATCGAACGCGCACAGCACGGTCCACCCGGCTTCCCTGACCAAGATGATGACGCTGATGATGCTGTTCGAAGCTTTGGATAAGGGTCGGCTGCGGCTTAATGACCGGATCCGTATTTCAGACCGGGCGGCCAGCATGGTGCCGAGCAAGATCGGCCTTAAACCCGGCGCCACGATCCGCGTCGAGGACGCGATCTACGCCCTGGTGACCAAATCCGCCAATGATATCGCCGTGGCCGTGGCCGAACATCTGGGCAAGACCGAGAGCAATTTTGCCCGCATGATGACGCGGACCGCGCAAAAGCGGGGTATGACGCGGACAGTTTTCAAGAACGCCTCAGGCCTGCACGACCCCGGGCAGATCACTTCTGCCGCGGATATGGCCAAACTCGCGCATATCCTGATTTATGACTATCCAAGGTATTATCAATACTTTTCCAAGAAGAGCTTTACCTACCTCGGGAAAACCTACAAAAATCACAACCGATTGATGGATACCTATCCCGGTATGGACGGTTTGAAGACCGGATATATCCAGGCCTCAGGCTATAATCTTGTGGCTTCTGCCGTGCGCGGTGAGCGGCGACTGATCGGCGTGGTTTTCGGGGGGCGTAATGCCAAGGCCCGCAACCTGAAAATGGAAGAGTTACTGAATGAAGGGTTCGTCAAGGCCCAGAAGCTCCGCATTGCCCGTCCCGATACCCCGAAACCTCTCCGCAAGCCTGAAGTTTCTTATCAGATTGCGGAGACCGAAGAAGCGCCTGCTGCCAACGGGATTGAGGATTTACTGCAAACCTCCTCACCGCAGGCCATCGACCGCTGGGCAGCGCTGGATGCCCCTGGAGGGAGCCTTGGCCGGATCATGGGCGAAGGCGATGCGGACCCGACTGTCCGCAAAAGGCTTGAGACGGGATTGATTGCGGTGTCGGCACTCACCGGAGCGTCCATTCCCGACGATGTTTTCGGCAGTCCCCTCATGAGCAGGGGTGAGCCTGTACCTTCTGCGAAACCCAATGATATTACTGCGCAGGTGCGGGAAACGGCCTTGCTGCTTTCCCAGTCCGACTGGTCGATCCAGATCGGCGCCTTCAGCACCCGTGAGCGTACCGATAAAGCCCTGGCGACAAGCCTCAGCAAACTTCCGCAGGATTTACGCAGCGCCCGGGTCATCGTGGCGCCCCTAAAAACGCCCGAGGGGTGGGTTTACCGGGGGCGGCTGTCAGGCTATACGCACGAAAGCGCAGCCAAAGCGTGCACCTATCTGGAGGAGTGCATTCCGATCCCGCCGGATAATCCCTGATGCGCTTCAATGAGGGTGCGGGTGACCGGTGCGGAAAATCTGCGTGTCGGACTCGGAGAGTTTTCGAAGTTCGCTGTCGTAGGGCATGGTGTAATCGAAGGAGGAAATGATCCGCTGCGAAGCGGCCTCGACGAGGCGCAGGGAGACCTCAATCTTTTCCTTTTTCTTCAGGGTGGCTCCGGTCAGGAGGAATTCCGGGACGGATTGCTGTGCCTTGTAAAACTTCTGGTCGGAGCGGCTGGCGACGTCCGACAGGTTCACGGTGTATCCGAGTTCAGCCAGACGGGCGCCCACATCCGAAGAGATTTTACGTCCCAAAGGCGAGGGCGCGGCGGGGTTATCCGCCTCGACCAATGGCTTGGCTAGAATAGTGCCTGTTCGGTTCAGATAGTTACCGCTTTGCTGGAGCAGGTAGTCAGCGGCGGCGTAGTTCTTTTCACGCAGATTGACCTTCGGGTCACTGAAGAATCCCTGCGTTGCCGCCGAAATCGCGCCGGTTACCACTTCGAAATTGCTGAGGCCACAGGCGGACAGATTCAAGGATGCGCCCAGAAGTGCCAAGGCCAGAAGGGTTTTCCTCCTGCCAATTCCCGCCTTTGCGCCCTGCTCTTTCATGACCGGTTATTTTTTGGCGCCTGAATAGACCGCCGCTTCGGGAAGCTCGGCGAGCGGCTCGGCGCTAACTTCGGCAATCGGAACGGGGGCGGAGGCGTCTTCCGATTCATCCTTTACGGTTTCCGGGAGGGGGGCCGTGCTGCGCGTGAAGCCATAGGCCGGGAGGATATAGGTGCCACGGGCCAGCGTTTTTTCGGTGTTGACGAGGGCGACATCCAGTTCGCGGTAACCGAAAGTCTTCGCGCCCTTTTCATTTGCGCCGTTTGTTTCAGACGCCGCCACTGTTACCGGCAGGGCGCCCGACTCGGGCACCGTGACCAGTTCATAGCCACGGTAGGTCAGTTCATCGCGCAGGACGTGGTCAAAGGCGGTATAAAAGGCGGACGGACCGCCGGGGGTCAGGTAGACTCTCTCGACATCGACGGCGTGCCCGGTTTCCATCTGCGACACCAGATCCTTGGCGGCGAAGCGCATATCGTTCACGACCTGCTCGTTATAGGCCGCGCTGTAGCGGTAGCCGATGGGGGCGGCCTTAAGTCCGGCCTCGGATTTATAGGGTTCCTTGAAGGAGCTGTAGCCCCGGCCGATGAGGCTGGTTTTACCGCAGCCTGAGAGAATCAGGGCAAGGGCGAGAATCGATAGAGTGCTGGAATAACGCATGGGACAGCCTTGTGTGAACACGCCAGAGGGGTTTTACCGGGCAAATCTTAACAGCTTGATTCAGGCGGGGCCAGAGGTTTTGCGGAGGGTGCGGGGAGTTTTAAACAGGCTGGTCTTCAGGGTGCGGTGGGGGGTTGCGGGTGTGCGCCGCTTCCCGCCCCTTTTCGGAGAGGGCGCAGAGGGTGCGGCCCCCGTCCGGCCGCAGGAAGACGGAACGTAATGTGATATGTCCGGCCTGCAGCGCGTTCCGGAAACGCTCAGCGCCGTAGCGTTTGATCACCTCCTCCACCGTTTGCGCGGCGTCGGTTGGGCCAAAATAGGTTTCCAGAAGCCAAAAATCCCTGAGCATGGTTTCCTCCCTTTTGCAGGGCTTATTGCGACTGATAATTATTCGCATTTATGAGGTGGGAGTCAAGAGTTTGGTTCTGTTGTTTGTATGACTATCCATCTAACCGAATAGGTACCCTAAGTCTTTTGGCGAATTCCAATGCTTTCCAGAATACGGAAAATGCGTATTCGGCATTCCACATCAATGAGTTCTCAGGTTCTTTTTCGCGCTCTTCCTTATACTTACTTTGCCAAGGCAATCTTATCTTACGTTTGTGCATCGTGACACCTCCCTGTTTAGGAGCAACACCTCGAAGAAACCAGCCTTCTACATCAACCCTATCCGACCAAACTTCTTTAGCGAGTTCATTCAGAGTCCTTTGAAGATTACCTTGCGTATTAACAAATATATCCCAGCCCATGGGATCCTTGATCGCGCACATCAGCGCTTCATCCCCCGTAAGCCATAGAGCAGACTCAAGAATTGCCATTGAACCGAAATAGTATTTTTTTTCGTAAGCCTCAGATATTGCTGGATCGTCTTCATAGTTCTCCGGCATTTTTAACGGACGTTGTAAATCAAGGCGATTTTGATAAGCGGCGACCATAACAAGAGCGTTTCGTGCCTCGTCAAATAGCTGTTCCGCGAAGTATTCTTCAATATCCTCTTGCCAATTTGTTGCCATTTCTGCTTGTGTATGATCGGCTATTGTCTTCCGAAAATTTTCAATAGTCGCGGGAGCGTCCTTTTTAGACAGCCATTTTGGCGCATCTCCAGCATATATTAACTGGTAGCTGATGTTTTCCTCTCGTGCGAACCTTGCCTGAGGCGTTTCAAAATCCCGACAATAATATTTGGAGAGGCTTCCGACATATATATCAAGGCTCATTTAATCAACTCGTCTTATGAGATTTCTGTATTCCTTTTTGATAACCTAAAAAATCTGTACTAATTATGTACTCCTTTTAAGCCGCCCTGCCCGCCTTGATTTTTTTGATCGAGGCTGTGGTGCTGTGGCCCTCCGCGATATCCAGAATCTCGACCTGCCCGCCATAGGCGATGACTGCCGGAGCCTCGGGGATCTGATCCGCCGTGTAATCGCCGCCCTTGAAATAGAGATCGGGTTGGAGGACGTTAATCAGGGCGGTGGCGGTGTTATCCTGCCCCTTTTCCTTCGCGCCGAACAGCACCACAAGATCGACGGCGCCTAAAGCGGCCAGAACGGCCGCGCGGGATTGCTCATCATGCACCGGGCGGCCCTCGCCCTTCAGAAGCCTGACCGATGAATCCACGTTGAGGGCGACCACGAGGCGGTCGCAGCGGTGGCGGGCGGCGTTGAGGTATTTCACATGGCCGGGGTGGATGATATCGAAACATCCATTTGTAAAGCCGACAGAAAGTCCCCTCGCCTTCCAGCGCTCGATATTCTCCTTCGCTTCCTCCCATGTGCGGGCGACAGGTGCTTCGCGGGTGCGGTCCTGCGCGGTGCTGTGGGTCGAGAAGGCGGCCAGCCCCTGCCCGTGCATATCGATATTTTCGAGGGCTTCGATCAATTCCTCGGCCCGGATCGGGGCCGTGCCCACCTTTGAGACGACAATGGAACCGGCGAGATTGGCGAGCGCCGCGGCCTGAACGATATCCGCCCCGGCGGCGAGACAAGCGGCGATGGTGGCGATCACCGTGTCGCCCGCGCCGGAGACGTCGAAGACCTCTATGTCGGTGGCGCTGCGGATATGAACGGCGCCGTCCCTGCCGATCACGCTCATACCGTCCCTTGAACGGGTGGCGACAACCGTCTTGATCTTGCAGCGTTTGATGATGTCCTCCGCAGCCTGCGTGACCTGCTCGTCGTCATCGACCGTTCGTCCGCCGGTGGCCAGGGAGAGTTCCTTGCGGTTGGGGGTGACAATATCGGCACCTGCGTATTTCGAATAATCCGCGCCTTTGGGATCGACCAAAACGGGGATGCGGTATTTTTTGGCGCGGTCGATCAGACCTTTTATCAGGGAGGGGGTCAGCAGACCCTTGCCGTAATCGGAGAGGATCAGGGCGTTGACTGTGGGGAGAATCTTATCGGCGGCCCGGAGCAAGTCCTGCTCGGTCTCGTTTGAGATCTCCCTGACTCGCTCAAAATCCGTGCGGAGAAGCTGCTGGTGTCCGGCCAAAAAGCGAGTCTTGACGATGGTCGGGCGGTCGGTAAGCGTCAGGAGGCCAGTTGTGTCAATACCGTAATGCTCGGCCTTGTCGCAGACCTGCCGTCCGGCCTCATCGTCGCCGACGATGGAGAGGATTTTTCCCCGGCATTTAAGGTGAATCAGGTTCGAGAGCGTGTTACCAGCGCCGCCGAGCATGATGTTTTCGCGGTCAATGGTGAGGATCGGTACCGGGCTTTCCGGGGATATGCGGTCTACGTGGCCGTAGACGAAGCGGTCGAGCATGATATCCCCGGCGACAAGAACGGCGGCCTGCGCCATGTTGCGGACCAGATCGGTGTCATCGTTCTGGTTTTCGGTCATTTTGCGATCCTTTTTAAGGTTTTTTTAATAAAAACGCCAAAATCCTTGCTTTTATGCGCTTTTGTTAGGGATTCGTCAATCTTTATCGGGTTAAATGAAGGGGAGAAAATAGGGCAAAATGCTAGGATTTGAGCCGTTATCAGGGGGCTAGTACGTGAGTCAGAGTAATACTATTCGCAGTGTCGAATCGTCATTCAAAAGGGGGGGCGGGCTGTTCCGGTCCCTTCATGCGGCCCTTAATAACAGCAAAATCGGTGAGCTTCTGGTTCTCAAAGGGGTCATGACCTGCTCCGAATTACGCCATGCGCTGGAGGAGCATAAATCCCGTAAAATTCCCCTCGGGCAAATCCTGATCGAACGGAATGTTCTCAGCAAACGGACTCTGGCCCTGATCCTGCTGCGTCAGAAAGCGTTGCGCGTGGTCGCGGGCACGATGCTGTTCTTTCTAACTCTCGGAATTTTCTCCAAACGCGCTGATGCCGAGATCATGGACGTTCCGGCCAAGGTCAGCCTTGCCAGCGTTGCGACTTTCGAAGGGCTTGAGTCCTACCCCGCCCTGTTCGGGTCGGAGGAAAAACGCTCGAGCAACCTCACCGCCTTTACGAAATGGGAGGATATGTTCAAGAGATTCGACCGGGCGCTGAAGGATTCTTCCTCCCAGGATGTCATTACCAAACTGAAGCGTGATCTTGAAGCTTTCAAGGAGTTATCGCTGTCCGCCATGGCCGAAAAAGTCAACGCGTTGATGAACAAGCAGCGTTATATTCTGGACAACCGGAACTGGGGGAAGAGCGATTACTGGGCCACGCCCGTTGAATTCCTGACCTCCGGCGGCGATTGCGAAGATTTTGCGATCGCCAAGTATGTGGCGCTGCGTGCCCTTGGAGTCGGTGAAGAACGTCTGCGGATTGCTATCGTGCATGACAAGGTCAAAAATATCCCTCATGCTGTTCTGGTGGTCTATACTTCCGAAGGCGCCGTTGTTTTGGACAACCAGAATAAAGAGGTTCTGAGCGCGGATTCGCTGCGAGCCCGCTACCGCCCGATCTTTTCGATCAACCGCGAATTCTGGTGGCTGCATACGGCTCCCGAGAGCACGCTGGTCGCTTCAGCGAAGTAAAGTTCCCTGTTTTTTCAAGTATGGATGCCCTGCACCTTGTGCCGGGTGTCGTCCGTGTCACCTTCGGGATCAACATGGATCAGAATTTCGGCGTGCGGGTAGGCCAGAAGGATTTTCGATTCAACCTGCCTTGCGATATCATGCGCCGCCCGTAAAGACAGGTCTGCTGCGACCTCAATATCCACCGAAACGACGACCCCCATGCCGTGGCGGGTGGTCCGCAGATCATGCCAGCCCTTCACGCCTTCATGGCCTGCGATAATTTCTATCAAGCGGCGGCGCTCGGAATCCGGCAACTCGCGGTCGAGGAGCATATCGACCGCCTTGCCGCCGATTTTTCTTGATATTGCCGCCATCATCGCCGCGACCATCACGGTAAAGAGCGGGTCGATCCAGATCGGCGCGCCGTTAGCGGTCAGGATCAGCACAAGCATCACGCCGGCGTTGATGAGGATATCGCTGCCGTAATGGGCGCTGTCTGCCTCGACCGCCAGGGACGGCGCCTTTTTGAGACTCAGGCGCTGAATCCATACCAGAAGCACGGAGAGAGCGATGGAAAATACCATGACCGCTATGCCCAGCGCGTGATGCCCGATGGGGGCGGGAGCGAGGAAGCGGCTGGCGGCCTCCAGGACAAGGAAAAAACCGGCCGCAAAAATCACCGCGGCCTGAAAGAGCGCCGAAACGCCCTCCATTTTGCCATGCCCCCAGCGGTGATCCTCGTCGGCGGGCCTTTGAGCGTAATAGATACTGCCCAATGCCATCAACGACACAAAAGAATCCATAATAGAATCCGTTAGCGACGACAGGACGCTGGACGAACCGCTGGCGTAATAAGCCAGCGATTTGGCGAAAATCAGAACGATGACGATAGCGATTGAGGCATAACCCGCATACAGCGCATAGCGGGGCTCTATCGGTTGCTGCGGGCGTTCCGTTTCAGACATGGGTTCATATTAGCTGCGTTTATATCTCTTACAAACCCTCTTTCTTTTTTCCGCCTGTTTCTTTGCGTCTGTTTCGCTGATTGTTGTATATTTCAATTTTCAAGGGAGAGGACTATGCGATTGCTTTTTGTGACCCTACTTTGTCTTGTTTACGCCTTATCGGTTTTTGCAGACGATCCCGTGCCTGAAATTCCCGGTGCGCAAAGTATACAAGGCAGTAGCATTGCTGAAACCGGAGTTATCTTTCCTGATCATAATCAAGAGTCTCACCTGCCCGATCTTCCTCTGGATGCTGTTCCTGCAGAAGTATTGAGCGTTGAATTTCTCGTGCAGCACCGCACGGCTCTGCACGAGAAAAAGGCTACAGTCCACGGGATTGTTCTTTCCGTTCTGATCGGAGAGGATGCCTGTCCTTCTTCAGGAGGAATGTGCGCACAGCCGCGCCTGACGCTTGCAGACAGCGCGTCCGATTCCCGCGATAAACGTTATGATCTTGTCGTTTTGTTTCCCGAGGGTGGCGGAGAAGGCTACGGCGTTGGAGAGGATGCGGAGATTTCGGGGATCGTTTCGGCCAGTCCCCAAGCCGTCGTGTTGCGTGCGGATTAGATTCTCTTGTTTTTTATTGTTCGAACGCCCTGAGCGCCGGGCTGTCGAGCAAGGCCTGCCGGATGTCTTCGAAACGCGAGGAATCGACCTGCGCCCCGGTTTCGCGGTCGATCACATAGAAGGTATCATGCGCCTTGAAGCCCCGACTAAGGGTCGATACGCGCGCGTGTTTGACTTCCAGACCCTGTTCATTGAAGACTCTGGCGACGTTATTCAGCAGGCTGGGGCGGTCGGGGGCGATGACTTCGATCAATGTACTCTGTGTACTGTCTTCATTGGACAGATTGACTTCAGGATCCAGTTTATAGGGAACCACTTTGCGTGAATTGTAGGGCGAAGCATCCGGTACCTTTTCATCCAGTATCTTATCTTCCGTCAAAGCGTCTTCGATGGCCTGCCTCAAGCCCGTATGACGCTCTTCATCGAACGCTGACCCGTTACTTTCCGCTTGCACGATGACCGTGCTTTGGGCTGTTGTTCCGTCCCCGTTCGCAGAAAAGTCGAGTCCTACAATATTGGCGTGACTCCTTGCCAGAACCCCTGTCAAACGTTCGAAGACACGGTTTGTCTGAGGTGTAACAACATCGATTACCGTAGCGTTTCTCATAAAATCGGTTTTCAGGTTTATTTTTGTGCCAATTTCTCCGTCCTCTGCCTTAAACTCCCCTGACGGCTCGAAAGATTTACCCTGCATATACCCCTTGGTCCGGTGATAGAGGTTGGCGATGCGGACGGCCGCGTTCCGTTCCCAACTTTCAGGGCTGTTGCCCATGATATCCGCCGTGGTCAAAACGGTAAGCAAGCGAAGATTTCTTTCGGTTCCCATCTTGCCAGCAAAGGTTTCTACAGTCCACGGATCGGCCAGATCGCGCCTTAACGCCGTGTGTGCAAGCAGAAGGTGATTTTCAACCAGCCATGCCGCCCTTTCTGCCTCACGGTCTTCTAGCCCCAGGCGCCTCCCGTACTCTCTAACCATTTCAGCACCTCGGACGGGATGCTCCTCCTCATCGCCCGTTTCCACCTTGTCCTTGCCCGCGTCGTGCAGAAGAAGCGCTACAGCCATGACCCTGCGTTCCGAGTCCGAAAGCTCTGCAGCCAAATCTCCGGCCAATTTGGCTTCCTTCTCGTATCCCCTCGCTTCAAGCGTTCCCAAATGCCCGATTGCCTGGAAGGTATGTT
Source organism: Alphaproteobacteria bacterium (assembly GCA_018000295.1). Lineage (GTDB taxonomy): Bacteria > Pseudomonadota > Alphaproteobacteria > Micavibrionales > Micavibrionaceae > JAGNKE01. The sequence continues at coordinate 3,287 of JAGNKE010000031.1, read as the reverse complement.
CGTCCACCGTGTAAGCGTGGTAGGGATCGAACTGCATCCTCATATCGATTCCGTCCAAGGGCGGCAGAAATTTGGGTAGAATGCCCACCTCCTGCATCTTGCGCAAAGTATCGGCGACATTTTCCCTTGCCGTCAGAATCTCCATGAATACCTTGTTGTTCTGGGGATCCTTTCGAGCTTTATCGTCGAATTTGGAGAGGCTTCTGCGTATCTGGCGCAGGGCATCAGGGTGAACCTCCACATGCTCCTGCTGGGCGACTCTGAAAATCTTCATCATCTCCAACGGAACCGGATTATCCGTATCGAAGTGTATTTTGTCGCCCCGGATATGAAAGCCTTCAACTCTGCTGACTGGGGCGGCGAACCCTGCTTTCTTATCCAGTGCGGCAGCACTAACAACGCTGGTCAAGAAACCAATATCCCGCGCATGGCGGAAGTACCGCCGCATATAATCCTCGACGGCTTCCTGACGCTGATCGGGTGTATAATCGGTCATGATTTTTGTAATGACGGGCTGCAATTCAGCCTTGAGGATATTGTTGTGTTTTTGTGAGGTGTTCTGGGTATGCAGGTGGCAGCGCGCCTCCAACAAAAAATCATAGGCCTGCTGGATTCTTTTTGCTTCGGGGCCGGAGATTAAGCCTTTCTCTTCCAGATCCGAAACCGTCTCACAACTAAACGCGACTTCGGCAATCCACATCATGGATTGGAAGTCACGTAGACCGCCCTTGCCTTCCTTGATATCCGGCTGAACGATGTAGCGCGAATCACTCTGCTTTTCATGGCGTTTTGCGGTTTCCGCAAGTTTTTGATCAATAAACTCTTCCCATTGCGCTGCATTCAGCGCGGTCATCTCCGCATCCAATTCCTGCATTGGTCCAACCGCACCCCAAGCCAAACGGCGGTCGAGAAGGCTTGACCAATTGATGATGTCCTCCAATGAGGCCTGCGAACATTGTTTCACCGTCCGCACAATTGGTTCGGTCTTAAATCCCATATCCCAGAGGGTTGTCTGAAAACTGCTGAAATTCCGCTCAAGTTCAGGGTCAAGAGTTTCACTCATGGATTCAGGGACAATCAGAATAAAGTCCAGATCGGAACCGGGATATATTTCCTCCCGGCCATTGCCTCCCGAAAAGACCAGCGAAACTTGTGATTCCTGCGCTTTGAGATAATGGTCGGCGACCTGTCTGACCACGCCGTCGGTGATGTTGCTCATCGCCCGGGTGAATTCACGGGCGGTCATCGTTCCGCCGCGTAACTCACCCAGAAATTCTGCCTCTTTTGCCCGGAAAGAGTCCCTCGCCTCCTTATAATCGAATGGTTTGCTCATTTTTGCAACCGACCAGCCTGCCCCAAAATCCCTGTTTTTAAACCGTTTTTTATTTATTCGTACATATTAACGTAATATTGTGCCACAGAATGCCTTTTTTAGGAAGAAAATGCACGGAAAAAACAGGATGGCCGAACAGCCCCCCTGATCCAAAAAGGCTTCCACGCTTATGCGCTAAGCCGCTTTCAGAGACGCCATATCAATGCTGAAGCGGTAGCGTACGTCGCTCCTGATCATCCGCTCATAGGCTTCGTTGATCTTCTGCATCGGTATGACCTCAACGTCCGAGACGATATTGTGCTTGCCGCAGTAATCAAGCATTTCCTGAGTCTCTGCGATCCCGCCGATCAAAGAACCCGCAAGAGTCTTGCGTCCCATAATGACGGAGAAGAGATGCAGGTTGAGCGGCTGGTCGGGCGCTCCCACCACCGCCATGGTGCCGTCCACTTTGAGGAGGTTAAGGTACAGGCCCGGATCGTAGGTTGCGGCGACGGTATTGAGCAAGAAATCAAAGCTCCCCGCGTGTTTTTTCAGGTCGGCCTCGTCCTTTGAAACCACCACGCCTGACGCGCCCAGACGCTTGGCATCCGCTGCCTTGCTGGCCGACGTTGTAATGACGAAGGTCTCCGCCCCGAAGGACGAGGCAAACTTCACGCCCATATGCCCGAGACCGCCCAGCCCGATAATTCCGACCTTATGTCCCTTGCCGATCTTCCAGTGCCGCAGCGGAGAATAAGTCGTAATGCCGGCGCAGAGCAGCGGAGCCGCCGCATCGAGCGGTAAATTATCAGGGATGCTCAGAACAAAATCCTGATGCGTGACAATCACATCGGAATAGCCGCCGAAGGTGGGTGTCTTTTTATCCTGTTCATAGCCGTTATAGGTGACCGACATCTCCGGGCAGAATTGCTCCAGCCCTCTCCTGCACTGCGGGCAGGTCCGGCAGGAATCGACCAGGCAGCCGACTCCGACCCTGTCGCCTGCCTTGAATTTCTTCACGTTCTTGCCCGTCTTGGCCACGATGCCGACGATCTCGTGGCCCGGCACCATCGGGAAGATCGAATTTCCCCATTCGTTGCGGGCCTGATGGATGTCGGAATGGCAGACGCCGCAATAGGCGATATCGATGAGAACGTCGTTGTCTCCCACATCCCGGCGATCGAACGACCACGGCGCGAGGGCGGATTTGTCATTCTGCGCAGCGTAGGACTTGGCTTTGATCATGACGATTCTCCTTATGATCAGGCGTTTGTTCGGATAGTGGCGGAAGGGGTGGGATTCGAACCCACGGTGAGCTTGCGCCCACGCCGGTTTTCAAGACCGGAGCCTTCAACCACTCGACCACCCTTCCGGTTTCCCGGCAAATGGTGGAGGGGTATCTATCGAATTAATGATCTAAGCGACTTTTTTTGCTTGATATTTTTTAATTCGATATCCCCTATACCCCCATTAATACCCCCAAAATGAAAAGCCAGGTGAATTTTTCTTACCATGTTCTGAGAGAAAAAAACAGAGATGAAAGGACTGCACCATTACTGACCCGCCCCCTATAAATGAGTCCGATAGCGTGCCATAGGAATCTTACATATATGGGGGGTAAAGTTTTGCGTTTGGCGGGATGGCTGGTTACAAACGAGCGCACAGGCCTAAGGGAAACGACAAGGCTTTCAATATTCAAGCGCTGAGAAATGGATTGTAAAAATTATAACAATCCCTTGTCCTACCTAGTGCCGGGACACCCCCTTTGAGGTTTTGCATTGCATCTGCATGGCCCTTCCATTATCCAGCCAATTTTAATTTTTTTTTCCCGAAACCAGTGCGTTAAAAATTTTCCAGCCCCAAATCCTTGAGAAGTCTGGCCTGTTTTCTTAAGGCTCGCTTTAGCTCACGCATGGAAGCGGAATAATAACCGTGTTTCAGGGCATTGCGGCTTACAATCGCCTTGCCTTCAGCA
>JAGNKE010000030.1 GCA_018000295.1 Alphaproteobacteria bacterium | reverse complement strand
AAATATTACTCTCTCAGAATAGAGTTAATTTGCGACTAAAAAAACAGGTAAATCATAAATATCACCCTTCCAGTATAGCAACGGTGCTATCGAATACAAGGATGGGATAGTTTTTCCAGGAAACGGCTTCAAGATTGCCAAATATTAAGATTTATGTAACCTTTTCTTCTGAGAATGCATTGTTTTTATCAATCCTGCCTAATCCCAATCCCAAAAATAGTCCATGAGCCGTTCAGCTCAGATCAAAAAGTTAATTTTCTGTATTTTTCTCGGGCTTTTACTCATGCCCGTGAAGTCATGGCCGCAGGAGTCCGGAATTGGGCCGTCTGAGGCAAAGACGGTTCTGAATACTCTCAAATACATCCGCGGGCTTGAGCGTAAAAAAGGCGATGTGGTGATCGCTGTTCTTTATCAGGAAAATGATCATGAATCCGAGGCTTATGCGCGCCAGGGCGCAGAGCAGATCGAAAACCAGAAAGTTATCCTCAAGAAGATGAAGGTCAGGGCTGAAACGGCCACCCTTGAAAAACTCAACAAGGGGATAATGCCGGATATTCTTCTAATACCGCCCAATTTCTCAACCGCCTACCCGAAAATCAGGGAGTTATCGAAGGAAAACAAACTTCTTTCCCTGAGCTTGGGCGCCGATTGCGCCAGGCAGGAAACCTGCGCCATCAGCATAGAAACCAGCGGAGGTGTGGATATTTATCTCAACGAAAAAGTTTTATCGGCCTGCGGCTACGATGTGGACGCAGCCTTCAGATATATGGCGATCAGGCTATGAGGAGCAGAGCATGAAAAAGGCAGGAACCATAAGGGCGCTGATCGGGCTGTTGGCGTTCGGCACGGCTTTGAATCTTGACGGCTTGGTATGGGCCCAGAATGTCGATTACACGGGGCTTGAGTCTCTCTATGGTGAACCCGTAACAACGAGCGCTACAGGGAAGCCGCAGCCCGTATCAAAAGCTCCAGTCTCTATGGACATTGTAACGGACAGGGAAATCAGAGCCAGCGGCGCACAGGATATCCCGGAGTTGCTCAGGCGCTACGCCGGAGTTGATGTGTCTCGCAATTTTCGTGACCACGCCGATGTGAATATCCGGGGCTACAATCAGGCGTACGCTAACCGTCTTTTGGTTCTGATTAACGGGCGGCAGGTTTATATGGATTTGTTCGGAATGACGTTATGGAATTCATTCCCGGTCAGAATGGAGGAAATCAAGCAAATCGAAATTGTCCGCGGGCCGAACACGTCGCTCTTCGGCTTTAACGCGGCTTCAGGCGTAATAAACATCATCACCTACAACCCCCTTTACGACAACGTAGGAGACGTAAAGTTAGGCTACGGCAGCAGGGGATACAACTCCTTGGGCGGCATGAAGACATTCAATGTCACGCAGGATGCCTCCATCCGTTTTTCCGGGGAGCGCACGGGATACGATGAGTTTCCTCATAATCACCGTATCAATTCGGCGCGGGTACCCAATGCCGCGGCCGAGGACGCCTTCCAGAAGGAATCGCTGAACCTCGACTCACAAATCAGACTGCGTGAAAATATCTATGCGCGTCTTGAGGCCGGTTACAACCAGCAGATTGGCGACAATCTGACCGTTTTCAACACGGCTCGCGATGTCTCCACCCTCTCGCGCCACGCCAAGATCGATCTGACCTATGACGCAGGGAAGTCCGGGGTCTATGACCTGATGGCCTATCACAACTCGACAAGAATTACGGTCGGAATGGGGCGCTTTAACACATTTCCTGAATTTTCGGTGGCCAACCGGCTGACGGTTCTTCAGGCATCCGGTCTGCTCTCCCCGCATCCTGACCACAGCATCCGCTTAAGCGCAGAGTACAGGAATAATTTTGGCCAAGGGAACGCACTGGGCCGCAACGACAGCGACAATTTCACGATTGACACATTCTCAGGTGCGGCGATGTGGGATTGGCGCATATCCGACCGCTGGTCCATGGCAAACTCGGGCAGGGTCGATTTTTGGACCTCCGATCGCGATTTCACACTGGACACCTCGAATACCAAAATCAATCTTCCAAGTCTGGAATTGGAGCCGGAGGGAACGGAATTCAGCTTTAACAGCGGTTTGGTCTACGAAGTGGACCCGAAATCTTCCGTGCGCCTCTCTTTGGGCAGGGGGCTGCACGTCCCCAGCATCGTCGAACTCGCCTTTGACGAAAACACGTCTCCCTTTTCGGAGCTTTACGGAAACCCTGAGCTTGATGCGGAAGTCAACTACACAGCGGACCTAGGCTATACCCGGAGATTTACCGAACAGAGCTTCAGCGCCGGAGGGAATCTTATCTATCAGAAAATTGAAGATCTGATCGCGCCGACCGTCCGGGAGTTTGGTCCTCCGGGCAATTTGAAGGCGGACTATACCTTTGAGAATGTAGGAGACTCTGAAGCTGTATTCTTGGAGCTTTTTGCCAAGGGCGCCTGTTTGGATGAATCTTTGAATTGGAATATCAATTATACCTATTCGCTTCTGGCCGACAGCGAAACCGGAATCCCCGACCACCGCTTCAATTTCGAGGACGCCCAGCCCGACCATAAAATCAATCTGGCTCTGGACTACAAAAAAGGCCCGTTCGAACTGGGCACAGACGTGCATTTTGTATCGGGGTTTAAATACTCAACTGTGACGGCGGATTTCTTCGATGCCTATGGGCAGAAGGACGTGAGTTCATATGTGGTTCTGAACGCCCGGGCCGCTTATAATTTTACAGAAAAGACGACACTCTCTCTTAACGGCTATAATCTAGCTGAGGAGCATGAGGAGCGTCCGTTCTTTATCCAGCATCCCCTGATCGGCCGCGACGGCTCCAACGAGTTGGGCCGCACGGTGGTTATGGCGCTGGAACACCGTTTTTAAGAGCGGCCGTGGCCATATCCGGCAGCAAGCCTTGAACGCTCTGGTCCTCTATGGGAATAAGAAGCGTAAAAACCGAACCTTTCCCGGGCGCGGAAGCCACATCGATATGCCCGCCCCATCTCTGCAGGATGCCGTAAACTACGGAAAGCCCAAGCCCTGTGCCTTCGCCGACTTCTTTTGTGCTAAAAAAGGGTTCAAAAATTTTGGCCTTTGTCTTATCGTCCATCCCGCACCCCGTATCCCGGACCTGAATCTCGAAATATGAGCCAGAAGGAAGATTTAAGGCGCTATCATCGGAAACGGATCGTTCGCAGTATCCGACGGTGATGGTTCCGTTGTCGTCCATAGAATGGCAGGCGTTTTTGATCAGGTTGGCCATGATCTGGAAAAATCCTGTGGGGTTGATATGGATTGTGGCGTCAAGCCGCTCGTCGGAAGAGCCATCTTGAATATTCTCACAGACAAGGCGCACGCGGTCAGGAAGGCCGCCCTGAAGAAGCTTAAGGTTTTGGTCGAGAATATCGCAGGCTTTGGCAGGGGTAAGAACGCTGCTGTCCTGACGCGTGAAGGACAGCATATCGCTGACGATGTTTTTCGCATAGAGCGCATACTCATAAACAACTTTTGACAATTCATACTGCTCATGGGCCTCAGGATCGGAGGAAAATTTCTTGGTCAAGGCTTCGCTCAGGCCGAGAATGGGCTGGAGCGCGTTATTGATTTCGTGCGCCATCCCTCCTGCCATTTCCCCTACAGCGACAAGATTTTGCTGCTTTTTGGCTCCGTCCTCTCGCTCGCGCTCTTCAGTGATATCCTCCAGCATCAAACTGTATTTGTTGATTTTGCCCTGTCGGTTCAGGATCGGCGCGACTTGCATCCGCACCCAGAACGCAGAACCGTCGCTCTTGTAACAAAGGAGTTCGCAGCTTCCGCTCATGCGCCGTTCAATCCGGCTTTTAAGGAAACTTAAGGCTGATAGGTCTGTAAAGGGGCCGGACAGAAAACTGAAAGGTGAGGCTTTGATCTCGTCAAGTCTGTAACCCGTCATATGCGTGAAGCTGCCATTGACAAAATCGACCATCCAGTTCCCGTTCAGGAAATGCAGAACGATCAGACCTGTTTTGCTGGACTCAAGGGCGTTCATGAAGGCCTGTGCGCGTTCCTGGCTTTCCTGCAGGGCGCTCTCTTGTTTTACTTTTTCGGTGATATCGCGCAGGAAGACGCGGATCAGGGACTTGTCTTGTAATTCAACAAACGTCGTATACCGCTCATAATATTTATCATTAACTTTACGCACATGAAGAACCGTGTTTTTTCGCGCTGACAGGCTCTCCATCTGCAGATCGACGAAATCCTTGAAAATCGGGTGAACGGTGCCGTCAACCATGTACATATTCGGAAACTCGCGGATAGCCGCTTCGTTCATATAGGTGATCATCCCGTTCTCGTTCAACTCGATGATGGGATCGGGGTTGCGTTCGGGGATGGTCGCCAGTCTACGGGCGTTGAGGGCGGTCTGTTTGAAGACTTTGAGCGCCTCAATCATCTCGGCCACTTCGTCCATCCGTGTAGTCTCCGGAAGGTCAAGTTCGAGATCCCCAGCGGCAAGTTCAGTCATTCTCTTGGTAACGAGGCCAATCGGTTTCAAAATCCGCACCTTAAGGATAAGGAAGAGGATGTAAAGAATACCGATGGCAACCAGTCCGGCAACGGTAATCAGGGACAGGCGGCGGGTCAGGCTTTTGAGATGATCCTGCAGGGCGGCTTCGGCAGGCATGGAAACGACGTCCTCCAGCCTCTTGATACTCTCCAGAGCCTGTTCAAAGCTCTTTTTCCATTCCTGTGCGGCAACGGGATAAGGCTCACCCGCCATGCTGGAGGAATAAATGCGGCGCCTCATCTCATCAAGGTTTTTAAATGAATCTTCGAAATCTTGAAGCCCGTAAAACACACCGAAACCAGGATTATCGTTCGAGAAATTTTTTCCTCTGTTGATTTTTTCGATCTGCCGAGTGAGCTGGGAGCGTTCGGTTTGCGCGGTGTCACGCAGCAGGGTCAGCCGCTGCATGGTTGAATCGTCAAGATTTTCGCCGGCATGAATAAAGGAGAGAAGCAGGTTTCCCTCATAGGCGGTCAGATCAAGGAGGTTCTGGGCGGTTTTATGGACAAGAAAGCTTTGTTGAAAGGCAAATTCCGCAGCGCTCTGCGGCTCTAGAATTTCAATCCGCAGCAGAGCCAGAGTTTCGCTAAGATGCTTCTGGGTATCAAGGAAAGTTTCAGGGTGGATATACTCATCCTTTTCTAGGGTAGCGCTTAATTGCTCCGAAGCCAGGCGGGCTTTTTCAAGCTCCTGCAGGGTCAGGGCTGTCTTAGGGGTATCCGAAATACTCATCGCTGCTTGGACCAGGGCGTTCAGGGCTTCGCTGTTTTCTTTTCGGACATCCTTCCATCCGGATTTGAAAATATCGCGGTTCTCCTTGGTTCCGGAAATAAGAGCCATCGCCTTCTGCGTCTCAAGGATCAGGCTGTAATTCAGCAGTCGCGTCTGGTTGACGATCTGGTTTTGCTCACGGATTTTATTGGAGGTGTGAAAGGCGCTGACCGTATCAAGAAAGATGATCAGGATAGGGCTGAAAACAATAAAACCGACCCCGGCAAAAAACAGGAAGAAGATTTTATAGATATTCATGGGCCTGGAGGGGCGCACTGATTCCGGGGTCATAAACCTGACCTCCGGTTCAAGGCAGAATCAAGAGCGGCGTTGACCGCCTGGAAAAGTTCGTCATGCGTAAACGGCTTGCGGACAGTTCCGGAAATTTTATCTTTAAGGCTGGCCAGAGGATCAAGGTTCGAAAGCCTGTTTCCCCCGCCGGAAATGGCGATCACCGGCAAATCAGGGGTAATATCCAGAAGGCGCGAGATAAACTGCAACCCGTCCATTTCCGGCATCTGGATATCCGTGATCACGAGATCAAGGGAACCCTTATGTATCTGCAGGCATTCAATGCCCGAAACACCGTTTTCGGCGATAACAACCTCATGCCCGTCCACCTTAAGCATCGTCTTAAGCGTAATGATTACACCGGGTTCGTCATCGACGATAAGGATACGCGCCATCTTAGGACTCTCTGTCTGTTAAGAGGGGCAAAAGGAGCGAAAGGCAGGTTCTCTGATCAGGGGCATTAAAGAGAAGCATCGTTCCGCCCATGCGCCGCATCAGGCGGTAGCTGTGCCAAAGCCCCATGCCCTTATGGCGGGAAATATCCTTGGTCGTATAAAGGGGGTACAGAGCCTGCGTGAGGGTTTCCGGAGAGGCCGCAGGAGAAGGTCCGGAAAGAGTAAACTGGCCATACTCTCCGGGACTGAGGTTTAAGATTTGCCCCAGATCGTCGGAAAGATTTTGGTATTCACAGGAAATCTGAAGGCAGTCCGCTTCAGCCCCGGCCTCAAGCGCGTTGCAAATAATATGGGTCATCACGGCTTCAAGCGCCCCGGGATCATGGCGGAGGCAGAGCGGCGCATCCTCCTTAGGGGGGAAATTGGCGTTGACCCCCGTAAGAAAGGTCAGCGCATCCCCATAGCTCTTGAGGAAGGCTTCGGAATAAGGTGTCACGCGGCTCTGCAGGCTTGTGCCTGACAGAAGATCGCTGGCGCCCAGAAAGTCGTTAAAGGCACGGAGTTCCGTGGAATAGTCATAGGTATGCTCAATAAACTCGCGCAGAGCCTCATCCTTATTCATTTTAACCAGAATTTCGCTGAACCCCAGAACCGGGCAAATAAGATTGCTGAATTTGTGCGTCACCCGTCCGAGTACGTGGTCCAGCACGTCCAGAGCGTGGTAATCAGCCAAGAGAATCTTCTTATCCATTATGAGCGCCCGGAAAACCGACCCTGCGTTTAAGTCACACTCTAAGGCCAAGGTCTTAAAATAATGTTGAGGGTCAGGGATAAAACCTTAAAAAACCGCATTTTGTTTAGAATTTAGTTACGACAATTCGCTATGCTGCAAGTGAATAAACCGCGCAAAAGGGGTAACAATCGCGTGGATTACAAAAAATTAAGAGTTTTGATCGTCGATGATTACATGATCATCCGCAAACTGGTGGCCCAGCAACTGGTCATGCTCGGGGTCGCCCATGTCGATGCGGCCTCTGATGGCGTGGAAGCACAGGAAATGCTTGCCCGGAATAAATACGACATCGTCCTTCTGGATTGGGGAATGCCAAACAAAAACGGCTTCGACCTGCTGAGGGAGTGTAAGGCGGATCAACGCTTTTCAGAGACGGCGATCATCATGATGACGGGCGAGAGCGAAAAGAAATCGGTCAAGGACGCTCTGGAAGCCGGAGCGTGCTCATACCTCGTCAAGCCTGTTGATCTCGACTCTCTGAAGGCAAAAATCGACGCGGCTGTGCAAAAGCTCACAGAGAGCAAGGTCAAAGCCGATGACTGAAGAATCCTTGAAAAAAATCAGGAAGCTTGCGGAAGAACTTCAAGGCGAGATAGGCAAGGTCATTCGCGCTTCTGTTTCGCACGTCATAGAGGTGATGTTTCACAACCAGATAATTGTCAGCGATGCCCCGAACAATAAAGACGAAAGCCATATCATTTATGCCTTGGTGGAAAGCGAACAGGAATATATGCGCTCAATCCTGAGGTTCGGGTTCGAGCAGAATCTTCTCAAAATGCTGGTGCAGAAAATCTACGGCCCGGACGTAATCATAGACCGGAATGTTCTTGAGGATGCCGCCTGCGAGATTTCGAATATCGTCAGCAAACGTGTAAAAGCACTAATGAACTCCTACGGCATGGCAATCGATATGAGCATCCCTTATGTAGAAAGAAAATTTGATAGGGAGTTTCTGTCCGCTGGGAATTTACTCCAGATCCATTTCTTGCTCGATGAGAGCCGTATGGGTGTAGACTTTATGTATAAAATTAAGGCGATATAATGCCGCGCAGGAAATCGTCCCAGAGCCGCGCAATGGACTCAGGAGTCAGTTGAGCATGACTGACCGAAGCCTTTTCTCCCAGTTGTTTGCGGTATTCCTTGGACTTCATAAGTTTCTCCATGAATTCCGCTAAGGCGTTCACGCGGTGCTCTCCCTTCGCGAGTAATCCGTTGTGACCGTCTTCTATAATTTCATTCGTCCCCGGGCAGTCCGCGAACCCGATGGCCGGAATTCCGTAGGTCATGGCCTCGGCGGTCGCAAGGCCAAACGCTTCGTAGCGCGAAGGAATAACGAAAAGAGAGGCAGCGGCATATTCACGGTCTATATCACCGGAAAGACCCGGAAGAAAAACGCGGCCTTTGAGGTTCAGTTCAGAAATAAGATTTTCCAGTTCAGGACGAAGCCCTCCTTCCCCGATAATCCGCAAATCCCAATCGGGAAAGCGTGGCGTAAGAGCTGAAAAGGCGCGGATCAGGGTTTCCTGATCCTTCTGCGGATCAAGCCGTCCGACATTCAGAATAACAGGCCTTTTGGTAAGATCACGAAGCCCCTCAAGGCCCGGAAGGGGCCGCTTCACAGGGTTGGGAACCACAACCATCTTGCGCCGAGCGAAGGCAGGATAGGAGTCGCGGATTTTCTTTGAAACAACGGTAATTTTTCTCAAAAAAGGCAGGCTGAACAGGAAAAAAGCGAACTCCAGTTTGCGGCGGTCATAATACGCCGGGACGATATGCTCGCTGCCGATAACGGGGATGCCCGTGCCGACAAAGGCAAAGGCGGCGGGAACGAAGGCGCTGTGCATGAAGGCGATAACGGCATCGGGTTGTTCCGAGCGGGCGGTGCGGCGCAGAGCGGAAATGCGCTTTAAAGTAATAGCAACGCCTGATTTTTTCTGCGGATCGCCAAGGCCAAGATCAATTCTGCGAATGCGCTCATCCAGAGCGTAAAAGGGTTTTTGTCCCAGAGAATCGAAAGTCACAAGGCTTACCTCGTGGCCAAGTCCGCACAGCTCTGACGTGATCTGGCTAAGCACTCTCTCGGCCCCGCCCGTGCCATGCGTCATGGTTTTGATGACGAACATCAGCTTCATGTACGCGCCGCCTCTTTGAACAACTGCTCCCAGAGATCGTAAATATGCTCAGGGCGGTAGGCTTGAACACTCTCTATGGCCGAACGTCCCATCTGCACGAGTTGCTCCGGGTCGCTCATCAAAAAGCTTAACTCATCCGCCAAAGTTTCGGGATCTCCGTTTCCGGCGGCCAGCCGTCCGTTAAGTCCATGCTGGATCAAATCGCTCACCCCGGCGCAGCCTGCAAACCCGACACAGGGAACCCCATGCGCCATCGCCTCGGCGATCACGTTCGGAAAACCTTCCCAGCGAGAGGGCAGGGCCAGCAGACGGGCCTGCGCGTATTCAGAGCTGACCTTATCCGTCGTTCCAGGCAGTTCCACGCGGCCAGACAAATCAAGCTCAGCGATCAGATTTTCAAGGTCTTTACGCTCCACGCCCTCTCCGACAATCCGCAAAATCCAGTCAGGATGCTTCGGAGCGAGCAAGGCAAACGCTTGGATAAGAACGGAATAATTTTTCTGGTATTCCAGCCGTCCGACTGAAAGCAGAATTTTCCTCTTTTTCACCTCCCCCAGATTTTCAGGAGCGGCGGGAAAAACCGGATTGGGAATCGTCACAATTCTCGCACGTAGATAAGCGGGATAATGCGCCCGGTAACTTTCGCACTGAATGGTGATGCATCGCGCAAAACGAAAAGTTTGATAAATAAACTTCCTGTATTTGCCCGATTGAATATGGTCATAGCGGGTCGGTGCGTTCCGTTCCGCCAGGATAATCGGATACCCCATCCCGAGTGTATAGACGCGGGTGCTGAGATAAGGCCCGTCCTGAAACCCGATTATGATATCCGGTCGAACCGCGCCAACGATTCTTCGAACCTTTAAAGCCCTCTGGATCATCTCGGAAAGCGTTGCTTTTCGTAAAGGATCGCCGACCGCCACCTTGTGCCAGACGATACAGGGATCGAGCGGATAAAACGACTGCGCGTTCTCGGGGTCGAGCGTCATAAGGCTGATCGAATGCCCGCACTTCACCATCTCGTTCATAAGAGCGGAGGACATCCGCTCCACGCCGCCTGCCATATTGTCTATGGCCCGACAGCAGACAAGGATTTTCAAAGAAGAGGGATCGGGCGCTTGCTTCATTTTTCGCTCATGGAAAAAGCGCGCAGGCCCGGTTTTTAAAAGATGCCGCGTGACCGCAATCGGATGATGCAGGAACAGAGGAAACAAAGTGGCAAAAAAGGTCCTATAGTCTCGCTTGAAGTGGCTGGCGCGGATTTTCGGCCACTCCCGCGCATAGACGTAGCGGTTTATAAGCTCCAGATAGGCGCGGTGCTTTTCGGCCAGTTGCAGTTCCGCCTCCAGATTTTTATCGGCGCTTTTATCCGAGGATTCTGTAGCGTGCTGAACAAAAAGCTTTTCAGGACAGCCGATAAAATGCGCCCCCATCAGCGCGCAGAGAACCGAAAAATCTAAATCCTCGACACGTCTGAAATGTTCATCGAAGCCGCCAGCCTTCTCAAAAACCTCTCTCCGCGCCATCAGGGAACAGGTCGGCGTGCCCGAACCATAAAAGCACTCTTTCTCCCCTCCGTAAAAAAGAATCCGGTCAGCCATCCCGGACCCGTGCGGAACTTTCTCTTGTGAGCCTATAGCGTCCAGAATTTTGCGATACCCATTTGGATAAAGCCGCTCGCCCGACGCATAACACAACACAAGGTCGGCTCCAGTTTCCTTTTCATAGGAAACGATGCGCTCATATTGCCGGGAAAGCCGATGCGGAAGACTCTCATCATCATCGTCAAAGAAAACAATAAAATCGCCCTTGGCCTCCTGCAGGATCGTATTACGCGCCCCCGCCGCTCCTTTGTTTTGGTCATGCACAATCAGCCGTGCTTTCTTTGCTTCTGCAATGGCCTGTCTGACAACCTTCACTGTATCGTCCGTTGAACAATCATCGACGATCAGAATTTCCGTATTCGCCCAGTCCTGCGCCAGGGCGCTGCGGACGGCGCGTTCGATGCTTTCTTCCGCGCAATAGGCAGTAATCCCAATGGTGATCAGGGGCAGGGTCATGAGAAACTTTTATAGAATTCCTGAGCATGTTTGTTGAATTTTTTATTCGGCCACGCCCATTTCATCCGGCGATAGGTGAGGCGCGGATATTTGAAAAAGAGCTTAATAATTTTCCAGAAGAAAAGCCCTTTTTTCCCGCGCAGATAGGCATATTTCGCATCCAGCCAGCGCGAACAGAACAACGGCGAAACCCCGCTGTTTCTTATGAAAATCGCGTGCTTGATGATCAGCTTGCGGTAATAGTCTTCATCCTGCGTCAGCGTTTTATCGTTGCCCGGAGTCATGGTTTGATGAACCATAGGCTCGGCGATCCCGGCGAAATGCCCGCCATTTTGTGCAAACCGGACATTGAAATCCGTATCCTCGCACCGCCGGAAATCTTCATCGAACCCGTCGAGGGTTTGATACGTCGAAAGCCGAGCCATTTGTGAGCAAGAAGCCATGGAGCCGAACCCGTTTTCGACCGGAAGCCCATAGAGAATGCGCTTGGCCATCGCCTCTCCGCGAGGGCATAGCCCGTCTTCATTCATGCCTGCCGTAGGTTCGTAATGCTCCGATCCATCGGGATAGTGCTGAATCCGGGAGCAGTGACAGATGACTTCCCGAATGCCCGCATATTTCTCCTCATAGCTCACGATCCGCAGATATTGCTTATCCAGTCGCATCGGATCGCTCCGGTCGTCATCGTCGAAAAAAGCAAGAAATGTGCCTCTGGCCTCGCGGATGATCGTATTCCGCGCACCGGCAACGCCTTTGTTTTCGGGATGATGAATCACACGGATATCTGGGAATTTTGAGGCCAGAGCATCAAGAATTTCGCCCGTGCAGTCGCTCGAAGCGTCATTGACAACGATGATTTCTTTCGGCTTCCAGTTTTGCGCCAACGCGGACTCGACCGCGGCCTCAATCGTCCCCGCGGCGTTATAGGCGGTAATCCCCACGGTAATCAGAGGCAGGATGGCGGTATGGGGGTCCATGAGTTTACTTTACGGCCTTCAGATAATGCGTTCGGATCACCCAGTCTACCGTGAGAGTCATAATCACGCGATAGGCAAAAGCGGACGCCACCGCCCCCGCAATCCCGTAAACGGGGATCAGAAGAGCAGACATCGCAATCCGTAAAACCGAGGTAAAGATTGTTATTTTCGCAAAATTCCCGGTATCCAGTTTCGAACGGATATAGCGGAACCGAATATTCGAGGCATTGCCGATCGCCACCGAAAGGCAGAGAATTTGTGCGTATACAACTGATTCAGAATAGTTTTCTCCGAAAACAAATATTAAAATCCACGGCAGCAATGTAAACGCAAAAATAAAGACGGCCAGCCCGATCACAAGCGCGGCCTTTTTCAACAGGTCATCAAGATTTTTTGTATAGGTCTCTTCGCGGGCAAAGCGCGGGGCATAGACCGCGATAGCATCCTGAACCACATTCCGGAGAACCTCAGGAATACGCTCAGCCGCGACGAAAATCGCTGTAGCCGAAGGGGAAAGAAACGCAAAGAGGAAAAGCTTGTCGGCATTAACGGCAATCGTATTGAAGGCCGCATAAAAGGAGGTTCTCAAACCATAGGAAACACTCTCTGGCTCGTCCGTTTCCTCCGGCGCAATAGAACGAAAATCTCTCAGCGTGAAAATCGTATTGAGAACAGCCGGAACGCCAAGAAAAACCAGAACGGGCAGGGAGGTGTTATGCGGATACAGCAGGGCGACTGCGACCATCGTGCTGTGCATCGTGAACTGCCAGAACGTCTCCTGTTTAAAAAACGCGGAAAACTTCTCCTCGCCGATCCTGATATTTCGCCACTGCGAAAACCCTTCGTAAAAGGGCAATAAACAAGCGGCGATCATAAGGGCGGTCGAAAGTTCCGTCTGCCCGGTTTTGGAATAGAACTGTGATAAGGCAAGGATCAGGAAACTGCCCAGAAGACACCCGGAGAAGGAAAGAGGAACCGCCTTGCGGTAAGTCCCCCGATGTCCGCGCGCCACGGACTGCATGATGGCGTTTTTAAGTCCGCCGAACCCGAAAATCGTCATCGTGCTGACCACACCAATGACGAAGCTATACATCCCGAACTCATCCTGAGTAAGCGCACGGACGAGAAAATAGGTGGAGATCAAACCAAAAGATTTCTGAAAAACGCGCTGGGAACCCAGAAGCACGATTCCGGAGAAACTGCGTTTATTCTCCTGCGTAAGGAAACGGCTCTTGGACTTCTGCAAGTTCCGCAGAACCATATCAAAGCACTTTCCGGCAGAAAAGCAAGGGTTTGGAGGATTTGCGCCCCTGAATCTCCTCGATGATCGGAAAATGCTGCTTCAGAAGATCACGGACCGCCTGTTCGTTGCAATGCTTGGGATGGATTTCAACAACAAGCATCTCGACTTTTTTCAGTAGGTCCGGCTCGGCGAGGAGAAAAGCTTCCTCGGCACCTTCGATATCAATTTTCATAAGATTGACTTGCTGATAGCGGCTCAATTCCAGAATCTTGGAGAGAGTGACACCGAGCACCTTAAGAGAGCCGGCTTCCGCAACCCTGTGGCTCATACTGTCACCCTTGTCGGAAAAGGCCAGATACGACTCATCTTTCCACGCCGCACGGTGCAGGCAATTCCAGACATATCTCTGCTCGTGGACGGGGGCGCGGTTACGCTTGAGGATATCGAACGTATACGGGTCAGCCTCCACGCTGTAGATTTCGGCGGCCAGATTGGTCGCAAGGCACCACAGGGCAAACGTGCCGATATGCGCCCCGATATCGAGAACCTGCAGCGGCGCCATTTTGGCAATATGCGGCTTCAGAAACGCATATTCCCGGTCGATCAGAACCTCCTTGAGGGCACCTAGATCTTGTCGTCGGAACACCACGGGAAGCTGGTTATAGACACCCGCACCCAATAATCCGGGCTTTTTCCGGGCAGAAATCAGAAAGCGTGCGGCCTTGTATTTGCTGCCGGTCAGTCGCGACAGCCAGCCCACGGTGGCGCGGAAACTCTTGATGCGCTTGATAGTTTTCATCCCGGCTGCGCCCCTTTCCTGGCCACGAAGGTATAATTGACGGTCCACTTTTTCCGCAGCTCTTCGGGGTTTTTACCCGCGGCTTTCATGACCGCCCCCTCCAACCGATGAATTTGCGTAATAAGCCACAGAAAAACCCACGAAAGCGCAGAAACAAGCCGGATTTTCTTGAGCAGCCCTCGGTCGAAGCTTTTCAGGTACATATGGAGATACATCCCCGCGATATACCAGAATCCGCCGATGCGGCTCATCTCGACGATCTCGAACCCATGATCCTTCAGAAGCTTGCTCATCGCATATTCCGTAAACCGCGTGTAATCATGCGGCTCAGCATGAATAGGGCAAAGAAAGGGAAAGGAAATCAGCAAAACCCCTCCGGACTTAAGAACGCGGGCGGTTTCCTTGATGGCATCGACGGGGCGGTCCAGATGCTCGATCACTTGGGAAGAAATCACCGCATCTCCGGTGCCGTCTTCGACAGGGACATGGTAGGCGCTGCCGATGAGGTCAATGTGATGGGAGTCATAAAACCCGTCCTCGATATCCACGCCGATATGATCCTTGACTTTGCCGGCCAGAATCGGCCCAAAAGGCTTGTTCCCGCAGCCGATATCATAAACTTTCATATCTGAAGTAAGATAACGGTCAAAAAGCCCGGAAAGTGTTTTTCTGACCTCATCTCTCAGATTGATGACCCCAAAAAACGAATACGCCACGGCTGATAAAATCCCTATTCTGAAAGATGGAGGCAGCATGGCGGATATTGAAGGGAAAAACAAGTCGGGGTGTGGGATGTTTGGCATATCTCCTTGTGGGTTAAGGATCGGGAAAAGACATATTACGCTTTGACCGGATTTGACTTTTTTGTTACGTTCCGCCTGAAAACCTGTCCTTTATAGAGATATACCCCTGTGGCGCTAAAAAAACTGATCAAGAACATAGCCCTCTCGCGTGGCTACCTCATTATGAATGTCAGCAGGGATTATAATCCGGAAAAGGGTTACACGTTGCATTCCTACACTACACCTGACGGAAAATTTGACTATGAAAAATACCGCGCCGTTCAAACCCGCGGCAACAAGGATAAAATTGACCGTGTCTGGGTGGTTCGGGAAAACATTGAATTCCTTGCATCCTATATCAAAAAGCGCATCCCGAACCCCGAATTTGGGCTTTGTCATGGTACGCGCCGCGGGTTGGAGCAGAAATGGTTCAGGGAACTGTTAGGCTGTGACGTATTAGGCACGGAGATATCGGAAACGGCCACGCAGTTTGAAAACACCCTCCAGTGGGACTTCCACGAGGTCAAGCCGGAGTGGATCGAAAAATGCGATTTCATCTACAGCAACTCCTTCGACCACAGCTATGATCCTGAAAAATGCCTGAATGCCTGGATGTCGTGTGTAAAGCCGGGGGGGCTATGCATTCTCGAACACAGTTCTCTGCACAGCTACGAGGGGGCAAGCGAACTGGACCCCTTCGGGGCGGATTTGTACCAGATGCCCTATCTGGTCACGGTCTGGGGCGCAGGCCGTTACGGCATCAGGGAAATCCTGAAATGCCCGAGCAACCCGAAAAACCTGAAATACCTGAACTTTATTGTCATCCAGAAATTCACGGACGTTTGAGTCACCAGCCGCCGAGTCTCAGCCTTAGACTGTTTTGTACCTTCCGCACCGGCGCCATAAGGGTCTTGCCTCCGGGTATGTTCTCCATGATGAAGCGTGCGGCTCGGCGCAAGCCCAACTCTATTCTGTTACGAAAGGAATAAAGATCTTCGCAGAACCTGAGATAGACCTCGGAAGTTTTCTCTGCGCTCAGCCCCGGATAGGTCGGCTCCTGATCTCCAATCAAGACGGGGATAGGCTCCAGACCGTAAGCACTCGCAAGTTGGTCGTTTCCGGGTTGAAAATCCTTAAAAAAAGCGACTTGTTCTTTACGGCTTGCAAAAATTTGATATCCCTCAGAATCCGGAAAATGATCGTTGATCGCCCGGAAGGAGCGGGCGGAAACGAAGGCCAGAGCCGGATCAGGATGTATAGAATTATAAAGACGCTTGACCTCAAGAACATCCCGGCTCAAGCGGGTGTTGGCCTCCAGGTCCTTGATCGTCGCATATTCAAAACACGCATCCTTCAGGAAGGAATGACAGAAATCGCGGATGATGTCCTTTTTTACGGAATCAAAATTCTTGAGTTGAATAAAATCTTTACCAAAGGCTTTTTCCCACAATTCGATATGTTTTTCATAATGATAAATATCACGGGATTGCGCCAGAAATTCTGAATAGCTGGAATCAATCCCGAAGACATTTTTGACGAATTGATTGTAAAGCGATCCAGCAAGCTCATCCTGCGGCCGGAAAGTGCAGGTGACACTGATCTTCTCATAGCCAGCGCAAGCCTCCCTGACCTCCTGAACCAGTCGCGTCTCGTTCTCCCAGTACTCCCCGCTGCGCTCACGTTTTTGCAGGTCGATGAAAAAACCCGTCATCGCATAAAAGGATTCGCCGCTGATCAAAACGCTCTGACACCCGGAGTCCTTGGCCTTTTCCCTAGCAGACGCCAGAAAAGCAGCTGTCTCTGCGCTTTTTCCGAAAGCCACACGCGAAGCCAGAAAATTAAAAGCGTAGGCGCTGTCATCGTTCTCGGGATAATAAAATCCATATGAACGAAGAAGAGCACGGTTCAGCGCAAAGAAGTGCTGCAGGCTGGTCGTAGCAGTCTTGTGTGTACCGATATGCAAAAGAAGATTCATTGGGACATCCGAAAAAAATACGGTAAACGTCTTTAGAGACCACGCTTTTTAGAAGCGGTCAAGCGGAGGAGGATCGAAGGCCACGGGCGATCGCCTTCATTCGTGTGTAAAGCGAGGGAAGTCGGTTTCTGAATTCTCCTTTCAGGAAAAGAAGATGTTCGGAAATCAGCCGCCACGGGCTGTAATACGCCCGCTCGAAACGCCTAAGGTAAGCAAAGACCGCCGCCGGATCGACAGCAGTTTCAGGCGGGGCAGGGGGATGATCCGGCAGGCTGAAAAACGACCCCGCCGGTCCCCCGAAATTCTGGGCCAGAAGGCGGTTATCGGCCTTGTGCTGCTCCCACACCCGATCCTTGATCTCCGGCGCGATTGAAAAACGTGTACGCGGCAAGCCTTTGTCTTGATCGAGAGCATTCAGAAGATCAATCGCCGTCCGCTCACGCACTTTGCTTTTCGGCAGCGCATTCAACGCCTTCTTGATCGTCAGGCACTCGGCGCTCCAACTCAAATTCTCAAGCTTCCGGGGAATACTTTCGTCAATTTTCAAATACGCGTCCAAACCTGTACGGGCAAGGAAATCCTGCGCCGTATCTTCGCCGCGCAACACCCCGCGCTCATACGGGACAACGGAAAACTCGGCGGGGTCCATGATCTCCCGCCAGAGATGAACAAGTCTCAGGTAATCCAGATGCGGCGCTAGAAGCTGTGCGGCCTGCTCGTCGTTTTCATAAACTTTCTGCCCCAGAAGCCCCTCATAGCGGATGATATGCCCGATCGCGGATTCCAGCCACAAATCCTGCCTCCGCAGATAAAGCACGATATGGACGTGCTTGGCGGGCAGCAGAGCCTTGAGCTTTTCGATCTTCTTCCGGTGAAGGGTAAAAAATTCTTCCGGCGTCCCGGCCGCCCAGATTTGCGGCGTACCGAAAAAACTCTCCGCGCTCAGCAGAAGCGTATCGCAGGAATATTCATTCATCTGCTTCAAAAAATTCTCGGCATAGGCCTCCGGATGAAGATGCGGATAGCGCATGATGCCCGACAGGGACTCGGCGAAGGCATTATGCTCGACAAGCTCCAGAGCCACCCCTTTAAAAAAAACATCGGGATAAAGCACGCCGTTATCCCAGAGGGTTTCACGCTCTTCGCTAAGCAAAGCCTGCAGGGAGCTTGTCCCCGTCTTGCTTTGCCCGATATGCAGGATGAGCTTTTCGATCATCGAGAGTCTAAAAAATCCTGTAATTATAAAGAGTTAATGACTTTAATAACGCTTTAAGTTTCACTTAAGTCACAGCTCATAATATCCACCTGTAACCATAAAAAACAGAGGTATAAAATGGAAACGATATTCACCAGACTCGCTTCGGCTTTTACCGCATCGATCATAACTCTGGGTTGTTCTCAGGACGCTGCAACTCAAACGGCGCCTCCGAAAGGGAAATACGATCTCGTTCTCTATGTGGGCACAATGGCGGAGGAAAAACGCAGGGAACTGCCCTCCCTTGAGGCCTGTTTCGACCGGGCTAAAGTAGTTGCTTGGAACCAGCAGGGCGGAGGAACCCATTTTTACAATACCTTCGACGCCGAATGCAGAAGCAACAGAAAACCCGACACGGCGTTCAAAATCCGCTGTGATGTAAACAACTTCGACGACGTCTGCAGGTTAGTGAAATAATCAGCCTTAACTACGTCAGCCCTCAAAAGTTTCGATCATCTGCATTAACTCATCTTTGAGCGACAGGCGCTTCTTCTTGAGGTTTTCAAGATGCTCGTCGCTGCGGGCGTCTATACCCTTTTCGATCCGCAGGACATCCTTGTTGATCAGGTCGTATTCGCTGAACAGCTTCGCAAAGTGCCTGTTATTGGTCTTTAAGGCATGAATCGCATCTTTATGCTCGGGCAGTTCATGGGCAAGGTCATGGGGATCGGAAAGCATCGGATAAGCCTTTCTGTTTACGTCGTTATAATTTATTTCACGGAGACGATTTTAAACGGTAGGGGCGTCTCGTCCTGCTCGGTGATCGAGACATACTCGCCCTCTTTGAAGACATGCTGATCGAACCGGAAAATCGGCTCCTCGTCCAGACGCGCATCGTCGTACGCGATGGCCCATTGATGCCCCTTGTGATGGACGAGGCGGCCCCTTTGGTCATCTTCATTTTTCCAGAAACGGCGGACAACGCACTTATCCTTCTGGCTTTTCCAGCCCTCAAGATCCAGATGCCCTGCCCCGTCAAGCGGCGCAACAATCTCATACCCGCACTCGGCGGAGCCTTGCGGGAACTCATGGGTCCGGGCCAGTTCAAGAACAATCCTTTTCAACACTTGCAAATCCTCTTCTTTTAAACACCCCGAACCTATCCCCGAAAGCCGCGCCATGCCTTGACCTTGGTCAAACCGGGAAGGGCAGGGGTGTATGAAAAATTTGCATTTCCGGTCAGGTCTGTTATAACAAGTCCGCCTTTCGAAAGAGGGTGCCGGTCGCAGCCTACCCGGCCAACAAAACAAGGAATAAAACTATGAAAACCCTCGTCATCTGCTCCGGCGGATTGGATTCCGTGACCTTGGCTTACAAGGTCGCCGCCGAGCGTCAACTCCTCGGCCTCATCTCCTTCGATTACGGCCAGCGCCACAAAAAAGAATTGGCGTATGCCAAAAAGGCCGCCGACAAGCTAGGGGTCTCGCACCATCGAATAGATATTTCCGAAGTCGGCAAAAGGCTCGGCGGATCGGCGCTGACTGACGCCATCGACGTGCCGGACGGCCATTACGCCGAAGACAACATGAAAATCACCGTCGTCCCCAACCGCAACGCCATCATGCTGGCCATCGCCTATGGCGTAGCCAGCGCACAGGGGGCGGACAGCGTCGCCGCCGCCGTGCATGGCGGTGACCATTTCATATACCCCGATTGCCGTCCGGGCTTCATTCGCGCCTTTGAAGCCATGCAGAACCACGCGCTCGAAGATTATGCGAAAATCAGCCTCTACACACCCTTTCTTGAAAAGACAAAAGCGCAAATCGTTGAGGAAGGCGCAAGGCTTAAGGTTGATTTTATAAACACCTGGTCCTGCTACAAGGGCGGAGAGATTCATTGCGGGCGCTGCGGTACCTGCGTGGAACGCCGCGAAGCCTTCCATATTGCGGGTGTGGTAGACCCCACAAACTACGAAGACCCCGATTTCTGGATCAAAACGGTTGAAAAAGCAAAAGACAAAAGGGCAATCTAGAATGTACCGGATCGTCAAGGAATACCATTTCTCCGCCGCGCATCAACTGCACCAGCTTCCGCCCGATCATCCGTGTGCGAGGATACACGGCCACAATTATGTCGTCGAGGTCGAGTTGTGCTCCCAAACCCTCAATCAATACGGCTTCGTGCGCGACTACCGCGAACTGGACGCGCTGAAAGAATATATCGACACAAAACTCGACCACAGAAACCTTAACGATGTTCTCGGCGACGATCATGTCACCGCTGAACAGATCGCTCGTCATTTCTATGAGTGGTGCAAGGCTAAGTGGCATGAGGTGACCGCCGTGCGCGTCAAGGAAACTCCCCGCACCGTGGCGGAATACCGGCCATGACCGAAAAGATTCGCGTCAGCGAGATATTCGGGCCGACGATTCAGGGTGAGGGTGCCCTGATCGGCCAGCCGACTATTTTCGTGAGGACAGGGGGGTGTGATTACCGCTGCGTTTGGTGCGACACACTTCATGCCGTGGACAGCCAGTTCCGCGACACTTGGAAACCCATGAAGCCGGAGGCGGTCTTCGCGGAGGTCGAAGCACTTTCCGGCGGCAAAGCCCTGATGGTCTCCCTCTCCGGCGGCAATCCGGCGATCCAGCCTTTGGCACCCTTAATAAAACTCGGAAAGGCCAAGGGTTACCGCTTCGCTCTGGAAACGCAGGGCAGTATCGCGCAGGACTGGTTCGCTGATCTCAATGTCCTGACCCTCAGCCCCAAACCGCCCTCAAGCGAAATGTCAACAGATTGGCAAAAATTGGACCAATGTATCGCCGCAGGCGCAAGCAAACCACAAATAGCCTTAAAAATCGTGGTGTTCGACGAACCGGACTATCAATATGCGAAGGAAGCGGCAAAGCGTTATTCTGATCTCCCTCTCTATCTCCAGCCCGGAAACCACACCCCGCCCGCCGGAGACGATAAAGAAGGCGGCGCGGTGGATATCGAAGGTATAAACGCCCGCCTCCGCTGGCTGGCGGAAAAGGTGACGGCGGACCGCTGGTACGAGGCAACAATCCTCCCGCAACTTCATGTGCTAATATGGGGCAACCGCAGAGGCGTTTAAGGAAAAAATCATGTCTAAAAAACCGACGAAAAAAAATTCTATATACGGCAGCCTGACTCAACTCGGCGGCAAGACCGGACTTCCTGAATCCCCGGAACAGGCGGTGATCGAGCGTGTACCCAATCCGCATAAGGGTACGGAATATCTCGTGCGTTTTGCCGCCCCCGAGTTCACCTCGATCTGCCCCATCACGGGCGCGCCCGATTTCGCGCATCTGGTCATCGACTACGTCCCCGGCGACTGGCTGGTCGAAAGCAAATCGCTCAAGCTTTTCCTCGGCTCTTTCCGCAATCACGGCGCCTTTCATGAAGATTGCACTGTGGGAATAGCAAAACGTCTGGCAAAGGAAATCAAACCCGCTTGGCTGCGGATCGGCGGCTACTGGTACCCCCGCGGCGGAATACCTATCGACGTCTTTTACCAGACCCGCCCCGCGCCGAAATCCCTCTGGCTGCCCGATCAGGGGGTTCCGCCATACAGGGGGAGGGGTTAGGTCTTGAATATTGCCCCTGCATCATGTCCTGTGTTACCCATAGAAACGAAAATAAATAAGGACCGTATCATGCGTTTTGGCCGCAAAGCTTCTCTGTTCCTACTCCTCCTTTTTATCTTGGTCGCACCGTGCGCGGCATGGAGCGCAGAGCCGAAGCGACAAGTAGGCACTCAGCCAGATCAACCCTCTCAAAAAAATGATGAGGCAACGGCCTTGAATGAAACGGCTCCGGAATCCGGAACGAGCGATATTGTGCAAGACACAGAGGAAAATCCCAAAAAAGAAGGATCGAATGAGGTTAAACAGATTTTTTTTCAGGCCATGAAGTATGAAACCGGAAAAGGGATGGAAAAAGATATTAAAAAGGCCGCGGAGTTATACGCGCTAGCCGCAGAGAAAGGTCACGTTCAAGCGCAGTATAAGATTGGCTTGATGAATGAGGAAGGGGATGGTTTGATTCAGAACTATAAACAGGCTGTAAAATGGTACAGTTTGGCGGCGGAGCAAGGGCATACATTGGCGCAATCAAGCCTCGCACGTCTTTACTTCGACGGCGAGGACGTTGCTCAGGATTACAGGTTGGCGTCACTTCTAGCGCGTTCGGCGGCATCGCAGGGAGATACAGAGGCACAAATTCTTCTCGCAAAAATGTATCACTACGGAAACGGTATGCCCGAAGATTACAAGGCAGCAGTCTTTTGGTATCGCAAGGCCGCAGAAAAGGGCTCCGATTACGCGCAGTACAGCCTTGCGGTGATGTATTTATATGGAAAAGGATTGAGCCGGGATCCCATAGAAGCATACGCTTGGGCGAACATTTCTGCGGCACAAGGGTATTACGAGGCGAAGGAGCTGCGTGAAGAAATCGCAAGAGCCCTGTCTGGAGAAAGGCTAACCGAAGCTCAAAATCGCTCAAAAATATACTACAAGAGATACGTCGAGCCTTTTTAATCATTAGCAACAGGGATCTCAGGAAAAAATGAAAAGCAAGATATTGCTCTTTTTTGTCATTATTTTTCTTGTATGTCCGGCTGTGATATACTCCTACGTTTTTTTTACATCGGCAAATCTTTCCAGCCTTCCACCCCTCCAGGACGGCGATCTGGTCTTCCATACCGGCGACAGCGGCCAGACTCTGGCGATCCTGATGGCTTCAGGAAGCCTCTACTCGCATATGGGCTTAATCAAAATCGGTGCCGATGGAAATCCCCTGGTGGTCGAAGCCGCAGGTCCGGTGCGTGAAACACCCTTGCAGGAATGGATAGCGCGGGGATGGTTCGGCCGCCTGACGGTAATGCGGGTCAGAGGTCTGACGCCCAAATACGCAAAAAAGCTACTCGAAGCTGCAAAAATATATTACGGAAAGCCATATGATCCTTTCTTTCTTTTTGAAAAGGAAAGAATTTATTGCAGCGAACTGGTTTATTGGGCCTTTAAGGAGGGCATAGGTGTAGAGATAGGCCAAGTGCAATCCTTCCGTGAACTGGAATACGAGAACGGTGCGGTACAATCCCTGATTCTCCTGCGCTGGGAAAAATACCCGCCCTGTCTGGAAAGCGGAATCGACGAACTGGATGAATGCCTGTCCCTGATATACGAGCAGAATCTCATAACGCCCATCAGCATAGCCAAAGACCGCAGGATAGAGACGATCTACTCGAACTACTGATCGGTCTACTTTTCCCCCGTCTGAAAAAAGAATAAATCACTTGCTGATAATCCTCGTCAGGCGCGGTATAATACGGTCTGAAATCAGGTAAAGAAAAGGAACACGGATGCTCACACAGATTGCACAGGCGGTGGCTTTGACGAATTGGGGCAATTCTGTCCTCCGCCGCAAGCTGGACATCAAGGCGGAAAAATTCTGGCCCGAAGGCTCTGTGTTCAAGACCTGCAAGGATGTGCGCTTTACGGATATGGCAGCTGCCACAGCCAAAGATGGGCCAAAAGACTACGCGCCGGACCCTCTGGCTTGGTTCAAGATAATAGGGGAGCAGCAGGGGCAGCTTTTACGCCTGCATTACCGTCCCTCAGACAAGCCGGAAATGTCCGACCGCATCGCCTCAGGGTTGGGGCAGGGAGGCCGCTGGTTCATCGAGGTCGTGAAGGTGCTGGCCTCCGATTACTGGGAAGCACAATGGGAAAAGGTTGAAAGCCGTGACGAGAGAGTCTGGAGGGTATCCTACAGGCGGGTCTCCGCAAACGAAACCGTTCGCCCCATACCTTTTCGCTCGTCTCTGGAGGAAATCAACTCCCGGCTCGAAAAGAAACTGGCAGAGATTGCCGCGTTCGCAGATGCCCACAAGCAGGAAAAATTCGCAGAAACGTTTCGCAAGGGTCAGAAAATTCTGGCGGAATCCAAAGCACCTCTGGAGGGCGTTCCACACCCGGATATAATGTATGGTCCCCATTTCAGCCTGAAGGCACAAAGGGCGCTGGCAGCTATTCAGGCTGCGTGGGTCTTCGGCGGTAAGGGGACATGGAACGATATCCGCCTGGACGACGGCAAGGATCACGATACATACGAAAAACTGTCAGACGAGCTTTATCTGAGCTTCTGCAAGGCCATCGTCTACGCAGTAAATTCGGGCTTCACTAAGGAATAGAGGCCTTTCAGACTTGCCCGCTGATTTTGGCCAGCAGAAATGCAGCGCCAAACACGATGACGGCAGCGGCAATAATATAAAGAACCCCAAGCAGAATATTTCCGAAACCCCGCCAGGCCGAAGCATAACCCTGAACCTGCGCGACCATATGGCTAAGCAGGATCAGGGACCAAACCGTAGTAAGGATGACAATCGCCAGGTTTGCAAGCTCAAGAGTCATTAGCGATCCCGATAAATCGCTCCATCTCCCCTTCTGAAAGGAGGACGTAAAAATCTGGCCGCCGAAGGCCGAAAGCCGGGGGTAATACATAAGCCCGGATAAAATCAGTGGCGTATAGGACCACACAAGCGCAAGCCGCAGATCGGCTTGACTCGCCTGACCGCCCAGCCTTCGTCCCCCGCGTTCAATCACATAGCCGCCGATATAGGTCGAAGCCAGAGCGATGGGTGGGCCGAACAGAAGGCTCACAGCCAGAAACTCCGAAAGGCTGCTGATTTGATCGCCGATGTGGTTATTTTCACCGCTCTGAAGAACATTGATAAACCCGTAAAGGCAAAGCAAAACAAAAAACCACAAAGGCGAGGGGCGATTCAGAAGAGAGCGGATCGTCGCCCGCGGCCTGAGCCAGATGGAAAGAATGGGGTTCAGCATCTGCCCGGCGGGGCCGAAATGGTCGTCGGGGGTCGGGTATCGCAAGGCCGGAGATCCTGATATTAGGGTTGCCCGCATAAACGTAAAACATCATGCGTAAAAATCAAAATCATAATTTCTAGGGAAAAATTTATGGATGTTTTTGTTAGTAAAATCAAAGACTTCATGTTTCCTTTTGCTTTTCTTAGGCGAATGAATAAGATCGAAACACTTCACGCATAAGGGAGAACCACACCCATGGCCAAGGGAAAATCCGTATCGCAGGAACCGGACGCAGATGTCAAGGCGGACAAGATGCAGGCGCTTGTAGGCGCAATGGAAAACCGGATTGTCGGCCAGAAAGACCTGATCCGCAGCATGATGCTCTGTCTGCTTTGCGATGGGCATATGCTGATCGAGGGGATGCCGGGCCTCGCCAAGACCACGGCGGCCAAGACCCTCGCCGAAGCTCTGGAGGGCGAATTCCAGCGCATCCAGTTCACCCCTGACCTCTTGCCCTCCGACCTCATCGGCACGGATATCTATCTCCACGAAACGTCTAAATTCGAATTCCGTAAGGGGCCGCTCTTTCATAACATCATCCTCGCCGACGAGATCAACCGCGCCCCGGCCAAGGTCCAGTCGGCCTTGCTGGAGGCCATGGAGGAGAAACAGGTCTCCGTTGGCCTGCACACCTATCCTCTGCCGCCGCTTTACATGGTTTTGGCCACGCAAAACCCCATAGAGCAGGAGGGAACCTACAACCTCCCCGAAGCGCAACTCGACCGCTTCCTGATGCATTGTGTCGTCGGCTATCCCGATCATGACGAGGAAATGAAAATCCTCGAACTCGATGAAATGCGGGCCGGCGAACCGGACATAAAAACGGCGCCTTCCGCAGCCATGTCGCAGGAGGAGATTTTTGCGGCCAGAAAACAGATCCGCGAAATCTATATGGACCCGAAGATCAAGCATTACGCGGTGTCCTTGGTCAGCGCGACCCGCAAACCCGGCGCATACAGCCAGCAGCTTTACGACTGGATCTTGCACGGCGCCTCTCCCCGCGCCACCCTAGGGTTGGTGCATACGGCGCGGGCGCTGGCATGGCTGGAGGGGGATGGCTACGTCGCGCCCCATCACATCCAGCAGGTCGCACCAAATATCCTGCGCCACCGGATTATCCCGACCTTCGAGGCCGAGGCCGGTGGGGTCACCCGCGACCGCATTGTCGCGCATTTGCTCGAAGTGGTGGCGGTGCCGTAAGATTGGCGCAAGGGGTCGGTCATGCTGTATCCGGATTTCAGGGAATTGATGGAACTGGGGGTTCGAACGCCGGGAATGGACCTCGCGGCGCGGCGAAAAGCCGTCTCCGTCATGACGGGGGATTATAAATCGCCCTTTCGTGGGCGTGGTCTGGAGTTTGAAGAGGTCCGAGCCTACGCCCCGGGTGATGATGTCCGCAATATCGATTGGCGTGTCACCGCTCGCACAGGCCGCCCGCACCTTAAACTTTATTCTGAAGATCGGGAGCGCAGCGTTCTGGTCTGTATCGACCGCAACGACTCCATGCGGTTTGGAACCCGCGTAACCTTCAAATCCATACAGGCGGCCCGTGCCGCAGCGCTCATCGGCTGGGCGGCCGTGCGGGACAACGACCGCATAGGCTCCTCCCTGTTTGGCAACGTCCCCGAGGGACAAAGATTTTTCGGCCCCCGCCGCTCACGCCGTTCGCTCTGGCGGATGCTAAAGCTTCTGTGTGATAAAAAAGATCACTACAAACAGCCGATGGCGCTCGCCGACCATTTGCAGCTTCTGGGAAAGGCCGCCCCTTCCGGCTCTCTCGTTTTTATCATCAGCGACTTTCTCGATCTCGGCCACGATCTCAAAAAACGTCTGGCCGACCTTCATGCCCGCGCCGACGTGGTCCTTATTTCCGTGAACGACCCAGCGGACGGCAAACTGACGAAGGCGGGAACGATTATTTTCTCCAAGGGGCAGGAAAGAATAGCGATTGATACCGACGACCGGGAAGGCTTGCGGGCATACGAGCGGGCCTGGAACCGCAATCGGCAGATACTTGATGACATGGTTAGATCCCTGCGGCTGGGTTTTGTGCAAATCTCAACCGACCGGGATGTCCGAACGGATTTGGCGCTAGGACTGAGGCGTCTGAGGAAGACAGGAGGGCGCGGTGCAGGACCAAAACGCACAGCTTCTGGCGCAGCTTAGGGATATCAGGGGCTTTGACCCCTTCCCGTGGTGGCCGATCCCCCCCGGCTGGTGGTTTCTGCTGGCAGCTCTGTCCTTTTTGGGAGTGGCCTTGTGGGCGCTGGAGAGAGCTCTTGCCGCTCACCGGAACCGGAATGTCTGGAAAGTCGAGGCGTTCAAGCTGCTGCAAGCTTTGGAGGAAGATCGGCAAAAGCCAGTTAAGGATAAAATAGCCTCGCTCTCGATCCTTCTGCGTAAACTGGCCATCCGTCGCCACGGGCGCAAGCCATGCGCCGGTCTGGAGGGAAGGGATTGGCTCAAATGGCTCACCCTTAATGATCCCATCGGCTTTGATTGGGAACGGGAGGGTAAATTTCTCATCGAGGCGCCCTATGCCCCCGAAGGCCGCTCCGAACATGCGGCGGCCCTCGAAAGAATTATCAAGGCCGTGAAAGGATGGGTGCGGTAATGTTTACCTTCGCCTGGCCCTCGATGATCCTGCTCCTCTTGTTGCCTCTGGTAGCCCGCTATCTCCTGCCGAAGATCTCCGGACGCATAGGCAAATCGGTCATCCGCTTTCCGCATCTCGAAATTCTTAAAAAGGCTTTCGGGGGTGTCGCCCCGCAACTCAGCCTGACCCTCAAACTGTTCCTCGCGCTGCTTTCTTTACTCTGGGTATGCCTTGTTCTCGCTCTCATGCAGCCCCAGATCGTCAACAAGCGCGAGGACATCAAGTCCGAAGGCTACGACATCATGCTGGCGGTCGATCTTTCCGGCTCCATGCGGGCGATGGACTTCACCCAGGGCTGGACGCCCGTCAACCGCCTCGATATTGCCAAGACCGTGGTGGGGGATTTCGTCAAGGGCCGCAAGGAGGACCGCATCGGCCTCGTTCTCTTCGGCGACTTCGCCTATCAGTACGCGCCCCTGACCATGGATCATAACGCGGTCGTCAAGATGCTGAGGGAAACGGTGATTTCCATGGCCGGAGACGGAACCGCCATCGGCGATGCCATCGGCCTCTCCGTCAAGGCGTTGCGCGACCGTCCGGAAAAATCCCGGATCATCATTCTCCTCACTGACGGCGAGGATACCGCCAGTTCGCTTCCCCCGTTGCAGGCCGCGAAACTGGCCAGGCAATACGGGATCAAGGTCTATGCCATCGGCATCGGGCGCGAAGGCACTGTAGGAATACCCGTAGGAGGATTTTTGGGCGGCATGGCGATGACGACGAAAAACGACAAGCTCCTCAAAATTATCGCGGACCTTACGGGGGGAAGTTACTTCGAGGCATCCGATACGACGACTCTGGTCAAGGTTTACGAACAGATCGACCAGTTGGAAAAAACCAAGGCCGAGTCTCGGGAGTATGTGATCCGTACGCCCCTATACCGCTATCCGCTTTTGGCGGCGCTGGTCCTCTTTTCCCTGCTGGCTCTTATGCCTCTGGCCCAACAGGCACAGGGTAGGAGGGCGCATGTCTAGCACAGCAATGGTCTCCGAGATAACCTATGGCGGTTTTCATTTCTCAGAACCAGAATGGCTCTGGCTCTTGGCAGCGGTTCCGCTTCTCTGGATGCTGTATAGCCTCTTTTATAAAGGTGGACCGGTCAAGGACGACCGCCTGAAAACCTTTGCTGACCCTCATCTTCTCCCGCATCTTTTGGAGGGATCAGAAGGGGGAGCTAAAAAGAATAGCGTTTGGCGCTCGCTGATGATTTGGTCTCTCGTGTGGTTCTGCGGGGTGCTGGCCATGGCGGGGCCACGTTGGGACTACACCGAAATCGAAGCCTTCCGCCCTGCCAACGCTCTGGTCGTTCTGCTCGACCTCTCGCGTTCGATGGATGTGTCGGATATCAAACCATCCCGCCTCGCCCGCGCCCGTCAGGAGATAGAGGATATCTCAAAATTGTCACAGGGTTTGAACATCGGCCTCGTCGCCTTCGCCAACATCGCCCACCTCATAACGCCGCTGACGGACGACAAGGTCACGCTCGAACGCCTCCTGCCCTCAATAAAAACCGATCTGGTCTACACGCGGGGCAGCCGCCTCTCACCCGCCCTGCACATGGCCCGTAAGATGCTGGAGAACCAAAAGGGAGAGGAAAGACACATTCTGGTCCTGAGCGACGGTGGCTATGAGGAACCCGACGGCCCGATTTACCGCGCCATACGCGAAATCACGGATAACGGGATGAAGGTGCACGTCCTGGCCCTGGGGACGGAGCAGGGCGGTCCTGTCCCCGACGGCAGCGGCGGATACGTCCGATCGTATTCAGGACAGGTGGTTTCGCGGATAGACACCGGCCGCTTGAAACGCATCGCGTCTGATGGTCAGGGCGTCTACCGGACGGCATCCTTTAACGACGAGGATACGCTGGCCATACTGGGACAGATTGACATTAACGCCGATGAAAGCGAGGACACACGAAAGCTGTTGCGCTTTTGGGAGGAGCGTTTTTACGTCTTCCTGTTTCCCTGCCTTCTCCTCCTTCTGCCTTTATTCCGCCGGGGAGTGGCCTTTCCGGCGCTCGTAATTATTTCTTTATCTCTGGTATCGCCGGCTCAGGCGCAGGACTGGCGCGATCTGTTTCTGACCAAGGAACAAAAGGGGCGTCAGGCGCTCGAACAAAAACACTATGACGAAGCCGAACAGATTTTCGAAGATGAACCTTATCGCCGTGGGGTCGTCGAGTACAAGGCCGGAAAATATGATGAGGCCGAAAAATCCTTCGAACAGGTCAATCGCCCGGAAGTCTCGCAGGACGCGAAATATAATCAGGGCAACGCGCAACTCATGTCCGGTAAGCTTAAAGAGGCAATAGAAAGCTACGAAAAAGTCCTCAAAGACAATCCTCAGCATAAAGACGCGCAACACAACCGCGACATCGCCAAAAAAATGCTCGAGCATCAGCAACAGCAGCAGGATCAGCAACAGCAGCAGGATCAGCAACAGCAGCAGGATCAGCAACAGCAGCAGGATCAGCAACAGCAGCAGGATCAGCAACAGCAGCAGGATCAGCAACAGCAGCAGGATCAGCAACAGCAGCAGGA
>JAGNKE010000041.1 GCA_018000295.1 Alphaproteobacteria bacterium | reverse complement strand
AGCATTTTCCGCTATTTTTGAAGGAGTGCGAATGGAGATTTAATAACCCGTCTCCGAAAGCGCAATTAAAACAAATTAAACAATGGATTAAGGTATATATGGGCTAGTTATCTGGTACAGCCCCAAATAATTTTATGAAAAAGCATTTTGCGTTGGAAACTTTTCAGATTTTGCCTTCGAATAATCAGGCGTAACGCTTTCTGCCGAAAAGGAATTTAACCCTTGTCTTTAACCGGAAAACTCTGCAGCCTCTATTACCGCCTGACGGTTCTGTCGGAGCGATTCCTATCTCCCTTGCTTGATCTGGCGATCCGGTTGTGGATGGCGTGGATTTTCTTCCCGTCGGGCTGGAGCAAGTTTATGAATTATGTCAATGGCGATTGGGGCGCGACAGTGTTTCTGTTTAAGGATATTCATCCGATTCCCGGCGTTTCGCCCGAAATCGCCGCCGTCATGGGGACGGCGGGCGAGGTGGTGCTGTCCGTTCTTCTTGCCCTCGGGTTCGCCGGACGTTTTGCTGCGGGTGGGCTTCTGGCCATGACTATGGTCATCCAGTTTCTGATCCCACCGGAATATGAGCTGATGAACAGTATGCATTACCTGTGGATGCTGCTTCTGGCCGTGCCGCTGGTGAAGGGGCCGGGGGTGTTATCGCTCGATTATCTGATCGGATGGTTTTTTCTGAAAAAAGCTTGATCGGCCCCGATAAACATTTACCCTAGAGTCCTGCAATGCTTTTAACAGCGCCTTAGAGAGGGCCGCACGTCTTGGGCAAGCTTTTTAAAAAGAAAGAAAAAATCGACACGCGGTCTCCCGAGGATATCCGCAAGGACGAGAAGCGGGCGCGGATCCGGGCGCGGATACGGGCGTTTCATTTCGGGCAACAGAAGAAAAAGCTCAAATACGTCTATCTGGCGATCGCCGTGCTGCTGCTGGATCAACTCAGCAAGTGGTATATCATGGAGCGGGTGATCCGACCCCTTTATGACGGGCGCAGGGGTGAGAGCCTCAGTTTTTTCGACTGGTATCTTGAGTGGCCTTCCGTGCTGCGGTTTCCCTCGGCCATAGAGGTTTTGCCGTTTTTCAATATCGTCATGATCTGGAATTCGGGAATCAGTTTCGGGCTACTGGGCAATTTCAGCAGTTATGGATATATTATTCTGATTGTCATCTCCTTGTTTATCATCGGCACTTTTTGCTTGTGGATGTACGAAGCCAAAACCCGAGAATATATGATCCCCTACGCGCTGGTGATCGGCGGGGCGCTGGGGAATGTGATCGACCGCATCCGGTTCCAGGCCGTGATGGATTTTCTGGATTTCCATGCCAACGGCGTGCATTTCTGGGCTTTCAACATCGCGGACATGGCGGTGGTCGGCGGCATCCTGTCGATCCTTGTGATCTCGCAGGTCAAGACAAAAAAGAGAAAGGCCCGCTATCGAAAAGGTTTCAAGGAGCGGCAGGAAAAGATTTACCGCTATAGCAATGTTGGACGTTAGGCAATTTCGGTGTATAGAACTTTGGCTTGGTTAAACGTTCCGATTCTATCTACCGGCCTTGTTATCGAGTGAAGATCATGAATCCTATTTTTTCCAGATTTTTTTCTTTCGCCTTTTTGTGCCTTCTTGCCCTGCCTCTGCTGGCGGGTTGCAGCGATATGCGGGATACGATCGGACTGACCAGGGACTCGCCCGACGAGTTTTCAGTCGTGCGCCGTGCGCCGCTGGAAATCCCGCCGGGACTGACCGCTGCCGCCCTACCCCCGCCGAGGCCCGGTATGCCGCGCCCGCAGGAAAGTGCGCCTTCGGAAGATGCGCGTGAAGCCCTGACCGGCTCAAAGGGCGAGGTCTTCGCAGACGAGGCCAGCGCTTCCGAAGATATGCTGCTGCAGAAAACAAATGCCGACCAAACCGATCCCGCGATCCGCCGGACGCTCGACAAGGAAAGCGAGAGCCTGAAGGACGTCAACAAGCCGGTGATCCAGAAACTGACAGGTCTAGCGAAGGGAAAGACTGAAGACTCTGCGACCATCGTCGATGCCCAGAAGGAATATGAGCGGCTGAAGAAAAACAAAGAGGACGGCAAGCCCGCAACCGAGGGCGAAACGCCCTATATTGAAGACTAGCCTTCCTTTGCCCTATCGTAAACCTCGAGCTGACGTAAAGATATGACCCCCTTTCGCTTTCGCGCTTTCTTTCTGGTTCTTCTGCTCGGTTTTTTCGTCGTTCCGGCGGCTGCAGACGCTCGGGAACCGCAAGCGACTCAAGAGGCTGCGTCCGAAAAGGTCTTCAACGCCAAAACTTTTACGCTGACCAACGGGCTGCAGGGCGTGGTGGTGGAGAACCACAGCGCTCCCGTCGTCACGCATATGGTCTGGTACCGCGTCGGCGCGGCGGACGAAGTTGCCGGAAAATCCGGCATCGCGCATTTCCTCGAACACCTGATGTTCAAGGGACAGTCGTATCCGGGGCTTCTCACGCTCAAACCCGGTGAGTTTTCGAAGATGGTCCGTTCGCTGGGCGGGCAGGATAACGCCTTCACCGCGCAGGATTACACGGCGTATTTCCAGACGATTGCCTCCAAACATCTGGAGACCGTGATGAAGATGGAGGCGGGGCGGATGCGCGGGCTGAACCTGCCCAAAGCAGAGGTGGACGCGGAGCGGCTGGTCATTCTCGAAGAACGGCGGCAACGCGTGGACAACGACCCCCGCGCCCAGTTTGACGAGCAGTTCAGTGAGGTTCTTTTCGCCAATCATCCCTATCGGAAGCCCGTCATCGGCTGGTTTCACGAGATGGAAGGTCTGACGTGGGAAGACGCCACTTCGTTCTATAAAAAATGGTACGCGCCGAATAATGCGTTTCTGATCGTTTCCGGCGATGTGACGGTCGAGCAGGTGAAGGCGCTGGCCGAGAAGACATACGGCCTGATTCCGCGCACCGAGGTTCCCGAGCGCAAACGCACCGTTTCTCCGCCGTTTATCGGGCGGACGAGCGTGACGATGGCTCATGAGGTTATCAAGGAGCCGGTTTTCATCCGCGAATACCGGGTGCCGAGTGCGCGGCAGAATCTCAAAGACTCTCTTGCCTTGCAGGTTCTTGAGGAGATCATGGATGGCGGGCCGACCTCGCGGCTTTATAAGTCCCTCGTCGTCGAGAAGAAGATCGCCAGTTCGGTGGGTCTGTCCTACAACTCCTATTCGTGGGATGATTCCACTTTGTCGCTCAGCGCGGTGCCGATGGAGGGCAAGAGCCTCGAACAGGCTGAGGAGGCTCTGGATATGGAACTTCGGGCGCTGATCAAGGATGGTGTAACCGCACAGGAACTCAAGGACGCCGTGTTGCGCCTTCAGGCCGAGGCCATTTATGCCCGCGACAGCGTGGCCGGTCCGGCGATGGTGATCGGCTATACGCTTGTGACCGGAGTCTCCCTTGAGGATCTCGAAACCTGGCCGCAGCAAATCGAAAACGTCACGGCGCAGCAGGTGCAAGAGGTGGCGACGCGGTTTCTGAACCCCGACAAGCCCACGCCTACGCCTTATGTGAATGGCACCCTTACTCCGTTGCAGAATGCCGCGCCGTCCCCGGAAACAGACCCTCAGAAGCCTTAAGCCATGATAAAATCCGTAAAGACTTTTCCCTTTGTCCTCGTCTTTCTTGCGCTTCTTGCGCTGGTGGTTTTTTTTGGCGCTGCGAGAGCGAAAGAACCTTTGGCGGACACGACCTCCTCACAGAGCGTCCTTAAGATTCAGGAGGTGACCAGCGCCTCCGGCCTGAAGGCGTGGCTGGTGGAGGACCATACGGTTCCGGTGATCGCGCTGCAATTTGGCTTCAAGGATGCGGGGAGTAAACTTGACCCTCCCGAGAAGCAGGGGCTAACCCAGATGGCATCGAATACCCTTGATGAGGGCGCGGGTGAGTTGGACAGTCAGGCGTTTCAGGGCGAACTGCAAAATCTTTCCATTTCGCTCAGCTTCAATTCCGGGCGCGATGATTTTTCCGGCGATCTTAAAACCCTCTCCCGCAACAAGGCGCGGGCGTTTGAACTTTTGAAACTCGCCCTGACGCAACCGCGCTTCGATGCCGAGCCCGTCGAGCGGATGCGTATCGCCAATCTCAGCCGCGTGAAAAGTTCGATGACCCAGCCGGAGTGGATTGCCTCGCGGATTCAAAACGACAAAATTTTCGAAGGTCATTCCTATGCTCTCAACAGCGGCGGCACGTTGACGACCCTTAAAAATATCACGCCGGACGATCTGCGCGGCTTTATGAAGCGCCTCGGGAAAAATAATCTTGTTGTCGGCGTGGCGGGCGATATCACTGCGGAGGAATTGAAAGCGGTTCTGGATGATGTCTTCGGTTCTCTGCCCGAGGCTCCGGTGACTGAAAGTAAGCCCTTTACTCTCAGCCATCCGGGAAAAACCTTCCTCCATGTGCAGGATATTCCGCAGACCGTGATCGAGATGAGTCAGGGCGGCATTTCACGCAACGATCCCGATTACCAGACCGCGCAGGTGATGAATTTCGTCCTCGGCTCTTCGGGGTTCGGTTCGCGCCTGACGGAGGAAGTGCGCGAGAAGCGCGGCCTTACGTACGGAATCTATACGTATTTCATGGATTATGAAGATGCACAGATCTTGCATGTGTCCACCTCAACAGCGACCGCGAACGTCAAGGCGGTTCTGGACATCGTAAATGAGGAATGGACAAAAATGCTTTCGACCGACATCTCGCCAAAAGAGCTGGAGGATGCCCGAAATTATCTCATCGGCTCCCTGCCTCTCTCCCTGACGTCCACGGATAAAATCGCCGACCTGCTGTATTCCCTGCAGGCGGACGACCTGCCCATCACCTATCTGGACGAGCGGCAGAAAAAGATCGAATCCACTACGGTTGCCGATGTCCGCAGGGTTGCGGAAAGGCTTTTGAAACCTGAAAACTTTACCGTTATACTCGTGGGTCAGAAGGCTGAAATCACGGGTGCAGTGCCTGTGGAGGCCTTGGCCAATGTTGACTAGCATATCCTCCAGAAAGGAGAGACAAGACCTCCCTGTGTCTTTACGTAGAACCCTTACCCCCTGGGTTGCCCTTGAAAAGCAAGCCCGTAGTGTCGACTCCCTGTCGCTGAAGACCCTTTTTGCCAGGGATCCGCTGCGCTTTGAGCGTTTCCATGCCCGCATGGACGGGCTGCTGCTGGATTATTCGAAGCAGCACATCACGGCGGACATCCTGACGCAGCTTCTGGCCCTTGCCAAGGCGTGCGACCTTGACGGCTGGCGGACACGGATGTTCGCGGGGGATAAAATCAATAGCTCCGAGGACCGCCCGGTCCTGCATACGGCCTTGCGGTCTCCTTCCTCCAATCCCCTGCCCGTCGATGGGCAGGATGTGATGCCGCTGATCCACGGCAGCCTCAAGCGCATGAAGGATTTCACCGATCTGGTCCGCAACCACAAGCGCTTCACCTATGTCGTCAATATCGGGATCGGCGGCTCAGACCTCGGGCCGCATATGGCGTATGAGGCGTTGAAGGCGTTCAGCGACGGGGCGATCAAGCTTCATTTCGTCTCCGATATTGACGCGGCGCATCTGATCGAGACGCTCAAGCTTTGCGATCCGGCCAAGACGCTGTTTATCGTGACTTCCAAGAGCTTCACGACGGTCGAAACGCTGATGAACGCCCGCAGCGCGCAGGATTGGCTGAAGCGTTCGCTGGGTAAGGAGGATGTCTCCGAGCATTTCGTGGCCGTCACGCAGAACATCCCCAAGGCTGTTGAGCTTGGTGTGACAGAAGACCGAGTTTTCCCGATCTGGGACTGGGTCGGGGGGCGTTATTCCCTGTGGTCTGCGGTCGGGCTGCCGCTGAGCCTTGCGCTCGGGTTCGAGCATTTCATGTCTCTTCTGGCCGGGGCTTACGCCATGGATCGGCATTTCCTCACGGCGCCGGCGGAGAAAAATCTTCCGGTGCTTCTGGCCCTGATCGGCGTGTGGAACCATACGTTCCTGCGGCGTCCGGCTCTGGCGCTT
Source organism: Alphaproteobacteria bacterium (assembly GCA_018000295.1). GTDB lineage: Bacteria > Pseudomonadota > Alphaproteobacteria > Micavibrionales > Micavibrionaceae > JAGNKE01. The sequence continues at coordinate 2,156 of JAGNKE010000041.1, read as the reverse complement.
CTGCCCTACAGCCGATTGCTGCAACGGTTTCCGGCTTATGTTCAACAGCTCGATATGGAATCCAACGGCAAGACGGTGGACCGCGACGGTTCGGCGGTCGATTATCTCACCGGGCCGATTATTTTTGGGGATTCCGGCACAAACGGGCAGCACGCGTTTTACCAGTTGCTGCATCAGGGAACGACGGTTGTCCCCTGTGAGTTTATCGCTGTGTCGCAGCCCGTCTACGATGCGCCTACGCATCATATCCAGTTGCACTGCAACGTCATCGGGCAGTCGAAGGCGCTGATGGACGGGAAACCGGATACCAGCCCGCACAAGATTTTCGAGGGTAACCGCCCCTCGACGACCCTTGTCATGGAGAAGCTGGACCCTTACCATGTGGGGATGCTGACCGCGCTTTACGAGCATAAAGTCTTTACGCAGGGGATTATCTGGAACCTCAACAGTTTCGACCAGTGGGGCGTCGAACTCGGCAAGACGATCGCGGCGCAGGTTATGCCCGCGCTCAGCGCCGAGTCGACCCGGGCGGCCGATTTTCATGCGCTGGATTCGTCCACGCGGGCGCTGATTGACCTGCTGCGGGATTCCTCATGAAGCGGAAAAGGGGCGACACTTCTGTCATTCCCGATCCGCATGAACTGGAAATTCTGCATCAAGAGGATTTCAACAAAATTCTCGACAAGCATCTGATGTTCGTGCGCGGGCAGCGCGGCGGGTTGCGGGCGGTTTTGAAGTACCGGAATCTTTCCTATCTGAACTTTCATAACAGCAATCTCACGCAGGCGGATTTCACCGGATCGCTGTTTCAGGGGGCGGACCTGTCGTTTTCCGTGTTCAGGAGCGCGTGTTTTTTCGCCTGCGACCTGCGGGGCGCGGATCTCAGCCGCGCCGATTTCACGCGGGCAGATCTGCGCGGCTGTTACCTTGCCGGGGCGGACCTGACGGGGGCGGATCTGACCGAAGCGGATCTGCGCGAAGGAAAAATCATGACCACAAGCAAGAAAGGGAGCCTTGAGGACCGCAAGCGCATCGGCGCGGAAAATACCGCCAAGACGATTTTCACCGGCGCCAAGATGATGCATTGCGATCTGTCCGGTACGCTGGCCAAATCCGCCGATTTCACAGACGCGAACCTGAAAGGCGCCGTCTTCCGCGGCGCGCAGATGAGCGGTGCGAGCTTCCGGGGCGCGAATATCAGCAGCGGCGATTTTACGGGCGCGGATATCTCGCAGACCGATATGCGCGGAACGATCCGGCCCGGAATCATCACGATCGACGCCGATGTTCTGGGCATCAGCACCAAAGGCTCGATCAACGAGCGCGAGACGGGGGAGCGGCTGGACGATTCGCCCGAAGTGCTCGAAGCGCTTCTGAAAGAGCATACAAGCTGGGTGTCGTCGGCGGGCAAGAAGGGCAAGCGGCTGGATCTCAGCGGCTATGACTTGCGGAACGTAATTAATCTTAATCTTTATCCCCTGACCGCCATTAAAGCCATCGGGGCGAATTTTGTCGGGCAGGAGCTGCGGCGGGCCAATATGCAAAGTGCGATTTTCGATCAGTCCGATTTCCGCGACTGCAATTTCGAGTATGCGGACCTGCGCGGCGCCAGCCTGAAGGAAACGCAGCTCATCCGCGCCAATTTGCGCGGGGCCAATCTCAGCGCGCTGTCCTTCAAGCGCGAGGGCACGGTGCGGATGAAGCGGCCGGATTTCAGCGGTTCTGTGATGCGTTTTTGCGATCTCCGCAGCGCGAACCTGCAGGATTCTGTCATGATGGGGGTCGATTTGACCAGCGCCAATCTTTCCGGCGCCGATCTGCGCGGGGCGGACCTGACGGGGGCGATTCTCAAGGGCGCGAAGGTGGATGCGGTGCTGCTTGACGGCACGAAGGTCGATTTCGGGACGCTGTAGGCGTTGGATGGGATTGATGAAAAAATTCTACATTATTATTTTTTCTTCTCTTTTATTAATCTTTTATTTCTTCGAAGGATACTCTCAAGACATTGAAAAAACTATTACCGTGAAAGAATTAGGCTCCAGACTCAATTAGCCCAGTAAGCGATGGTAGCTGCAATACAGAGTGCTGCCATGAAATTACGGGAGAGTTTGTCGTATCGTGTTGCTATACGTCGGAAATCTTTGAGCCGACAAAAC
>JAGNKE010000029.1 GCA_018000295.1 Alphaproteobacteria bacterium | reverse complement strand
CCGGAACACCGCCGACAAACTGCTTGATGATTTCTTGCTGAATACTTTCAGAAAGCCTGCTTTTTCGTCTGACCTTAACCATCTGACCAACTTAGATATTTTTTCTTATCTATGTCAGCCCCAAAAAATATGGCCCCCCTTCTATAAATCAGCACTTTGCCTTTATTATTGAAACTGTCCTAGGTGGAGCGCTTGCAACAGAAAACTTAGTAGTCATGGATGCTGTTAACCATTACAAAGCACTCGCAAAAATTGCGCTGCAAATTCATAATTTACCAATAGGTCAAAAAGTTGACGTTACGCGTGAAAGCTAACGTTACAGTTCCTTTATAGGAAGCCAAATCGTAAGTTTAGGACAAAAAGGCTATTGCAGCGGGCAAAGCTTGGCTTGCAGCATTTTATCCGCGATCCCGGCCTTGACGCTCAGTGTTGCTTCCAAAAGGGTAAGCTCCCCTTCTTTTTTAGGAAAGTAATACCAAACGCGCCCATCCCCGGCCTTCCGCTGCTCGAACTCATACTTCTCGACCTTTCCATCGCTAGTCTTCACCGACATCGTGAAGTCGGTCTTCACCGGCTCGTCGAACTGCAGAACGATATAAGCATTATTGGCAAGGATTTTCTTGTCCTTAAGTTTTTCAAAAAGCTTGAGCTTTTTGCCCACGACCTTGGTCTTGGCAAATGAAACCAGCGGAGCATCGCAAATACCGGCGACCGAGGCCACCGCCTGCTTGAGGGTCTGGGACATCGCCGCCCCGCCCAGATCGTAATATCCCGGGATCTCCCAGATCAGGATTTTTGGCGGCGTCTTCTTGAACTCGGGCGAAACCAGATAATTGAGCAGGGAATCATCCATGCCGCCACCGGGAATAGCTGCGTTATAAACATCGAGGGACAGTTCCTGCTTAAGGTATCCGTCGAAATTGCTGTTGAACTCATCCCGCTTGCTGTTGCTGGTTCCAACAAGCACAACAGACGCCATCTTCGGATCGGCAAGCAGAGCCTCCGCACTTCCCGCCTGCCCCGCAGGTTTGGTATCGACGGTGACATCGGACTCATACGGCGGCCGGAATTTGCACGGCCTTTTGATAAACTCCCCAAAACGCCCGTCATAGGAAATCTTGCTGCCCTCGGTCGTCGTGTAGGCTTGCACAGGAAGCTGCGAGGCCACAGGAATCCGCGCTTTTATATAAGTTGCCACAGCCTTGGCCATGGAGTGGGAACCGATAGTCGTCCAATGCTGGTCGGCATGGTTGAAATACAAATTCGGCGCAGCGGGATGGGAGTCTCCGACGATATGAACGCCGCCCTCGCGCAAAGTTTTGATCGAAGTGTCATAGCTGGCAATCGCCGCAGCGACATCATAATTTTTATCATGCTGAGTCTGGCGCAGTAAAAACTGCGAAGCCAGCATCCCGCGTGTGGGGATATAGGCCATTACGAAATCGATCCCTTTCCCTTTCAGGATCGAGGTCAATTCCTGATGCATCGCCACGTCCGCCGGTGTGACATCGAATTTTGCCTTCAGATCCTGACGGGAACGAAAAACCCATGAATCCCGTCCCGCAATCATATACTTGAACTGCTCAAAATCCCCGGTATAGGATTTGTCATCCAGAAGTGCGGCGCAGGTCGTGGGATCGCCGTATTTTCCCTTTTCCTCCGGCTCCTTATCGGCCTTTTCCTCGGATTTTTTTTCGTCGCTTTTTGCAGATTCTTTGACTTTGGCGTCCTCGGCATAGGCATGACTTTTAAAGCCAATAGAACCCGTTGAAACGGTGCCAAAACATATGAGCAGAAGAACCAGACCGATATTTCTCATCATGATCTCCTATCGTGCTTCTAAAGTTTAATGCTTATACTCAGGCTTCGTGGTCATGTAGCGCTCCGGGATTTCCCAGACAACAACCACGGGCGCAGCGTTTTTATAGCTGTCGCCGTTAAGATATTTTTCCATGACGGTGAACGGCCCTAACCCTTCGTCCGACGCATCCAGAATATCGCTATTCAGCCCTTCTTTCAAGAAGCCGGGGAAGTTCCAGAGGGGATTTGCACTGTAACTTGTGCCGACAAGAGCCGCGAGTGGAACATCGTCACCGAAAAGGCTGCTCGCCGCATCCGTCTGGGAAGCATCCTGGACCTGCTCGGTCGTGTATTGATTCAACACATCATGGGGAATGTTTTCAACCCCGACCCCCGGCGTATACCGCAGCAGATCGCCTTTATGCTCCTGTCCCTCCCCGGCTTTCGTTGCAAAGCTCTTGGCCGGAAGCGAAGTGAACCTCCCCTTCAAAAAGGTCGTAATGTCCTGTGCCGCCAGACGCGCCCCTTCAGGCGTCCAGTGCGTATCGGTCTTCAGAAAAAGCGAGTCTTTGTTCGCCGCCTTCTCAAAGACAGGCAGCAGGCTCACCGTATCGATCCCGGCCTGCTTGAGGGTCTCGACGGTCAGGGCATAAACACCCTCACGGCAAGCCGGAACGGCATGGACGCCCATATGCTCCTTATAGACCCTAACCTTGGCGGGGATGATGGCCGTAACAAGAGCAATGTTCTTGGCTTTCAGGGTCTGATGAACGCTCTTGATATAATCCAGATTGGTCGCCATATGCGCGTCAGCCTTGGGAAGGCAACTGAATTCCTCATCGGTGAACAACCACCCGTCCGCTCCGACGATGACTCCCTTGCGTCCCTCATTAAACAAATCATATTCCGCGGAGCCCCAGAAATTACGGGCAGGAACGGAAATCGGTAACGCCTCGCCCAGCGCCTTCTCAAACGCAGGCGCCCAGATTCCCACCCAGATGGACTGAAACGTCGGCCGCTCGACTCCCTTGAGTGTCGCGTTCATATAAACGCCGCACAGCGCCAGCGATGCGCCCATGAAAACAAGGAGGAACAAGGCGGAGAAATTTTTAGAGATCATAAGCGTTACTCGAATTTAGTGGGAAACTTCACTGTATCAGTAGATTTAAACCCGGTTTCCACACGCACCGACACTTTCGGATTTTTGATATTCTCGTGGATCAGCCCGCTGTCATAGACAAACGCAGGGGGAAACAACGACGCCCCGGACCAGATATCCACGTTCGACAAATCAAGATAATCCGTATCGACGAATTTAAAGACCGCGCTGCCATTTGTCTTGATCTTGGCACCATAGAGGGCGATGTCGGCCTTTTGCGTAAACGGGTCTAGCTCGAAATCCCGGTGCAGTTCCTTACCGACAAGATTGACCGAGTAGGCCTCGACCGCCACCCCGCCATTCATCAGAATGTCGTCGTTGTAGGATTTGATGTTCCAGCTGTTCCGCGCCAGAATCCCGTTCCGTTTGTTGTTCCGGAAGATATTGCCCCAGCTGATATTATCCTGACTTTCGAAATAGGTCAGCCCGTCCTGCTCATTATCTTCCGACAGGTTGTTCGCGATCACATTATTGCGGCTGAGTCGGTCGATCATGATCCCGGACCCCTTGTTGTGATGCGTATGGTTGCCGAAAATCCAGCTATCATTGACCTCGCGGGAGACGATGATCCCGTGCTTGTAGTGCGTACCGAACGTCTTGTTATTGGCGATAATCAACCGCCGCGAACGGTCGTGCGGGTCGATCGCGTAAATGACGTTGTCCTCGTAGACGTTATTGACGATGGCCACGTCATAGGCTTCGTAGGAATAGAACCCGTAGAACATATCGGTGAAGTAGCTGTCCACGTTCGCCCCGGTCGCATGGGGGAGGAACGGATTGACCTTCAGGCAAGATGTGCAGGCAGAGTAGCTGACCCCGTAGGATTTCCCCTTAAGATACCCGAGGGATTCGATCCGGCTGCTGGCGATATAAAGCCCTCCGCCGCCCCACGAGGTGATGAAGGGTCTGTAATCCACTTTATCAATATATTTTGTCGGCGCATTCTTGACTTCATCCCATCCCTTGACCGTGGTCTTGATGATGAACATATCCCCGCCGTTAACGAGAAAAGCGTTCGCCTGCTTGGACAGAAGCAATTCGGGAGTATCCTGATCGCTGATGACCAGGCTGGCCCCAATCAGAACGCCCAAGGGCATCCGCAGGAGATATTTATTCCCCTCCAGCTTTTTGATCATCTTGCTCTCGGGGTCATCCTTGTGAATTTCCTCGTAAAGCTGCGTGAGGGTATAATGCCCGGACTCGATCACGATGGCCTGCGGGTTGATCCGGTGCTGCAACAGCCGCAGGCGGCGCGGGGCATCGTCCTCCATAAACTCCGAGAATTCGGGATAGGCCGTCATATCATTCACAACGATCTTCCCCGGCGCGGGCGGGCGGATTTTCTTGATAATGTTTTCGGTCGTGAAAGGCGCCAGATCGGGTAGAGCCGGAGGCTTGACCGTGGCCGGATCGAACGGCGCGACCGTGACATTCAACCGATCATTGAAAAGTTTAAGCTTACTCGAATACTTATAACCGAAATACCCGATGATCGACAAAGCGATCACAACATAAAACGCATCCCGGAGAAGCTCCGGGAGCGTACGCCGTTCCTCGCGGACGGGAATGTCTATAAACTGGCGTCGCTGTACTTGCATATCTGTGCCTTAAGATGCCCATCGGGCTTGTCGGTCGCGGCCTGAACCATGATGACTTTCCCCGGATAATTCTGATCGAACTCCAAATAATACTTTCCGTTATTCTGCGCCCGCAGAGACCGTGAGACATCAATCTCCTCCGCCTCGCCGTTATCGTAAAGAACGCCGATCTTCACCAGGCGGCTCTCGGGAGCCGTGACTTCCAGATAAAGGTAATGGCCTTTGGCCATGATATTCTGCGTATCGAGAGCCTCGAAAAACCGGATTTCCTTCATAGGAGCTGTATTTTTCGGCTTCCGTTTCGTGGGAAGGAACGGGCCGTATTCCGCGAGGGGGGCAGGCTTAACCGCAACAGCCTCCGTTGTCACAGCCGGAACGGGCTGGCCCGTCGCCGGATCGACCGGAACGGCCACAGGAATAGCTGCCGGATCAACAGGGGCTTGCGGCGGCGCAGGTGCTTTGAAATCAAGCTCGGCGCTCACAACGGCCTCCTCGGTTTTACACGCGCCATTCAGCGCAGGCAGCATCTGGCGGAACGCCGGAGCATCCTCGAACGTATGGTGGGAGAGAAACTCCCAGATCAGGATTTTCGGGGGATGATCCTGAAACTCATCACTGGCGAAAAAGACGACTCCCGCTCCGCCGAAACCTCCGGCGGACAGTGCGCGATTGCGAATATCGGACTTAAGCGCCAGCTTCAACGAACCGACAAAGTTAAAGTCTTCCTCGTGGGCGGTGTTACTGGTCCCAACGATGGCGATATCAGGATAGGTGACGTCGCCGAAAAGAGCGGAGGCATCCGTAACATCGCTGAGTGCGGTCGTTGCCCACATCGGGCGGCGCTCGGGCGGGATAATGACCTTGCAGATTTTCTCGACGAATTCGTCGAACTCGCCCTTCTCGCTCTCCAGCCACCACGTGATCTCGTTGGAAAACTCTTCCTTCTTTTTATCCTTGAACAGCGGATTCTTGAGAATCATTTCGGCCATTTGGTCAGCCGTCCACTTGGATCCCTCCCGCCGCCAGTGCGGGTCGCCCTTGAAGAAATATTCAAAATCCCCCGGCGGGTTGGACAAATCTTTGATATTGACACCCAAACTCTGAAGCTTGGAGACCAGCGCCTGATACCCGCGCTGCCCTTCTGAAGCGGAATAGCCTTCCGGCATTTCCTTCGGGTCGATATGATCGGTCGCAAGCACCGCACGCGGCGGCTGCAGCATGACATAAAGGTCGATGCCCCGCTTCTTGAGCGTCTCGTTCAGCCGCTTCATATAAACAAGGATCGGATCGGACATGGTAAAATCGGTGCGGAAATCCAGCGAACGGAACAGCCACCCGTTCTTTCCGGGATAAATGACGCGCATCACACGGTCTCCGCCGCGGTAAAGCGTCTCGTCCTTAAGCTGCTTGCTGCAGAACGCCAGATCGGGATAAGGCAGCTTCTGCTGCTCGATGGCAATCCGGCGCTCCTCATCCGTCATCTTGGCGCCGGGAGCCAGTTGCCCGGCCTCATCGCGCTCGCCTTCGGCGATAGCAGGCATAGAAAAAAGGCCGGAACAGAAAACGGCGGCGAACGCCCCCAAAAGGAGCGCCCGCGTGACCCTGTTATTCATGTTTCCGGTCGTGCTTCTCATCTTACTCTTCCGAGATCCGTGCACGGTCATACGTGCCGATTCCGCCGACATCGCCCTTGACGATCGCAATGATGTAGTTCTCCTTGCGCTCCAGCGGCCACTCGTTCAGCGTGGCGAATTCCTTGTCGCCCGAGAAAACTTTCAGAGAAACCTTGATCGGGTTGACCTCGATATTCATCATCTGCCCGGCCTTGATCGGCCCAACGACATTGATTTTGCCGTCAGCGGTCTTGATCGCGATATCGTCAAGGTCCGTCAGGTTATAGACGACGATATGCGCCTTGAGGTCGTTGGTCGCCATCGGGTCTTTCTCCACCCGCAGAGCTTTGTTCTGCAGGATCACGGTATAGCGGCCCTTGGCTTCGGCATCGAACTCGGTCTTGAAAGAACCCATCTCGACGGCGATTTTACCGGGCGCAATGACGGAATAAGGCTTCACGCCGCCGAACTTGACGCCGTCACGCTCCTTGCCGTTCACCTTGGGGGGCAGTTCGGACTCTTCCGGTTGGGCATGGATAAAGCGCACATAGGCCGAATTTTCCGGCGGAACAGGATCATAAAGCCCCTCATCCTCGGACGCCGCAAAGGCGCCTGCGCCCGAAATAATCGCTAAAGCCATGATTAACATGGCAAAAGTCAGTTTATTGGCAAAAGTATGTTTCATGTTTTTGGTCCTCATCTATAAAATCACAGTGTTAAGCCGCTTTAAGCTTCTGGTCGTATTCGCCGACCTCAGGATATTTACGAAGCGTGGCGTCAATCTCTTCGAACATCGCGTGCATTAATTTTTCCGAAACCGGGCTTTCCACCACCACGACCAGTGTAGGCTTGTTGGAGGAAGCACGAACCAGCCCCCACGTCCCGTCTTCCAGTGTTACGCGGATGCCGTTAACGGTCACAACACTATGGATTTTCTGGCCCAGAAGTGTCTGTCCTTTGCTGAAAAGAGACTGGTAATGGGCGATCACGCTGTCCACAACCTGATACTTCTTCTCATCAGGGCAGTAAGGCGACATGGTCGGTGAACTCCACGTCTTGGGAAGGCTCTCGCGCAAATCCGCAAGCGTCTTGCCCTTAGCGCGTTCCATCATCTGGCAAACCGCCACGGCGGTCAGGATGCCGTCGTCATAACCGCGCCCGATAGGGGAGTTGAAGAAGAAATGGCCGCTTTTCTCGAACCCGGCCAGAGCCTGCAACTCGCTGACCCGGCGCTTGATATAGGAATGTCCGGTCTTCCAGTAATCCGTCTTGACGTTCAACTCTTTCAGAACAGGATCGGTGTGATACAGCCCGGTCGATTTGACATCGACTACGAAAGTCGGATTCTTGTGAACGGTCGCCAGATCACGGGCCAGAAGAACGCCGATCTTATCCGCAAAAATCTCTTCGCCTGTATTGTCCACGACGCCGCAGCGGTCGCCGTCCCCGTCAAAGCCAAAGCCGATATCCGCGCCCGTTTCTTTCACCCGGTCGCTCAGCGCATGAAGCATTTCAAGGTCTTCAGGGTTCGGGTTATAGCGCGGGAAAGTGTAATCCAGTTCGCAATCCATTTCGACAACGTCGCAGCCGATGGCTCTCAAAGCTTGCGGGGCATAAACACCCGCCGTGCCATTACCACAGGCAACGACCACTTTCAGTTTTCGGGACAGTTTGACGCCCTTGGTGACATCAGAGATATAACGGTCCTTCATATCGCCGATATATTCATACGTGCCGCCCGCCTTGGACTTCACCTTTTCGGACAGGACCATATCTTTCAGGCGCGACATCAACTCCGGCCCGAAGGTCAGCGGACGCTGGATGCCCATCTTGACCCCCGTCCAGCCGTTTTCGTTGTGGCTGGCCGTAACCATCGCCACGGCGGGGCAATCCTGATCGAATTGCGCGAAATAGGCGACAGGCGAGAGCGCAAGGCCGATATCCTTGACCTCGCAGCCACTGGCCATCAGGCCGATAATCAGCGCCTGCTTGATGCTGGCGCTATACGAGCGGTAATCATGACCAACAGCGATTTTCGGCGGGGTGATCCCCTCCTCCTGCATGATCGTGCCGATCCCCATACCCAGAAGCTGGATCCCGCGCAGATTGATCTGGTCGGGATAGAGCCAGCGGGCATCATACTCGCGGAAACCGCTGGGCATGACAAAGATTTCGCGCTCGAAAGCCTCGGTGTTGGTCTTGATTTTCTTATCGCTCATGCTTGCCTCGATCTGACCTTATTGTAAGTTGACGCTGAAAAACCAATCTTTTTACATAAAAACAAATAATTTGCAAAAAATAATAAAAAACCCAATCTTTAGTGCAACTTAGGAATATCCATAACCCCGGAGAAAAATCCAACCAGCGCCACGAACACCGTCATCGCCACCACATAAAGGTAATTCGACGTCATATTGACGAATTTCTGCTGGAACGGCGTCATTCCCGCCCGCATAAGCTTGGTTTTCTGCCGCGTCCAGGATTGTTTGTCCAGCCGGAAAAAGACGTAGGTTTTGATGACCGATCCCCACACCTGGTTGTAATAAATCAGGAACGGGTAATACCAGCTCAGCACCGGACGGGAAGTCATCAACATAATGGTCATCACCCAGCGCGTAATGCCGATCCACGCCACATAAATCGGGAAAAAGACCACGGAGTGCTTGATAACCAGCATGGCGGCGAAAACAGGACCGGCCAGCGAGGTCCACATCGAAATCCGCTGATCGACAATACACCACCACGTAAAAAACCCGATCCGCAGCGGCCCAAGAGCCATCGCCCGCCCGTTGGTGCGGAGCATATTGCCGAACCAGCGGAACATAAGCTGCGTCGTCGCCTTGAAGAAATACGGCGAAGGCGGATGCTCGACCGTCATGACAACCGTATCGGGCACATAAAGCATATCGTAACCATGACGCAAGACCCAGTACCAGCTCGACTTATCGTCCCCGGTCAGAAACTTGAACCGCCCCAGCCGCCAGTGATTGATCGAGTCGTTCTGCACATCGTCGATAAAACTGGGGTTGGTGATAATCTCGGCCCGGAACATGGACATCCGGCCCGTGAGGGTAAGAACCTTCTTTGACAGGGCAACAGAACACATTAACACTTGTCGTTGCGCGAATCGCAGATGATGCCACTCGCGAATGACCTTGCTACCCTTGACCTCGCACAGCTCATCGGTCGTAAGAGCGCCCAGATTGGGCATCATTTTAAAGAACGGCACGCATTTGCGAACCAGCCCTTCCTCAAGGATGGAGTCACCGTCAATAACAGCCACGACCGCCCCCGGTGGCGGCAGATCGCGTGAAATCGCCCGGAACCCCTGCGCCAAACCGTCGCGCTTGCCCGTTCCGGGAATCCGCACGATCATCAGCCTGACATGATCGGGAGGATTGAGGCTGGCGTAAATCTGTTTGACCATGAATTCGTCGCCAAGCTCGACGATCGACGCCACAAGCGTGGTCGGCAGACCGCAATCAATCGCTTCCTGCACAGCGGCCGTAAAGACCTTAACCGAAGTTTGCGCCTCAATACGGAAACTGGTCACAAGAAGATAGACATAGGAGGGCATAAGCCCCTCCCCGCCCCGCTCGGCCTTAGCCCGCAAGCCGGGGAAGGTGATATGGCGGTACCACAGGGACCGGAGAAAATGAATAAGCCCCCAAGTGTATCGCCACGCGGCAAGCCCGCCCACGACCAGAATGAACTGGTTCGAGACGGGATCGAGCGCGTATTTCGGCAGAAACGAAACCAGAATCAGCAACAGAACGGTGTATATCGTAAACCCGGGCAATCCTTCGATTCCCAAAATACGCCGTCCATGCTGCGGTTCCGTTCTCATAGTCTTACAGTCTGTATATGCTGTTTCCGTGGTCTTACCAGCATATTCCGGTGTAGGACGCACGGTCTTCCACCGGATTGTTTTTCAGGCGGACCAGATCGATGATCGGGGTCTGCGCGGAAGTCTTCGCGATGATTTGTCCGTAGTCTTCGCCGTGGTTGCCGATCACGATGACCTCGGCTCTCGGCAGAAATTCTCCGGCGGTTTCCACCAGACACTTGGAAATCTGGGGGATTCCCTCGCGGATGTACTTCTGGTTTGCACCTTCCATTTGGGAGGCCTCAAAAACGCTCGGGTCATAAATCACCAGCTCGTAGCCTTCCTTAAGCAGAAGGTCGGCCAGCGTGACCAGTGGGCTTTCGCGCAGATCATCGGTTCCGGCTTTAAAGCTCAGGCCCATCATGCCCACTTTCTTCTTGCCCGTTTCCTTGATCAGCTTGACGGCGCGGCGGACCTGCTCGTCATTGGCTTCTAGAAGTGCATCGAAGATATGCGTCTGAACGCCCTTCGCCTTTCCGCAGGCGCGGATGGCGCGGACGTCCTTGGGCAGGCACGAGCCGCCGAAGGCAAATCCCGGCTTCAGGTAGGCTTTGGAGATATTCAGCTTGGTATCGAGGAAGAAAATATCCATGACCTTGTGGCTGTCCACGCCCATTTCCTTCATGATATTGCCGAGTTCGTTGGCGAACCCGACCTTCATGGCGTGCCAGGCATTGTCGGCGTATTTGACGCCTTCGGCCACCTCAACGGTGCAGATCGCCTGATCGGCCTTGATATCCTTGTAGATTTCAACCATCGCATCGGCGGTCTTTTTATCCAAAGAGCCAATAACGACCTTCGGAGGATTGAAGTAGTCGTAAATTGCAGTGCTTTCGCGCAGGAATTCAGGGTTGTTCCCGAAACCGAAATCAACGCCGGCCTTTTTACCCGAAGCTTTCTCAAGCGCAGGAATAGCGATGTTGCGCGCGGTGCCCGGAACGACGGTCGAACGCAGAACGACAGAGTGGTAACCCGGCTTGTCTTTGATGACGGCGCCGATCTGGGCGCACACGGCCTCGACATAATCGAGTTTCAGGGAACCGTCGGCATTGCTCGGCGTCCCGACGCAGATCAGCGAGATATCGCTGTTCAAAACGGCTTCGCGCACATCCAGAGTCGCCTTCAAACGGCCATTCTCTTTGTTCGCTTTAATCATTTCGGGAAGGCCCGGCTCGATAATCGGTGATCGGCCCTCGGCCAAGCACTTGACCTTGACAGGATCCGTATCAATCGCAATGACGTCAAACCCCGACTCCGCCAGACACGCGCTGGCCACAGCCCCAACATACCCCAGTCCAAATACACTTATTTTCATAACTCAGTATCCTCAACATTAAAAAAACAGCCTAGCTCATATATAAAATCTGGATAATTTACAACTAAATAAAACGGGAAAAACCCTTAAAATTTTGCAACGCAACAACTCTGCTCGCCAAAATACAGGAAAACCGCCGCTTACAGCAATATGTAAATCAAGTGGCTTATGAGTGGGATAATATTCCTAACAAAAAATCTGATGTAATACAGTCTCTAGGCAGACTCAGATATGTGATGTTCCTGTTTCGTCTGGATTAAGAATATTTTCTGGCATTCAGCTAGTTTGCTGACTGATCCAAAACGGTTAAGGTTGGTATCACAAGCAGGGCAGAATGCAGGAACAGACAGCTTGGCTTCAAATCAGAAAAACAAAATCTGTCACATTTTCTGTCTGAAAATCCCTTCTGCTAGAAGTGTCGGATTTTTTGCGTTCACCAACATTGTCGATTATTGCTAATGGCGTCCCGTAATTGATACAATTCGAACTCAGTATTATCAGGATGTCTTGGTTATGATCAAAATCGCACCCGTGCAAATTTTCAACAGAAAATAGGCTTCTATGGGCTTACTATATTTACAGCACCTGTTCGCGTCTGGTTTTTCAGGCTTTGTTCGCATACAACTTTAATTCTGAGAGCTTAGAGCCGATAAACTCTGTCAAAGCGGGTTCAAAGTTATTACAAATTGCATATCCCAAAAAAAGTCGGCAGCACCTTTTTCGATCTTCCTCACGGGGGCTTTGCTTGCGAAACAGGATTTGTAAGAAGTAAAAAAAGTTTGCCGGGGCGGTCTGTTTCCTGCCCCGGCAAATCTCCGGACGTTGATTTTATCCGCGGCTGCCCTTGCCAGAGTTATCAGGCTTATCCGGACGCTCGGCTTTTTCAGACTTTTCCGCCTTCTCTGGCCGTTCGGATTTTTCCGGTTTCTCAACCTTCTCAGCCTTTTCAGGTTTTTCAGGTTTTTCGACCTTCTCGGCTTTCTCTATTTTTTCAACCTTCTCAGGCCTTTCGGCTTTTTCGGACCGCTCCGATTTTTCGGGACGATCCATCTTGCCGCTGCCGGAATGGTCCGGGCGCTCCATGAGAGAGGCCTTTTCGGGTTTTTCAGCTTTCTCAGACTTTTCCCCTTTTTCGGGACGCTCGGACTTGCCGCCGCCGTGTCCTGTGGGCTTCTCGGCCCGCAGAGCATTGACGCTGTGCGGCTTATCGCCTCTCGGCCGTCCTTCGATCACTGTACCGTCGGGAAGGATCGTGGTTCTCGACCTCTCCTTGCCGGACGCGCCTTCAACACGCTTGTCGATAAAGACCGTTCCATTGGGTAGGGTCGTCGTCTTTTCCCTGTCTTTCGTGCGGACGTCTCCGTCCCGCACTTCGGAGCGGACATCGTGAATGACCGTCCCGTTCGGCAAGGTATAGGTCACGTCGCGGGTTTTTTCGCGGGTGCCCTCTTCACGCACATCCTTAAACGTGCCGCGGACAATCGTGCCGTCGCCCAGGACGACATCGACCGTGCCGTTTTTCGGACCATGAAACTCCGGAGCATCAGGAGTGTTGAACTGGTCGTCGTCAACCGATCCATCCCCTCTAAGCTTCAATCCGTTCGGGCCGATATCATCGCTCGAAGACACAGAACCGGGCTGGTCATCGTCAATCGAACCGTCTCCCCGGCGTTTGAGACCGTCGGGACCGATATCGTCGCTCGAAGACACAGAACCAGGCTGGTCATCGTCAATCGAGCCGTCGCCCCGGCGCTTCAAACCGTCGGGACCGATATCATCGTCCGAAGAGACAATAAACCCGACAGTATGATGGGCTTGCCGTGCATCTGAGGGCTTCACGCCCCCAAGGCCGAACGACGGCAGGGCGTAAGACCCTTGTAAGCAAAAGACAGACAAGGCCAAGCCCAGGGCTGTCGTTTGCAGGAATTTAGTCGTTTTCATAAAAATTCTCCCGTATTTGAGATACATGTGGGAATTTTTCCCACATTTTTATATTTTTGCATGGGAAAATTTCCCACGTCAAGTTTTTTTTGATATAATTTTAGACAAGTACAGGCATGATGGTTTTTAACTCTGTGCTTTATATTTTTTTACAGTGGGTTAGAGTTCAGGAATGGGTGTCCGGGAGACCAGCGTTCAAATTTCCAAAGCCGCACGAAAGGCGATCAAGCCTCTTGTGAGACTCCTCATCCACTGGGGAATCGGGTTCAAGGATTTCTCCGAAGAACTTCGGCAGGCCTATCTTGAGGAGGGAACTGTTCATCTCAGGAAGAAGAAAAAGGAAATCACCTCCAGTTCCCTTTCCTTGATTACCGGTATTCACCGCAAAGAGACGTCACAGTATCTCAAGGAGCCGGGAAAAGACGATAAGGACGACACTAGCCGAAAAGCTTCTGCCGCATTTTCTGTCCTGTCGGCTTGGATCACGGGTTCAGACTTTCTTGACAAGAAGAAAAAGCCCCTGCCCCTTAATTATCTCTCAAGAAAGAACAGCAAGGTGTCCTTTACATCTCTGTGCGAATCCGTCACACGCGATGTTCGGGCGAAGGCCATTTTGGACGAATTGCTGAGGCTTGATCTGGTGGCGATGGAAGACGGGATCGTCACGCTGAAAAAAGGCGCCTTCATCCCCGATAACGATCTTGAAAAGAAACTCGCGTTCTTTTCCCGCAATATCAGCGAGCACCTCTCCGCCGCATCCTCCAATATCATCGGCGAAAAAGCCTCTCTGTTTGAACGGATGGCCTCGCATGATCAGTTGACCGACAAGGATATCGAGGAGCTGAGAGCTTTTATAGACGAACGCGGCATGGCCTTGCTGGTCGAAATCTATCAAAAGGCCGAAAAAATGTCGCAAAAGAATAAGGCGGCCAAGGACAAGACCGCCAGCCGAAGAATGTCCCTCGGCGTATTTTTGAACGTCGGCTCGGCTGGAGACGAGGATGCGTAGAGTTTTGTGCCTCAGAACCCTCCTGTTAACCTTATTATGCTGTTCCCTTTTTGCCCCTTCTGTTTGGGCTAATCCCTGCGTCACCAAAGACGGTTTTCTGGATAACGGGATTGGCGGAACCGGACTGAACGGAGGCATCGGCGGTACGGGGGATAAGCGTACGGAGAATACCCAGGGCCGGCAGGGTGGCGATGACGATAACGGCATCGGCGGCACAGGCGTAGAGGATTCGAACGGAATCGGCGGCACCGGAACCCGGGCAGCGGATAATGACGTAATCTATGTGACCGGAACGATTCATGCTTTCGGCAGCGTCTGCGTGAACGGGGTGGAAATTGAATATACTGCCGATACGCCTGTGCAAACCGATTCGGTGAACACGCTCACCGCCTCATCACTCAGCATCGGGCAGGTCGTCGATGTGGTCGCGGAACGTAAACCCGGACAAGCCATGCCCGAAGCCAAAAGCATCGCCGTCCGCTATCCGGCTGAAGGCCGCGTAACCCATGTCAGCCCGGACGGGCGGAGTTTTACTGTCATAGACAAGCCCGTAAAGACTCTCGACACGAGGGCGAGCGGCATGATCGGCGTAGGCGATGTGGTGCGGGTCAGCGGCCTTGAAAACCCTCACGGCGAGTTGATTGCGTCCTTCGTGCAAAAACTCCCGCCGGATGCGCCGCTCCGCAAGAGCGACGCTGCGCCCAAGCCTATCCCGTCGCAGGTCAGGGCCGTATCCGTTCAGGGCTATGTGGCCTCCGTAACGCCGCAAGGCACGGTCTCCATGAACGGCCGGAAGTTCCATTTCGGGACCACCGCCGGGAAGCTTCGCGTCGGGACACGTATCATCCTCTCCGGCCAAATCAAGCAGGATGGCTCCGTCGGCGTCTTGCGCTGGGTTCACGAGAAGCACCCGGTCGGCACGAAATTCGACTCCTCGGACGACTCCGGCTCCGATGACAGCAGCAGCCATAACCGTGGCAAGGGATCGGACGACGAAGATGATTCAGAAGTCGATGACGACGATCATTCCGGGCATGGCCATGACGGAGATGATTCGGACCCTGACGACTCGGACAGCGATTTTGACGATGACCGTGACGATCTTGACCATTCAGGTACAGGGAGGGATGATTCCGAGGACCGATCCGGCTCTTCGAACATCGAAAAAATTGAGCGCCCGGACACTGACGACGACAGGCCGGAAGAGATCGACAGGCCGGATAACTCCGGCTCTGGAAAAGTCGAACGCCCGGAGAAGGCTGATAAAGTCGAGAAGATCGAGAAGCCGGACAAACCCGATAAACCGGACAATTCGGGAAGCGGCAGACCCGACAGACCCGATAAGCCGGACAAATCCGGAAAAGGCTGAGAATTAATATAAAAAGCCGCCCTCGGGCGGCTTTTGTCAGGAACACAGAATCGGCTTACTCCGCTGAAGAACTTCCCCTCGGGCTGAAAGTGTACCCGATCTGAAGCCCCACGCCGCTGTCGGGGCTGCCGTCTGAGAAACCCACAACGCCATAGGCCTGCACATTCACGTGGTCGGTCAGTTTATAGCTTACAAACGCTGTGGCCTCGCTCGGGTTTTCGCCGGAACCTGACGCCTGACGGAAATCATATGATGCCCCAATCCCGGTTTTCGGTGTAATCTGATAGCCGCCACCAAAATTGGCCATCCAGATATCATCCAGTTCGAAACGTTGGCTTTCACCAACAAATTTGTGGCCCACACCGCCAAAGACATAGGCATCACCTATCATCTTGGTAACATCGACGGACGCCGTATAATCCGTTTCGCCTGTCCCTAGACCCTCGTCCTCGTCGGCTGTTGGAAACTTCACTTTTCCGGTCAGATCGACATAGGTTTCATATGGCTCGAAATCGATCGTATAGGTCAGGCTCCCGACCACATCGCCCAGACCGCTTTCGGTCGTGACTATGGTCCGCGATGTTTGCTGGACGCCTCCCCCGCCGCCGCCGACGACCACGCCCGGACCCTTGATGCGAAGGTAGGGAACGGTCAACTTGGCCGACCAGTCGCCCATCGAGGCCTTCGCCGTTGCCGGAAAGTACCAGATTTCAGTATCATCCACATCGCCGTAATCACCCTTGCTGTAATCAAACCCGGTTGAGAGCTTGATTTCGATGTCGTCCGCAGCCAGCGAGGGCGAGAAAGACCCGCAAAGAGAAGAAAGCGCAACACCTAGAGATAGAAGATATTTCATAGTATTTCCTCGAATAAAAAAGGCCTGAAGTTTAGAGGTAATAAATAGAGGTCGGCCGGTCAACAAAAATGGGAATATTTCCCACACTTTGGAAATGAAAAAGGGCAGAAAGTTTTTCCCTGCCCCTTTCCTATTCAAATCACTCGCAGTGATTATTAGTCGTCGGCACCGTGTCCACCACGGCGGCGACCACGATCATCACCCGGAGGATCATCCTTGCCGCGACCGCGTCTGCTCATGACGTCATCAGCCGGAACATCTGCAGAGATAGACGCCTTGACGATAGCGTCTGACGAAGCGTCCGTTGCCAAGGCCGGCGTTGCGTAGAGCGCAAGCGCTCCAACCATTCCGGCAGCTGCACTAAGGCAAAAAAGTTTGAGAGACATAAGAGACCTCATAAAGTTTGAGTTTATAGTTCGTGGGAATGTTTCCCACTACATTTTCAGTCTATGTGGGAAATTTTCTCACGTCAAGTTTTAATTTTTTTTAATTTCCCTATGCCCTTTATCTTGTATTTTAGTAATATGCGAACGAGATGGATTTTCCAGATTTTTCAAACAGCTTGGAAAGCCCTAGCACAAAGTTTGCATGTAAAATTTGCTCGTACAACTTTTCGGTAAGAGACCATGAAGAATCGTTCATACAGTCAAAAAAAATCCTCGTCTCTTTGCCTGTGCGCGGGCATTTTTTCGTTGGTTGTCCTTATGACGACAATGGCTTTTGCCCAGAACGAATCCTGCAAGGCTCCTTCAGGTTTTATTGACATGAATCTCGCTCCTTCCGTGTTTTCGGCAAGAGGCGGGGAAGGCGATGAGGACGAAAAGGGGATCGGGGGAACGGGCTTACAGCCCGTTGGCACAGGCGATGGCGTTGGCGGAACAGGAAGCCCCTATCACTCGGCTTACATCTCGGGCGTCGTTTATGCCTATGGCAGCATCTGCGTAAATGGACTGCGCGTAAAATATGACGCTCAGACTCCTGTTTACCTTAATGGCAAAAAGGTCGATCACTCCGCCCTTACCCTAGGCAGCACGGTAAAAATTCTGTCGTCTGTCGATGGTGTCTCGGGAACGCTGAGCGCGGACCGGATTGATATTGAACGGATTGTCACGGGGCCGGTCACGGCGATAGATTTGGAGAGCCATACGCTCAGCGTGATGAACGAGACGGTTTTGATCGACGCGACAGACATTCCGTTTTCCGTCGGAGAGATCGTTTCAGTGAGCGGATTAAGAAGAACGGACGGGCAAATTCTGTCCACCTCTCTTACCCCTGCATTACCCGGTGCGGATGAATCTCTTGTCGGCTCCCTTAAACAGGAGACCGATGGCCAATGGATTGTCGGACAGACACCTGTCGAAATGCCGAACGATGAAAAAGCCGTGTCCGGCCAGACGGTCTTCGTGCAAGGAAAATGGGAGGGTGGCCGCTTTATCGTTTCGCGCTTGACCGCCTTATCGCCTCTGCCTGCGATAAATGAAAAAGTGAGAACCTACATCTCCTATGAAGGCATTCTTGAGACATTCCATGAAGATCGCAGCATTGTGTTAAGCGGACTGCAGGCGACCGTCAAAGACCTTCTCTGTGGCGGCGAACCTCTAGAAAAAGGAGAGCGGATCATCGCTATGGGTTCCTTACGGCCGGACGGGACGGTCTTCTTTGACGGGCTGGTGGATGTTGAGCCGGAGGAAACAAAAATCCTCGATAACAAGAGCCGCGCCGTCTCCAAGCCTGAATCAAAGGCCGCCTACAACGACTAACAGTGTCGGGACTAAAAACGGTAAGTAACCGTTGCCCTGGTCCCGATATCGGAGCTGTTATCCGTGAAACCCTTTAGAAGATAAAGATAAAGCGAGAAATCATCGCTGATATCCATATCCAGATAGGCGGTTGCTTCGCTGACCGGGCTGTCGTTCCTGACCCGCTCCCAATCGTATGTGGCGCCAAAAAAAACGCCGTCTGCGACTTTTAGACCCGCGTCCAGTGAGACGGAGGGGGTTCCGGGGAAAACAGGCTCGACCTTATCGCCGCCGATATCAACGCCTACGCTGGAGGACACGTACCCCCAATCCTGCTCATAGGTCAGCGTCGCCCCTAGAAAATATCCGACGACTCCCGTTCCGATCTCATTGTCAGGATCGGCTGTCGGCAGGATCAGTTCCGTGTCCAGATCAAGAAAAAAATCATTATTTAGATCGAGAGTATAGCTCATCTCCAGGGAAAGATCGGACCATCCCTCCGCTCTGTAACCGTCGGACGCCGTCGTTTTCACCCATGAAACAGTGGAGGCAAGGTAAAGCTTGT
This sequence comes from Alphaproteobacteria bacterium, assembly GCA_018000295.1. Taxonomy (GTDB): domain Bacteria; phylum Pseudomonadota; class Alphaproteobacteria; order Micavibrionales; family Micavibrionaceae; genus JAGNKE01. Next base: position 12,738 of record JAGNKE010000029.1, on the reverse strand, counting down.
CGTCGGACAGACTAAGCTTGAAAAACGACTCCCAGTCCCTGTACAGGTCCGGTGTGCCATAATGGCCCTGCGAATAATCGATCCCTGTTTTAAAATTAAGGTTCAATTTCTCGCGGGCCTGCAGGTTTTGATCCGTCAGCGGCCGCTGGGCGGAGAAAACCTGCGGAGGATAAAGGACGGGCAAGCCGCAGAGTACTGCGAAGATCAGGCCTCTGTGTCGGCTGTGCATGAACACGATATCGCCTCGCCAAAAATGTGGGAAACTTTTACACAGAGGGATTACTTGTAAATGACGTGACCGCCCCATGGCAAGCATAATCGCTGTCTTGAACAGAAGATTCAATCGCCTTCAGTCTGGCTTCAGGTTCGTTTGCCATACTCGCAGCAAGTTTCGTAAGGCGTATATGATCCAGGAGTGTAGTAAGCCGCATGATTACAATCATTATTCCCGTTCACAACGAGCAGGACAACATTGTACCTCTACTGAAAGAGATTGAACTGTCGTCAAAGCAATGTCCGATCAGTGAAGTCATTTATATTGACGACGCCAGCACGGACAACACCCCGTCAATTCTCGAACATCAAAAGGAGAATTATCCCTTCCTTCGTGTTATTAGGCACAGTGTTCGCTCCGGCCAGTCTGCGGCCTTTATGGCCGGAGCAAGAGCTGCGGGCAACGCGATCCTCGTCTTTATGGACGGGGACGGACAAAACGCCCCTGCAGACATCACAAGGCTCTTATTCGCCTATAACGCCGGCACAAAAAAAAGCAAAAAAGTCATGGTTGCCGGACAAAGGCAAAAGCGGCACGACAACGCCCTGAGGCGCGTCTCCTCGCGTCTGGCAAACAATATCAGATCATGGCTGTTAAAAGACGGCACACGCGATACCGGCTGTTCCCTGAAAATGATCGACCGCGAGGATTATCTTCGCCTGCCCTTCTTTAATCATATGCACCGCTTTCTTCCCGCCCTCCTCATGCGGGATCATGTTCAGATCGTTCATGTGGATGTCTCGCACCGCCCACGGCAGGCAGGAACCTCCAAGTACGGATTCTGGAATCGTTTCTGGGTCGGAATTCTCGATTTGCTGGGCGTAAAATGGCTGTTGATGCGCGGCCTTCCTGCCGATTATTCAGCCAGTGAAGATTTTGAATCTACAGATATGGAAAGCATGACCCACCATGAGCGCAGAAGCAATATGGCTTAGCATCGGCTTTATCGGCCAGTTTCTCTTTTTTATGCGGTTTTTCGTGCAGTGGATCGCCTCCGAGCGTGCGAAAAAAAGCGTGATCCCCAACGCCTTCTGGTATTTCAGCCTTTCTGGAGGTCTGGTTCTGACGATTTATGCCCTATACAGACAAGACCCGGTTTTCATCCTCGGTCAAGGTCTGGGGATTTTGATCTATACCCGCAACCTTTATTTCCTTCACGCATCGAAAACGAATGCCGAAGCTTGAGCAACATTCCTATCTGCTGGCACTACTGGCGCTATTTATTGCCGCCATCCTCTGCCGCCCGCTCCTGCCGATCGACGAGACGCGGTATATGACCGTGGCGTGGGAAATGTTCCACACCAAAAACTTCTTTTTGTTGTCCATGAATTATGCCCCCTATCACCATAAGCCCCCGATGCTCTTCTGGCTCATAAACGCCTGCTGGCAGATTTTCGGTGTAAGCCGCTGGAGTGCGCTTATTCCCATATTTCTGGCTTCCGCCGCCACGCTTATACTGACCGGAAAGCTGGCAGCAAAACTTTATCCTGATGACGGAAAAATCAGGGAATTCACATCGTGGGCCTTGCTCGGCTCCGCACCGTTTTTGATCTATGACTCCATCGTCATGTTTGACCTGATGCTGACTGCGGTGAATCTGGCCTTTTTCATGACGGCTCTTAAGTACAGCGAAAAGCCGGACCAAACAAAAACCCTGCAGTTAGGCCTGCTGCTGGGAACCGGGGTTTTAATCAAGGGTCCGGTGGTCTATCTCTATACGCTGATTCCCCTGTTGTTTTATCCTTACTGGCGGAGCACCGATCACACGGCGACACCCGCGCAGCTCTATAAAGCCTTGCTAGTGGCGGTTCTGATATCCGCCCTCCCAGTGTCTCTGTGGCTTCTACCTGCACTTTTGCAAGCGGATAATAATTTTGCGTACTGGCTTATCTGGGAACAAACTGCCGGACGTGTAAAGGGCGACTTCAGCGCCTCTCATGTCAGGCCTTTCTACTTTTATGTCCTTTTGGTGCCCGTTATGTTTTTACCCTGGGCATTATTTCCGTCCTTCTGGAGAAACATCAGTCGGTTTTGCCCTTCGGAAAGCAGCGGGAAATTTCTGATCTATGCCTCGTTGCCGGTCATGCTTTGCTTTTCTCTGATCGCCGGCAAACAGCCTCACTATTTACTGCCTTTGATGCCTTTTGTTGCCATCGGCTTGTCGCGGATACTGGGATCAGATCTCCGCTTGGAAACAATCAGGATTACGGTGCTGGGACTGGTGTCAGTGCTGATCGTCGCGCAGTATATCGGCTCCTTGACGTTCTTCAGCAAATACGATCTTGCGCCTATAGCCACCATATACAGCAACAACCGTGACAAGGACTTCGCTTTCGTAGGTAAATATCAGGGCGAAATCGGGTTTTTGGCACGCGCAGAAAAGCCCTTAGACAGCCTTGAACACGACGAAATTAAGGCATGGTTCAAGAACCATCCTGGAGGATTGGCTATCATCCGACATCGTGCTGATGAAACTTTCCCCGAACTGGAAGGCGTGTTCTCCATACCTTACAGAAGCCGGAAGCTCACGGTCTTTAAGTTAATTCCTGAGGATAGGATCAATCATGAAAGCTAAAAAATACCCAAAACCCGTTCGTGTACTACACTGGCTGATGGCCATCCTGATTTTTACCCAGATTGCCCTCGGCTTTCTTATGGAAGATTTGGGCAAGGATATTATTCTGGTTCATACCTGTTTGGGATCAGTCATCCTGCTTCTGGCTACGATAAGAGTACTGACGGTTTTCAGATTAAAAAACGCCCTTCCGCTGAAGCCCGAAGACTTGTCCGAAAAAGAATGGAAGATGGCGGCCATCGGTCACAAGATTATTTATGCCCTCCTTCTGATCGTTCCGGCGTCAGGTTTGGCAGGATTTTTCTCCGGCGAGCACGATATTCTTGAAATCCACGAAACGTTGGTCTGGATTTTTATCGTATTGATTGCCGGCCATGTTGGGTTCACAATAAAGCATCAGTTTTTGGATAAGAAAAAAATACTGCAAAGAATGACCTGATGCGCCTGTTATTGGTCGAAGACGATAAACATCTCGGCAAGGCAACGGCCGAGGGGCTTAGAATTGCTGGATTTGCCATTGACTGGTTTCAGAATGCCGAGGATGCCGCCCTGGCTATAAAATCCACTTCCTTTGATTTAGTCATTCTCGATATAAATTTACCCGGCCAGTCAGGAATAGGCTGGCTGAAGAATTTAAGAGCGGCCAACAATATGCTCCCTGTGCTTCTTCTCACGGCCCGTGACGCCCTGCACCATAAAATTGAGGGCTTTAACACCGGCGCGGACGACTATCTTGTCAAACCGTTCGATCTGGACGAATTGACGGCACGGTGCAACGCCTTGATCCGGCGTTCGCAGGGACGGGCAAGCCCGGTTGTTCAGTGCGGAGACGTAACATTCAACACCTTGACCCGCCAGGTGCAGAAAAAGGGGGAAACCGTCCTGCTTTCCGGCAGGGAGATAACCATTCTGGAAATCCTCATGGGTAACAAGGGCCAGACAGTCAGCAAGCAGCAGATTGAGGAAAAAATATACGATTGGAGTAACGCCGGCATAGAAAGCAATACTGTCGAAGTTCATATTTCCTCCATCCGTAGAAAGCTGGGCAAGGAATTGATCCTCAATATTCGAGGCCTGGGATACAGGATAAACACATGAAAAAGACTTATTCTTTGCGGAAAAGATTAATTCTTATGATTAGCGTACCCATCCTGGCCACAGCGTTGCTGATAAGCGCACTCTCATGGATCAGCGCACGACAGGAAATCGAAGAGGTTTACGACGCGCAGCTCGCGCACGCCGCGAAAGTCCTGCTTCAACTTACAGAACACGAAGTTGCCGAGCACAAAGCCTATGAAATCTCTCTGGGCGAAGAAAGGGTTGACCTCGCCCATCGTTACGAGAATAAGCTGACCTTCAGAATATGGAAGGATACGCACCTGGTAACAGAGTCCGTACTGGCCAAAAGTTTTGACGGTTTTAGAGCTCCAGCAGGCTACTCAGAGCAAACTTTAAAAAATGTGGAGTGGCGCTTTTTTGTTTTGTACGATGCTGCAACCAAGATTACGATTGAAGTCGCGGAAAAAAAAGAAGTCAGGCAGGAGTTAACCCTTAAAATTCTAGCCGGTTTTCTGATCCCTCTCTCCCTCTTTTTTCCGGCGATGATCATTGTGATCATCTGGCTGGGAGTCACGCGATCACTTAAGCCCCTGGTCAATCTCTCCGAACAGGTGGATGTGCGCGATACTAGTGATTTTTCTCCTATTCAAAGCCCTTTGGTATCGGACGAAATTCAACCGCTAATACGTGCCTTTAACAGTCTTCTGGAGAGGATCAAGCAATCCTTCGCCCGGGAACAATCATTTACGGACAACGCCGCTCACGAACTCCGCACTCCGCTAGCAGCCATGAAAACGCAAACGCAAGTCCTACTGAAAAAAATCAGCAAACCAGAATATCAGGAGAACCTGAACAATCTCCATATCTCAATCGACCGTATGACTCACATGGTCGATCAACTCCTGTCCTTTGCGCGTCTGCAATCGGAAGAACAGCTTCAAACTGAGAGTATAAATTTTTCAGAGATACTCATTCACCTGGTTTCAAAAGCAACGCCGATCATGAAGAAAAAAAGTCTGTCTCTTCGGAATAACATATCGGACGGCATTTTCATACACGGCCATCTTCAGGCTATCGAAATCATGGCCAGAAACCTGTTAGACAACGCCGTCAAATATACGCCCGATGAGGGCGGCATAACATTAAGCCTTTATAGGGAGGCTCAAAACGTCATTTTCGAGTTGACCGATACGGGACCGGGAATAAGTGAAGATGAAAAAGAAAAGGTTTTCGAGCGCTTTTATCGAAGCAAAAAAAACGAAGGAATGGGCAGCGGCCTAGGCCTAGCCATAGTTCGATGGGTGTGCGATTTTCACAATGCCACTATCAAACTATTGGATAACCAACCTAAAGGATTATCTGTGCGGATAATTTTTCATAATATACTGGCGTCCCTACGGGATTCGCACTGAATAAATAAATACTTGATATGACTGAATAATTAATTTTGCGAAAAGATCAAGGCCCCCAAAAAGGCCCCCAACGTGAATTTTAAATCACACCATAAAGCGCCATAGCCAATGAAATTTAGATAACACAAATAAGAACTATTTAGCTTTTTTTGTCGCAGAATGAGTTAAAATGGTCAAATCCCCATAACTCTTACTCTCATAGGTCTGCTTCGAAACATACTGTCCAGATGTTGCTGAAGCTGCACGCCCTATTTTTTCTACGGCTTGCTGAACACTGCTTCTGACATTTTGGTCTTCCTTACCGGACATTGCTATACCTTCCATCTCCAATTGTAACTTATAAGGCTATGTTTTTCAAGGATTTTATGGCCTTGGCTCATACAGTTTATTTACTAATTCAGCCAGCATAGATAAGAACGGCTGCATTATTTTCGTATAGATAGCAAACTGATCCTTTCGAGAAAACATTTCAGTAGCATTTTTATGAAGATTTAAAACCGCTATTGGTTCCGCACCATCGCACACAAGAGGTATCGAGCAAAAACTTTTAATATCTTTACCTAAGCCTATAGAAAAATAATCCCTAATTTCAGCTTCAATGGTTTCATTAAAATCTCCTTCAGTCTTTACCCAATCAGCCACGGTACTAGCATCAGCATACAAATTAGGAGAATTGAGAGCGACAGCTAAAGGAGCCCCGGGTAAGGCTTTGAATTTTCGTGTTTTTGAAGATATTGCTTCAAAAGGAACAGGAAGAGCCAACTTTATAGGTTGTAAATCTGTATCTATTTCAGAGTTATCACATTTGGTACTTGTAGAAAGTTCGTGTTTCAAATAGAGGACGCCTTTGAGCTTATGCATGTCTACATCCTCGTTGGCAAATTTTAAATTCACTTTCAATTCCGGCTTATAGTTTTCATCTTTTTTATAAGCATCTGTAAATATCATTATATTGGCACCGTAAGATTGATTTTCAGAACCACGATCAAAAAACTCTGTCAATCTGAGAATACCTATCAAAATACCTCTAATCGACAGCTCTATTTCTTGTTTAGTAAACTTGCCCTCGGCATGCAAAAGTGCCTTATAAAGTGCATGCGCCTCATCATATTTCTCAGAAAATAAGTTTAAAAAACCTTCGGGCGGCAGCGTTCTAATCGCCTCCTTAAGCTCATCAGATTTACTGATAAGCCTCTTCTGTGCCTCAATGCTATCTTGCTCAGTTGAATAAAGTAACCAAGTAAAAAAAACTACAAAAATAAAAACCAAAACATAAAAGCCCCGCACTTCTATATTTTCAGAAAATGGGTTTTGCAATATCGCATCAAGTGCGTACGAGCCCCAAATACCAACTATAGTTAACAAAATAGTGGCAAATAGATTTAGCAAAATTCTCGTTAGCGTTGAATTTTTCATAACGTCAAGCGGCCTTCTTCTTCGGTTCCTGAATCTCCAGCTTAGGCAAACCGCGTACAATTTTCATGGTTTCCAAACTCACGGTTATCACGCGCTGGAAGAGCTTGAGGGGATAGGCGGCATCGCCGACGGTTTCAATCGCGAATAAATTGGCATCGTTCACAATGCCGCTGTCCTTATCGGTTTTGACGCATTGGCGTTCCATCACCCATTCAAGGGCAGGTTTGCCGTTCACAACGTAATCATAAGCCGCCAGAGGAATATCCGTCATCGTGATTTTGTGGTTATAGATCACGGTTGATTTATCGGCATCCTTGCCCTTTTTCCCGAATTTCATCTTCTCAACACGGAAATCGGCGGGTTTGAGCTGATCCATAAACAACGCGCCTTCCTTATAGGTCACGGGGTAAGGCTCCACGGTTTCATAATTGACGTGTAATTCGGCCAGAGCGCGACCAGACTTTGAAAACACCCAGAAATCGGCGGCGTTTTTCACGCACGGAATACAGGGAAGCTGTTTGGATAGGTTATCGGCATAACGGGCGCGGTAATCCTCGGAGTGCAAAAGGCCATAAATATAATAAAACAAATCTTCTTTGGTGATTTTTTCGTACGGGTAAGCGGCCTTAAAATGCGCCAGCCCCACATCGCTGATCCCATCCTTGACGCGGTATCCATTTTCGGACGCTGCGCCAGCAAACAGGCCATCGGCATCATCATCCACCTTTTCATATAGTTTAAGCGGAAAGCATTGTGCATCACCATTGAAGTGAAGATCAGATACAACTTCACTCATCAGTACAATGTTACCATTACCAGACCAATTCGTATTAACAGTAATTATTCTGTTTTCGACTCCACTTTTGGGGAAAATTTGTGGCATTTGATAGACACAGTTATTAAAATTTCGATTAAAATAATTCCACTGCTTGAAAAATGGGCGATATGAAGACACAAAAAGACTGTTACAATCAAAGGAAATTCTTCGTCCTCTTTGTACCCCTTGAATTTCCGGCCTATCCCAGCTTATTTTTTGAGGATCGGTATCGATAAAAGTTTTAACGTCTGCTGTCTTTCCTGAGGTTGAAGAGTGATAGCGATCTACTTCTCTGTTGTAAAATTCAAGAGTAGATAAAATATTTTTTTTGAGATTTTCCTTAGAAGAATTATAACACCAAAAATCACGATTAGTTTTTATGCCATTTGAATAATTCTCAAAAATCGTAATAGAGTTTTTATCTTTCTTATCACCCATATCAATGAAGTGATCAAAGCTTTCATCACGATGATTGATCCAGTCATTATATTGATCCGGCACAATCGATTTCCAAGCCTTTTGCTCAGTAATTCCCTCAATGCTTTTGAAGTTACGGACAATATCCAGCTTTTCTTTTTGGCTTAGATAATCGCCGATGTCGTGAAAATAGATTTTGCCGTGTTCTTTGGCTTTCGGGTTTTTAACAAACAGACTGATTGCAATTGGTGTGCGTGTTCCCATACCAAAAACATTATCTTTTTCCTTGCGGCGCAGTTCACCAGAAGTTCGAGCATTTCCACGCAAATGGAAAATATAAAGGCTCGAATACTCCTCCGCCAGACATTTGCGAAGGCCATCCATCGCATTGCCGTCAATCCATCCAGCGTTCGAGACATAGGCCATCACCCCACTTGTTCCGATCCGATCACTTCCCCATCGAATAGCACGAATATATGAATCATACAAAGCACGCTGCAACATTCCACTGCTATGAGCAGCATAGCTTTTACGGATAGTTTCATCCAAATGTGGATAAGCGATATTGGCGTTGCCGTCATTCGCGCTTTTCTGCCCTGCGGAATATGGCGGGTTGCCGATAATGACGCGGATATCGAGTTTCTTCTGCTTCTGGCGGCGGCTGGAATTATCGACCAGTAATTTACTTACCATATCTTCCTTCTCATAAAGCTGGAAGGTGTCGGTGAGACAGATTCCCTTGAACGGCTTATAATCGCCGCCCGTTTGATCGTGATACACTTGCTCGATATTGATGGCGGCGATGTAATAGGCCAAGAGGACGATCTCATTGGCGTGGATTTCATTTTCATACTTATATTCAAGCTCATCCGGCGCGATCAGGCCGGATTGCAGCAGGCGGGTAATGAAGGTTCCCGTCCCCGTAAACGGGTCGAGGATATGCACACCCTTTGACCCCAGCGTTTGCCCGAACTCCGCCTTTAAAACATCATTCACCGAATGGATGATGAAATCCACGACCTCCACGGGCGTGTAGACGATGCCCAGCTTTTCGGTCAGGCGCGGGAAAGCATTGCGGAAAAACTTGTCGTAAAGCTGCACGATGATGCGCTGCTTGGCCTCGGCGCTTTCGATCCCCTCGGCGCGGCGGCGCACGGAGTTATAGAATTTCTGCAGGGCTTCCGACTCCTTCTCCAGCGAATGCTCGTCCAGAACATCCAGAACCTTCTGCATCGCTTGGGAGACGGGGTTATTTTTGGCAAAACTGTACCCCTCGAAGAGCGCCTCGAACACGGGCTTGGTAATCAAATGCTGCGCCAGCATTTCAACCGCATCCTCCTCGGAAATGCTGTCATTCAGATCGTCCCGGATTTCCCCCAGAAAAGATTCGAACGCGGCGCGTTCCTTGATATTCGTCTTCAGGATGCCCTTGATCCGGGAGATATGCTTTTGCGCGATATCGGCAATATCGTTTGCCCAATCCTCCCAATAATCCCGCGTCCCGCATTTCTTAACAATCCGCGCTAAAATCGCCTTTGAAAACTCATCAAAGATGAAGGATGTTTGTTTAGGCATTGCCGTTTTCGGGGCTGAATCGCCATCGGAGGCATTATCATCCCCGCCTGCCCCTTCTCCGATGCTCGATCCTTGCGGCCCCTTATCCGCCCGCTGGGGCAACGTATCCGCCACCGCCACAATCTCGATCCGCGAATTCTTCTCCCCCAGATCGATCCGGTTAATCCCGGCCTCAAAACGGTCGTCGTGCGAGCGCAAAGCATTCAGAATTTGCCAGACCACCTTGTATTTTTCGTTATTGTTCAGGGCTTCTTCTGCCGGAATCCCCGCAGGAACACCCACGGGCAGGATCACATAGCCCAAACTTTTCCCCTCAGCGCGGCGCATCACACGACCCACCGACTGCACCACATCAATTTGCGACTTGCGCGGGTGCATAAACATAATGGCATCAAGGGCGGGAACATCCACGCCCTCAGATAGACACCGCGCATTGCTCAGGATATGGCAAGTATTGGCATCCTCGACGGAATTGAGCCAATCAATCTCGTATTCGCGTTCCTTCGCATTGAATGTCCCATCGACATGGCGGGCGGCGCATTTCAGCATATTTTCGTTATCCGCGCCGATCTCAGTCAGATACTCATTCACGACCAGCGAAAACTCATCGACAATCAGCTTGGAGCTTTTAATATCCCGACAGAACGCTACAGCGCGGCGCATGGGATGGGCATCCGCCCGAAGATCGTCATGCAAATCCAGCTTGGTCAGGGCGCGGTAACACCCGATAATCTTGGTGGCGTTATCCAATATCAATTCCGAATTTTCATCTGATAAACGACCTTGAACACTGGCGCTGACCACCTCCTCATCCACGGCGAGAACGATCACCTTGTAATCCGTCAGAAGACCCTCGGAAACCGCCTCGGAAAAGGTGATTTCATGCAACGTTTCGCCATAAAGCTCGGCATTATCCATCGAACACAGAATTGCATCCACTTCCTTGGCTTTATTCTTCACAGTTTCGGCGTAAATACGCGGCGTCGCTGTCATATAAAGCCGTTTTTTGCCTTGGATATAATTCTGATAATGGACTTTAGAGAAATTTGAATCATCTTCCCCGGCCAGCTTCGCCCCCGTCGTCCGGTGCGCCTCATCGCAGATAATGAGGTCGAATGCGGCCGCGCCATGCTTCTTCTGGGCATCCGATATTACCTGTATGGACTGGTAGGTGGAAAAAACCACCGTCATTTTCTGATCATCTAAAGCAGCAAGCTTTTCAGCAAGTTTTATGGCATCCGTCGTGGCGGGAAACGCCAAATCGATAACATTTAAATCGGATAAATCGTCCTTCGCCTTACGTTTGCCCACCTGCACATCGGAGCAAACAGCAAAGGAATGAAGCGGGGTTTCGCTGTCATTTGACCATCCCTGATGGTTTGAGACATCAACGCCAAGGAAGGAACCAGATACAAAACCCTCTTGCCCTGACCTGCCAATTCTTCAGCAATTTTAAGACTCGTAAAAGTCTTGCCCGTACCGCAGGCCATTATCAACTTGCCGCGCGCTGCTTCATTCAGCCCTTCCCGAACAGCCTTCAAAGCCTTCTGTTGGTGCGGGCGCAGCTTCTTCTTTTCCTGCAGGACAACCTTCTGATCCCGCGCATACTGGCTCCAGTCTATCGGGCTTTGCTCCAGATCCCTTAAACCGATGCGGTTCGTTGGGATTTTCTGGCCGATCAAGGCATCTTCCGCATGTTCGCTCCACTCCGTGCGGGTCGTATCGATCACCAAACGCCGCGTAAAAGGAGCTTTGCCCGATGATGTAAAGAAGGAGTCTATGTCCTTTTTCGCAATACGATGGTATTCATCATAAAACTTGCACTGTATCGCGCAGTAGCCTTCCTCATCGACAAGCTTGGCCACCAGATCAATCCCTGTATCCCGCCTATCCTTCCCTTGTGCCTTGGCCCATTCCGCATAGGTCCATACCTCTGAAAACTGAGATGCAAAAGTTGGGTCGTTTTTTAGGAAATCTTTGGCAAGAAGCTCAAAATACGAGCCTTTTTCGCGCTCGGTCTGGGAATGTTCCCGGTATTTTCTCAAAAGATTATTAAGAGAATGATTCATTATGGCAAAACACGAAAAAATTAAATATAGCCTCTATCCTAAACACAGCGCCCCCTGACCTTCAATCGATAGTTATGGTTTTTTTCAGTCGGTCAAAAGATTTGAACAGAAGAAATTATGTTTCTTTGTTCTGAGGCGGACAACTGCCCATAGCTGTTTAAAGTCGTATCAATAGAAGGGGCTGTACCAGATAATTAGCCCATATGCTGTTTAACCCATTGTTTAATTTGTTTTAGTTGTGCTTGCGGAGACGGGTTATTAAATCGCCATTCGCATTCCTTCAAAAATAGCGGAAAATGCTTGGCAGGAATACCATTAAATTTCCGCATGTGACGCTTGGCTTGATTCCAAAAGTTTTCAATGCCGTTGATATGATTTTTCTGGTCTGCGAACAAAACAGAGTGGTTGATCCGGTAGTGTTTGAACTCTGAAACATCAAGAACATCGTACCCGCGCCAGCAATCAGAATAGACGATGGAATCTGGTTGAATGCGTTGTTCAATAATGGGCATCAGCGTCTTGCTTTTTGCATCTGGAATGACCTGAGTGTAAACCTTTCCGCCACGTTTGAGGATCCCAAATACAGGAACTTTACCCGCCGCACCACGACCACGTTTGCCTTTTCGTGTGCCACCAAAATAGCTTTCATCAACTTCAATTTCGCCTGTGAACGGGGTTTCTTCTCCTGTTGCCAAGCAAATAATTTCGCGCAAACGGTGGTAATAATATGCCGCCGTTTTGAAGTTCACACCAACCAGATCAGCAGCACATCGCGCCGTTGTCCCAGCTACAAAATGCTCTATCAAACGATCCTGCTTTGATTGACTTAACCTGCTTTTTCTCATGTCCATACCAGTAACTTTTTTTAGTTATCTGGTACAGCCCCCAATAGAATTATGTCCCAGATTTTGCCGCACAGCATTCAGGAACGCAGGGCTTTGGGGTTTGGTGCAGCGTTTTTGCTTTAGGAATGTGGTTTGATCTATGGCAATCCTTAACTTTCAGAAGCCCGTCTAAAGACCTCCCGCATAGTCGTACTGGCGCAGACTGCACGATCGTTTATTTTCATATTTTGACATAGAGCAAGGCTAGAGCAAACGAACTATCAATAAAACCCGTTTTAG
>JAGNKE010000028.1 GCA_018000295.1 Alphaproteobacteria bacterium | reverse complement strand
CCCTGCCGGAGCCGCAGATGAATATTTATGAGACCGATGCGATGGTGGCGATGTATATCGAATTCCATTACGGGCGTGAGTATTTCGGTGTCCCAAACTTCCCTGTTGCATGTGTAAAGTCTGCTCTGGAGGCGGTCAAAGGCGGGAGAAAAAACAAGGCGCTCGATATCGGTTGCGCGACGGGCCGCAGCGCCTTCGAACTGGCCAAACTCTTCGATCATGTCGATGCGCTGGATTTCTCAGCCCGCCTGATACAGGCGCCGACACACCTCCAGCAAAGAGGCATTCAGCGTTATGTGGTCCAGGATGAAGGCGAGATCGTCTCCTTCCGGGAAATAAACATTGAGGATTTCGGGTATCAGGACGTCAAGGACAAAATCCTTTTCGCGCAGGCTGACGCCTGCAACCTTCTGAGCAAGTACAAGGACTATGACCTTGTCTTTGCCGGCAACCTCATCGACCGCCTCTACGATCCCAAAAAATTCCTGGCCGAAATAAAGGACAGGATCAACCCCGGCGGTCTTCTGGTCCTGACCTCGCCTTATACTTGGCTCCCAGAATTTACCGAACGCGAGAAGTGGCTCGGCGGGTTTAAGGCAAGGACGGGCGAAAACTACACGACCCTTGAGGGCATCCGCGATTCGCTGGCGCCTCAATTCGAAAGAGTGGGAGAGCCGAAAGACATTCCCTTTGTCTTGCGCGAAACAAGCCGTAAGTTCCAGCATACTCTGGCGCAGATGACGGTGTGGAAGAAAAAAGACGTTTAACCGCGTCTTCCCTTACCTATCAGGACGTTTTAGGATAGCACGCATAACGAAGTCCGCAGGAGGTGGACGCAAGTATGACCCTCAAAAGCGTTAATCCGGCCACCGAAGAGATTCTGGCCACGTTCGAACCTTATAATGACGCCCATATCGCCGCGGCGGTCGAGTTTTCGGAAAAGGCCTTTTATACCCACCGCCAAACCGGAATGAAGGAACGCGCAGAAAAATTGCGAACAGTGGCCAGCATTCTGGAAACGGAAATCGAACGTCACGCGCTGACGATCACTCGGGAAATGGGGAAAACTCTGGCATCCTCAAGGGCGGAAATATCGAAATGCGCCTGGGGTTGCCGCTTTTATGCCGATAACGCGCCGGTCTTTCTCGAAGACCAGTTCATCAAAATAGAGGAGGGCGAAGCGTTCGTGCGCTATCTTCCGATCGGACCTGTGCTGGCCGTCATGCCTTGGAATTTTCCGTTCTGGCAGGTGTTCAGGTTTGCAGCCCCCGCCCTTATGGCCGGAAACACGGTGTTGCTCAAACACGCCTCGAACGTGCCGCTGTGCGCTCTGGCTATTGAGGATATCTTCCGCCGCGCCGGTTTGGGTGAGGGAGCTTTCCAGCCCCTTCTGATCGGTTCGGCGCAGGTCGAACAGGTGATCGCGGATCCCCGTGTCCGTGCCGTGACCCTGACAGGCTCCGAAGCCGCAGGCGCCAGTGTCGCGTCAATCGCCGGAAAACACATCAAGAAAACCGTCCTCGAACTGGGCGGCAGCGATCCGTTTATTGTCATGCCCTCCGCCAACCTCGATCAAGCAGTGTCGGCGGCGGTGCAAGGCCGGGTACAGAACGCAGGCCAATCCTGCATCGCATCCAAACGCTTCATCGTGCATAAGGATGTTTATGATGCTTTCCGAAAAAAACTTAAAGCGGCCTTCGAAAAGTTGAAGGTCGGAAACCCCGAGGACGAGGGAACGGATGTCGGCCCGCTTTCAAGCGCGAAGGCACGGGACGATGTTGATGCCCTCGTCCAAGCGTCACTGTCGAAAGGGGCCATTCGCCTCTGTGGCGCTGAAAAGATGAAAGGAACAGGCTTTTTCTATCGCCCCGGTCTGCTGGAAAACATCACCAAAGACTCGCCCGCTTACGCCGAAGAGCTTTTCGGCCCTGTCGGTCTGCTGTTCAGGGTGGACGATATCGAGAGCGCCGTGATGCTCGCCAACGACACGCGCTTCGGTCTGGGATCGGCAATCTTCACGCTGGACGACGAGGATATCGACCGGGCGGTCAACGGTCTTGAAGCCGGCGCGACCTTCGTGAACGGTATCGTCGCCTCCGACCCGCGCCTGCCCTTCGGCGGGATCAAGGCGTCCGGCTACGGCCGCGAACTGGCGGAGGAAGGCATCCGCGAATTCACCAATATCAAGACCGTCGTCATCAAAAAAACAGAAATATAGAAGAGTAAATTACTGTTTTTACTCAATATTATAGATAAATTTGCTCAATCTCAGATATTTCCCTATGCTTGACGATAAGAACAAAGATAAAACACAACAGAAGATTTTTTAGTGACTAAGCCCCGCAGTGACATCTCCCTCAGGTTTGACAGGACGGCGTTTCAAAACGAAACGTTGCTGGATGATCTCGACATTCACTTTCAGCCGATTGTCGATCTCGCAGGCGGTTCGCGGATCTTGGGCTTCGAGGCATTGGGCCGCAAAACCGGAGCGCACGGAATCACATCCATCGGTCCACTTCTGAAGGATATACACGACGCCGGGCTAAGGCCGGAACTGGAGATGCGGACTCTTCAAGCCGCAAGAAATTTTATCCGCCAGTGCGATGAAAATCTTGATCCCACCCATGCATCGACTGTGTATGTGACCGTCAATCTTCATCATTTGACCTTGGCCCAGTCGGAGCTTTTGCAAAGCATAGAAAATCAGATTCTCGATTATCCGCCCGCGCAGCCGCGTATCCGGTTTGAAATTTTAGAACATCCCTTTCCTCGCAGAACTCACGGAAAAATCATGGAAAATATCTGGGCGCTGAGCGCCGAGGGCTACAAACTTTATCTCGATGATTTCGGCGATCATGCGGGGATCGACGAAGATCGTTTGGAAGACATCAAACAGGTCGTCACCGGAATAAAACTGAGCAGCTCATTATGGCAGAGGGACGAGGAGGACCGTCATCGTTTTCTTGACTACCTCGCCAGCCCAGACCTGCTCGGAAAAATCATCGTTCTCGAAGGCATTGAAACGGACGAACAAATAGCAAAGACGATGCAAATGCCCGGAAAATATGGGTTCACGAAAGTCCTGGCGCAAGGCTGGCACCCGTTATTGGGGGCAAGTATGTCGCCTGAGAGTGCCGTAGAATTACTCGGCCAGTTGCAGAAAAAACCTCAGGAAAATGCACTTGAAAAATGAGTATTAGGCGGCTTACGTCAGCGCGGGCACCCCAGTCGTGCGCTTGAAATCCTGGCCCAGTCCGGTCTGATTTTCCTGCGCCAGCGCGATCCGCTGCTCGGCCAGAACCGGATCGGCGTTCGCGGCAAAGAAATTAACCGCGCTGACCCCGCCGATGGTCAATGTCGCTTGATCGCCGTCATTCAGGGTCACCACAGGCGCTCCGCCCTTGATGGCGCCAACATCAATTTTATGGCCATTCGGTGAGGCGGGCGAGGCTTCTGCAGTCAGAGCAGGCGCAAGATCGACGACCCGCCTTTCAACAGCTCCCGCATAGGCTGCGATAAATTCACGCACGTAAGGGTTGGGATCGGCGTTATCGAAGGCGCCTGAATCCAGCAGACGCTGAACATGACCGGCATATTCACGCTCATGAAATTTCCTCATGTCTCCCAAATCGGACTCACTGATCCCAAGATCGTTAAGAAGAACACGGTTCATAACATCGGCATGGTCGCTGGCAGCCGTATAGTGCTCGGCAGTGGCCGCTTGCCCCGGCTCATCTCCAAGAACGGCCAGAGCGGCATGACCCGGATCGCCCGCAGCAGACAAGGCGCGGAAATCAATCAGAAGTTGGACCATCTCCTCCTGCCCCTTGGCCCTGAGCCAGGATATTCCGGCAAGGTCGGACTCCAGTTCCCGGTTCATGATGTTGGTATCTTGTTCGATCCGGCTCTCAAAAGTTGGAAGAAGAGGTTGATTGGGGTGCGTTCCCTCGTGAATACCCCAGAATCCGTCCCAGTAAACATCCTCTCCGGGAATAGGCGCTAAAGAGTCGGCGTCGCGGTTCGCCACCAGGGGCATAAACTCATCCCGGTGATCGGCGCGGCTTCCCTGAAGGCTGATCATCGCAAAAGCCGTGGTTGGGGTTCCGGGCGCACCTTCAGCGTCCCCGAATTCATATCGTCTGGCGAAGGGAGGGTTGGTAAGGGATTCTGCGATACGATTCGCAATTCGGCGGTCATCGAAAAAAGAGGAACGCCCCGGCAGCTGCGCGTCAATCATTTGCCTCATAACCGCGATATCCGACGGATCGACCTTTCCGCTTTTTTCAAAGTAGGCGCGGTTAAAGGCATCGGGGTTAATAAACGCAATATCCTGTATAGTTGAGGTCTGGCGGACAAGTTGCACAAAGACCTGATCGCGGGCGCTTAGAATAGGGGGCGCACCAGAATCTTCATTTTGTTTGTTTTCGGAATTGCCCATATTTCTGCCACCTTAAGTTTTTATGTTCAGGGTCTGACGGAAATACCCGCAGTCTGACTTGTGCTTCTCGTAAATTCTGTATCCAGAACGGGTGTATTCGCCTCTAGCATGGCAATTCGCTGCTCGGCCAGAACAGGATCGGCATTGGCAGCAAAAAAAGTAACAGCGCTGACCCCGCCAATCCTCAAAGTCGCCTGATCGCCGTCGTTTAAAGTAACGACCGGAGTTCCGCCCTTGATGGAACCCACATCGACTTTGTTGCGGTCGGGGCCGTTGGCCTCCATTTCCTGGGCAACCCTCCGGTCGGTAATCTGCCTCTGCACGGCGCCGGAGTAGGCTTCGATATATTCGCGGACATAAGGGTTGGGGTCGGCATTGTCGAACGCCCCCTCCGTGAGCAGGCGCTGCACATGGCCATTGAATGTCTCCTCATCGGAGCGGTGCATGTGCATGGCATCGAAGTGCCCGATGCCCAGATCGTTCGCCACGACGCCCCACATGGTGCCGACAAACTTGCGGGAAGCCTGAAAGTGCTCAAGCGTGGCCTGCGTGCCGGGTTCATCGGAAAGTATGGCTGTCGCGGAGTGGGTTGGATCGGATGTTGCGGAAAGCGCCCGGTAGTCAGTTAGATCCTGTGCAAGGTCGGGGCGCCCCTTGCGGGCAAGCCAATCCATGCCGCGAAGGTCCGATTCGAGTTCCCTGTTCATAACATTGAGGGCGCGTTCATCCGGGGTCATCCCCTCAGAGCTATATTCCGGCTGGTTTATGTGGTTGCCCTCGTGAATTCCCCAAAATCCGTCCCATAACGTCTCGTCCCTCGCATCGACGCTCAGAAATTCAAGAGTGTGTGCAGCAACACCCGGAAGGTATTCATGAGCCTGATCGTTGTTTCGGCCCTGCAGGTTGACAAGACCAAAGGGGCGGGGCTTTCCGTCAGGATCGTCCGCAGAAGGAGGAATAGAGAGGCGAAGGGCAAAAGGGCCGCCGTTCATAGACCGGGCAACCATTCCGGCCATGTCTTCGTCCGAAGCATTGGCCGCAGCGCCGGGCATCTGTGATTCAATCATGTTTCTGACGACAGAAATATCGGCGGGATCAACGGTCTTTCCGTGGTCCATATAATACTGTCGGTTGAAGGCGTCAGGATCAAGAAAGACGACAGGAACCTGCGCGGTTTCAAGAACCATCCGCCTGTAAACCTGATCGGCGGCGCTGAGACTGGATTGTGGTTGCTCTTTCTCGCCCATAACTCACCCCATGATTCATTCTTAAGTATTAAGGGGATTATAACCTTAAAAGTTGAGGAAAAGCAAAAAGCAACAGGTTAGAGCCTTCTAAAAGCCTGCTTAAGCCATCCCGTAAGAGCTGGCGCTGGGAGATGAACGCTGGAAGTCGCGCTCAAGTCCGACACCGGACTCCCGCTCAAGGGCGACCCTCTGCTGGGCCAGATCGTTGTCGGCATGGCTGGCGAAAAACGCTGAAGCACTGACCCCGCCGATCGTCATGGAAGCCTTGTCCCCATCGTTAAGAGCAACAACGGGCGCCCCGCCATTAACCGTGCTGACATCCATATCGGCATAGGCGCTGGGCATGACGATGGCATCGTAGCCATCATAGGAAGCCATTTGCATCCCCGATTCCCGTGTCGCAGGATTAGGAACAAAGGCTTTGTCGTCCTTTTCGGCCTTCATAACCGGGGGCGGAGATCCCGGAACAGGGTCAGCATTAAAAAACTCGGAAAAATTAATCTCGCCAGATGTAGGCTCTTTTAAACCGCGAGGCAGTTCAGCCTTTTCCACAACCGCACCATCCTTGGGCGTAGAACCATCAAGGGCGCCATGCTGATCGCCGTTAAGACGGGGTTGTTGCTCAAGCTCACGTTCAATTCTGCGGTCGGTAATCTGCCTGTCCACGGCGCCGGAAAAAGCCTCAACAGACCGTTTCATATGCGGATTGGCGTTGCCGTCGAAGGCGCCGCTGCCAAGAAGGCGTTTCACATGCCCATTAAATTCCTCGGGCCGATCATTAAGCATGGTATTGGCATCAGCCTCAGAAATGCCCCGGTCAGTGGCAACCTTACTAACCATCTCGCTTCGCAGATTACGGGCCGCATTCACATGATCAAGAGTGACAGGCCCAGTCCTGTCGATCAGAATGGCGGTGGCGTGCTCGGGATCAGTCGCATCGATCGCCCCAAGCGCTCTCATGTCTACCCACGTCTGCGCCATGTCGCCCAGGCCGTTACGCCGGGCCCAGTCCACGGCCGCCTGATCGGCCAAAGTCTCGCGCCGCAGAACTTCAGTTGTGAGCTGATCCGCCGTCATGCCCGAAGGGTCGATAAGGGGATCGTTACAATGGGTACCCTCATGGATGCCGACAATCCGTTCCCAGTGATCCGTCCACCCTGGAATTTCGCGGATTCTCTCGATATCTTGCCGGGAAATAAGGGGCAAAATCTCATTCTTGTGGTTTAAAAGTCTACCCGGCTCGTTCACAATACAGACCGCTAGCGGCGTAGCCGTTGAGCCCGCCGGAGGAGTTAACTCGGCGCGCTGAGCCATCGGTCCGCGTGAGAGAGAAATCTCTACAAGAGCTCTCATATCGGCATCAGTCGAGTTTTTGGTAATGCCCGGCATCTGCCGTTCAAGCATCCTCTTCATCTTGTCGATATCATCGGGGTGAACGTTTCCGGTACTCTCATAATGCTTGCGGTTAAACGCATCGGGATCCATAAAAATGGCAGGAACGCCGGAAGTTTGCCGAACAGCATCCTTATAGTCGTCTATGAATACGCTACGTAAATCTCTTAAAAAACCAACGCCCACTGTCCGTCCCTCTGGTTATGTGCCTTTATCATTTATTCACAAATCATGCTGCGGAGGCTCAGGCTCAATCTGAACAACTTTAGCCCCCTTAACGGGCGTTACAGACCCGTCTCCGGTTTTCTTATCCCCTTGGGCGGGAGCTTCAACCGGCTTCTTAAAAGTAGGGGTCACAACTTGCGTCGGAATACGAAGCCCACCCCCGGCACCGGGTTCCTTAGAGATAATAAACGCCCCGTTTTGTCCTAGAGGTTCAACCTTGAGCGCACTATCACCTGATACAGGAGGCACACCACTGGCTGCGGGCGCAGGAATAAGCGGCGTAACCCTCTGTGCAGGAATGTTTAAACCGCCCTCAGGTCCGGCTTTGCGCTCGATATCAAAAGAATTGCCCTCACGGGGTGTAACCGTGATCGTTGAACCACCCTGTGCATCGGCTCGAGGCTCCTGAGCAGGCTCATTGGTCGCACAACTGCTCAGCAAAACTCCAGCCAAAGCCGCGCTTAAAATAGTATTTCTTTTGGTCATAATAACGATCTCTTCATAGTCACACCCATTATAATTTTTTTACTACCCCAAAGGCAAAGAAATAAAGTTAAGCCAGATCAAAGCCATAGAAAGTTTAAACCTCTCAGGTCATGTTCGACTGCCCACCGGGCAGACGCACTGAAACGGCTTGATTTCCAAGGTTTTGCCCCTCCAGACCAGTATCCTTTAACGCCAGCCGCTGAAGCGCAAATTCCGGGTCGGCCATCTGCCGCCAGTAATCAGGGGCGCTCACTCCGTCGATAGTCATAACCGCCTGATCGCCGGTCCCCAATGCGACCAGGGGCGCCCCACGGCGCTCCTTTCCGGCTTCCTGTTCTTGGCCTTCGGCCTCGGAGCCGACGGACGAATGACCATCGTCAAGGTCGGACTCCGTCAAGGCGTAACGTGGCCTGTCCTCCCCCTCGGTAAAATCGAGGCTCCCTTGCTTGTTTCCAGCGGGTGCAGCAGAGGGCTGTACCGGGGCCGTGCTGGGCGCGGGTGAAAGGGGTCTGTCGATGATCTGCCTGCGGTAAGCCCCGGCATAGGCGCGGATATAGTCTTCAATGAGGGGGTTGCTCTTCACGTCAGCATTCTTGGCTGGACTGAACGCGCCGCGGGCGAGCAGCTTGTCGATCCGGTCAACATACTGAGCCGGCTGTTTTATGGACATATCGACGACTTGCTCCATGGTCAGCTTGTAATGGGTCATAACACCCATAACCATCTGGAACCTGAAATCATGGACCGCATCGATATGTGCCTGGCTGGAGGTTAAATCCGGCCGATCAATTAAAACCGCGGTAGCATGGCGAGGATCGTCGCCTTTGAGAGAACCCAAAGCGCGGATATCAATCAGGGCTTGAGCCACCTCGGGCAGTTTATTATCGCGCAGCCACTTCACGGCCGCCCGGTCGGCCTCGGCTTCGCGCCCCATCAGGAATATATCCTTCTGCTCGTCGGTCATGCCCTTGGTGTTCATGTCCTGAGCGCAGTGCGTACCCTCGTGAATCCCGAAAATGCGCTCGCGGTGCTGTTCCCATCCGGGAATAAGACTGAGCTTTGCCGGATCGATTCCCGCTTGTTTCAGAAGAGAGTCGGAACGCCCGTTGATCGCCCCCTCCGGTCCGTTGGCAAGACAGATTCTCATCGGGTTGCCCTTGACGTCGTCAACATCCATGGCATGGCCAAACGGTCCGGCCAGCGACCGCCGCACAAGGCTGGTCAGTTGCTTGTCATTAAAGCCGCTGTCATCGACGCCCTGCTGGCGGATCACATTGCGGACCTTCTTGATGTCGTCGGGATGAACTTCGCGTGTTTTTAAAAAATGCTCACGGTGAAAATCAGCAGGATTGAGAAACACAATCGGCAGAGTTGTCACACTCTTGACACCGTCCTGAAAACCTTTGGAACCCCCGGTACCCATATTTTAAACCCACAGCATGGATGTCTGTTTATTTTTTGAAGTATAGCGCCTTTAACAAGACCCCCGCAATCAATAAAACAACACAGTCTGATTGCTAGGATTCATGGCTATATGTTAGAACCTGAGCAATTATAAGCTTGTCGGAGGAAAAGACTTGAACGATCTGGCCAAGATACTTGCTACGTGGCGCACATACAGCCGCACACTCAAGGAAAACCCTGGGACTTCCTGCGATATCCGCATCGGGATCGCCGGAAGCTTTACGGTTGATAATCTGATCCCTCATCTCGGAGGCTGGCTTTTGCAAAAAGGCTTCACCGCGCCGGATATTGTCGCCGGTCCTTATAATCAACTCCATCAACTCTGCATTGACCATAAGACGGTTCTGGATCGGGATCATGATTTCGATACCCTGATCATTCTCTGGCGGCTGGAGGATATCCTGCCCGAGGCCTTGGAAGGAGCACTGCAGCAGGATGAAAAAAGCTTCGAGCGCATGGCACAGGAAATCCGTCAACTGGCGCAATCCATAAAAAAGTTAAGGTCAACATTCGCCGGAACCGTCATCATTTCCACGCCCCCTTACCCCTCCCTGAACGCCTTCGATCTGCAGGAGATCGGCCAGTATGAAAAGGGCAGGGCGGTTTATAACCATCTTCTCGAAATCTGGAATAACGAGTTGGAATCTATTGACGGTATAAAACTCTTCGACCTTGCGGGCCTTCTAACCGTTGCTGGATCGGACCCCGCGCACGACCCGCGCAAATGGTATCTCTACCGCCAACCCTATACAGAGCAGTTCAGCCTGCAGATCGGCAAGGTTCTGGCCCGCATTCTTGCCAGCGGGAAAATCAGCGCTAAAAAATGTATCGTTCTGGACGCCGACAACACCATGTGGGGCGGGATCATCGGCGAAGACGGTTTGGGGGGCATCGAAATCGGCAACGATTTCCCCGGCCTCGCTTTCCGCGATTTCCAGAAACATATGCTGCACTTTCAAAAACAGGGCATCATGCTGGCCATTGCCAGTAAGAACAACGAGGAGGATGTGCTGGAGGTTTTGGACAAGCACGATGCAATGATGCTGCGGCGGGAGCATTTCTCCGCCATGGAGATCAACTGGGTCTCCAAGGTCGAAGGCATAAAAAACATCGCAAAAAAGCTGAATATCGGCACCGATGCTCTGGTGTTTGTGGACGACAACAAAAAGGAAATCGGGGAGGTGCAGGAACGCCTGCCCGAAGTCACCTGTTTTTTGGTGCCCGAAGAACTGGCGGAATTTCCCGGCCTGCTAAAAAATACGGGGCTTTTTGATCTGGGGGAGGTCACGAAAGAGGACCGCGAGCGCACGAAAATGATGGCGCAGGAATCCATCCGCAAACAGGCCTCCGAGCAGGTCAGCGAGGAGGAATTCCGCGCTGCGCTGGGTCTGAAGGTTAAAGTGTTCGAGGTCGATAGCCAGCATCTCGCCCGCACGACCCAGCTCATCAACAAAACCAACCAGTTTAACGTCACGACCATCCGCCGCACTCAGGACGAGGTCAAGGCGCTCTGTGACTCGCCCGACGCGATCGTTTTGGCGACAGAGATCGAAGACCGCTACGGCGAATACGGACTTGTCGGCGTGGCGATCCTGAAAAAATCAGAAGACGCCAAAATCTGGGACATTGATACCCTACTGATGAGTTGCCGCGTTCTGGGACGTGGCGCGGATACGGCCTTCCTCGCGCAAGTCATAGAGGCCGCCCGTCAAAAGGGCGCACAAACCGTGCGCGGCAAGTACATCCCGACCCCGAAAAACAAGATGGTCGAAGACCTCTACAAACGCCACGGCTTTTCGTCCGGCGCGGAAGAGGGAGAATGGACCGTCTGTCAGGAAAAAATTGCTGTGCCGGAGTATATTAATACAACGCTCTCAACATGCTGATATAGAATATAAATTATGAGATAAAGTGAGAAAAGTAATCACCAAGATATTGATGTATTTCTTATGGACAGTGTTGATACTGTTTTTTCTTCATGTGTCTATATTTCTTTTATGGATGTATGAAATAGAAGACGGCCCATTCTATAACCCCTACAATGAAACCCCTAAGAATATAAGGTATCTTAGCGAGGAAATGAATAAATTTGCCGAGGTAAACGGAAGGATTCCCGAAAGTATAAGCCAAATTTCTGACATATGGGATATACGACATGACGGCTGGGGAAATGAATTTCAGTACGTCGTAGACAAGGAAAACCATACCCTGACTATCACCAGCTACGGTAAGGATGACGTAATAGGCGGCATAGGAGAAGACGCAGATATCTCGGTGTCCTATTACTATCAAAAACCGGACGGGACGTTCTGGGCCGCATCGGAAAACTGGCTTCAAGAAGCCGAAGTCCCAAAGAAATAATTCCGGCAGCCGCCCCTAAACCTTCTTCTGCAACACATAAGCCAGACTCATCGGCAGGTCTCGTTCAAGACACTCTTCGACGGACTTGCCTTCGTAAGGTAGGTAGAAGGGTTTGACGACCTTAAGCCCGCATCCATCCATCATATCCTCGACCTCCTTCGGGGTGCGGAAGAGGTAGATATGATCGATCACGGCCGCGTTACAGCACGTAGTGAGGTAGATATAGGCGTCCGGCTTGGCGATATCCGCAATCCGGCGCAGGAAAAGCTCCGGCTCCTCGACATGCTCGATAACCTCTCCGGTTACGACCGCGTCGTAGCTGTTGGATTGCAGCTGATCGGCATCCAGAAAATCTTTAAGCTGTAACGAGTACTTCTGACCTTTGTCGGGAAGGAAAAAATCAACGATTTCCTTGGTTTGCCCAAGGCTGGTCTCGCTGATATCAAGCCCGACGAAATGATCAAAAGCGGTGGTGGCAAGCGCACTCATGAAAAACAACCCGTGCCCCGGCCCGACCTCAAGATATGTACCCTTTTTCCCCTTCGGCACGGTCTCATTGAAATAGCGCAGCATCCCCAGATGGTGTGGCCATATAAAACAGGAAACGGCGATCCCGTAGACATACTTCGACATATAGTCAGGATCATAGTAAACGCTGCCGGCAACCTCGTCGAGAGTCGAAAACCTGTATTTCTTGTGCTTTTGGAAGTAAAGCTGCTCCTTCATCGTGTCGAACACGAACATCAAATAAGACTCTGAAAGATAATCAACCGTCAGCCCCTTGCCCATGTTGAACTTGATATAGGTCTCAAGATTGATAACCTCTTCCTGCGTCATCTTCTCCAGAGAGACAGTAACGATTTTTTTATGCAGGGGGTTCTTCTCCAGAATGTCGTTCATCAACTGCTCGACAAGTGGAGGAAGCGGCCTTTGTGTAATTTCCTTAACAGTTACAGACATCTCAAAATCCTTGATAAATGAACTCAAGCTCAAATCCAGAGCCAAAATAAGCTATACCCATGAGTATAGCAAAGAAAAAGCCTAAAATAGCTTCCAGAACGTACAGCCTGAGCCTCTGATTGACGATTTTGGGGGTTTTTACATCAGGGGTTTGATTATTCGTCATGTTTGCCGGGCTCAGAGCTTACTAAAAGTTTATGAATTTCTCCCGAGAGAAACAGATCGAAGTCCCCCTCCTGTTCGAAATGAATATCGTCATCTTTGACGTAAACAGCATTTTTCAAGACTTCCTGAGGAACATCTATAAGAAAACGAAACTTCTCTGATCCGTACACCCTTTCCAGAAACCGGAAGCGCTCTTTAACCTTTTGATAGATGTTCCAGGCCTCCGGATCATCCCTCATCGCCTCGGAGGCAGGCTCAATATAGATTATGGCTTTGGCTCCCTTTTTTTGTATAGCCTCACATATTTTTATCAGAATGATATTGTTGATCGAAGATGGTTCGAAATTGTTCAAGCGGATAACCTGTCTGTACCACTTGGAGTTCACTGTTTCGTTATTTTCGTTGAGGAGGGCGGATATGTTACCCTTGAGATATCTCTGGACGATCCAGAACACCAAGGCATTCTCAGGCAGACTCTCTTTTTTTGCAAACGGAGAGCTAAGTTTAAGATCGGGGAAAAAAGCAGACCATAAGTCTTGTTTGATCAGATCAACATCCGCGGCATAAGAAGGCGCAAGCGTGAAAACAGGAAAGTTACGAATGAAAAGAGCCCATAAATGATCGCTGGGGGAGGCAAAAAGAAAAAGCCATGGCCATGTTTCTAATCTCTCGCTCCAAATCATGCTGGCGCGTGAAAAATGGCTGTCTCCTTTGAAAACAGCGTGGTTATTAAAAATAAAAACTGGACTGACTGACAAAACCAGTAAATCAGGATCGTCCCTCAGGGCGATCTGTGTGAGCGTATAAGACTCGAGGCTTCGCAGAGAAATTCTCAGAAACAAATCGATACGTGCATCAATGAGCCAATGGCTTTGAAGAGTCTTTAAAGTTTGCTCGGCTAAAAGCTTGTGGTCGCTCATTGCGTTAAGATCAATAAGTTTTGCGCCGGGCTTATAAAGAATCGCAGAGGAATCGGATATCCAAGCTATCTTGTAGCCCTTTTCACCAAGGGGAACTTCAGAGTCCTTAACAAAATACGGATCGCTTTCCAAAGTAATCTTTGGAAAAATGGCAACAGCTTCATCATTCTTGTGTTTGAAGGTTTCCGGGGCACGATAAGGGATATATTGTCCGGCCAAAAAAATAAAGAAAATAGCCCACGCGGCGATTCGAGCCAAGCCTAGCCAAGAAGCTTGATACCCAAGTAAAAGAATAAAATCGTCAATACTTCTCATTTAATGCAGCCCGAGTAATGTAGCATAAAAGGAAAAGGCTGTTCCGAGAGGAAGGGTAATAAGAGGAAACCCAAACCCTACAAAAACATATGTAATAAATATACATAAAATCTGGGCTATAGGGGTTTCAAAATTTAAGCCCCTCTTTTGACGCCACTCACTGAAATATCTGTGAACGATGACCCCGATCGTATGGTAAAGACCATAGATTAACATGGAAAGGCTTAAGCTATGCCATAGCGCAATACTGACCATGGTGCAGGCTACTGCAAAAAGATGACGTTCGCGCCTGTAACCTCCTAGGGGAACAAAAATGTTTCTGCGGGCAAATCTATATAAACTAATATGCCATCCCGACCAGAATTCAATCACATTTCGTGCAAAGAACGGGTTATTGAAATTTTCCTTTAATTTGTATCCATGAATACGCGAAAGCCCGATGGCGATATCGGAGAAGCCGGAAAAATTAAAATAGAAATACCAAGTGTAAGCGAAAAGATAGAGCCATAGCGTTAGGACATCCTGCCCTTCATAATGCTCTAGGATCATGGTACTGGGTTGCAAAAGGGATGTAAGAAATAGAACCTTAAAAAAGCCCCACGAAATTCTGAAACTACCGACAAGAATATCGTCCGGCTCAGGAACCACTGCGGTTTTGCCTTTAGTTTCAATTTCCTCATACTCAATGATAGGGCCGACAACAAGAACAGGAGGAAAAAAGCCATAAAACAGGACTCTGTCGAAGGAGAGTTTTCCGATGACGCCGATGTAGGTCTTAATTATAAGGTCCAAAGCTCTGAACGTAGCAAAGGATAAACCAATCGGCCCATAGATGTTCCGGGTAAGATCGATCTCCCAGATCGTTCTGTTAATAAAAAAAAGGGCATCATTGGTATGAAGTGTGTAAAAAGTAACCAACGCCCATTCGTCTATTTTCCAATAAAGCATAGGCAGAAAAGCAAAAATCACAGAGAGCCAGAAAACAAGAAGGCTAAGAGTTGCTGCTGAAGGATCGTGCCTGTGGATTAAGGCTCTATGTTCGCAGAAGAATACAAATCGTTGGAGTGCGGCGATGCATATCCAGTAAAGGGAATAGAAGATGGCTAATCTGGGCGCGATAAAAAATAGAATATAAGACCCGCCGAAAATGAAGACGAGATGCCTGAAGACGGGTTTCCGACAAAACCAGAGTAAAGGGAGGATTAGGATAGAAAAAGCGAGAAGGTCGACAAAAAAATTAGCAGCATTATAGTCGAGGTTAAATTTCATAGGGCGCCTGCGATCTGAAAAAAACCCCAAACAATTTAAGGGAAACGATCACACAAAGCTAAACAACAACACCCTTGCCGCGGAGTGTTTCACGCGCAAGGCCGATCGTTGTCATTTTCATGATTTCCTTGGTGCTCAGCTGCACCCCGAACTTCTCCTCAATCGCAACTACCAGACCCATGGCGGCCAGACTGTCCCACTGGGAGGTATTGTCGGGAGACGTATTGTCGTTCAACTTGCCGATGTCGACTTCCAGAACCTCGGCAAACAAATTCAGCAGGGCATCGCTCATAAGGCGTTAACTCTCTTTTTAATCGAAGGAAACCAAGTCCATAATAAAATCTTCCAAAGGCAATATACAAGCCTTGGCCACAAGAGTTAAGCCCATTTTTCCCTCAAAGGCTTAATTCTTGAAATTCTTTTGCAGGGTCTGCATTTGTTTGATTTTCTCGGCCAGCATATTCCGCAGCGCTTCGCGCAAAAAAGGCTCCAGTTCGCGGTCATGCTCCCCGCTGTGGGAAATGATCTGGTCGTAGATTTTCTTGGTATCCTCGCCGACGTTAATAATCACTGTGTTATTGCTGACACGGTCGTCGATAA
This sequence comes from Alphaproteobacteria bacterium, assembly GCA_018000295.1. Lineage (GTDB taxonomy): Bacteria > Pseudomonadota > Alphaproteobacteria > Micavibrionales > Micavibrionaceae > JAGNKE01. Next base: position 15,989 of record JAGNKE010000028.1, on the reverse strand, counting down.
GGTCGCGGACATACCCGCTGATATTGACCCCCATTTTTTGCAGCATATCATGCTGGTCGCGGCGGATCATCATACTGACGCGCATAAGACTTTTGGGCATGGATTATGTCTCCTTATTGTGTAATGCAAGTTTAGGCACAAAACTGTATATTTTCAATAAAAGCTTGCATACAGGAAAAGTGATGTATATAGTTATATATATAAATATATAACAAAGGGTATGTAAAGTCTTGATTTTTAGTTTGATTCCATGCCTGAAGGCATGAAATATACCTTAGAGTTGAATGACAGGAAGGCATCAGGAGGAGTTTAGGATATGACATCAGGCAGCGCAAAAGGCTCACAAAAGCAGCAGACAGACATCGAACAGCTCATGCAGCAGGCGCGGGCGACGTCCCGGAAGGAGTCGGTGACCGAAAAAACGAAGGCGCAAGCGGATGACACGCCCTCAGCCAAAAAATTCGCCAAAATAGCGGACAACCCCTTCTACAAGGTCATGTTCGACCCCAACGCCACGCCGGAAGCCAAGATGGAAGCTGTAGCGAAAATCCTCGTCTTCGCCGAAAACAAGGACAAGGCGAAGGAAGAACTCGAAGCCTTCAAGATGTTTAAGGAATATTTGCAGTTCGAGCGCAAGCGCATGGCGCAGCAGATTATCGAACTCACCGACACCGAAGCCTTCAGCGAACTCAAGACTGTCTATGACGAACTCAATACCGCTCTGGTCGCCTTCGAAGATAAAATCTCTCCGCTGACCGATATTGTAGACTCGGTATACAAACTCCGCATGAACGGCCTGACCTTTGATGTCTTCCGTGAGATCGCCATGGACCGGGAGGAGGAGGCGCGTTTGGCCGCGCTCCTGGAGCAGCAAAAGAAAGACCTGTCCGCGCTGGAGCAGAATATCCGTCAGTCGCAGGTGCAGATCGCCCATCTGGGCGAGGATAAATCGCTCTTCGGTTTCGGCCCGGTCAAAGAATCCGCACGCAAGAAAATCGCCGAACTCGAACTGCAGTTGGAGGAAAAGCGCGGCTCTCTGACTGACCTTACGAAAAAGATCGAAGACACGGCGAAGGCCCAGCCCCGCGCCTCGCAACTCGATCCTCAATTCCTCGAAGCCAAGGCCAAGCTGCGTGAACTTCTGGACATCAGTTCTGACGAACACAAGCAGCGCCAGCAGGATCTGGTCAACGCTGCCCAGAATTTTGTAAACACGACAGAAGTGCGCGTCTCCAGCATTTCCGAGCATTTCGTCGGCATGGACAAGCAGATCGAAAACCTGCTCGAAGCCAATTACTCTATGCGCGAAATCTACGCCATCCTGAATGATGCGACGAAGAACGCGCACCAGAATAACGAAAAATACCGTGAAGATCTGGTCGCCAAGGAATCGGCGGAGGAAAGCGACATCGCCAAGATGAACCGCGAACGCGACAAGCGTGACCTCGAAAACTACATCGGTGCCCTAAACGCCTCCTCATACGACACAACCACGGTTCTGGCCGAACTCACCAACGCCAGCCACCGCATCAAGTCGATGAAGGACGGCAACCAGAGCCAGATCGACAAGACCCGCCAGATCCACAGCTCCGGCGTCGCCGGGGTCGCCGATCAGCTCAGCACGGTCTTGCAGGCTGTATCGTCCGCTGCCCTCGGCGAGTCCTCTGAAATGGCTCGGATGTCGCTCGAACGCATGAACACCAAGACGCAGGATCTTTCCCAGAAGGAAGTTATCCGTCTGGCGCTGGGAACGCAGGAGCAAAACAACGAACTCAGCAAGGCGCTGCAGGGTCTGGAGCAGTACGGCGAAGTCATCCGTACGGCCACGACGATTACACGCGAAGGCCTTAAGGAAACCAAGGATCTTCTCGGCCGTCTGGAAGATGCCGCCAAAAACGTGCAGGAAGACGTCAAGGAATCCATCGCCATCGCCGCCGATGTGGTCGCCGGAAAAGGCGGAGCAAAAAAATCGTCCTCGGAAGAGACGGAGGACAGTGGCTCGACGAGTGACGCACCACCCAACCCGTTTAAGATTTAACAATCTGAAACGAACTGCAAAACGATAGGACGATAGCCATGCCCGATGGTTCAAGCCAGAATTTTCTGATCCGTGGTTCAGATTATCTCGCCCGCTTTCCCGGCTTCAAGCTGGTGGCGCGGGAGGAGGAGGTCAAGCGCCTCAACCGGATTTTAATGCGCGACAAGGCCAACAGCGTCCTGCTGGTCGGGCCGGGCGGTGTCGGCTGTACGGCGCTGTGTCTGGAGATCGAAGCCTGTAAATCAAACCCGGAAACGCCCTTTGATATCCTGAGCAAGCGCCTGTTCTGGCTGGATACAGACGGGCTTTTTTCCTCCGGCAATCCCTCGGCCATGAACGAAAACTTCCAGAATGTGCTGCGCCGTCTCTCTCGCTACCCCGACACGCTGCTCGTGATTGAGGATATGAAGGATTTCATCGAGGCCACGCGCAATCACGGCTGCACGCACTTCATCAACGCGCTGATGCGGGCACTCGATCAGGGCAAGTTTCAGGCGATCTTCGAATCCCGCGACGAGCATCTGGAAATCGTCCTCAAATGTCATTCCAACATCACAGAACTGTTCACGATGCTGGATTTGCAGGAGCCTTCAAGGGAATCTCTGCAAAAGATCGTGAGCGAGTCAGTCCAGCGCCTGGAGGAATACCACAAGATTCCGGTCTCCGGTGAGGCGGTGGAGACCGCTATCGAATTGACCTGGAAATACCGCGTCCGCGAAATGAGCCTGAGCCGCGCTCAGCCGGAACGCACCCTCAACCTGCTCGACCGCGCTTTGACTTCATACCGTCAGGACGCCCACGCCCGCCCGCCCCTACTGGCGCAGAAGGAAAAGGAAGCAGGCCTGATCGCCCGCGCACTGAAGGGAGAAAACATCCCCGCCTTGGTCGCAAAGAAGCCCGACGAACTGAAAAAGACTCATGAGATGCTCACCGCGCAGATCGAGGTGATCCGCAACGAGTGGCAGCAGCGTCAGGACCGCCTGAGAAAAATCTACAAGAACCAGACCGATGGGGAGGAGGCGCTCAAAGACCTTGAGGACCGCATCGAGGATCAGCGCAAAAAGGATCAGGAAGCGAGGGACAGCGCCGAGAAAAGCCTCGAAGAAAAGGCCAAGGAAAACGGAAAACAGGGTTTCCAGCCCTTCAACATGAAAACCGCCGCCGCCGGATACGAGTCCGAAAAGGTCAACGCCATAAAGGCTGAGATGGAACTGCTCCAGAAAGCCATCGAAAAAAACAAGCAGGAATTCGAAACCCTGACCCGCGAGATCAACGAGGGTCTGGAGCTCTCCGCCGATCATGTGTTACAGGAATTCAGCAGCCTTTCGGGCATCCCGGCCAACAAGCTCAATCAGGACGAACGCGCCAAGCTCATTAACCTCGATGAAAGCCTGTCCAACCGCGTTTACGGGCAGGAACACGCCGTCAAGAAACTGGCTGATGCCGTGCGCGTCGCCCGCGTGGGCCTGAAAGACCCGAACAAGCCGCAGGCCGCCTTTATGTTCCTTGGCCCCTCCGGTGTGGGCAAGACCGAAATGGCCAAGGCGCTCACCGCCGCCTTGCACGACGATGAACGGGCGCTGCTCCGCTTCGATATGTCCGAATACATGGAAAAGCACGCTGTCGCCAAGCTGATCGGCGCCCCTCCGGGATACGAAGGCTACGAGGCGGGGGGCATACTGACCAACGCCATGCGCCGCAACCCTTACGTCATCATCCTCTTCGACGAAATCGAAAAGGCGCACCCCGATATCTTCAACGTCTTTCTGCAAGTCTTGGATGACGGGCGCCTGACCGATAACCGTGGACTCACGGTTTCCTTTAGTGAAGCCATAATTCTCATGACCACGAACATCGGCCAGAAAAATTTCCTCGACCCGGCCATGAGCTTCGAGGATGCTGTGCAGGAAACAACCCGCGAACTGGATAACACCTACCGCCCGGAATTCCTCAACCGTTTCAACGGGCGCCAGAATATCGTGTGCTTCAACGCACTCGACCTGGCGATCATTGAGAAAATCGCCACCCGCGAAATCGTCAAGCTGAATGCCCAGATCAAGGCGCAGGGCCGCGACCTGACGGTCGAGATCACGCCGGACTCCCTTCGTGCGCTCTGCAAGGATCAATACAACCCTGCCAACGGCGCCCGCGGGATTCCCGGCTACTTCGCCTCTCAAATTCATCCCGCAGTCGCCAACACGATGCTCGAAGCAGAAAACGCACACGGGGTCATGGAAGTGATTTACGATGCGAAGACCCAGACTCTCGAAGTCATCCACCCGCGCATCCGCGAAATCTCACCCCAGAAAAAAGGCGCGGCCTGATCGCCGGGGAGAACGAGAATGACAGGGCAGGGCGACAGGGATGATTCAGCCGAAGAGCTGCTCCGCCGCGCCCAAAAGCTTCAGGCGCAATCCGCGTCCATCAGCGAGAAACGCCGCCTGAAGCAAAAACGCTCCGGCGTCGACCAGATCAGCCGTCAGGTCTCTGACACGGTCGAAACCTATAATCAGGTGACAGGAACGATAAGCTGGCTCTACAACAATATCCTCTATCCTTTGGTCTCCCACCCTTGGGCCGGGGCGCCCTTCCGCCTGTACCGATCCATCTGGAATAAAATGGTCTATTCCGTCGATAAAGACGGCGACCGCCAATTCTCAAAAAAGCGCGGCGGACTGATGGTCCTGGGTACGCTTTTTTTCCTATGGATTTTGCCGGGAATGATATCTGTGACCGCCGAACTGGTTTGGGATTCCAGCCGTATGATGACCAGTTATCACAAGAGCGATGTCATCTATCTCGGTCGCTCGCAGGAAATCGACCCCAAGGGCAATATCTTTTCCGCGCAGGGCTGCGAACAGATCCGTTGTACCGACCAGACAGGCTTTTACTTCCGCATCAAACCCTCTCTGGCGCATCATATCTGGAGCCTTTGGCATAATGGCAACTTCTTCTTCCCCGACTTCGTGACAGCCGGAATACAGAACGACATTAATAAATGCACCGTGACAAGCTACGGCTCACGGGCCAAGATGATCGTCAGAAACTGGGAAATTTACCCGCAAATTCTGGCCGTGGATTGCCTTCCCGTATCCGAGTCTGATATCAAATCCTTCGAGAACACTCACGGAACGGAAAAACCGCCCTCCGCCTCAACCAAACCTTAAGACTATTATGAGAGTTTAAGACCATGTGCCGATGGATTGCATATACAGGAGAACCGATTTTTCTGGACCGGCTGGTCACCAAGCCGGCCCATTCCCTCGTCGAGCAGAGCATCAACGCCAACCTGCAGTTTAAGGAGGATGGTAGCCTATGGACCACCAACGGCGATGGCTTTGGCATTGGCTGGTACGCGAGCAAACCCGAACCGGGCCTCTTCAAGGATGCTATGCCCGCATGGAACGACCAGAATCTGCACGAACTCTGCGCCCAGACCAAAGCCAGCCTCTTTTTTGCCCACGTCCGCGCCAGCACGCAGGGCGGGGTCCAGCGCAACAACTCCCACCCATTCAAATACAAAAACTGGCTATTCCAGCATAACGGTGACGTAGAAGGCTTCTCAAAACTCAAGCGCACCCTGCAAAACGAAGTGGCTGAAGAATTATATCCCTTGATCCGCGGCAACACCGACAGCGAAACAAGTTTCTACCTCGCCCTGACCTACGGATTACAGGAAAATCCAAAGATGGCCCTGGAAAAAATGATCGACCGTCTGATCCGCGCTCAGGAGGAAGCCGGAATGAAAAGGGATTTAAGCTTCTCTGCTTCAATCACCGATGGAAATAATCTCTACACGATCCGCTACTTCACACCCGGAGCGACCGTGCGGACCCAGTTCTTCACGAAGGACATGGCAAGGGTCGTCGATGTCGGCGGAACCTCAAAAGAATCGGAATGGCCGAGTAAGGGTGTCGTGGTGGTCTCCGAACCCCTCGACCGCCTCAGCGACTATTGGACCCCTGTTCCTGAATCTTCCTTCATGACAATCCGCAACGGCGAAATCAAAATCGAGGACTTCGCGCCGCAAGGCGTTTAATCGGAGTTTATCTCAGGCACACGGATATAAGGCATCTGGATCATAGGTATATTCAGCCAGTCAACATGACTGAGATTCATGAACTGCCCGAAATAGACAGAGAACGCTACACTTCCCCACACGGCAAGAGTAGCCAGAACCAGAACCAGACGGCTTGCCGCTTTTATCGTGCGCAGAAGTTTTGTACGCCAGCTTGCTAAAGCGGGGCGGGGATCTGCGGGCGCGAAGTGCAGTCTGTTCAGCAGCAAATCGCGTTCAAAAGGGGAAAGTTGATCATGATTAAGAGCTTGCGAACGCAGCGCCTTCAGAACCCCGATCGCATAAACCCTCGCATTCATGCGTTTGACGATCAGCAATCCGCAGTAAAAACAAAGGATAACAATGAAAAAATGTCCAAAGACCGCATCTTTAACGGCTTTCGGATTCTCAAGGTCAATGTGATAAGCCTGTTCGAAAAACGCAGGAAAAATCTTAGTTCCCCCCATAAGTCCTGCACTGCCCAAGGCGTAAAAAAGAGCCAGAATAAGCAGACGAAAACGCACATGTTGCGCGATCGCTCGCACAGCTCGGAAGTCGAAAAAACTTTTCCACCTTCCGTGAAGTGCCTGACGCGCTTGGGCGATGGGGAGATAAAGCATTATAAATGAAAAGCCTATGACGCTGGCGACGGATAGAACGGCGGCCAAACCCTCTTCCTCATAACCGCGGGAAAATGTGTTGTTCCACCCCGCCCACCACATCCACAACCAGACAAGAGCGAATGGCAAAGTTAGAAGCCACGTGTTGAAGAGCGACAGGACGCCGTTGCGGTACTGGATGAAAAGCGCTCGAAGAAAACGCTTAACACGCAAATATAACTTGTAGGAAAAATCTTTTCTTTCAGCCGCTAAAGACTGTTCAAGCCCAGAAACATCTGACCATCGCGGCCAGTATTTGAGTAAGCTAACATCCTGAGAGTTAAAAAAGCTGGCGGAATCCTCAAGAGTGCTTCTCTTCACCCAGACCTGAACGGCACTGCGAAGCATATAGCGATTCATCCATCCGGAAAGAAGCGGCGCGGTGAACGGAGTCCAACAGCAGAGAAATCCGGCTACAAACCGGACAAAACCGGAAAACAGGGAGAAAAGAGTGTCTCGCAACCTTCGAATTGATTTCATCAGTCTTTCGGTCATAGCAAGGCCTCTTTCAATACGGCTCCTTCACTTTTTTCGGCTTTAAAACCCATCAAGGCCGCAACCGTCGGAGCTATAGACGTTTGATCGGTTGCAGTTTCAACAATTCTGTTATTTGCGATACCAGATCCATAAAGAACGGCAAAAATCTCGTGCGAGGAGCGCGAGTTGAAATGATGCTGGAAGGGAACATCCATCAGCGGATTACTATCCCGCCCGCAATCCGGAACGATGACAAAGACAGTATTATCACGGTAAAAAGGATCTGATTCCGCAGCCGTGACGATACTTTGGATTCCCTGATCGATCACAGAGATAGCGCGTGTATAATGGCTTTTGATCCCGAAATGTACGTAATCAGGATCCTGATAATTGACCATTAACAACTTAGGCCGCAAATACCGGAGCGACCAGAGCGCAAGCTCTGTGGTCTGTCGGTCGCCACGGGGATGCTTGAGATTATCGTCTCCATAGTAAGATCTCCATTTCCGCCAGAAATTCTGTAGCTCAGGGCTGTACTCAGAGGGTTTCAAAAATTCAGGACTCTGTTTGCGCACTTCTGCAAGCTGCTCTTCAAGAGCGGAGCGTACATCAGAGGTAAGAGTGTCCTGCTCAAGCTTAACTTGCAGCAGAAAGGCTCTAAAGCGTGTGGGACTAAGCATTTCCGGACGAAGATCGGAAGCATACTTCTCATCAAGGTGCATATGAAATCCGTCATCCTGCGCCCGGTCTTCTCCATTGATGATGAGCGCCTCATGTGCATCCAGCGCGTATGCTTCGCGCAAATATTCAAAGATGGATGGAACGCTAGGCCGAAGAAAGTTCCCCGGAATCTTCTCATGATGGTTAGTATAGCCAAAATAGCGGCCGGTCATGATGTTGACCGTCCCTTGAGCGTGGTCGGTCTCGTTATTGGGAAGCTCTGCAATGCTCATATTGCGGTAAAGCGTCCCCTTGGGGATCATGCGGTTGAGCATGAACGGGCTGAAACTGGTTTCCGGTTCGATTGTTTCCCGCCTCCGGACCCCGCCGCCGTAACGAATAACGATGACGTTCGGGCCTTTATAGCGCTTGCCGGGACCGGGGGAGGCGAGAGCGGAGTTTGGAAGAAACATCTGTCCGCCCAGAAAAACAGTCGCCGATGCCGTCATCTGCATGAACAGACGACGGGTGAGCAGTGAACCGCACATAGCGCACCTCGTGAAATGTTATGAGTGGCCGAAAAATCGACCTAATTTCACAATAACACAACACTACTCTGTATTGCAAAGTAATTTTTTGGGGGGAGTTAAAAAAGGGCGCTGAAACCCGCTCCACACCCGTATTATAGCAAAAATACTCTGCGTTGCAAAGTATATGTGTTGTCGATAAAACTACAAAGAAATCAGAGCGGTTCCAGACGAAGCAACTCACCGTTCTCCTCATCCGTCAAAAGATAAAGAGTCCCATCCGGCCCGTTGCGGACATCACGGATGCGCTGCCCGAAATCCTTAAGTAGGATTTCTCGTGCCACCACTTTGCTATCCCTGATCTCCATTCGGTCAAGCTGCCGGAAGGACAGCGCTCCGACAAACAGATTGCCCTTCCATGCGGGAAAAACATCTCCCGTATAAAACGCCATGCCGCTGGGCGCGATGGAGGGCGTCCACTGCCAGATCGGGTCTTCCATCCCCTCCAGATGCGTATGTTCGGAAATCTTGGTACCTATTACATAATTTCTCCCAAATGTGACCGCGGGCCAACCATAATTTCTGCCGGCTTTGAGAATATTGATCTCATCACCCCCTTGCGGCCCATGTTCAATCTCCCACACTTCGCCTGTATAGGGGTTAAGCGTAAGTCCCTGCGGGTTCCGATGCCCCGTGCTGAAAATTTCAGGCAAAACATCTTTTGAAGAAACGAAAGGATTATCGGCGGGAAGGCTGCCGTCCAGATTGATCCGCACCACCTTGCCCTGATGACGTTGAGGGTTCTGAGCCTGATCTTTGTCGCCCCGCTCCCCGGCCGTGATATAAAGTGTCCTGTCCGACGCTAGAACCATCCGGCTGCCGAAATGAATGTCGCTCTCCACTTTCGGGCTTTGCCGGAAAATGACTTCAAGATCATCCAGACGATGCTGCGAAAGATAAAGCTTGGCCCGCGCCACCTCTGTTCCCGCTAAATCCGGGTTCTTCGGATCGGGCCCGGCATACGTAAGATAAATCCAGCCGCCTTGTTCGAAATCCGGCGGAACAAGAACATCCAGCAGCCCGCCTTGTCCCTCGGCATAAACGGTCGGAACATTCTTGATCTCGGTCCTCTGCCCGTCCTTTGAGATATGCCAGAGGCTCCCGCGCCGCTCGGTGACCAGATACCCGTGTTCCCCCGGAAGAAAAGCCAAGGCCCAGGGGTGATGCAGGTTCCCCGCAACCGTCACAAGCTTGAAATCCGCCTTTTCCGAATGAAAAGAGCGCACCGCAGGCTTATGCGTGGCAAACACATACCCCCCCGCCAGCAGCAGGGTGATGATCAGGGCCGTAAAAAATCGCTTCATAAGAAAGCAGGATAAACAAAGGCGATAAGAAAGAAAAGCTCTTGCCGCTTGACTCAACTTACGCCACCGAACAAGATAAAAAATCTTCCAAGGAATCTTTTTTAACGGTCGTCTTACGGATGGACCACATTTTTGAAATGGATTTAAGCCTATGAAACACAGCCCGATTTTCGTCTTTTTTGCCTTGCTGCTGATGCTTAGTCAGGCTTACGCCTATACGGAAAAGGACATGGAGGAGGGGCGCAAATATTACGACGAAAAATCCTGGCAGCTGGCCTTGGAGCAGTTTGGTAAGCTTCTGGAACAGAAAACCGAGCGTGAAGACCTGAGCCGTGAAGTGTTGTTCAAATGGTCGGATTGCATTTTGAGACTGAACGATCAGGCGCAGGCACTCAAGGCCACGCAAAACCTCCAGACGATTATAACGGGCAAGGAGCAGGACCGCTGGTGGGCGGAAAGCAACGTCGCGCTGGCCATCTATTTCATCCAGATCGACCCCTACGGCAAGCAGCAGGACGTCCGGCTGGCGCTGGATAGCGCCCGCAACTGGTGGGCAGGCTCAACCGATATCGACCTCGCCCGCGCCAAATTTCTGGAAATCAGCTTCCAGCTGGCCGATTTTATCACCACCCGCTGGGGATGGTATTATACGGAAATTCAGCCGATCCGCCTCGGCGAAGCGCAAAAAATGATCGCCCCGCCGACGCCCAACCCGCAGCCGAGCAATATCGGCCTTCAAGTTCTCTATGAAGAAATCCTGAAAGTCGCCCAAACTGATGATGACAAGGCCCGCGCCCATTATGGCCTGGCCATGGCCAGTATGTCCAATTACACCGGCGACCAGAAGCTGCACGATAAGGCCGCCGAGGAATTTAACATCGTCATCAAGGATTTCCCAAAAAGCGAATGGGCCGACGACGCTTTCTATCAACTCGGAATGTCCTATGAAAACCGACAGGATTTCGTCAAGGCGGTGGAAGTATATAACCTCTTCATCAGCACTTTCAAACCCGGCGAATCGCAATGGCTCGACGAAATCAAACGCCGCGTCGAATACATCACCCAGCCGCAGCTGAACATCAGCACGGGCCAGACCTTCGTTCCCGGCAGCCAGGTCAATCTCAACCTCAACTGGCGCAATATCAAGGATGTGGAATTCACCCTCTATAATCTGGACATGACGCAGGCCATAAGCCTCTCCGACTTCCCCAACGGCATCAACAGCTATTACGACGTGATCCAGCGCTTCCGCGATAACAAAGGCCTGATCACCAATCTGCCGGTGACCCTGCAATGGAAACTCAACCTGAACGACGAGGGCAAACATATCTATCATGGCGAGAATCGGAGTCTGGCCAAATGGCGCGTTTCCGAATCCGGCGGCGCGTTCAAGCCGGAAGACGGAATCCTCCCCGTCGGCGCCTATATCTTGGTCGCTAGATCGGGTGCGACCGAAGCGCTGGATTTAATCCTCGTCAGCGAGTCCGCCCTGCTGAGCAAGATTACGAAAGACAAAGCGCTGCTCTGGGCCGTGAACGCGAAAACAGGCCAGCCTTTGCCGGATGTCGTCGTGAAATATGTCTACTCCTACTATGACGTTCAGGGCCACACCTACTGGAAAGAAGGCGAGGGAGTCACCGATTCCCAAGGCCTCCTGACCGCCGATCTGGTCTACCCGCAGGGCGGGCAGGTCTACCAGCGCCAGCATAACCTCTTCGCCGTCGTCTCCGACAAGAAAACCGGGCAGGCCTTCGTCCAGAACAATTACTATTACAATGAATATAACAATAAGGGAGAGTGGTGGTTCTACGCCTTCACGGACCGTCCGGCCTATCGCCCGAACGAAACCGTGTCCTTCAAGGGCATCCTTCGGCGCCCACACGAGGGCGGATTCCAGATTCACGCGGGCAAGCGCGTGAAGGCGCAGATCATGAACCCGCAGGGCCAACAAGTGAAGGAGGAAATCGTTATCCTCAACGAATACGGCGCTTTTTCCGGCGAACTGACTCTGGATGAAAAAGCCGTGCTGGGCCAGTATTCCGTCAACCTGATGGCCGAAGACAACAGTATGTACATGGGCAACGCCCAGCTCTTCCGTTTGGAGGAATACAAGCTTCCTGAATTCACCGTCACCGTCACGCCCAAGGAAAAAGAGGTGAAGGAGGGCGAAATCAACGCCTACCGCCTCGGCGATACGCTTGAGGTCGAAGTGGATTCCCAATACTACTTCGGCGGCGCGGTCGCCGAAGCCGATGTCGAATATCTCGTCTACCAACAGCCCTATTACCAGTATTACTGGCCCGTCCGGCCCTACCCCTGGTACTACGAGGATATCTACCCCCGCCAGCAGAATTACGGCTATTACGGCAATCTGATGGAGCAGAAAAAAATCAAGACCGACAAGGACGGCAAGGCGCATTTCAGGATCGAAACCCCCAAGGATTCCCCCAACGACCTGCAATACCATGTTGAGGTCCGCGTGGTGGACAAAAGCCGCCGCGAAATCATCGGCTCCAGCGATATCAAGGTGACCAAAAACGCCTTCTTCGCCTTCCTCGAACCCAAGGAAAGTCTTTACCGCCCCGGCGACAAGGCGAAAACCACGATCCGCACCATGACCGCCAACGAACTCCCGGTCGGCGTCGAGGGCAAGGTCACGGTCCTTCGCAACTGGTGGCGCGATCCGGTCATTCAGGATTCGCAGGTCATTAAACCCGCAGGCTATGACGGCACCGAGTTGTTCACCAAATTCGTGAAGACGAACGAAAAGGGCGCAGCCGAATTCGAATTCGAACCCAACGAAAACGGCTATTACGAAATCCGCTTTACCGGCTTCGATAACGGCAACGAGGTCATCGGCCGGACTTATATCTTCGTCTGCGAACCCTCTGCGATCAATATCGGCTACCAGTACAGCGGCCTCCAGATCATCACCGAAAAGGACACCTACAAGCCCGGCGAAACCGCACAGGCAATGATCGTCACGGACCGCCCCGGCCTGTGGGTCATGTTCTCGCAGGAAAGCGACGAGCTAAACAATTATCAACTGATTGAAATGAAAGGCACGGTCAAGCTGATCGAAATCCCGGTCACCGATAAATTCACGCCCAACATTTTCCTGAATGCCGAGTCGGTCGATATGTTCCAGATCAAGCAGAACGCGGTCCAGATCATCGTCCCGCCCGACGACAAGCTCCTGAACGTCAAAGTGACTTCCGACAAGGCCGTCTACCAGCCGCAGGAGGAGGGCACCTACGAGATCGAAGTCACCGACGGCAACGGTAAGCCCGTCAGCGGCGAAATCGCCCTCGGCATCACCGATGCCTCGGTGTACTACATCCAGAGCGAGCTCGCCGAAGACATCCGCAAATTTTTCTACGGCGCGAAGAAGTATGACTCCATCCAGACCTACGCCAGCTTCTACCAATACGCGTTCGTCAATTACGCGCTGGACGAAAACGGCAACATCATCCTGCAATCGCAACTCGAAGACTTCAAAAAGCAGAGCGGCGATGCGCCAGAACAGGAGTTTAGAGACGGCGAAAAAGCGGACGGGATGAGAATGAGAAGAATGGAGGAGAGTGTTGCCACGAATGGCTTCGGCGGAGTCGGTATGGACATGGCTCAGAACATGGCCTCGCCCGCTCCGGCCATGGCCCCCATGGAATCCGGAGCCGTCATGAGCATGGAAGCCGACGCGATAGCCCCCATGAAGGAAGGAAAAATGTTGGCAAAATCCGTCATGTCTGACAAGGACTCTGCCGGAATGCCCGGGCAGTCCGGCCCCGAGCCGCAACTCCGCACCGACTTCCGCTCGACCGTCATCTGGCTACCCTCCGTCGTCACCGATGCGAACGGCAAGGCCACTGTCAAAGCCAAATTCCCCGACTCCCTGACTACATGGCGCCTCACGGCCCGCGCGATCACGAAGGAAACGGCGGTCGGCACAGTCACCCATGACGTGAAATCGAACAAGGAACTGATGGTCCGCTTGCAGGCGCCGCGCTTCTTCACTGAACGCGACCTCGTGGATGTCTCCGCCCTCATCGACAACATGAGCGCCGAGGAAATCACCGTGACGCCGGAGATTAAAGTCGAAGGGCTCGACGTCACCGGCCTCTTCCAGAACGGCCAGTTCGTCAAGGGCGAGCAGGGGCCGGTCACGGTCCCCGCCAACGGCCAGACCCGCGTGGACTGGGCGATCTTCGCCAAGGACGCTGGAACGGCAAAAATCACCGTGACGGCGCGTGGCCAGAAGAATGCCGACGCGATGGAAAAAACCTTCCCGGTCATCCCGCACGGCATAGAGAAATTCATCGCCCAGGCCACCATCCTGAAATCCGAATACGGCAAGCAGGAACGCGAATTGAAAATTTCCATCCCCAAGGAACGGATCAAGGAATCGACCTCCTTGCAAATCACCATCTCGCCTTCGATGGCCGCGAACCTGCTTGATGCGCTGCCCTATCTGGCTGATTACCCCTATGGCTGCGTGGAGCAGACCATGAGCCGCTTCCTGCCTGCGATCATCGTCCGCAAGACCATGCGTGACCTCGGCATCGCGGATCAGGATATCGCCGCTTACCTCAGCGATGTTCTGGAACCCCGCAACGATCCCGCAGGCCACCCGGAAAAGCGCACCGACGCAACCTATAAGAAGCTCGACGACATGGTCGATCAGGGTCTCAAGCGACTCTACGATTTCCAGCATTCCGACGGCGGCTGGGGCTGGTGGAAAGAGGGCGACAGCGACCGCTACATGACCGCCTATGTTCTATGGGGTCTAAGCCTCACGCAGCAGGCGGGCGTCAACGTCAATCCGCAGGCGATCGAAAACGCCAAGCGCTTCCTGCAGGTCCAACTGGTGCAGGAGGAGAGCAACCCCGATATGCTGGCCTGGATGCTCTACGCGCTGGCCGAATCCGGCTCCACCAGCAAATTCGAGGATAAGCAGCGCGAGCGCCTCTGGGAGATGCGCGACAAGCTTAATCCCTACACCCGTGCGCTCCACGCCCTCGGCGAACACAAACGCGGCAATGTGGAGGGCACCAAAATCCTCGCCCAGAACCTGATCAACGGCGTTCTGGAGGATAAAGACAACGGTACCGCCCATTGGGGCGAATCCGGCATCTATTACCGCTGGAGCGAGGGCGGCGTGGAAGGCACGGCCTTCGTCATCAAGGCGCTCTCCAACATCGACCCGACCAGCGCCTATCTGGAACCCGCCGTGAAATGGATGAGCCTCAACCGCCGCGGCGCAAGCTGGAAAAACACCCGCGATACCGCCATGGCCATACTCGGCCTCGCCGACTATCTCAAGGCCTCGAAGGAACTGGCGCCGAACTATAATTATCAGGTGATCGTCAACGGCAAGACCGTGCGGGAAGGGAAGGTCGATGAAACGAACATCTTCAGCTTCAACCGCATCATCGACATTCCCGCCGACGCGCTGAAGGACGGCGAGAACACCGTGAAGATCGTCATGGATGGCAAGGGCGCGCTCTACGCCTCCGCCTACACGAAATATTTCACGCTCGAGGAGCCGATCACAAAGGCCGGCAATGAAATCTTCGTGGAGCGCAAATACTTCATCCAGTCCGTGAAAGAAACGCTGATGAAAGGTCTGGCGCAGGACTGGAAACCGCTCAAGGATGGCGATACCGTCAACAGCGGTGACCGCATCCGCGTGGATATCGAATTGGAAGCCAAGAACCACTACGAATATCTGGTCAGCGAGGATTATAAACCCGCAGGTCTTGAGGCCGTGCAGCTGCAAAGCGGTTCCGGCTGGTTCACGGGGATCGATGCACAGGGCCATGAAACCGGCGGCCAGAGCTATCTCTATCAGGAGTTCAGGGATCAGAAAGCCGCCTTCTTCATCGACAAGCTCAAGCAGGGCAAGCATAAAATCAGCTACGAACTCCGCGCCGAAGTGCCCGGAACTTTCCACGCCATGCCCAACCAGACCCACGCCATGTATGTGCCCGAAATCCGCACGAACAGCGATGAAATGCGCGTGACCGTAGGAGAGCGGGTGGAGGAGAAAAAACCTTAATCAGATAAAGATATTTTAAAAGCTAATACTAGGCTCCAGACTCAATTAGCCCAGTAAGCGATGGTAGCTGCAATACAGAGTGCTGCCATGAAATTACGGGAGAGTTTGTCGTATCGTGTTGCTATACGTCGGAAATCTTTGAGCCGACAAAA
>JAGNKE010000008.1 GCA_018000295.1 Alphaproteobacteria bacterium | reverse complement strand
TGCTGCTCAGAATGGCGTTTGATGACAAAATAATCTATGACCGCCACAGCGGTTTTAGAACCGCCGCTTTCTCGCAGCCATTCGCACTTCTAGCCGATTTGCGGGAGGGTAATTATGAAATGGTGGGCCCGCCAGGACTTGAACCTGGGACCAATCCGTTATGAGCGGACTGCTCTAACCAACTGAGCTACAGGCCCGTAAAGGCTGAATTTAAGCTTATAATAGGTCTGCCATCAGAGATAAAGGCTTTTCCGCCTCCGGCAAGCCAAAACTTGCAGAACCCGGCTGTTCCCGCTAGACTGCCGGAAAAGAGCAAAAAGATTACAAACAGGCGGGTAGATTTATGAGTATCATTCCCCTTCTTTCGGTCGATGGCGGCGGCATCCGTGGCATCATCCCCGGCCGCGTTCTAGAATATCTGGAAACCCAGCTCGGCACGCCCATTCAATCGCAATTCTATATGAGCGCGGGCGCATCGGCGGGCGGCCTGATCGTTGCCGCGACATCTTTGGTAGACGGCAAACCGATCCTCACTGCCGGAGAAGCAAAAAACCTGTTCATTAAGGAAGGCCCGGAAATTTTCCGCAAGGGCTTCCTCTCCCGCACATTTAACGTCGATCTGCCTAACCTTTTCATGACCAAGTACGATGGCAAACATCTGGACCACGTCCTGAGAGAGACCTTTGGCGACCTGAAACTCTCTGATCTGAATAACGACCTTCTGGTCTCCTCCTACGACATCGTCCGCCGCAAGGAAAAGCTGTTCAAATCATGGGAAGCGCAGGGCAATTTCACTAACCCCACCGACCGCGAACAGGGGACAAACCCGCGCAGCAAGGACTACACACTTTTTGACGTCACCCGCGCTACCAGCTCCGCGCAATCCTATTTCAATGTCCATACCGCCCATAATATGCTAGGTGAGCCCGCGCATTTGATCGACGGCGGCAATTTCGCCAACAACCCGGCCCTGATGCTCTACGCGGATGCGGTGCGGCGCTTCGGGGATACGCACCAATATGTGGTCTTGTCTTTAGGTTCGGGCGAAACCGAGCGCCCGCTGGACGTGAACGCTCTCCGCAACGCGGGGATTATCCGCTGGGCCTCCCCCACAGTCGGTATTAATCTGGGCAGTATGCGTTCGCACGATTACATCATGCGGACCCTTCTGCACAAGGACTATATCAGGATGCAGACCGATCTGCGCCGCCAATCCCCCGACAAACCCGGCCCAAGTGATGATTTCGACGATGCATCAAGGGAAAACATTGCCCGTCTGGAAGAACGCGCTGAGGAACTGGTTAAGGCCGAAAAGAACCGCTTGGACTGTTTCGTGGAGTTCCTGCACGCCAATACACACAAAACGCAAGCAGAACTTCAGGACGAACAGGAACATTGCGAAAAAACCAGCCCGCGCCCCTCCGCCGCTTGCGATCCGAGTACACTGCCAGAACCAGGAACTATCAGCTAAAAATCAGAGGTTTTTCCGCATCCCGACTTCAAGCTCGGAGATAAGACCGCGCACGATCCGCTCGTTCTCTTCCGAAACATCGTTGATTTTGCTGGTCATCCGCAGAGCTTCCTCCACGCGGTACATCTGATCCTTTGGGATCATTTTCAGCATTTCGGGGCGAAGCTGCTCCTTCATTCTGTCCTGAATAGTCCGTCCATCCTTTTCCTGCTGGATATAATAATAGGTCAGCATGACCCCGTCCGCGGTTTCCGCCCAATCCTCGGCTGAAGAAAACTTGTACTTTTCGGCAAGCTCTTTGATAGCGGCGTAATGCTCGGGAGACTCGGAACTCATCTTCTTCACGAGATTACGGTAAGGGGCATAGTTTTTTTCCAGGATAACCGCGGGTTTGATCCTCAGGGGATCATCCTTTCCTTCATAACCTATCTTCGCACGGACTGTTGGCAATTCATCAAGACTATCGACAAAATTACTGGCCTTTTTTTCATCCAGATCAACCATCTCATAAACGACAGGAACGTCCTCTTCCGTGACAGGCCCTGCATAAACAGGTTGAGAGATAAAGCTGGCCAGAAAAAGCGTACAAAGAAGAAAAACAACATGAGGCATGGGCAGATGTCCTAAATAATAATCGAATAGTTTTTATAGACCTTAAGTATATACGGCATTGAATTTATCAACCTTCGAAAAAACCTCTACGTTCTTTCGGCAATCACCAGCGTTTCCTGAGGATTCAGTTGTAAGGCGGCCGCCTCCTCGGGGAAATGGTCAAAACCGTTAAACGGACTGACCTTAAAACCCTCCCCGCTTAACCGGGCGATAAAATCCTCTTTTCCGTACAACCGCACGTGATCCCACTGGCCGAAGCGGCGCTCCTGCTCACCCGGATCATTGATATCCGGCTGCTCGTCGGTCCCCTGCCCGTCCGTGGCCAGAGGAACCATGAGCATGGCTACCCCGCCGGGTTTGAGCACACGCAGAATCTCCCGCATCGCTTGGCGATCGTCGGGAATATGCTCCAGCACGTGCGAACAGATCACGATATCGAAATCTTTATCTTTAAACGGCATGGCGGTGATGTCCGCCTTCTGGATCCTTTCGATATGGCGGTAGCGGGCCAGATCGAGATCGCTGGCCACATAATCAACCTGCTTGTGGCGCTTGAGCCAGAGATAAAGCCCGAAATCCGGAGCGATATGAAGAATCCGCAAGGGCTTGACGCCCACGCCCGCCACATTCTTGAGATAAAGCATCATCAGCCGAGTCCGGTCCGCGCTGCGGCAAGCAGGGCACTGGTCATGTTCGCGGATCATGCCGCCGACCACCTTCCGGCGGTGGAGCACCTCGAAATCCGCGCCATGGGAAATATATTTGCTAACCGAGGCCTCGCACAGCGGGCAGGTCACAGCCGCCCCGCTATATATCATGCGCCGCAAGCCATAGCGCACGGGCTGGGGCAAAGCGCCTGTCAATCTTCGGCGGAGAGAGAGTTGCATCGGATATCACCTTTCTGAACAGATCATACGCTGGAAGCGCAGGACATTAACACGATTGAATTTTCACGACAAGTTTTGGGCGCACCTGCATGGCCAACGCCCAGAACGGATGATAAGCAAAAACCGGGCCAGAGTAAAAGATTCTAGGTATCCAAAAAACTCCGCAGCTTGCGCGAGCGGCTCGGGTGCTTGAGCTTCCGCAGCGCCTTCGCCTCGATCTGCCGGATACGCTCGCGGGTCACGTTGAATTGCTGCCCGACCTCCTCCAGCGTGTGGTCGGTGTTCATGCCGATCCCGAACCGCATCCGCAGGACGCGCTCCTCGCGGGGCGTCAGGGAGGCCAGAACTCGCGTCGTGGTTTCCCTTAGATTCGAATGGATTGCGCTTTCAATCGGCAAAATCGCGTTCTTATCCTCGATGAAATCACCCAGAGAAGAGTCCTCCTCGTCCCCGATGGGCGTTTCAAGCGACACCGGCTCCTTCGCGATCTTGAGAACCTTGCGGACCTTGTCCAAAGGCATATGCAGCCGCTCAGCCAGTTCCTCGGGCGTCGGCTCGCGGCCGATTTCGTGCATCATCTGGCGCGAGGTTCGCACCAGCTTATTGATCGTCTCGATCATGTGTACCGGAATACGGATCGTTCGCGCCTGATCGGCGATTGAACGGGTAATCGCCTGCCGGATCCACCACGTCGCATAGGTGGAAAACTTGTAGCCCCGACGGTATTCGAATTTATCGACCGCCTTCATCAGGCCGATATTCCCCTCCTGAATGAGATCAAGGAACTGCAGACCGCGGTTGGTATATTTCTTGGCAATCGAAATCACGAGCCGCAGGTTCGCCTCGACCATTTCCTTCTTGGCGCGCCCGGCTTCGGTTTCGCCCTTTTTGACCGTACCGACGATGCGGCGGAATTCGGCGATGGGCAGCATGGCCTCATCCGAAATGGCGGCGATCTGCTCGCGCATGGGAATGGCGGTGGCCTCGTGCTTGTCGGCAAATTTCACCCAGCCCTTATCCTTAAGTTTACCCACCCGGTTCAGCCATTTTTTATCCTGCTCCGAACCGTAATATTCCTCAAGGAACCGTTCGCGCTTGACGCCGCAATCGACAGCCAGACGCATGAGCTTGCCCTCAATCGCCACAAGCTCCCTATTGATCGTATAAAGACGGTCAATCAGCTGCTCGATCCGGGCGTTATTGAGATGGACGTCGTTCATGTGCCCGACCATCTCGCCCTTGAGCTTATTGTATTTTTTATCGACATCGACGGGCGGCTTTTTACCCTTCGTCAGCCACTCCATGCGCTCGTCCTGAACCTTACGCATCTTTTTGTAGGTCTTCTGGATTTTTGCAAAGATTTCGAACACCAGCGGCGCGAGTTCCTCCTCCATAGCAGAAAGCGAAACGTTGCTCTCATCATCCAGCATATCGGCTTCGGGATCGGCGTCCGGATCGGGCTGCGGCGGCTCCTCGGGTTCCTCGTCCTTACTTTTTTTTCCGGATTTTTTCACCGGAGCCGGCTCAGCCTTCAGCGGAGCGGCTTTTTTTGCGGCGGGTTTCTGGTCCTTGGCCGATTTGGCTTTGGGCAGTTCGTCGGCCTGAGGCTGAGGCTTGACGAAAACCGGCGCTTCACCGTCCGGCCCCTGATTATAGGTTGCCTCAAGATCGATCACTTCGCGCAACAGGATGTCCCCGCTCTGCAGCGCCTCGTACCAAGCAATAATGGATTCAATCGCCAGCGGACTTTCGCAGATGCCGCCGATCATCAATTCGCGTCCGGCCTCGATGCGCTTTGCGATAGCGATTTCGCCTTCACGAGAGAGCAGTTCAACCGCCCCCATTTCACGCAGGTACATTCTGACCGGGTCATCCGTACGGCCGGTGTCGTCGTCGGCGATATTTCCACGGCCGCCTTCGTATTCAGCTTCCTCCTGCGCCTCCGAAGCACCTTCGGAGGCTTCCTCCGCTTCGCTTTCGTTCTCGACGACCTGAATCCCCTGCTCGGACAGAGCCGAATAGACATCCTCGATCTGCTCGGCAGTGAACCCCTTCGCAGGAAGCGCCTTGTTGATCTGATCGTTGGTCAGAAAACCCTTTTTCTCCGACACAATCACAAGCTTGCTAACAATCCCCGCCAGCACATCCTGAGCTTCCCCCGGCTTTTCCTGCTTCTTTTTCTGTTTGATGTTTGCTTTCACGGCCATATTCAAGACACCCAAGTTCCTTTAAGTCTGTCGACTCGCGCAATCCAAAGTCTGTAACTTATTCACGTTTTATATGAATTTCAAAGCGTTATGTCGCGTTTTTTCATATTTTTCAAGAAGATTTCGCGCTTCCAGTTAAAACGCACCCCAAAACGCAAACACTGAAAAAGCCCCAAACAACACCAAAACGCCCGAAAACCTTAGTTTCTTTGAGCTTGTTTCTGTGCTGCCGCCTCTCTCCACGCCACCCAACTCGACGCAACACTCTCAGGTTGCGCCCGCGGCGAACAAAACGAAGCGTGAACATACACAGATTCGCTCAAAATGTCATGGATTTCTTCAGAAAATCCTTTGGCGTTCATTTTCTCAATCAACTCGGTGCGCCCGATATTCGAATCTTCCGCCAAGAGGGTTACAAGCTCCTGCCGGAAACGGTCGAGCGCTACATCGGAAACTTCAAGAGAGCCAAGACCTTCCTCGATCTGTTCGTAGATATGCGGATGGTTGACCACGGCGGCCAGCAAAACTCTGGCCGATAAAGTCCGGCGGTGATCCAGAGGTCTGGCGGGAGAGCGTACGGGCGGCTGGGCAGGAAAGCGGCTGTTGCGGTTCGCGCTGTTCACAGTGTTCTTGGCCGCAGACCGAAAAAATTGCTGCGAAAACCGCTCCAGCAGCTTCTGGCGGTAGAGGCTCTGCACGTCGCGGTCGGCGATCCGCGCCACTTGATCCAGCAACTCCTTTTTCAGTCCGGCCTGCGATTCGGGTGTGTTAAAACCTCGCCCCGCAGTCAGGCTGGTCCAGAGAAAATCACCAAGTGGAAGGGCATTCCCTAAGACCGCCCGAAACGAATCGGCGCCGCGGGAGCGGATCATGGTATCGGGATCTTCCCCCTCCGGCAAAAAGGCAAAGCGTGCGCTCTGCCCCGGCTGGAGGAGCGGTAGAAGGCGGTCCCGCGCCCGTTCCGCCGCCCGCCGTCCCGCCGAATCACCATCAAAGCAAAGAAGCGGTTCCTTATCGGAGCCAGGGATCATCTTCCACAAAAGCAATATTTGCTCATCCGTCAACGCGGTTCCCATCGGCGCAACAGCGCCCTTCATGCCGGCAACGGCGCAGGCAATGACGTCCAGATACCCCTCAACGACAATCGGCGACTCACCGTTCACCGCCGCCATCCGCGCATGAGGTTCCCCGTAAAGCACACGGCTTTTATTGAACAGGGGCGAATCAGGGGAGTTTATATATTTCGGAGGCTTGAAATCGCCCTGATCCGGCGCCCGCAGATGCTCAGGCAGAATGCGCCCGCCAAAGGCCACCGTCCGCCCGCGCCGATCAGTCACAGGAAACATGATCCGCCCGCGGAAAAACGCATACGCCCCGCGCCCTTTCGCGGACTCCTTCAAGACACCGGCCTGAATCATATCGGCATCAGAATACCCCCGTCCCCTCAGATACTGGCCCAGCAACTGTGCGTCCTCGGGTGCATAGCCGATCCTGTAGGCCTCGATCGTGTCCGCGTTCAGACCGCGCCCGAGAAGATAGCCCAGCGCCTCCTTGTTACGGGTCTCCCGCAAACACTCCTGAAAATAACGGGTCGTCTCCTCCATCAGGGTGAACAAATCCTTCTGACGGCGGGATTGCTCGATATCTCTCGGATTCTGCTGCGGAACCTGCAACCCTGCCTCGGCGGCCAGCATCTCGACGGCGTCAATAAAGGACAGGTTATCGTGCTGCATGAGAAAGCCAATCGCATCCCCGTGCGCCCCGCAGCCGAAACAGTGGTAGAAATGCTTGTCGTCACTGATCGTGAAAGACGGCGTCTTTTCGCGGTGAAACGGGCAGCAGGCCTTGAATTCCCGTCCTGCTCGCACCACCCGTACCTTCCGCCCGATAATATCGGACAGGGTCAAACGGCTTCGAAGCTCATCCAGAAATCGTGGCAGCAGGGTCATAATAGTCCTTTTGAAAGAGATACCAAGGTGATGCTAGCACCGATCCGGTCCTTAAATCCCAAAAGCTAGAAAAACCCCTGAAAAAATATGTGAGTTGCGTGCATAATTTGTTTGCATATGTAAATACGCTTGAGTATGATCCGGCCCAATAAAAACTGCGAAATAATAGCCTTTGAGCCATTATTTAACACACGGAAAAAGACTGTAAAATGCCGGACGTATTTAAAAAGAACTGCAAAATCAAGCTGATAGAGTACGGCGAAAGCTGCAAGTCCGTGCCCTTCTGGTCTGTTCTTAAGGAAAAAGCGAAAACGCTCTGGCCCCGGAAGTCTGCCTGATCGCCCTTAATACACCCCCCCCTGCGTATTTTTTAGTATCTTGCCGCAAAGAAAAATTATAGGAAATATTTCCTAAGCGCCGTTTTTTCTTGCTTACCCCCCCCCCCTCAGCGTGTTAGGGAGTAAAGAATAACAAGTAAGAGTAAGGGGTGATTACATATGCTCGTTAAATTATTTGATAAGTTTTGCCGCGCTATCGTCGGTGACGAGGAATGGGACGAAAGACTGCGAATCGACACCCTGCCGCCCGAACAACAAGAAGCGGCCCGAAGGGACTTGAACCTCAGACAGGACCAAAAATTCGACGATTGGTTAGAAGGAAAGTTACGATTGATCTTCGGCGACTCACGCAACAGTTACGGTCGAAACGCCGAGCCCCCGCGCTGGGATGATCCTCACGACACTCGCCACTCGCCTGAATACCGCGAACGGTTGTTTATTAAACTAATAATGGAAAACACAGAGTTGACCCCGCACAGGGTAAACAACCGCGAGGAACATGAAGACGCGATTGCACAGGCCGTGAAACGGACATCATGGCCGATTACCAGCCCAGTGACAGGCGTACCGATCACCAAGGAAAGAGTGCTGACGGTGCTAGCAGAGATGAGCACACAAGAACGCGCAGCCATCACGCCGCAATTCACGCCAGAGGATATTGAACGCTATCACAGAAGGCTTGAGCGTGAAAAGGAAGATGCGGCGATTGCGCGGTCAAGGAACGCCCAGCTTGACCGCTGGGACGTGCTGGATGCGGCTTGCGGCGGCGATTTGTTAATGAACCCAGACAAACTGGCGGCCATGCGGCGCGTGGATAATGCCCTCGCCCGAGGGGGCATGACATGGGAATACGAGACGAGTTTTGACGCAGAAGGATCGGTGAACTGGTTCCACTTCCACGAGGCCGTTGTTCAGGAAGTCGAGCGCGTTATGGCGATGAGTCCGCGTGAGCGTTTCACGCTCTATCAGCAGGAAAAGGCCGAGTATTTGAGAGAGGAAAGTGCAAAGTTCGATCAGGATGTAGCGAATGGGTCACGGCGTGAAGCAGGCAGAAGCGAGGCGATGGCTTTTTTAGCTCGGTTTTACGATCAATACGCAAAGCGCGTGGCTTCGGATAATTTTTCAACAGATAACAGATACACGTCTGAACACGCGCAAATGGCAGTAACCTTTGATTAGGCGGCTATTTTATACTCTTTCTTAAGCCAGCTTCTGCTTGACGATGGCCCCGGCCTTGCCCATATCCATCTGACCGGCATAGCGGGTTTTCAGCAATCCCATGACCTTGCCCATATCCTTGACTCCGGCCGCTCCGGTTTCGGAGATGATCGCCGCAACCGCCGCCTCGACCTCTGAATCACCAAGCTGCTGAGGCAGATAGCCCTGAATGATATCGATTTCCTTCTGCTCTTTTTCGGCAAGATCGTTCCGGTTCGCCGCCTTATATTGCTGGATGGAATCCTGCCGCTGTTTGATCATAGACTGCAGGAGCGAGAGGATATCCCCGTCACCAATCCCGCCTTCATCTCCACCCTGCCCCCGCGCATCGATATCCTTGCTCTTGATAGCTGCGAGAATAAGACGCAGGGTTCCAACGGCGTCCTTATCCTGTTTTTTCATGGCCTCTTTATAGGCGTTATTGATTTCTGCACGTTTTTGCACTTTTTTTCCTTTTCTTTTAACTCAAAACACTTTAAGGACAGTGTCTCTAGCAATACCTGCAATCGTTGCTGGAGAACCCACCGAGAATGTCTGATCTGTCTTACGCAAAACGCCCTCAAAATGCAACTGCCGTTCTCGTTCTTGCCGATGGCACCGTGTTCTGGGGAAAAGGGCTCGGCTCGGCCACGACTTCGGTCGGAGAGATCTGCTTCAACACGTCCATGACCGGCTATCAGGAAATCCTGACCGACCCCAGTTACGCCGGGCAGATTATCAATTTCACTTTCCCGCATATCGGCAATGTTGGCACCAATAAGGAAGATATTGAAACGCTTAACCCGGCCGCACGCGGTCTGGTCCTGCGCGAGGATATCACCGAACCCTCCAACTGGCGGTCCTTCAAGCCCCTCAATGAATGGCTTAAGGAACATGATATGCCCGGAATATGTGGCATCGATACGCGGGCGCTGACCCGCCGCATCCGCGACAAGGGCGCCCCCAATGGCGTCTTGTGCCACAACCCCGACGGAAACTTCGATCTTCCGGCCCTGCAGAGACAGGCATCCGATTGGCCGGGACTGGAGGGTATGGACCTCGCCAAGGATGTCTCCTGCACCCAGAGTTATAAATGGGATGAGACCTTGTGGTCTTTGGACAAGGGATACGGTCGTCAGGATCAACCTAAATTCAAAGTCGTGGCCATCGATTATGGCGCTAAGAGAAACATCCTGCGTTGTCTGGCCTCTTCCGGCGCTGAAGTGACCGTTGTTCCGGCGAACGCCAGCGCGGCAGATATTCTCTCTCACAAACCGGACGGGGTTTTTCTCTCGAACGGTCCCGGCGACCCGGAGGCGACCGGAGTCTATGCCGTTCCCGTCATTCGCGAATTGTTGGACAAAAACATCCCTATCTTTGGCATCTGCCTCGGCCATCAGCTCCTTGCGCTGGCATTGGGCGGAAAAACTAGAAAAATGCATCTCGGCCACCGCGGCGCCAACCACCCGGTGAAAGATATAATGACCGGAAAGGTCGAAATCACGTCCCAGAACCATGGCTTTGAGGTCATCGCCGAAAGCCTTCCGGCCAACACAGAAGTCACTCACATCAGCCTGTTCGATGGAACCAACGAGGGTTTAAGGGTCAAGGATAAGCCGGCCTTCTCGGTGCAGTACCACCCCGAAGCCTCCCCCGGCCCGCAGGACAGCCATTATCTTTTTGACCGCTTTGCCAAAAATATGAAACGATAGCGTGCTGGAAATAATAGGGAATATATTTATATTCATCATGAGGAAATTGTTATGAAAAAATTATATGTGTTGTTCGCACTCTGCCTGACAGGTTCTCTCTTTTCACCTTCGGTCCATGCAGACGTCTGCAGTTGTGAAATGCAGGAGGAAAAAGCCCTTTTCGAAAAGGCTTCTGCAGTTTTTTCTGCAAACTCAATAACCCCAACTGAAACGGCCAACAACGCCTTATGGAATACCTTTGTCGTGACGAATATTGAAAAGACCGACAAGGACTCGGAATTACTGATCAGTTCTTACGAAATTAATGGCGATAAAAGGGCAAAAATCGCCCAGAAAACATCAGATTGCAATTTCAGTTTTGAGGAAGGAAAGCATTACCGTGTCTTCGCCACACTCAAGCAAACCCAAAAAGGCATCCCCTATTTCAGCACCAGTCAGTGTTCAGGAACGAAAGAAATTCCGGCCCCTGATCTGACTCCTTCTTCAGGAGAGCCGGACACTGTGAAACAAGAAAAAAATATCACACCAGAAGGACAGGATGCCCCAACAGAATAGTCCCCGGAATAAGGGTTCAATGCCCCGACACAGAATCTTGTACAATCAAGGTGTCTTCTTTTTTTTATGTCTGTTTTCTGCGTCTTTTCCCATGCCGGTGAAGGCTTGCACCTGCACAGGAGAATTTGAGGAGTATACTTCAAGGACAGATTTTGATCTGATTTTTTATGGTATCCCGCTCGAAGAAACTGAAATGGCACACTCCATGCACATAAGCCGATTCTCTTCTCAGAAAGTCGTTAAACTCAGTAACAGAGCAAAGACCGTACTGAACGGCGAAAGCACGATCACCCTTCTGCAACCTCTGTCAGAATGCGCCTCCATCTTCGAAAAGGGGAAAAGCTACAGAATACACGCCGCAGTAACTGAAAATGACTCAGGCGCAGAATATCTTACAACAAGCCAATGTTTTGGGACGGGCCGTATATTCTCGAAAGAAGACGCACTTACAGAAGAGCAATTTAAAAAATTGCTTATGGATGCAGTGCAAAGTGAAAAGCCGGATGCCAGAACCAACCTTCTAGTGACAGAGGAGAAAGATCTCGTCCTCTGCCTTTTTGAAAAACTGGGCGTTCAGATTTTTTCAGTCAAAACGAGCGCCAACCCTGAACCCGTCCGGTATTTTTATGCAGACAACACGATAGACGCGATCCCGTCCTTCGGCGGCCAAGGCTTAATGTCGGCTGTACTGGTTTCCCGCAACGACATTCCTCATCTTTCATTGTATTACACCTTTTCCTTCGGCTCGGGAATCCATCGTTCCCATATCGGCCATATTTATAGGGATGGCAACGGAGCAATCGTGAAGATTGACAGCGAAGGGTTTCAGGGTATGGATTTATTTGCCTCAGTGGACGAGGAAGGAAAGACCCATATTCACTCAGGGGATTACAAGGCCTTTAACAAATGGACGCCCGATGATAAAAGCCATTTCATTATCGATCCGTCCGAACGTAGCTTTATCAAACTCACGCCCGTAAACGTAAGCCAGAAAAACAATGCCCAAAAGAACTGATATTCAATCCATCTGCATTATCGGCGCGGGGCCGATCATCATCGGCCAAGCTTGCGAATTCGACTATTCGGGGACGCAGGCGTGTAAAGCCCTGAAGGAGGAAGGTTACCGGATCATTCTGGTCAACTCCAACCCGGCGACCATCATGACTGACCCGGAACTGACGGACGCAACCTACGTCGAACCGATCACACCGGAGATCGTCGCAAAGATCCTCGAAAAGGAACGCCCTGACGCCCTCCTCCCCACTATGGGCGGGCAGACCGCTCTCAACACCGCTCTGGCTCTGGCCAAAAATGGAACGCTGGAACGCCTCGGTATTGAACTGATCGGCGCGGATCAAGAGGCCATCGAAAAGGCTGAGGACCGTGAAAAATTCAAAAGATGCATGGACGAACTCGGGCTCGAATCCGCAAAGAGCCGTGTGGTCACGACTCTGGAACAGGCCCGTGAGGTCGCACAGGAGATTGGCCTCCCTGCTATTATCCGCCCCTCCTTTACCCTCGGCGGAACCGGCGGCGGCATTGCCTATAACCGCGATGATTACGAACGCATCGTCCGCGAAGGACTTGAAGCCTCGCCGACAAACGAAGTCCTGATCGAAGAATCTCTCCTCGGCTGGAAGGAATATGAGATGGAGGTTGTCCGCGATAAAAACGACAACTGCATCATCGTCTGCTCGATTGAAAATATCGATCCGATGGGCGTCCACACGGGCGACTCCATCACCGTCGCTCCGGCCCTGACGCTGACCGACAAGGAATACCAGATCATGCGGAACGCCTCGATTGCGATTCTACGCGGCATCGGCGTAGAGACAGGCGGTTCGAATGTACAGTTCGCGGTGAACCCTGAAGACGGCCGCATGATTGTCATCGAGATGAACCCGCGGGTATCGCGCTCATCCGCTCTGGCCTCAAAAGCAACAGGTTTCCCCATCGCCAAGATTGCAGCAAAACTGGCGGTCGGCTACACGCTGGACGAACTCGCCAACGATATTACGGGGGGAAAGACGCCAGCCTCCTTCGAACCCACGATTGATTATATCGTCACGAAAGTTCCCCGTTTTGCTTTTGAAAAATTCAAAGGCACGGAAACGATTCTCTCAACAGCGATGAAATCGGTTGGTGAAGCCATGTCGATTGGCCGCAGTTTTGAAGAATCCTTGCAAAAAGCCATGCGTTCGCTCGAAAAAGGACTGACGGGCCTGAATCCCCTGCCCGTCCGCGGATCGAAGGGCAGCGAGGATCACTCTTCCCGCGACCTGCTGGTTGCAGCCATTGCAAAACCCACACCGCAAAGAATTCTTTATGTCGCCGAAGGCCTGCGTCAGGGGCTATCTATTGACGAAGTCCACGGCATCTGCAAATACGATCCGTGGTTTCTTGAGCGTATCCAGAACATCGTGAGGGCTGAGAAAGAGATCGTCGAAAACGGCCTCCCCGTGAACGCTGAAGGCTGGATGAAGGTAAAAAAATTGGGCTTCTCCGATGCCCAACTCGCGCAACTCATGAAAGTCTCCGAAGCCAGCGTCCGCAAGGCCCGCTATGCCCATAACGTCCATCCCGTGTTCAAGCGCGTCGACAGCTGCGCGGCGGAAATCCCGTCCGAAACCGCCTATATGTATAGCTGCTACGAGGGCAACGGCCTTGAACCCGCCGAGAATGAAATCGAACCGACGAACCGCAAAAAAGTCGTGATCCTCGGTGGTGGCCCCAACCGCATCGGACAGGGGATAGAGTTCGATTACTGCTGCGTCCATGCCGCCTATGCCCTCAAAGAAGCCGGCTACGAAACCATCATGATTAACTGCAATCCCGAAACGGTTTCGACAGATTACGATACCTCCGACCGCCTCTACTTCGAGCCACTGACCGAAGAAGATGTGGTTGAAATCATTCACGCGGAACAGAAAAACGGCGAAGTGCTGGGCGTCATCGTCCAACTCGGCGGACAGACCCCTCTCAAGCTTTCTCAAGCTCTTCAAAAACACGGCATTCCCATTCTGGGCACATCCCCGGACGCCATCGACCTCGCCGAGGATCGCGAGAGATTCCAGAAGCTTCTCAAGAAACTCGGCCTTCGTCAGCCGCCGAACGCTCTCGCCCGCTCGAAGCAGGAAGCCCTTGGCATCGCCGAGGATATTGGCTTCCCCATCGTCATTCGCCCCTCTTATGTTCTGGGCGGACAAGCGATGGAGATCGTCCACAACATGGCTGAGTTGGAGGAATACATCAACACGGCCGTAAAAGTTTCCGGCGACACGCCCGTCCTGCTCGACCGCTATCTGAAAAGCGCGATTGAGATTGATGTTGATGCCCTGTGCGACGGCGAGGAAGTGTTCGTCGCCGGAATCATGGAGCATATCGAGGAAGCGGGGATACATTCCGGCGACAGTATGTGCGTTCTTCCGCCCCACTCCCTGTCATCAGAGACGGTGCGAAGCATCGAAGAGCAAACTGTAAAATTGGCCAAAGCGTTAAACGTCAAAGGATTGATGAACGTCCAGTTCGCGGCAAGACGCAATGAAGAGACGGGCGAGTTCGATATTTATATTCTCGAAGTCAACCCGCGGGCCTCACGCACCGTGCCGTTCGTGGCCAAAGCCACCGGAACACCGGTGGCTAAAATTGCTGCCCGCATCATGGCCGGAGAAAAACTCTCCGACTTCCGTTCAATCCTGCAGCCCATGAGCACGAAGCACTCGGCCGTGAAGGCGCCCGTCTTCCCCTTCAACCGCTTCCCCGGCGTCGATCCCTTGCTCGGGCCGGAAATGAAATCCACCGGCGAAGTCATCGGTCTGGATGTAGACCTGGCCCACGCGATTGCCAAATCCATGCTGGGCGCAGGAATAAAGCTTCCCGTCAAAGGCACCGTTTTCTTGTCAGTAAAAGATTCCGACAAGGAGGAACTGCTGCCCATCGCCCGTGACCTTATCGCCATCGGTTTTGATCTTGTGGCTACCGGGGGAACCTGTAAATTCCTCAAGGCCAAGGGAATAAAGGTCTCGCGCATCAACAAGGTTCTGGAAGGCCAGCCCCACATCGTGGACGCAATCATCAACGGCAAAATTCAACTCGTCATCAATACGACGACAAAAAGCGCGCAAGCCGTGGCCGACTCGTCCTCGATCCGCCGCATGGCCCTGATGAACAAAATCCCCTATTACACCCTGATGACCGCCGCCCGTGCCGCAGTGGAAGCCCTCAAAGCTATCAAGGCGCGGGAACTGGACGTTGCGCCGCTGCAATCGTATTTTGAAGATAGAGACTCGAGCAAGGCGGCAGCAGAATAGCCTTGATCCTTGACGGGTGATCCATCTTTGCGATACCCTTTTCGGGTCTGAGCAACAAATAACGACACCCCGCCCTTCGGAGGCGGGATGTTTGTTTTCAGTTCAGACCTATTTTATTTTTTTATTACAGGATTTCATTCATGGACCAGGTTCCTTTGACTAAAGAAGGATTCGTCAGACTCGAAGGCGAGTTGAAAAACCTCAAAAGCGTTCAGCGCCCCGCCGTGATTCAGGCGATTGCCGAAGCCCGCGCTCACGGCGATCTCTCGGAGAACGCCGAATATCACGCCGCCCGCGAACAGCAGAGCTTTATTGAGGGTCGCATACAGGAACTCGAATCCGTCATTGGTCGGGCGCAGGTGATCGACCCGAAGACCATGACCGGACAGGTTGTAAAATTCGGCGCGACCGTAACCGTGGTGGACGAAGATTCAGACGATGAGGAAACCTATCAACTCGTCGGAGAATATGAATCTGATACGGAAAAAGGAAAACTCTCCATCGGCGCCCCCGTAGCCCGCGCCCTGATCGGAAAATCGGTCGGCGATCTCGTGAAGGTCAAAACCCCCAAGGGTTTGCGTTCCTACGAAATTCTTGACGTCAAATACAAGTGATCAAGCCAGCGTACTGAGACGCTGTTGATCGGTGGACAGGGTCGTCTCCGGTTTTTGCGAGAGAGTGGCAGCAACCTGACGGGCAGCGTCCTCGGCCTGAGATAGACTCAAAGCCTCCTGCGAAATCTTGACCTCATCGACAGGAGCGCCAGCTTTCGTTTCTGCTTTTTCCGGCTTTTGTGTCTCCTGCGTTTTCTTTACAGACTGAAGCGGCTGCACGGACCCGGACGGATTGACGGAATCGACCATAAGACTCTCTCCTGATTTAACCTGACATTACCCGGCGCAGCCTCCAAAGCCACGCCTCCCTAACCTCGGCGATCATAGCCAAAAACTGCTAAAAAGTGATGAATTTTGTCGCCAAAGTCAGGCGCAGCGCCTTAAACGGCGGCTCCAGCGCATATTGCGGGTCGAAAATATTGTATTTCCGGGCTCTCAGATGCTTGAAATACAGCCCCGCCAGCACCGAAGACGCTTTAAGGAAAATGTTATTCGGCCGGACTCCGATTGTCTGCGCTCCCGCAATTTCGGCCAGCAACCCCGGCAAACCCGCCTGCCGCTCGAACAGGAACAGCTTCTCCCGGGTCAAGATATGCTTCACCATAAGGTCTTCGGGAAGATAACACCGCCCCTGCCCCGCATGGGCAGGAACCGCTCGTAAAATCCCCGCCAGCGCATAATTCACCGCCACCGGATAGACCGGCTCCATCTCTGGATCGTTCCCAGTCACTTTTACGGCCAGCTTCATCAGCGGCGTGGAGGTGAAATCCGCGTAATTCAAAAGCCCCTCCAGATTCCCCGGCGAGACGTTTTCCAGATCGAACTCCCGCGCATAGGCCAGCGTATCGAACAACTCCCGCGGCAGATCATGCGCCTTGATCGCCAGCGCCAGCGCATCGATAATCGCATTCTCCGGCTGCGCCTTGTTTTCATAAACGCACCAGACCGCCTCGCGCCACCATTGCAGGCGGATCAGTCCGAGCGTGCTGTCACTCACCACTTCCCGCGTTTTCGCCAGTTCGTGGTTATAGGCAAAGAGCGCCCACAGCGCCTCGCGTGTCTCTGGCGGCGCGAACATCGACAGCAGGAATCGGTCCCGGTCATGGTCCCGCACGATCTGCCCGCACGTCGAAAGCGCCTGTCCACCCAAAAGCTCCGCCCTTCAAAAAACCTTGAGAAATTGCCCAAAATGACTAGTGTAGCGTTAGCAGCTTTTAGAGATCATGGAAAGCAGGAGACGATCATGCCCTTTACCCTCCCCGAACTCCCCTACGCCTACGACGCGCTGATGCCTTATATGTCGAAGGAGACGCTGGAATTCCATCACGACAAACACCACAACGCCTATGTCGTGAAGGGCAACGAGTTCGCGCAGGCCGCAGGTCTGGGCGATAAAACTCTGGAACAGGTCGTGGTATCCTCCTTCAAAAATCCGGCGCAGGCAGGACTGTTTAATAACGCGGGCCAGCACTGGAACCACATTCATTTCTGGAACTGGATGAAAAAGGACGGCGGCCCGAAAAGCGGCAAGGCCATCCCCGCCAATCTTGAAAGCATGATCAACCAATCCTTCGGCTCGTACGACTCCTTCCGCGGCAAATTCATCGAGGCCGGGATGACGCAATTCGGCTCCGGCTGGTGCTGGCTGATCCTCGATGCCAACGGCAAGCTCGACGTGATGAAGACACCCAACGGCGAAAACCCGCTAGCGCACGGCAAGACCGCGTTGTTGGGCTGCGATGTCTGGGAACACAGCTATTACATCGACTACCGCAACGCCCGTCAGAAATATCTCGAGGCCTTCATGGACAATCTCGTGAACTGGGAATACGTGGCGGAACTGTTCGAAAAGGGTCCGGTGAAAATCGCGGCTTAAGAAAGCGAAGGAGCCCAAGAAACTCCAGACTCAATGATGGAGACATGGTCGATTCGGAAGAATTAGGAGTACCGTCGTCATTGAGACCGCTTGGACGTAACCGATTGTTCTGGCTATGGCTCTGCACGCTTATATCCCTGACATGGACAGTAGTTTTGGGAGGCTGTGTTTTTTACTTTGGTAAATCCGGCCTGCTATATGACATCAAAAACGCTTTTGCTGCATCGACGGAAAAACTCTTAGCGGAATGGGCAACCGCAAAGATAGAATTGATGAATAAGGAGTTTGGGCGCACTCAGGAAACTCTTTCTGAGTTCCGTTTACGAATGTACGGTGACAGCACAGACATGATAATCGTGATACCAATAATGAATAGTATCCCATGGCCTTCGCAAAATTTGCGTTCATTACTTGATCTAGAAACTGGTGAACCTTGGGAAGAAAACCAAAAGCAAAGGGGTTCGTTCGATATTAGTACAGCTGTAGAAGTTGACGAAGTTTGGAATATTTACGATCTGACGAAAGCAATAACGGCTAATTCCGAACAGAGAAGCTTAGTGATCAGCCAAAAACCAGTAGGCCGCTGGCTAGACTTGGCAAAGCAAGATGAGGCAATAGACAACAAATACAAAGTGCGATTGGAAGAAACAGCATATGAGTCTGACCGAATTAACAGCATTCGTATGCTTCAAGGAACTATAGCGTTTTGGCTTTTACCCATATGTGGCATTTTTTGTAGCTTTTTTGCTCTGGGCGCTATAATGCCTTGGTTTTCGCATACCAACAGGATAATTCGCATACGCCGCCGACTAGCCTTAAGCGCCAGTATTATGTGGATCGGTCTCATGGTCCCCATCAGTATTGTCTGGAATCGTGTAGATAAACTCCCTTCAGGTGTAAACGACTGGAATTGGAGTCGTGGAGACGAACTCCCTTCAGAAGTGCTTGCGGCAGCTTTCCTGTGCCCTGTAGCCCTCATCTGGCTCTTTTACTTCCTGTGGAGTTGGACGCTACGCGAAGTCAAGGGTGCCGATACTAGTCAGCACTCGGACCGATCTTAGTGCCGAACTCAAGAGGACGGTAAACAAATGCCTCATGCGAAACGTGCCGCCGGCTTGATCCTGAGCCACTGCCCGCATATTGGGTCATTCCATGGCGATACGTCCCCATATGAATTTTTAAGGGAGACGGCATCGCTAATGCACACTGCGGAACACACAGACCTTTTTCCAGAACGGTATAAGGAACACGTAGCATACGCGCTCGAAATAGTAGGTACAAACGACTGGAGGACCCCTCCTTCAGCCATAGCATCCGTGTACCTTGCAACAAGATTCGAGTTCTACTTTCGAATGCTTTCTGCAAAACTCAAGAGTGATGGAAGCTGGATTTCTGTTGTCTTGCAACATGAGGCCCAAAAAGCGATATCTGATCGTCGCTTAAAAAAAACACGCATTTCCAGTGTTTCACTTGTCTACAAGCTAATGAAACTTGAGCAGACAAGCTTGGCAAGGCATTGCAAACATATGGATGCAATTCTCTATTCATCATCAAATAGCGCAGAAATCAAAGATATAGGTGATCGAATAGAGTGGACGAGACACCGAGCCGGACACGGCGAATGGGGCGACATTTCGGCTGAGGCGGTTTTTTATGGTTTGATGACCGCTTTGATATTTTTCTGCAATCAATAGCCTAAGGCTTACACGCCGCCTGCACCAGCGGATTGTTGCCCGAATTGGCGCAGATTTTCTCGCGCTGGTCAGCGGGCATAGCGCGGAGTTGCTCAATAAAGGCCTGCGACCGCGCATCGTATTCCGCCTGCGCTCCCGCTCGTGCGTTTGTAACACGCTCCTCGACATTGCCCAGTCTATTGGCCGCCGCGGAAATCACCGCCTGCTCGATCCGCGTGTTGATCGTGCGCTCGATCTCCCGCACCCGCTCGGGGGTAATGGCGTTGAGCTGATCGGCCGTGCGGTTGATGGACTCGCGCACTTGCCGCATGATCTCGTCGCGCTGCGGCTCCGTCACCGTGGCCGGGTCGATGCCGCTACGCTTGAGGATATCGGGAATCTGCTGGCGGATTTTATCGTAATCGACATTGAGATGTTCCAGTGCCCGCTCCCGCGCCCGCTGGAAATCCTCCTGCACCTGAACCTGCTGGCGCTTGTCGTAGGTGCCGACATAGGCTGTGTGAAGCGCCACGGCCGCCTTCGCGTATTCCATTGTCGGATCCTTCGCCGCATTGCGGTTCATGTCCTCCATCACCTTCGCGTAACCCTCATAGCCCGCGGCGCGATAAGCGGTGATGACCTGCGTGATCTGCGCGGCGGGAAGCTTGTTCTGCGCCGATTCGCTCGGCGTG
The DNA here is from genome assembly GCA_018000295.1 of Alphaproteobacteria bacterium. GTDB lineage: Bacteria > Pseudomonadota > Alphaproteobacteria > Micavibrionales > Micavibrionaceae > JAGNKE01. The sequence continues at coordinate 88,439 of JAGNKE010000008.1, read as the reverse complement.
GCGCTGCGCCGGATCATATCCAGCACCTCCTGCGCCCGATTGTAATCCTCAACGATATCGGTCTTTGTCGGCAGGAGATTCAGGCTGGCGAGGTTTTTGGGAGCCACCGCTTCCGTTCCTGCAGCCGCGCTCTCGAATTTCGGCTGGATATTTTCAACCGCGCCCAAAGCCGGACGCATCCCGAGCATCCGCCCCGTGACCATCCCCGAATGTTCGTTCATGGCCAGAGACGGATCGGCGATTTTCTTGCGGACGTAATCGGCGAGGATATCCCGCTGCCCCGGCGAGGCCTTGAGAGCGTCGAGAATCCGCGCCTGCGTTTCCGGCTTCTGCGCCTTGGGATCGGAGCCCAGCATCCGGTCCAGATCGCTGATGGCGCGGGATGCCGCCCGCATCTGGGTTTTATCGTCCTTGGCCGCCGTAATCTCCGCCGGAGTCACGAGGGAGAGTTTCTGCACCTCGGCCATGAAGGAAGCAGGATTAAGCGTTGTTGAACCTGACGCCGCCGGAGTGGCGGGCGTGGCCGCCGCCGCTGTGGGGATTTGATAGATGGAGACCTTGGGCGAACCTTGCAAAGCGGCCACACTCACAGTCGCAGCCGGGGGTTTATCTAAAGCCTCTCTGGCTCTCTGAAAGGCGCCGCGAGTATCTTGCCCGTCCTTGTTTTCGCCTATGCGGGTCAGCGACTCATCCGCCGCCGCCTTTTTCTGGCTGTCGCCGCTCTGGACCAGCGTCCCCGGAATGTCATACGCGAACCCCTGTGAGCGCAGATCGGTTTTCAGATCGGCGGCGCTCACTATCCCATCGTGGATCAAATCGCTGTTCACGAAGGCGCGGCGCACCCGCACCAATTCGCCTTTGCCCTCCTGCGTCAGGGGCGTGCCCTTGGGGATTTCGTTGCGGTCGATCCGCGCCTGATGGCGGGTCCGCATCCGCTCTGCATCAAACGGATCGACGAACTCGCCCGACTGCGACCAGGCGTAATCCAGCCCGTTCTGCTCGGGTACGATTTTCCCGGAGCCGGGAATATAATAAACCTCGCTGACATTCGCTTGCCGGACTTCGCCCGTCGTCGCATTGACCCACGCCTTCTTGTCGCCATAGCTCACCGTGTTGGCACGGTCGGCGGACGGGCGGCTGGTGTAAAGATTATCGAACTGCGCCTGTGTATTGAGCAGGACGAAATTGTTGAACGCGCCGCCGGGCTGGTCGCGTTTAAGCCAGACGGAATAATTCTGCGTCTGCCCCTGCGCGTCGCGCACACCAACCGTAAGCCCGCCCCCGTCTACGGGGTGATACAGGTAATCGGCGGGCCAGGTGCTGCTGACCTGCTGCCGCTGCCGCACGGTTTCCAGATAAGCCGCCAGTTCCGGCGGAGTGTTGAGATTAGGCCCGGCCATGCACCCTCATATACTTAAAAAAACCGTTTCGGTTCATAATCTTTTTTATTAGCCAACCAGTATAAGGCTTTAGGCGCCGGGATGCAAATTCATCCCCTACCCCGCCGGAACGGGCAGTAAAACTGCCGCCACACGCCGCCCCTCGGCCATAAGGACGTTATAAGTGCGGCAGGCCGCTCCTGTATCCATCGTTTCGGGTTTCAGGTTCCCCAGGCCCCTTTTCTGCGCGGGGGTCAGAATGACCTGCCCTGCCCCGGTCCCGAAAAGCACAACATCGGCAGAACCGATAACACTCTCTAAAACCTTGAAATCGTCGGAAATCAGTTCCTGCAAATGAAAAGAGGGCACAGCCCAAGGCGTTGTCCCCTCAGGCCGGACGATCACCGCGCCTTTATAAACGACACCCGTAATTTTAAACGAACCGCCCGCATAGCTCTGGATGATCTGTTGCCCCCTTTTGACGAGCGGCGTGACGTCCATCTCAGGCTGCCTCGGGGGCTTGATCGCCTGAAGGCTTGAGGGATGACGGCCGGACGCCGAGATAAACCAGAAGCGGCGCCGCGACATAAATGGAGGAATAGGTGCCAACGACGATCCCGAAGATCAGCGCATACACAAACCCGCGGATCACCTCACCGCCGAAGAAATAAAGCGCGAAAAGCGCCAGCAGGGTCGTGAAGGACGTCATGGTCGTGCGCGGTAACGTCTCGTTAATTGCCACATTGATAAGCTCAGGAAGCGGCTTCTTTTTGTATTTCCGCATATCCTCCCGGATACGGTCGAACACGACAACGGTGTCGTTCACCGAATAACCCGCGACAAGAAGGATGGCGGCCAAAGTCGAAACGTCGAACTGCATCCGCGTGAGTGAGAACAACCCCAGAGTCAGCACGACGTCATGAAGGGTCGTTGCCACGGTCGCGGAGATGGCAAACTGCCATTCGAACCGCAGCCAGATATAACCCATGATCGCCAAAATCGACAGAGTGATAGCAATAAGACCCTGCCGCTTCAACTCCTCGCCGACCTGCGGCCCCACAAACTCCACGCGTCGGTAATCGACCTCGCCGGATGTGAAAAACGCCTTCAGGCTACCCTGAACCTTGGCAATCGCCTCGCTTTGGGCGGTCGGGCATTGCTTCTGATCGTTGGTTTTGCGGTTCTGCTCCAGGCAGTCCTGATAGGCTTTCAAGGCCTCCGGCGTTTCCTTTTGTTGCGGCAAACGGATCAGCAAATCCTGTGGCTGGCCGAACTCCTGAATCAACACATCGCCGAGGCTAAGCGCGTTCAAGCTCTCGCGAAGCTTTCCGAGGTCTGGCTTTTCCGGGCTGCGGATTTCAATCGCTGTTCCCCCGGTGAAATCGATCCCGAAATTCAAGCCGCGGGTGCCGAGAAGGAAAAAGGAGCCGAACACAAGAGCCAAAGACAGTAAAAACGCAAAATAACGGTACCGGAAAAAATTGACGTTGATCGTATGGGGAATAAGAGAGAAACCGCGCATCAAAACCTCCCTACACCGGAACCGTGGCACCGGGCTTCGACCGCCGCAGCCACCAGAGAACCATTAACCGCGTGATCATCACCGCCGAAAACATGGAGGTCAGGATGCCGATGCTGATGGTGACCGCAAACCCCTTGATCGGACCCGTCCCGAACGCAAAAAGGATAGCCGCAGGAATCAGGGTTGTCAGGTTGGAGTCCACGATGGTCGCCATGGCTTTCCCATATCCGGTATCAATGGCCGAGATGTTCGAGCGTCCGGCCCGCAGCTCCTCGCGGATCCGCTCAAAGATCAGCACGTTGGCATCCACCGCCATCCCCATCGTCAGAACGATCCCGGCAATACCCGGCAGGGTCAGCGTTGCCTGCAGAACAGAGAGCAGCGCCAGAATCATCAGGGCGTTGATAAAAAGCGCGGCAACGGCAAAAAATCCGAAAAGCCCGTAAGCGATAATCATGAAACCCATGACCAACAGCAAACCGAAAAGACTTGCCGTTTTTCCGGCGGCCACGGAGTCCGCACCAAGCGAAGGCCCGACAGTGCGTTCCTCGGCGATGGTCATCGGCGCAGGCAGGGCGCCCGCGCGCAGGAGAACCGACAGGTCGTTCGCCTCCTGTACGCTGAAATTACCTGAAATCTGCCCCTGCCCGCCGCAGATCGCCTCCTGAATCACCGGAGCGCTAATGATCTCGTTATCCAGAACGATGGCAAAGGGTTTGCCGACATTGCTGCGGGATGCATCGCAGAATTTCCGCGCCCCGATGGAATTGAGACGAAAACTGACCACCGTGCGCCCGTTCTGGTCAAAGCTCGGTTGCGCGTTATCGAGCATATCGCCCGTGATAATCGCCCGTCTCTTGACGTTCATTTTCTGCCCCGGCTCCTCGACCATCGGCAGGGTCATATCCCCCGCCGACCGTGCGCCGGACTGATCGACCAGATGAAAGCCCAGCTTGGCCGTCCTGCCGATGATCCGTTTAATATCGTTTGAGTCGGCCCCCGGAACTTGCAGCAAAACGCGGTTATCTCCCTGCCTCTGGATCGTCGGCTCGGTGGTGCCGAGCTGATCAACGCGACGGCGGACGATTTCAATCGACTGGTCCAAAACCTGCCCCTGAATCTCCTTGATCTGCGCGGCATCCATAACCGCCTCAACGCTCAGCCCGTCCTCAGACGTGGTCACCAGATAGCGCGAATCGATGGCACGGACCAGACCACGCACGGCTTCGGCATCCTTGGCCTCCTTGAGCGTAACCCGCGCCCCTTTGAGGATAGTTCCGAGCTTGGAATAGCCGATCTTTTTCTCCACCATGCGCTGGCGCAGATCCTGCTCCAGCATATCGGCACGTTCCTTGTAGACATAATCCATATCGACCTCCAGAAGGAGGTGCGCCCCGCCCCTGAGGTCCAGGCCCAGATTCACGCTGCTTTTCGGAAATCCAGGCGGAAGATTCTCCTGCATCCATTTCAGCGTGTCAGCACTCACGAACGTCGGCAGGCTGTAAGCCACGCTCCAAAGCGAAACGGCCAGAATAAGAAGGGTCTTCCAGAGCGGCGTACGAAGCATGAATCAGGCTTTTCTATTTCTTCTTTTCGCCTTTGGTCTTGGCGTCGTTCGCAGCAGGCTTGAGAACATCCTCGGCCTTGCCCTGAATGCTCGAACGCAAAGCTGTAACCTTAAGCCCGTTCCCCAGATCGACCACCATCTCGCGATCATCGACGATCTTGTCGATCTTTCCGACCAGACCGCCTCCGGTCACAACGCGGTCGCCCTTTTTAAGGTCGGAGAGCATCGTGCTATGCTCCTTGAAACGGCGCTGCTGCGGCATGATGAGCAGGACATAAAACAAAACCACCAGAAGCCCGACCAGAGCCATATTCCAGATGAATGCCTCTGTCGCCGTCGGAGCATCGGCCAAAGCCTCGATATGCTCGGCGTTTTCGGCGGCGGCGGCATAAGCCTTTGCGATGAACATGAATTCTGCCCCTTCAAGCTCTTGAAAATTCGATGAGTTCAGGATGCTGAATATAACCGCTGGAACGGCAAACGCAAGCCCCCGCGAAGGATTCAGCTTCAACGGCTCCCAAAGAGCTAGAGCGCCGTGCGCTCGGCCCCGGACCGGACCGACGCGGCCAGACGCAAAGACGCCAGAGCCCCCCAGAGAAAAAGCATCGCACCCAGGATCAGACCACCGCTGAGCACCCAGTTGAAAATCCCACGGTCCACCATCGCGGCCGATGGCTTTTCGGGCAGATAGAGGACAGAGACCGCGTCGCCGCGCTTGAAACTCGGATGGCTGGACCCGACGCTGTCCTGAAACTTGACGGAGTTGCCGGATTGATCGGTAAATTCGACGATGGCGTGATAGACAATGCTGTCGTCGCTGTCCTTGCTCTCGAAGCCTGTGACTTTTCCTTCAGCTTTGATCCCCCGTGAGGAATACTCGATCATGCTTTTTTGGGCATAATAAGCTCCGACGCCAAGACCGCCAGCGATCAGGATCATCACAAACGCACCGATCACAGTCATTCTTTTCTGCGAACCGATCCGGGCGCGGATCTCTTCCGGTGTCATCCGTCTCCCTTTGGAACCTGAGATAATCTTGCTTGATGAGGTGTAGGAAATATTCTCCGGCTTGAAAGCCTCGCCGCTGCGGATCATCGCCCAGCCCTTGCGCCGCTCTTCTTCGGGGATCAGCAAATATTTTTGATAAACCCTGAACACCCCATAGCCGATTATCCCGAGGACGAACAGAACCGACAGAAAGGAAATTTCAAACTGGGAAACGGCGACGTTAGCGATAAACAATCCCGGAAGCAAAAAAAACAAACCGAAAATTAGCCCTAATACACTGGCCTTTTTGACTTTGGGTGGGTCGCCGGGGAGCATCAGCAACGTTACCTCTCGACCGGGCAGACAATGCAGAAAAGTCGTTCCCCCCACATCCTCAATATGTTCCATCCGTTCGCCCTGCAGCGATTTGTATTCATAGATCGGATAATAAAACTCGCCCCCGGATCCTTTCTTTTTTTTCGTCCGCTCCGGAGCGGCTTTTTCCCGGTTTCCAAAATAAAAGATCAATCCAAAGAAAAGGATAAACATAAAACCAAAGGCGATAAAAATGATCGCAATCGCCATATTGTGCCAGAAATCGTCGATGACAAAACGAACAGGATTGTTGGGGTCGTAATAGACTCCGATCCTCGTTCCGGTATCGAATGAGGGGGAACTGCCGTAACTGATCGTATCTGTGACTTCCCGTTCCTGTCCGCTGTGATCGGTAAACGAAAGCACGGCCTTATAGGACGTACCGCTATCGGAGTCGTGAGAGGACTCATTCCGTACGACCACTGCATCAGCATATCGTCCGCTCGTCGTCAGGGAAAAATACCCGTAAGCCTGCCACGCCCCGATTCCGCTGAAAATCAGGGGAAACATGACGAAGAAAAAAATAACGATAAAGCCCCCGACCTTGCTGCCCTCCGCGCTGACGTTTGTTTGGACGCTGTCCTCGGCCTCCGTCGGCGCATCGCCCATCATCAGTCCACAAATGCGCCCCCTGATCTTTTTCGCCTTGAGTCGCCAGAAGAGCGAATAGCCGACGATCCCTCCACCGATCGCAAGAAAGACAAAAGCCATGAGAAAGAGCCCAAGCGCATTCCAGGCCGACAATGCCGAAAAAATCAGGTCGAACATCCAGAATCCCTAGACACGCTCCACACCGGATTTGAGCAGAAAAAGCCCCGCCCCCATCATGACCGCCCCGCCCATGAAGGCTTCGGGCTGAAAACCGTAATAATAGGTGGAAAACATCATGCCGACCCCGCCGAGCAGAAGAAAAACCGCCACGGTGGTCTTGATTTTGTGTTCCTGCCGGATTTGCGACATCCGCGCCGTGCCGCGCAGAGGGGACGAGCGACGGGCAGATGAAGACGATCTCAAACTCCGGCTGCTCTGGCTCTGCCCCGAACTTGAACGGCCTGAGGAAGGAGGAACAGATGTTGTGCGGCCCGGCGTCCGCGACGGCTCCTGCCGGATATTCACAGTCCGGGAACCGCCTTTGTTTTGCTGAAGCTTGAGCATCAGCATTCTCACCGCCTCAGGATCGTTTTTGTAGAGATTGGGGTTTTTGCGGGCTTCGTCCAACAAGCGAACGATGACGTCCTTGAAACGGAAAATCTTGCTGACGATGATCACAGGGATCAACAACGGCAAAAGCATGAAAATCATCGGCAAAAAAAATTCCGCAATCAACGCAGCAACATTCATCAATCTCTCCAGCCTTCCGGCTATTTTTCAAGATGCTTCACGGGGTTCAGCGCCTCGGTCCCCCGCCGCACCTCGAAATGAAGCTGCGGCGTGGAAACGGAGCCGCTGGACCCAACGGTTCCCAGCGTCTCGCCCCGTTTGACGGTCTGACCCTTCTTAATCACTATTTTATCCATATGCGCGTACGCTGTCACCCATTGTCCGTCATGCCGCAGCAGAACAAGGTTTCCCGAGCCTTTCAGCTCGTTTCCCGCATAGACGACAACCCCGTTTTCCGCGGCCCGCACGGGCGATCCCTTCGGCGCCTTGATATTGATCCCGTCATTATGCAGGCCGTTTTTCTTCGGTCCGAAGGCCGAAACGATCTTGCCTTTGGACGGCCAGATGAATTTCGAGGAACTGCGCTTGGGAACAGTGGAGTTCTTGACCAGAGAGGCCTTTGTCGGCTTGACGGGCGGAACGATTATGTCTCCTGAATCGCCAGACCGGACAGGGGCCGGCGCGGAAAGCGCCTCTCGCGTCACGGGCGATACGGGGAAAGCCCCGCTCTGACTAACGGCTGGCGGACGTATCGGTTTCGGCTTTCTGGACAGTGAGGGCAGACGCAAAACCTGACCGGGGCGCAGCATATAGGGTGCCTTCATCCGGTTTAGACGGGCGATTTCCGAGCTGTTGACCCCGAACATCCGCGAAACGGTATAGATCGAATCCCCCGCCCGCGCCCGGTATTCCTGCGGCGGCGGCAGCTTGATCCTCTGCCCCTCAGAAAGGCGGAACGGCGCCCGCAGATGATTAGCGACGACAATATCCTGCAGCGGAAGATTATAACGCTTGGACAGGCTGTAGACCGTTTCCCCCGCTACCACGTTATGAACCCCCGCACTGCCCGCGCCGGGACTCTGCCCGAAATTCGAGACAGGCGCAGGGGTCTGGCCACCGATACCGCAGGCAGTCAGAAAAAACATGACAGGAAGAATGAAAAACGCAGGACGCATTCTCATGGGCAAATCATACACGAATCGGAGGAGATTTTCATCCGCCCTTTTCAGGCCGCGCTCCCGGCGGATTTCATATCGTTGGGGTCTTTGGTGGTGTCTGGCAGCAGCGGCACGAACCGCACGGGCATCAGGTCACGCACGGCCGTTGATTCCTCGGTTTCCTTCTTGTAGCGCTTGAGCATCTGCTCCCCCGGCTCACCGATCGGGATAACCATAATCCCGCCGACCTTGAGCTGCTCCATCAATGCCGCGGGCGGCCTTTCGCGGGCGGCGGCGGTGACGATGATTTTATCGAACGGCGCCTGCTGGATGCCGTTGATGACCGGCCAACCCTTCATCCCGTCGGCGGCAATCGCCGTGAAATTCCGCACTTTAAGAGCGTTCAGCCGCGCCTCCGCCTCCTCCAGAAGCGCCTTATGCCGCTCGATCGTATAAACCCGGCGGCACAGGTAAGCCAGAATTCCGGTCTGATACCCACAGCCCGTGCCGATTTCCAGAACCTTGTCCCGGTCGGTGAGTTCCAGCGCTTGCGTCATCGTCGCCACGACAAAGGGCTGGCTGATCGTCTGCCCCAGCCCGATGGGCAACGCCATATCCTCCCATGCCTGATCCTTCATATGGTTGGGCACGAATTCATCCCGCGCCACGCGCTCCATGGCGCTCAGCACCCCGATATCGGTGATGCCCAGTTGCCGCAGATGCATGATCAGCCGGATTCTTTTATTGGCGGCTTGGGTGTTCATGGGCGCGTCACTCAGTGCTGGAAAAAATATACCTTATACAGGCGCGGCCCCCTATAAAAAAACCGGATTTCTTGCACAAGGGGCAGATGTCCCCATCAAGTCTTGACGATCTTGCTCACCCCGCCCATATACGGCTTGAGCACATCCGGCACGAAAACGCCACCGTCGGCGGGATCATAATAATTCTCGATCACAGCAATAAGGGCGCGGCCCACCGCGACGCCGGAACCATTGAGCGTATGCACGAAGCGCGGCGTATCCTTGGTCCCCTTCGGGCGGCAGCGGGCGTTCATCCGCCGCGCCTGGAAATCCCCGCAGTTCGAGCAGCTTGAAATCTCGCGGTAGCGTTCCTGCCCCGGCAGCCAGACCTCGATATCGTAAGTCTTGCGCGACCCGAAGCCCGTATCGCCCGAACACAACACCATCGTGCGGAACGGCAGTTCCAGCTTTTTTAGAACATTTTCCGCGCATTGCGTCATGCGCTCGTGTTCTTCGACCGATTTTTCCGGCGCGGTGACGCTCACCAGCTCGACCTTGTAGAATTGATGCTGCCGCAGCATCCCCTTCGTATCCTTGCCCGACGCCCCGGCCTCCGACCGGAAACACGGCGTGAAAGCGGTATAGCGGCGCGGCAAATACTCCTCGTCCACAATCATTTCCGCCACGATATTGGTCAGGGGAACTTCGGAGGTGGGGATGAGCCAGTGGTGCAAACTACGATGTTCCTCTTGTAGGTTAAGATACGTTTCTATCATTCTCTTGTGATTAAATAATGATTGATCAGTACCTCCATAAGTTATTGCGTAAATTTCCTCATTTTTATTTTTTTCTCTATTTTCATCTCTGTACTCTTCCGAAAGATTTATTTTTTTGAGCCATTTTATAAACCCTTCTAAAAGAGCCTCTTGATCTATTGCACTTGCCTTAAACAAATCCTCCGCAAATTTCGGCAACTGCCCGGTGCCGTAAAGCGCATTATCCCGCACCAGAAGCGGCGGCGACACTTCTGTATACCCATGCTCCTTGCTTGTATGCGTATCGAGGAAAAACTGCGCCAGCGCCCGTTCCAGCCGCGCCAGACCGCCACTCAATAAAGTAAACCGCGAACCCGACATCTTCGCCGCCGTCTCGAAATCCATCAAGCCCAGCTTTTCGCCAATCTCCCCATGCTCCGGCCCAGTACGAGGCTGTATTTTCCCGATCCACGGATATTTATCTTTGTCTTTTATTTGATTATCCGCGTCGCTGCCGCCCTCCGGCACTTCGTCCGCCAGCATATTCGGCAAGCGCGAGAGAAACGCGTTCATCTCCTCGCTCTGCACCCGCTCCTGCTCCTCCAGCGCGGCAATCTCCCCCTTGATCTTCGCCACCGCATCCATGATCGGCTGCGCGTCCCCGCCCTCCTTCTTGATCTTGCCGATTTTCGCCGACTCCGCGTTGCGCGTGGCCTGCAGTTCCTGCAATTTCGTCTGCACGGACCGCCGCTCTTCATCCATTTTCAGGATATGGCCCACCGGATCGCCCTCGACCTTGCGGCGTGTCCACCCTGTTCTGAAATCGTCCGGCCGTTCCCGGATTGCGCGAAGGTCAAACATCCTTATCCCCTTAAAATAAACGCTTTTTACACTGAGAATATGCTACCGTCTCAGTAGTAAAAGAGAGTACCGCGAAAGACAACAGGGGTTTTCGCTTGAAATTGACGAAGCCGGACCGGACTTACATCCTCGAAAATGCGGACGCTCCGCTGCCGCTCATTTTCGACTCCTCGCACAGCGGACGCCTCTATCCTAATGATTTCCGCCACGCCTGCCCGCTCACCGACCTGACGAAGATGGAGGACCGTTACGTGGAGGATTTGTTTTCCGCCGCGCCGGACCACGGCGCCGCCCTGCTCCACGCGCTTTATGCCCGCAGCTATATCGACCTCAACCGCGCCCCGGATGATATCGACCTCAAACTGCTCGGCGATGTCTGGCCACAGGAGGAATATGGCCCTGTGCGCCCGTCCTCCCGCTCCGATGCCGGGATCGGCCTCGTCAGCCGCCTGATCCGGCCCGGCCTGCCCATCTATAGCCGGGCCTTGAGTTCGGATGAAATCCTGCACCGGATCGCGCATTACTATAAGCCCTATCACATCGCGCTAGAAAATTTCATCGAATCCGCGCACTACCGCTTCGGTGCCGTCTGGCATATCAGCTGCCATTCCATGCCCTCCGCCAGCGCCACGCCGAAAAAAGCCCTGAAAGTCGCCGGATCGACCCCTGTGCCCTGCGATATCGTGCTCGGCGACCGCGATGGCACCACCAGCGGGCGCGAATTCACCCACGCCGTGCGCGATTATTTGCGAAAACAGGGCTTTTCGGTTGCCCTCAACGACCCCTACAAGGGCGTGGAGCTTGTCCGGCGCTACTCCCAGCCCACGCGGGGCCGCCACAGCCTGCAGATCGAAATCAACCGCAGCCTGTTCATGGATGAGGAAACAGGGGAAAAAAGTAAGTATTACAGAAGTATAAAAGACAAAGTCACTGACTTTATTGCCTTTTGTTCCTCTTTTTCAAAAGAAAACCTGACCAGCCTGGCTGCTGACTGAAAATCCATATACAAAAGCCGAACGAATCGCTACGATCGGCACCAACGAAACCAACAGGAGGATGTGGACATGAGTTCCAAAAAAGAGGCGATTACAGAGACATTAAGAGCCGCAGTGCTTGCCGTGGGAGCTGCCGTGGTCATAGACCAGACAGTCGGAGCTGAACACTCTGCTCATGAAGTGGTCGCAGCTCAGACAGAAAAGCTCCCAGCCGCGCAGCAAGCTCTTGCGGATATGGCGCCGGAAACAGGTCTGTAATTACGATCCGCGCCATAACCAGATTCAAGGCGGGCAACCGCCTTGAAATTTTTTGACGAATTCGGATTTCAAAACCGCGTCAAAATCCGCCATGCTGCACCCCACCCCTAGCGCCGCCAGCGATGTCACCCCGTGTTCCGTAATCCCGCAGGGCACGATCCCGCCGAAATGCGAAAGATCGGGATTAATATTAATAGCTACCCCATGATACGTCACCCACCGCCGGATGCGGATGCCAATCGCCGCGATCTTGGCCTCCTGCCCCGCCAGTCCGCCATGACGCGAGAGATCAACCCAGATACCGATCCGCCCCTCCCGCCGCTCGCCTTTCACATCGAAATGGGCCAAAGAGCGTATAATCCAGTCCTCAAGGGCGCAAACATAGGCCCGCACGTCCGGCCCGCTCTTTCTTAAATCCAGCATGACATAGGCCACGCGTTGCCCCGGCCCGTGATAGGTATACTCGCCCCCCCGCCCCGTAGGATACACCGGAAACCGGGGGTCTATAAGATCCTGCGGCTTGGCGCTTGTACCAGCGGTGTAAAGCGGCGGGTGCTCCAACAGCCAGACCAGCTCCTCCGCCTTTCCGGCGCGGATTTCCTCGACCCGCCGCTCCATCTCGGAGACGGCGAAGGGATAATTTATGGGGTTTTGCTCTGTTTTCCATTCCACCATGCCTTTATATAGCGTGTTTTTGGTGCGCTGCAACGCTCAAGCATCTTGCCCTCGGCCCTTTGATTTGGTATTCATCCCGCTGCCTTCATGGTCTTGTCGGCCAGAGGGTATGGAAATTTGCGGTCGTGGCGGAATGGTAGACGCGCAGCGTTGAGGTCGCTGTGGGAGAGATCCTGTGGAAGTTCGAGTCTTCTCGACCGCACCATTTTCATAATATTATTTCCTTGGGAAATCAGGCGTTATTTTAAAGCGAGACACACATGAGCAGCAAAAAAGACAAAGAAGCCTTCAGACAGAGCGCTCTGGATTATCATAAGTATCCAACACCCGGCAAAATCGCCATTCGCGCGACGAAGGAAATGTCCACGCAGCGCGACCTCGCTCTTGCTTATTCTCCCGGCGTGGCGGCTCCGTGCGAGGAAATCGCCCGCGACCCCGCCACAGCTTACGATTACACCTCCAGAGGCAATCTGGTTGCCGTCATCTCGAATGGCACGGCCGTTTTGGGGCTGGGCGATCTCGGTGCGCTGGCCTCGAAGCCTGTCATGGAGGGGAAAGCCGTCCTGTTCAAGAAATTCGCCAATATCGATTCGGTAGATATTGAAATTGATGCCACCGATGTCGATAAAGTCGTTGAGATTGTCGCCGCCCTCGAACCCACCTTCGGGGGCATTAATTTGGAGGACTTTAAAGCCCCCGAATGTTTTGAGATTGAAACCCGTCTCAAGGCGCGCATGAAAATCCCGGTTTTCCATGACGACCAGCACGGAACCGCGATTATCGTCACCGCCGCCTTTACCAACTGGATCAAATATTCCAAGCGCAAGATCGGCGATATCAAACTGGTCGCTTCCGGCGCCGGAGCCTCCGCGATTGCCTGTTTGAATCTTCTGGTTCATGCAGGCCTGAAGAAAGAAAACATTCTCGTCTCCGACCGCAACGGAATTGTTTATGAAGGCCGCAAGAAGGGCATGGACCCCGCTAAAGTTGCCTTTGCCGCAAAAACGAATATCCGTACGCTCGAAGAAGCTCTCGTGGGCGCGGACGTGTTTTTGGGCCTCTCCGGCCCCGGCGTTTTGAATAAGGAACTGGTCTCCAAAATGGCCGATGCGCCCCTGATTCTGGCGCTAGCCAACCCGACCCCCGAAATCATGCCCGAAGAAGCCTACGCGGCCAAACCCAACGCCATCGTCTGCACGGGCCGCTCCGACTTCCCGAATCAAGTCAATAACGTCCTCTGCTTCCCCTTCATCTTCAGAGGAGCGCTCGACGTCGGCGCGACAACGATCAACGAGGAAATGAAACTCGCCTGCGTGAAGGCGATTGCCGAACTCGCGCAGAAGGAAATCGTGGCCGAGGTTGCCGCCGTCTACAGCAACGAAAATCTGGAATTCGGGCGCGACTACCTGATCCCCAAACCCTTCGATCCACGCCTCATCGTCGATCTTCCTCTGGCTGTGGCGAAGGCCGCAATGGACAGCGGCGTGGCTACTCGTCCGATTACGGATTTCGAAGCCTACCGCGACCGTTTGCAGCAATACTTCATCCGCTCCCGCCTGGTCATGCGCCCGATCTATTCCCGCGCCAAGGAAAATCCCAAGCGCGTTGTCTATAGCGAAGGGGAAGAAGAGCGCGTTCTTCAGGCCGCGCAGACCGTCATCGACGAAAATCTGGCGCACCCTATCCTGATCGGACGCGAAAAAGTTATTGAAACTCGCATCAAGCGCCTCGGCTTGAGGATGCACCCCGGAAAGCATTTTACGCTGATCGACCCGTCCTACGACCCGCGCTACAAGGATTACTGGCAGACTTATCACAGCATCATGGAACGCCGCGGCACCACGCCAGACGATGCCAAGGCTATCCTCCGCAACAACACCACCGTCATCGGCGCCCTCATGGTCTACAAGGATGATGCCGATGCCGTGATCTGCGGTACGCTCGGCCATTATCATGAGCATCTGGAAGATATCATCGACATCATCGGCCTGAAGCCGGGAGTCGAGACCCCGGCAGCCCTGAGCCCGCTTCTTTTGAGCGCGGGTACGTTCTTCTTCTGCGATACGCAGATCAACGCCAACCCGACCGTAGCGCAGATTTCTGAAATGACCCTGATGGCCGCTGAGGAGGTCCGCCGATTCGGGATTAAGCCGAAAGTCGCTCTACTTTCTCATTCCAACTTCGGAACGATCGATACGGAGACCTCTAAAAAAATGCGCGCCGCTTTTGCCGATATCCGCCGCCGTGATCCCGATCTGGAGATCGACGGCGAGATGCAGGCCGATGTCGCCCTGTCCGAAAGTGTTCGTGAAAGGGTCATGCCCAACTCACGCCTGAACGGACAGGCCAATCTGTTCATCATGCCCAACGTCGAATCCGCGAATATTACGTTTAATATGCTGCGGACACTGTCGGACGGCGTCAGCATCGGTCCGCTTTTGCTCGGAGCGGCAAGACCAGCGCACATTCTGACCCCGTCGGTCACCGCGCGCGGGATTATCAATATCACTTCGATCGCAACGGTCGGCGCCCAGATTTTCGATGACTCCGTTGTCGATCATACGACGCACCGCCTGATCCGGTCTGCGTGACGCGGAAGGACGTTTTCTTTTCGCACCGTTCGTCTTCGGTGTGGCATATTGCCGCTGCGGTGGTAGAATCTGCGCTGGAGTAATTATTCCTGTTTTCAATTCAGGTTCCGGCATGAAGGTGAGCGTGGCATGGGAACACAGGTCGAAACTGACAACGAAGACGCCCTTGCCGACAGACTGTCCGCCAAGGATCCCGGCGAATACAAGCTGACCGACGAGGACATCAAGGACGTTGTCGATGCCCTCCATGCTCAGGACGCCGACACGCTGGTCACGGCTCTGGACGATCTCAGCAGCGCCGATACGGCCGAACTTCTCTCAAAAATCAAGGACGACGACCGCGAGGAACTTCTCAGCAAATTCGGCGACGTTCTGGAACCGGAAACCTTCGTCGAGCTCGATCAGAAGATCAGTAAAACCTCCCTGTCGGCCATGACCGCGGCGCAGGTCGCACAGATTATATCCGAACTCGAAAGCGATGATGCCCTGCTCCTGATTGAGCCTCTGGAACCGGACTTCCAGAAGGACATCATGAAGCACCTGTCCGCGAATATGCGCCTCGCGCTTGAGGAGGGGTTGAGTTTCCCGGAGGACAGCGCCGGACGCCTGATGAACCGGGAAGTCGTCGCCATCCCCGAATTCTGGACCGTGGGAAAAACCCTCGATTATCTGCGTGCCGCCTCCGAAACCATCCCCGAGAGCTTCTTTGACGTGTTTGTCATCAACCCGTCTTACAACCTCATCGGAACCGTTCCCTTGAGCCAACTCGTCCGGGCCAAGCGCTCGGGAAAAATCAGGGATCTGATTACCGGAGAATTAAAGCCAATTCCCGCCGACATGGACCAGGAGCAGGTCGCCCATATGTTCCGGCGGGAGGATATCGTCTCCGCCCCGGTCGTCGATCAGAACGGCAGATTGCTCGGGGTCATCACGATCGACGACGTTGTGGACGTCATCGACGAGGAAGCGCAGGAGGATATCCTCCATCTGGCCGGGGTGGGACATCAGGGCGATCTTTACAATGCCGTGATTTCAACAGCCGGAAACCGCTTCCGCTGGCTTTTTGTCAATCTGTGGACCGCCATTTTGGCCTCCATCGTGATTTCCTTCTTCGACGCGACCATCGAGCAGGTCGTCGCTTTGGCAATCCTCATGCCCATTGTGGCGTCTATGGGCGGAAACGCGGGGACGCAGGCGCTGACCGTCGCCGTCCGCGCCATTGCCACACGCGAATTGTCCGGTACCAACACCTGGCGCGTCATCTGGAAGGAAACGCTGGTGGGTGCCGTCAACGGCGTCCTCTTTGCCGCTATCACGGGCCTGATCGCGGGCGCGTGGTTCGCCAGCGCCACGCTGGGTCTTGTCATTGCCATGGCCATGATCATCAACCTCATCGCCGCCGGACTGTTCGGAGCGGGAATCCCGCTTTTCCTCGAAAAAATCGGCAGCGACCCGGCCATCTCCTCCTCCGTTCTGCTCACAACGGTGACGGACGTCGTCGGGTTCCTATCTTTTCTCGGTCTGGCCTCCCTGCTTCTGGTCTAGGCGGACAGAAGAATAATTATGAAAATTTTACTGTGGATTTGAATTTTCGGTCCTTTTCGCCTATAACGCTTGAACGCTTTCAAATAAGATCCGCTTCATCCAGCCGAGAAACACCCGCTCATGTCAAAAAAGAAGAAAAAAAAGGGCTCTTCCTCGAAAAAATCGAAAAAGAAACGCTCCCTTTCGGTGCGCCTGTTCAAATGGCTCGTCATTCTGGCGCTCTGGGGCGGGATTTTCGCCGTCTTCGTTCTGGGATGGTTCGCCAAGGACTTGCCCGACATTACCCGTGCCGCGAAATTCGACCGCCGCCCCTCCATCACCATTCTGGCCGCTGATGGCTCCATCGTTGCCCGTTACGGCGAAACCAAAGGGCGCAGCGTCACCGTCTCGGATGTTCCCTCCGATCTGATCCACGCGGTTCTGGCGACTGAGGACCGCCGTTTTTACAGCCACCCCGGCATAGACATTCTGGGCGTCTCCCGTGCGATGATGATCAATATCGGTAAGGGCAGGCTCGTCCAGGGCGGCTCAACCATCACACAACAATTGGCAAAAAACCTGTTCCTGAGCTACGACCGTACGCTCAAAAGAAAGGTGCAGGAAGCCATGCTGGCCGTCTGGCTGGAATGGCACCTCACCAAGGATCAAATCCTTAGCGCCTATCTCAACCGCGTCTATCTTGGCTCGGGGATTTACGGCGTGGACGCCGCCTCCGAAATCTATTTCGGCAAAAGCGTAAAGGACATCAATCTCCGTGAATCCGCCGTCCTCGCGGGCTTGCTCAAAGCCCCATCAAAATATTCTCCGCTGGCGAACATGGATCTGGCCCTTGAGCGATCGGATGTCGTTCTGGCTGCCATGGCCGATGCCGGATACCTCACCTCTGAAGAAGTCAAAAAGGTTCCGCGGACACTCAAAAAACCTCCCGGTGGCGCAAGCGTTTCCAAGGAAGCTGGCTATTTTGCTGACTGGGTTTTGAACAGTCTTGATGAATTGATCGGCACACCGGACATGGATCTGGTCGTGGAGACAACCCTTGATCCGAAACTCCAGAAAAAGGCCGAGGAAACTCTTCTGGCCCGCCTGAAGGCCGATGGCGAAACGCTCTCCATCTCGCAAGGCGCCGTTCTGGTCATGCGTCCCGACGGCGCGGTTCTCAGCATGATTGGTGGCAAGGACCGCACGGACAGCGAATTCAACCGCGCCACCCAGTCCCTGCGCCCGCCCGGCTCCTCCTTCAAGCCGCTTGTTTATGTAACGGCGCTGGAAAAGGGCTGGCGCCCGGACAGCCTGATCCTCGACGCCCCGATCACCGAAGGCAAATACAGGCCCGATAATTTCGGCGGGGAGTATTTCGGCGAGGTCACGCTTGAAAACGCCCTGACCCGTTCCATGAACACCGCCGCCGTTCGCCTGATGAAGGAGGTCGGTGTTTCCGCGGTCATCAATACCGCCCGCCAGATGGGCATTACGGCAGACCTCGCGCCCGATCTCAGCCTTTCACTGGGCAGCTCGGGAATCTCCATGCTGGAAATGACGGCTTCTTACGCCTCACTGGCGAATAACGGTTTCGGCGTCACCCCTTACGCAGTCCTCAAAATCAAGGACTCAAGCGGCGCGGTCGTCTATGAGAAAAAACAACCCCCGCCGCAAAAAATTCTCGAGGGCTACGCGGTCAAAAGCCTCAGGCACATGATGGAAAACGTCGTCGAGCACGGCACAGGCCAGCGCGGCAACCTGCCCTTTCCGGCCTCGGGAAAGACCGGAACGTCGCAGGATTACCGGGATGCATGGTTTATCGGCTTTACGGATGAAATGGTCACGGCGGTCTGGCTCGGCAACGACGACAACAGCCCGATGAAAAAGGTCACGGGCGGCGGTCCCCCGGCCGATATCTGGAAGGCCGTAATGAACGCTGGGCATGGAAAATATAAACCGATCGTCTACGCTAACAATTCCGTGCAGTCCGACGATGAAGGATTTGGAGGAATGATCGGGCGGCTCTTAAAATCCGATTCCCCGCCGAAGCTCAAACCCAAAAACCGCGATGCACGCGATTTCTCCCATTTGAACGATTAAAACAAACTCACACCTTTTTGATCGCTGCCCGCGCCAGCACATCCGCCCGCTCGTTCTCGGGATGCCCGTCATGCCCACGCACCCAGTGCAGCGTAACGTCGTGTTTCCGGATCATCGTATCAATCTCCATCCAGAGATCCTGATTTTTGACCGGCTTTTTCCCCGCCGTCTTCCAGCCCTTGGCCTTCCAGCCCTCCAGCCATTCCTCGATCCCCTGCTTCACATACTGGCTGTCCGTATAAAGATGAATGGTCGAATGTTTTTTCATCGCTTTGAGCGCCTGAATGACCGCCATCATTTCCATCCTGTTGTTGGTAGTCTCAGCCTCACCGCCACTCAATTCCTTCTCATGGCCGTTCCAGCGCAAAATCGCGCCCCAGCCGCCGGGTCCGGGATTCCCGCTGCACGCCCCGTCGGTGTATATTTCGACCACCTTCGCCTTAGACACGCGGCAACCCCTCCACCTGATGAAACCTCAGCTTCATAAGATACTCCCCCGGATCGTGCGGGATCATCAGCGTCTTCTCGGAATCATGCTCCAGAGTCTCCTCCAGCCGCGACAGTAAAATCCGCAGCGCCGCCCCCCGGCACAACAGCGGCAAAAGACGCCGCTCCTCATCGCTCAACACCCTCACGCCAAGATAGGAATCCATAAGCGCCCGGTATCGCTCGGGAGAAAACCGATGATCCGGCGTAAAGCACCACGCATTGATCGAAATGGCCAGATCGTAGGCGTAAAAATCCGTGCAGGAAAAATAAAAATCGATAACCGCGTTCATCCGCCCGTCGAGAAAGAAAATATTGTCGGGAAACATATCGGCATGAATTGTACCGACAGGAATAAGAGCGTCCTCCATCGCCGGCCACGAATCGAAAAGCGCCTGAAGCTCACCGGCAATGAACGCCCTTAACCCCGGCTCGAAACGGTCCGCCCCCCCGGAGGTCTTTTCCGCCAGAACCTTCCAGCGTTCCGGCCCCATCGAATTTTTACGCTTCAAATCAAAACCCTCGGACGCCATATGCATCCGCGCCAGTCCTTCCCCGAACGACGCGCAGTGATCGGCCGTGAGTTGCACCTTGGGAATATCCTTCCCCGGCAGGAAATTAAGAAACGTCGCCGCCCGCTCCGCCAATATCCCGAATCTCCTCCCGTTTCTATCAGGAAGAGCGCGGGGAGTCTGGACTCCCCTCTGTGAAAGATGGTCCGAAAACGCGAAGAAAAACGGCAAATCCTCAGCCTTCACCCGCCGTTCTTCAAAAAGAGTCAGGATAAACCGCCCCTGATCCGTGAAGACATGATAATTCGTATTGCTCACCCCCTGCGCGATTCCCTCGAACGAAACCAGTGTGCCGAGATCATACCCTTTAAGAAAATCTGAAAGCTGGGCGGCGGTGATATGCGTGTAAACGGCCATGCGAAAGAGATTACCTTATAAAAATAATGAGTCTAGGCCGCTGAAAGCACACGGGGAATTTTAAACGTGACATTTTCTTCCGTCAGCACTGTTTCGCGGATAGTGACATGATAGCGCCCGCGCATCAGAGCAACGACCTCCTCGACCAGAACTTCCGGCGCCGAAGCTCCGGCGCTCAAGCCCAGCGTCCGCACTCCCTCCATCCAGGCCCAATCAATATCCCCCGCCCGCTGGATCAACATCGCCTTGGAACAGCCATTCTGCTGCGCGACCTCAACAAGGCGATTGGAGTTGGAGGAGTTCGGCGCACCAATCACGATCACCGCATCGCTGCCCTTGGCGATTTCCTTCATCGCCGCCTGCCGATTAGTGGTCGCATAGCAGATATCTTCCTTGCGCGGCCCCTTGATCGCCGGGAATTTCTTCTGCAACGCTTCAACTATGGCTGCCGTATCGTCTACTGAGAGCGTCGTCTGCGTGCAATACGCCAGATGCTCGGGATCATCGGCCTTCAGCGCCGCCACATCAGCAAGCGTTTCAACCAGCATCACCGCGCCGGACGGCAGCTGCCCCATTGTGCCGATCACCTCGGGATGCCCGGCATGACCAATCAGGATGATCGTGTCCCCCTGCTCAAAATGCCGCTCCGCCTCGCGGTGGACCTTGCTCACCAGCGGACAAGTCGCGTCGATGAAAAACATTTCCCGTCTTTGAGCAGCTTCAGGAACGGATTTCGGCACCCCGTGCGCGGAAAAAATCACCGGCTGCCCGTCTTCGGGAATTTCGTCCAGTTCCTCGACAAACACCGCGCCCTTGGCCTTAAGCGAATCCACCACAAACTTGTTATGCACGATCTCATGCCGTACATAAACCGGACGCCCGTATTTCTGCAGCGCGAGTTCAACGATCTGGATCGCCCGATCCACACCGGCGCAAAACCCGCGGGGTGCCGCCAGAACCAGCGTCAGATCAGGCTTCCTAAGCGTTTTGTCGTTATGAACCAAGTTATCCATGCCCCTATATAGGAAATTTTGCGGCTCTGATCCACACCCTTGCACAAAAGCCCGCGCTTTCGTACTCTAGCACCTGCAAGGAAATGCGTCCCTCATCGGAGCCTCAATGAGATTTTTTAGCCGATCCGTCCGCCTGTCAGCCTGCCTTTTATGTCTGGCCCTCCTCTCTGCCTGCGGGGAAACCGTAGACGGAGTTGTCGATGACATGAACCGGGGCATCGAACTCGGCCGGGCTGAGGCCAGAGGCTATAAAGGCTCCGAACGTCTCCTCGCCACCCCCTGTCCTCAAATCCAGATTGTAAAGGATTTAGGCAGCCTTTCAGACTTCACCGACGACCAGCGCACGTTTTATGAAAACATGATCGCGCAAATGGACATCAAAAAGCGCCAGAGCAGCTGCGAACTCGCCACCTCCAGCGCCACCGTCGATCTGGCTCTCCTCTTTACCGGAACCCTCGGCCCCAAGGCGCGCCAGCAGAAATCCGACAAACCCTTCCTGACCTATCCCTTTTTCGTGGCGGTCACCGGACCAAACGGCAAAATCATGGCCAAGGAGATTTTTGCGGTCTCCATGAGTTTTGAACCCGGCCAGACCACGCGCACCCACACCGAATACCTGCGCCAGATCATCCCGGTCCGCAGCAAGGAAACCGCCTTCCAGTATCAGGTACTGGTCGGATTCCAGCTTTCCCCGGAGCAACTGGCCTATAACCGCGCGGCCCTGGCTCCCAAGGACGTCCCCGTTCCCGGCCACAAGCCCCAGTTCACCTACGTTCCGGCGGACCAGATGACCGAGGATCAGATGATTGAGAAATCCGCCGCGCAAAACATGGACTGGAGCGGGGCATCCGCCGCTCCCATCCCAGTAACAAGGGAAATCATCCCGTGACCAAGGCACCGAAATCCGCTCACGGAACGGCACACCCGCCCTTCGACCTCGAATCTTTCTGGTCCACGGAACGCGCCAGCCATCTCTCAACAGCAGAAAAAACCTTCGCAACCCTGCAGTCGGATTTCTCCCGTCTGCTTGATTCCTGCGCTGAAAGCCTTGAACAAGGCGGGAAACTTCTTCTTTTCGGCAACGGCGGCAGCGCCGCAGACGCGCAGCATATAGCCACGGAACTGACAGTGAGATTCGTAAAGGACCGTGCGCCTCTGGCAGCGCTGGCCCTGACCACCGACACCTCCGCCCTGACCGCCATCGGCAACGATTTCGGCTTCGATCATTTGTTTGCAAGGCAGATCGAAGCCTTGGGCCAGCCCGGAGATATCGCCATCGGCATCAGCACATCCGGCAACAGCCCGAACGTCCTCAGGGGGCTTGAGGCCGCCCGCGCCAAAAA
Organism: Alphaproteobacteria bacterium; assembly: GCA_018000295.1. Lineage (GTDB taxonomy): Bacteria > Pseudomonadota > Alphaproteobacteria > Micavibrionales > Micavibrionaceae > JAGNKE01. The sequence continues at coordinate 66,018 of JAGNKE010000008.1, read as the reverse complement.
ACTCGTCACCGTCGGCCTGTCCGGCCGCAACGGCGGAAAAATGTCAAAATATTGCGATATCCTGCTCATCGTGCCGTCCGACGACACCGCCCGTATACAGGAAATGCACATCACCCTCGGCCATATGCTCTGCGGCGCACTGGAGCAAAAACTGGGTCTGGCCTAGCGGCTCACCTGAAGAAACCGGACATTCGTGCCCTCCAGAACCGCCGCCGTCAGCGGCCCGCCCTTGAACAGCCCAGTATCCACCCCGATCCGGTGCGGCCGGATGACCGGCGTCTTTGAAATCGTGTGGCCATGGACGATTTTCTTTGGCAAAGGCCTGTAATCCGCCTCCTCATGCCACGACAAAAACGGCTGCCGGATCCCGATCAATTCCCACAAATCCTGATCTTTAAATCCCTTGCGCGGATTCACCCCGGCATGGGCAAAAAAATACCCCCCGATCTCCAGCGCCATAGGCATCTGGGTCAGGAAATTCAGATGATCCTCGGGAACATGCGTATTCATGTAATCCCGTGCCTCTTCAAGATCGTCATGGACCGGGGGATACGTGCGGAACGAATAGCCGTAGCTCTGGATCGTCTCAATCCCGCCCCACTGCATCCAGTCCATGGCCTCCGACAGATCTCCGTCGATCAGAAAACGGATCAGGTAATGTTCGTGATTACCCAGCAGGAAGGACCGAAAAATCCCATCATCGCGCTTTTTCAGTTGCAGCAGAGTATCCACCGTATCGGCGCTCTCCGGCCCCCGGTCGATATAATCGCCCAGATAGACGATATGCCCCGTCACATCGGCAGAACGGCGCAAATCGTTGGCGATTTCATGGTGCATACGCTCAAGGACGTCAAGATGTCCATGAACGTCGCCAATAGCATAGACCCGGACTCCTTCCGGTATCGCATACCGATTGTTCATAATGCCATAATAGAAGACATTTTCTGTCACGCAAAGCTTTAAACGCTTGAGCGGACAACCGCCTTGGCATACACTGCGCTTTCATTTGTTTTGGTTATGGATAAGTGCAAGGTATGTCGAAACTGCGCCCCGTGGAATCGCTCTCTTTCGAGGAAGCGCTCAGTGAGCTCGAATCGATTGTCAAAAGCCTTGAAACGGGTCAGGCGCCTCTGGAGGAATCTATTACCTCCTACGAACGCGGCACGTTGTTGAAAAAACATTGCGAAACCAAGCTGCGCGACGCGCAGGCCAAAATCGAAAAAATCACCGTCAGGGACGACGGATCGATCACCACTCAACCCCTAGACCCCGAAGATTAAAAAACATGGCGCCTTCACCACGGGAAGCGGACCCGGAACTCCAGATTGAAATGAATCGTGTCGCCGAAGCGGTCGAAAAGACCATCGGCCATCTGCTGCCCGAAACCGAACTCGCGGAAAACCGTCTCTTTCAGGCCATGCGCCACGGCACCCTCAGCGGCGGAAAACGCCTCCGCCCGTTCCTGACCATGCATACCGCCAACCTTTTTAACGTCGATCCTGTTCGCGCCCGCCGCGTGGCCGCCGCCGTTGAATTCGTTCACTGTTATTCTTTGATCCACGATGACCTTCCGGCCATGGATGATGCCAAACTCCGCCGCGGCAAGCCGACCGTTCACATCCAGTTCGACGAGGCCACGGCCATTCTGGCGGGCGATGCCCTCCTGACTTTAGCCTTCGAAGTCCTCAGCGAACCCGAAACCCATGAAGATCCGAGGGTCCGCTGCGAACTGGTCCGCTCTCTGGCCAAGGCGGCGGGCGGTCACGGTATGGCCGGCGGCCAGATGCTCGACCTGATCGGCGAACGGGAAGAATTCGACCTCGGCACGATTTCGCGCCTCCAGCGTATGAAAACCGGAAAGCTGATGGCTTTCGCCTGCGAGGCCGGAGTGATCCTCGGCAAGGGCGGCGAGCCGCACCGCAAGGCGCTGTGCAATTACGCCTTCGACCTCGGTTTGGCCTTTCAGGTGACAGACGATATTCTGGATGTCGAGGCTGACCCGCAGGATACCGGCAAGGACACAAGAAAAGACTCACAAGCCGGAAAATCCACCTTCGTATCCACCATGGGCAAGGAACAGGCCAAAAACCGGGCGGAAATTCTGGTTCGGCAGGCGATAGGGCACCTGAAGATCTTCGATGGCCGCGCCGAAAAACTTCAGCGTCTGGCCCAGTACGTGCTTGAACGCCGCGCCTGAGCGCCATATCCGATGAACATCAAGACCATGAAAGCTAGCCTCATCCTGAACAAGCAGGGTGAAATTGGTTTTTTCTACGCCGAAGATCTGGGTCTGACTCCTGAATGGGTCCAGATCGACGCCGAGCGCGGCGAAGTCTATGTCTATGATTCACAATCCGATTCCGTCCTTCTCCAGATGGAACCCATGAATCAGGCGACATACGCCCGCATCATGGAACGCCAGCAAATCCTTCTGGTGCAGGTCGCCGACAACGATATCCGCAAACCCGTGAAAGCGGTGTGGGTCTCTCTCTCGGTGTCCCAGCAGATTTGACTCGTCCTCCCCTTGCCTGTTAAAGTAGGGGCTCAAAGAAGAGGGGTACGATATGTCCTACATCATGGATACGATTTTCGGCGATGGCTCACCGGGATCCGGTACGCCCGACCCGCTGAAAACGGTCGGCTCTTTCTTTAACGCAAGTATTGCTCTGGGTGCCATGAATGCAATTCTGGATATAGGCCAGAGCGCTGGCGAAGTCATCAGCAACGGCGTCTCCGGCGGCGTCGGCGCCCCGTCCGCAGGTGTTCAGGCACCCGCAGCGGTCGCCTCGGTCAGCTTCACAGGACCGTCAGCCTAGGTGGAATGAGCTAACAACTTGTTTTAACTTGAGTTTTATCATTTTAAGTCTGTTGAAAACGGGCTTAAAAACGTTTTGCGCTTCATGAGGGTTTCCTATAAAACTGATCCACCATGAAAACAGCCCACGAAAAAGCTCAAGACAACGCCCTCATTGTTGAAAGCGAAGCCGCAAAGAATCTCCCGGCGGTCCCTTCGCCCTTTCCGGCACTGGACCGGATCAACACCCCCGCCGACCTCAAAACCCTGAGCGACGAGGAACTCAAACTTCTGGCCGAGGACGTCCGGCGCTTCATGATCGATTCCGTCTCCCGCACGGGCGGACATCTCGGCGCGGGTCTGGGTGTCGTGGAACTGACCGTCGCCCTCCATGCCGTCTTCGATACGCCGACTGACCGCCTGATCTGGGACGTCGGCCACCAATCCTACCCCCACAAAATTCTGACGGGTCGTCGGTACAGAATGCATACCCTGCGTCAGGGCGGCGGCCTCTCCGGCTTTACCAAACGCGACGAAAGCGAATACGATCCCTTCGGGGCCGCACACAGCTCAACGTCCATTTCAGCAGGCCTCGGTATGGCCGTGGCACGTGATCTCGCAAAACAGGCGGGAGAAGAAAAAAACAACCACGTCATTTGTGTAATCGGCGACGGCGCGATGTCCGCGGGCATGGCCTACGAAGCCATGAACAACGCGGGCAGCCTCACGATCAACGATGAAAAAACGCGCCTGATCGTGATTCTCAATGACAATGAAATGTCGATCGCCCCGCCCGTCGGCGCCATGAGCCGCTACCTGACGCGCATCGTCTCCTCGCGCTCCTACCACAATGTCCGAGAGTTCGGCAAAAGAATCACCGATATACTCCCCTCGCCGATCCGCAACGCCGTCAAGAAAACGGAAGAAACCGCGAGGAACGCGCTCGGCTCCGGAACCTTTTTCGAGGAAATGGGCTTTTATTACATCGGTCCGGTGGACGGCCATAACCTCGACCACCTTCTCCCCGTGCTCCGCAATATAAAGGAGGCGGACCACGAAGGCCCGGTCCTGATCCACGTCATCACGCAAAAGGGCAAAGGCTATCTGCCTGCGGAAAATTCCGACGACAAGATGCACGGCGTCCGCAAATTCGACGTCATCACAGGCGCACAGGCGAAAACAGCAATCGGTGCCCCCAGCTACACGAACGTCTTTGCAAAGGCACTCATCAGTGAGGCCAAAAAAGACCAAAAAATTGTCGGAATCACCGCCGCCATGCCCTCCGGCACGGGCATGGATATGTTCGGCCAGGAATTTCCCGAACGGATGTTCGACGTCGGCATCGCCGAACAGCACGCCGTAACCTTCGCCGCAGGATTGGCGGCGGAGGGCTATAAGCCTTTCGTGGCGATTTACTCCACATTCCTTCAACGCGCCTACGACCAGATCGTTCATGATGTCGCCATACAAAACCTGCCCGTGCGCTTTGCGCTCGACCGTGCCGGACTAGTGGGCGCAGACGGCCAGACCCACGCAGGCGCCTTCGATATCGCCTATCTCGGTTGCCTGCCCAACTTTGTTCTGATGGCTCCGGCGGATGAATCCGAACTGGTCCATATGGTGGCAACGGCCGCCGCCTATAATGACGGGCCAATCGCCTTCCGCTTCCCGCGCGGCAACGGCACGGGCGCTCCCCTGCCCGAAAAACCTGAAATTCTGGAAATCGGTAAGGGCAGAATAATCCGCAAAGGATCAGAAATAGCAATTCTCAGTTACGGAACGCGCCTGCACGAATGTCTCCTCGCAGCGGAAAACCTGAATAAAAAGGGCATCGCCCCCACGATTGCCGACGCCCGCTTTGCAAAGCCTCTCGACATCGCTCTTGTAAAGGAACTGGCCTCAAACCACAAAGCCCTAATTGTCATCGAGGAAGGCTCCTCCGGAGGTTTTGGTTCCAAAGTTCTGGAAGTGCTGAGTGAAAACGACCTACTGTCCTCACGTCTAAAAATCCGTTACTTAAAGCTCCCCGACCGCTTTCAGGATCAGGACGACCCCGAACGGCAATATGACGAAGCGGGCCTGACCGCCCGCCATATCGAGAAAAAAGTTATCAGCCTCCTATCATAGGGGATTTGCGTTTTTTCGGCCCTTTCTGCCGCAGATGGTGTATATTCTCGGAAGAATGAGAAATCTGTTATGGCAATAAAAAAACCGACAATTGTGATTTTCGACATGGACGGAACCGCCGTTCGCCATATCAACCCGCGCCTGCTGCATATCCTTGAAACGCTGGATAACATCGGCTACAGAATTTCAAAGTTCTTCACATGGCTCTTTCGGCGCGGCGGCAAGGGGCGCATCATCCCTCTCTGGCACAAGAATAGAAAGCAGCCTCGTCTGCTGGTCCACCGCGCCATGCACAAAATCCGCCGCAAACCCGTTGAGCAGATCGTTCAGCCCTGCCCCGGCCTTTTCACGCTTCTGGAACTTTTCGAGCAGCACCAGATTCCGATGGCCCTGGTCAGCAATGGCCTCGGTAAGGGTTACGGCCACGACATTCTTGAAAAATTCGAACTGAACAAGCACTTTCCTGTAACGGTGTTCCGCGAGGACATCACCAAATCCAAACCCAGCCCCGAGCCGATCCTCACCGCCCTTCAATGGCTGAATCTGGAACTGAATGAAAACGATGTCGTCTGGTATATCGGCGACCGCCGCAAGGACGTCATCGCCGCCCTCGCCGCAAAAGAACATCTACCGTGCGCCATAGTCCCCATAGCCTTCGGAATTCATGCCGCCGTGGCGATCATTGAAAAAAATATCGGCGCAGAACACATCTATATGTCGTTCTACGAAATGTATGACGATTTGAAACCGATGCTGGACGACAACCCGCCCCCGCCGCGCCTGCAAGTCGGAAAACCCTCAGGTGAGCGTACTGAAGACAGCGCCACGCCGGAACGGTCAACCCGCAGAGCCGCCAGCGCCTGAAAAAAAATCAGGGTTTGATCTCGACCGGAGAATAAACGGAAAAAGACTGCGGATCGCTCAGGATTTGCATCTCTGCCAGATAAGGCTTGGCCGTCTCCAGAATCTCCGCTTGCGTCTTTAAATGGCTGCGGAAGAAAACCTCCTGCTGCAAAAGCTGCATGAACTTCTCGATGGCCGTCAGCGGCTTGGGCATGATCACCACATGAACATCCTTGCGCGTCTTTGCCCCGATCTGCAGCGCCGCATAGTCAAGCGCATCCTCCAGCCCACCAATCCGGTCGGCCAGACCGATCTTAACCGCGCTTTTTCCGGTCCACACCCGTCCGCCGGCGATCCGGTCCACCTCGTCAACGGTCATTTTACGCCCCGAGGCCACGCGCTGGAGAAAGTTATTATAGACATTATCCAGCATGGCATTCATGCGCTGCGCTTCCGTCTCTGAAAACGGCGTATTCATGGACCACATCCCTGCATTCTGTCCCCACTGGATGCGCTCCCAGTTCACTCCGATCTTCGCCCAGAACTCCTTGGCGGAAAACTTCCCGCCCACAACCCCGATCGACCCGGTGATCGTGGTGGGCAGCACGAAAATCTGGTTCGCATAGGCCGAAATCCAATATCCTCCTGACGCCGCCGTGGGCCCCATGGAAACAATGACCTGTTTGCCCTGCTCCTGCACCATCTGCACCGCGCGCAAAATACTCTCTGAAGCCACCGGCGACCCGCCGGGACTGTCCACCCGCAACACAACCGCCTTGATCATCTCGTCCCGCGCAGCCTCGATCAGCGCCCCCGCAATCTGATCAGCAGCGGCCACCCCGTCATCGAACAGGTCAGGCGCATCCCCGTCCTGACTCGGCAAAATCATCCCGACCGCATAGATCAAAGCGATAGAAGGCTTGCCGTCATCCTTCTTTTCCTGCGTTTGCGCGGCGGCCATGATCTCATCAGCCAGAGTCGCCTGCTTGTTGCGCTCCTCATTGATATAGGCGTTAAGGTCGATGTAATCCGCATCGACCGCGGGATCGCCCGTGACCTGCTTGTTCATCTGCTTGACCAGCACATCGGCATAATCCGCCTTGTCGATCAACCCGGCATCCAGCGCTTCAGGGGCGGTAAACAACCCCTTATCCACCAGCGCCTTGAAACTCTCCGGCCGGATGCCCAGATCGGCAGAGATATCAACCTGCAACGTATCCGTCAGATCCTTGATCAGATACTCCATCATCCGCCGGTTCGGTTCTGTGATCTGCGTATGCGTCAGGCTTTCATAGGCAGATTTATAATCTTTACGCTGGAAAAACTGCGGCTCGACTCCAACCATATCGAAAATATTGCGGAAAAACGGCAGCTCGGCGCTCACGCCGGTAATGGCGATGACGCCCATCGGCTGCATCCAGACTTCCTGAAAGGCAAGGGCAAGATAATAATTTCCAAGCCCCCCTAATTCCCCGTAAGAAGAAGAATAAACATAAGCGAACTTCCCGCTTTGCCGGAAATCCTTGATGGCTTTTCTCATCTCCTCAATATGCGCCAGCCCGTAGCCGCCCGCGTCCATGCGGCCATAAATCCCCTTCACGCGGGGGTCCGTCTTGGCCCGATCCAGTGCCTCCAGCCAATCACGCAGGGTCACGCCCGGCCCGGCGAACGGATCGGCGAAACTGACATCCCGAGCCAGATCGCCCATATTCCCGTCCAGATTGAGCATCAGCACGAATTTCTCCGGCAGCCCTTTGTCGTACTCCACCTCCGACAGAAGCGAGGAAAACGTCCACGCGATCAGCGCAGTTGTAATGAGAACGAATGCCCCAATCACCGTGCAGGTCCGCTTGACGGCCAGCCACAGGATCGACAGCACGTTCCAGCGCCTCTTGGGCTTTTCCACTTCCTTGGGAACAGTCGTACTGTAAAGGTTCTTGCGGGCCGACCAGGGGTCTTTTGCGGTCATGAGAGATTCCTAATATGAAAAAGCGCCCCAAAAGGCTGATTTCCTGATGTTACTCTTATCAGATATCGCGCTTTTTCAAAACAACAGATTGCTTGCCCGTAGTGATCGAATAATCCTTGTACCCCAACCGCCCGACCGACGTGAAATCAACCAGCCCGTCACGGATGACGGCCTGATCAATATGGATTCCAACCACTTCTCCCAGAATAATGACATAATCCGACTCCGGATCGGTCGAAGGCAGTTCAAGTGATTTAAAATAAGTACATTCCAGATGGATCGGCGATTCCGCCACTCCCGGCGGCTTGACCAATCGGCTGGGTCTTTTCGTCAGTCCGGCCAATTCAAACTCATCTACCCCGTGCGGCACATCGCGGGACGTCTCGACCATTGGATGCAACAACGCCTCCGTCACCACATTTACAACAAACTCCCCGGTCTCCAGAATGTTCCGGCTCGTATCCTTATATTTCGAACTGCTGGAAAACATGATCATCGGCGGGTCTTCGCACACCGCGTTATAATAGCTGTACGGGGCCAGATTAACCTTCCCCTCCGCGCTCAGAGTTGAAATCCACCCGATGGGCCGCGGCTGCACCAAGGCCTTAAAGGGATTATGCTTCAACCCCAGATCGGCCTTGGGGTCTTGCTTGCGCGGTTCGTAGAACATGGAAAAAATGTTTCAAAAACACTGAGCTTTATAACGCAGCCAATGATCGGCCAAGACACAGGCCATCATGGCTTCAACGACCGGAACCCCTCGGATTCCCACACAAGGATCATGCCGCCCCTTGGTGACGATATCCGTCTCTTCCCCGTGCAGGTCAATCGTCTTCCGCGGCGTCAAAATCGAACTCGTCGGCTTAAACGCCACACGCACCGTAATGTCCTGCCCCGAGGAAATTCCGCCCAGAATCCCCCCCGCATTGTTGGACAGAAAAACCGGATTGCCCGACTCATCCAGCCGGATTTCATCGGCATTCTCCTCCCCGCCCAGCGCGACAGCCTCAAACCCCGCGCCGATCTCCACGGCCTTAACCGCGTTAATACTCATCATCGCCTTCGCAAGGTCCGCATCCAGCTTGTCATAAACGGGCGCACCCAGCCCGGCGGGAATCCCCGACGCATGAACCTCCACCAGCGCCCCGGCGCTTGATCCCTTCTTGCGGATGGAATCCAGATAAGCTTCCCAGTCCTTCCCCGCCTTCGCATCCGGAGTCCAGAACGGGTTGCGCTCCACCTCGTCCCAATCCCACGCATCGCGGTTGATCTTTTCCGTGCCGATCTGCACGACGCAGCCGCGGATTTTCACCTGCGCCCCGATCTGCGCTTCAAGCACCTTGCGGGCAATCGCCCCCGCCGCAACGCGCATCGCCGTCTCGCGGGCCGAAGACCGTCCCCCGCCCCGGTAATCGCGGATGCCGTATTTCTTGAAATAGGTGTAATCCGCATGACCGGGCCGGAACTTGTCCTTGATATCGCCGTAATCCTTGGATTTCTGATCGACGTTATGGATCAAGACGCCAATGGGCGTTCCCGTCGTCTGCCCCTCGAAAACACCAGAAAGAATCTGAACTTCATCCGGCTCCTGCCGCTGCGTCGTATGCCGCGACTGCCCTGGCTTCCGCCGGTCCAGCCAGAACTGGATATCCGCCTCGCTTAAGGCAATGCGCGGCGGCACACCATCGACCACACAGCCGATCGCAGGCCCATGGCTCTCCCCGAAACTTTGATACTGAAACAACGTGCCGAAACGGTTACCGGACATGACTAAAACCACAGAGATGAAAGAGTTTAAAAGAGTTCAAAGAGTCCATCCTTGTAACTTACACATGAAATCGCTTTATACCATCTTTGATAAGAGGAACATTAAAATTTATAAGAAGCCCGACCTGTAGCTTAGCAAGTTTAAGATAAGTCAAAATCTGAGCCTGATGGATGGGGTGGATTTTATCCGTGCTTTTGAGTTCGACAACAACCGTATCCGCAACCAGTAAGTCAATTTTAAAGGCGGAAGGAATGACAAGCTCCTCGTAATGAACGGTGATTGGATGCTGCCGGTTGAATAATAAACCTTTCTTTTCAAGCTCATACGCAAAGCAATCTTCATAAACCTTCTCATAAAGCCCCGGTCCCATGGTCTTATGAATTTTATAGGCGCAATCAACAATCTCTCCGGTAATATCGTTAAGCTTCTGCGCCATATAAAAACCCTCTTTTATCTCCTCTTCCCTCTTTAACCTCTGTGGTTAAAACTCACTTCACGATCACCTTCTCTTTTTGCGCGGACAAAGTCCCCTGCTCGATGATCGCCACCGTCAGCCGCGAAATCGCCACCCGTTTGCCCGTGCCCTCCTCCGTGATATCCGTCTGCCACACATGCGTCCGCCGCCCGATATGCAGCGGCGAACATCTCCCGACCACGAACCCCTCCGTCACGGCGCGGATGTGGTTGGCGTTGATCTCCAGCCCCACCGCACGCTCCTTGTCAGGGTCGATACACATCCACGCCGCCACGCTGCCCAACGTTTCGGACAGAACACAACTCGCCCCGCCATGCAGGATGCCAAAGGGCTGCGTCGTGCGCTTGTCCACGGGCATTCGGGCGCAAAGATAATCATCGCCGATCTCCGTGAATTGAATCCCGATATGCGTCCCCATATTGGCGTTCCGCAAACCTTCCAGATAATCGACGCTATAGGATGTGAACCAGATCATTGTGGCAGAAACTTCGTAAAACTCGGCCCGGTCTTGCAGGGGATGATCTCGATCTCCCCCCAGACCTTATTCGTCACATAAGGCTCGTTCTTGAGATAATCATCCAGAACGGCGCGGGACTCCATCTCAAACACCATAACGGAGCCGCACATCTTGCCATCCTCGCTCAACAGCGCAGCCCCGTAAATCTGCTGCCCCGTTTCAACGGCCAGATCGCAAGCCTTGATATGCGCCTCGCGCACGGCCAACCGGCGTTCCAGCGCCCCCTCATCCTTCGCATCCCGTGCGATCACGACGAACTGGGGCACTTACGCGGCCTCCTCCGATGATTTCGGGGCGATCCCCTGCAGAAGCTCGGCGGTCTGCGCGGCGGAATCCACCGCTACCATGCCCACCGTATGATAGCCGGCATCGACGTGCAGAACCTCGCCCGTCACCCCGCTGCCCAGATCGGAGAGCAGGAACAGGCCCGCCTTGCCGACATCGTTGATGGTAACGTTCCGCCGCAGGGGCGAATTTAATTCATTCCATTTCAGGATATACCGGAAATCGCCGATCCCGCTGGCGGCCAGAGTCTTGATCGGCCCGGCGGAAATGGCATTGACCCGGATATTATCTTTGCCGACATCAGCAGCCAGATAACGCACGGAGGCCTCCAGAGCCGCCTTCGCCACCCCCATGACGTTGTAATGGGGCATCACGCGCTCCGCCCCGTAATAGGTGAGGGTCAAAAGGCTCCCCCCCTTCTCCTTCATGAGTGGATAGGCCTTCTGTGCGACGGAAGTAAAAGAATAAACCGAAATATCCATAGTCCGCAGGAAATTGCCGCGAGTGGTGTTCAGATAAAGACCGTCCAGCTCATTCTTATCGGAAAAAGCGATGGCATGAACAAGAAAATCCAGCTGCCCCCACTCTTTCTCAAGCGCCTTGAAGACGGCATCCACGCTGGCTTCATCAGTCACATCGCACGGCAGGACGATCTTGGATCCGGCCTTCTCCGCTAGGGGCCGCACACGCTTCTCCAGCGCCTCACCCTGAAAAGTGAACGCCAGTTCCGCCCCGTGATTCATCGCTTCTTCTGCGATACCCCAAGCAATCGAACGCTCGTTCGCAACCCCCATGATCAGGCCGCGTTTTCCTTTCAAAACTTCACTCATCGTCATACGTCATGAAAAATGTTGTCTGATCCCTCGTATCCTACACATTTCAGCCTTTGCGTCTAGGGGCCAAACGTCATGCCCTTTTATACCCGGAATTTTTTCTGCTATGATGCTTCCTTGTTCCCTACGCTCAAAAAAAGCGTTTTGATATTTAATCATGCCTGTTGATCTGAAAACTGCCACCCATATTTGCAAGGTCATCGCCCGCCAGATCGAGACGGGTTACCCTGAGTTGACACTGACCTTTATCGTCCACGAGGAAGATAAGAGAAAAAAGGCGCTCGTACAGGAAAAGGAAACTATCGGGGAACACCCTGCGGGTCCGCTGATTCTTGACTACATCCTGAACAGTAAAGACAAGGAAATAACCGGCAACCGCACCTGTTTTGTCGGCTTGGTCGAACACAGCAGCCCGGGAATCCTCGGCTTTTTCCGTTCAACCCGGACTCTGGGGATATTCTTCGTCAACGCCGACCGTTTCAACACACAGGAAGATCTCAAGAATCACGCCTTACATCTGGTTTGGCACGCACTCGCCCTTTATGAGGATTTTCACGCCGCCCAAGCCGAAATTCTCAAAAAAGCGGGTACACTCCCCAGCCTGTCCAAAACGCCGCCAAAGCCGAATAACGCCGCTGTCGAAACGCAAAAAACGGAAAACAGCCCGTTATCGCGATTGGAAATAACCGAAGGTATCATTATCACCAAACTGGATACGCAAGAATATTATCACCGCAATCTTCTTGCTGACATATTTTCAGCCACATTCCAGGCGCTCCACGGCACTGAAAATGCAATAAAATCTCTGGCCGTGCAAAGAATGCAGGATACTCTCGCTCCTCAAATCGGCTTTATCTCTGAGAAATATCCCTTCCCTATCAGTCTGGAAACGCTCCAACTCCTGCTCACGGAAAGCCTCAGCGGTTCAGGAAAAAAGGAAAAAACCCTCCCCCTGGCGGTACGGATCACCAAGGAAATTGGCATGACCTTTAAGATTTCCGCGATCAAGCAATGGCGTGCCTTCTGCAACCCGGCGCAGGAAATGGCCTGGTGCGGGTTCGACCGGGAGACGATCCTCGGCGCGGCCATCTACACCAACGAAAACACCTACGTCCGCTCCATTGCCGACATGGTGGCGGAGCATATGGCCATAAAGCCGAAAATCTTCTCCAGCCTGAATGACTACAACCCCTTCGCTGATCAGGAGATGAACAAGCGCGTTCATGAGAAGATCGCCCTCGAAAGCGCCAGAAAGAGCATGGACAAGGTCCGCACGCCTGAGGATTATAAAATCTTCCTGAGCGAAGCCATGGCCCAGAACGCCAAGCTGATGTCAGGAAACCCCGTCGGCTGGGCGGCCCACGCCCTTATCGCGCTGAGTGACGAGTTAATGCTCGCCGACCCCAAAACCCTGAACCAGCAAAAACCGCGCCTGCTCACTATCTTTGAGCAAAACGCCTCAAGGGTCAGTTGGGATAATATCCGCAGCTTCGCCCGCTACCTGTTCCGCCAAAGGCGCGAGGGCCGCATCATCACGCCCGACATTATCGCCACCGTCCCGGATAAGACAGAGGATATCGCCCTGATCAAGGAAACCTTCAGGAAACTCTCTGAAGCCTACTCGACCATGGAAAATGGCAGGAAAACCGACGGAAAAGAAACGGCAACGGGAAACATCACAAGTTTCATCAGCCCCAACGCCTTAAAATAACAAAGCTCAAAATGAGAAAGGCCGCGTGACACTGCGGCCCTTCGTAAAACTCTTAAAAATAGGAGCTACTGCACGATCTTCCAGGTTCCATCCGGCTGCTGGCAGGCCACACCATAGGCTGACTCTTCGCGTCCGCCGACATAGATCGTCTGCTGGAACTCACGGCAGTAATTACCGCTGGCGCTGGTTCCCTCACGGGTCGGAATCACCGTACCGTGGTTACCGCTCTGGGGGTTGCTCCACGACACAGGCTCCCCGATCGGGGCGCTCGTCGCCTCGTAATTCGCCTGAGACGCATACCCTTGGTCAGCCTTGTCCAGAGACTTACCGATCTCGCTACCGAGCAGGGCGCCCACAAGCGCACCCGCGCCGGTCGCCCAGAGCTGCCCGGATCCGTCACCGATCTTGGAGCCGAGAATACCGCCGATAATGGCGCCGCTGCCCGTTCCGATAAGCTGCTTGTTACCCGTCGTATCGAGGGTTTCGCAGGCCGTCAGAGCCATTGAAGAGAGGACCATGCCCACAAGTGCTATTTTTTTCATCCACTTATACCTTTGCATCTGCATTAAAAACGTAAGTCACTAACTATAGCCGTTTGTATCACGGCATGACAATGCTACGTGTATAAAACAAAAACTCTTCGCACAGAAAGAATTTTTATGGACATGGAAAAAGACACCCTCCCTTCCAACCCTTTGCTTTTTTTTCATAAATGGTATGAAGAGGCTCAAAACAGCGAACCCAACGACCCGGACACCATGGCACTGGCCACAGCAAACGAAGCCGGGGCGCCGCGGGTTCGTATGGTTCTGCTCAAACAGGCCGACGAGCGCGGCTTTAAATTTCACAGCAACGAACAAAGCTTCAAGGGCCACCATCTGGCTGAAAACCCCCGCGCCGCCCTCTGCTTTCACTGGAAATCCCTGCATCGGCAGGTCTGCATCGAGGGCACAGTGGAAAAGGCGCCGGACGGCGAAACCGACGAATATTTCGCCACCCGCCCCTATGACAGGCAAATCGGCGCCTGGGCCTCCAACCAGTCCCACCCGCTCGAAAGCCGCAATATTTTGGAAGATAAATTTGGGAATTACGTAAAAAAATACCCTAAAGGCGAATCAGTCCCCCGCCCACCTTATTGGGTCGGATATATCCTGAAACCGGACACCATAGAATTCTGGTGGAGCCACCCCGACCGCCTCCATGACCGTTTCCAGTATCGCAGGACGGCGGACGGCCTCTGGGCCATCCAGCGTCTTTACCCTTGATTCTCTTGGAAAACAGGGCCATATAGAGACCTATGAACGCAAAAGCGAATAATAAGGAACAGGGGCAAACGCCCCCTCCCGCCCCTCCGGAAAACGCAAAATCCTTCAGCGCGGACGTCTCGCGTCTGCTCGATATAGTGGCCAACGCACTCTACACGAATCACGACGTCTTCCTGCGCGAGCTGATCTCGAACGCCGCCGATGCCTGTGACCGTCTGCGTTATGATTCGATCACCAATCCAAACCTCATTAAGGACAATCCGGATTTTAGAATCCACGTCTTCAAGGACACGAAGGACCGCACCCTGACCGTTATCGACAACGGCATCGGCATGAATGCGGATGAATTGACGGAAAACCTTGGGACCATCGCCAAATCCGGAACGGCAGCCCTCATGCAGCAAATGAAGGAACAGGGGGGTGCGGATAAACTCAAATTGATCGGTCAGTTCGGTGTAGGTTTTTACGCGGGATTCATGGTCGCCCACCGCATCCGCGTCGTCAGCCGCAAGGCCGGGGAGAAAGAGGCCTGGCTTTGGGAATCAGACGGGCGAGCGGGCTTCACCGTAACCATAGCGGATGAAGAACACGCCCGATGGCTCGACGGCGAACGCGGCACCACGATCAAGCTCGACCTGAAGGACCAAGCCTGCGACTTCCTGCTCGATGAAAAAATAAAGATGACCGTGAAAATGTACTCGGACCATATCAGCGTCCCGATCTTTCTCGGCACCCCCCACGAAACAAAGCACAGCGAATCGGAAAAACTGAACGCCGCCTCCGCCCTTTGGATGCGTCCGAAATCAGAAATCAGCGCGGAGCAATACACCGAATTCTACCGCCATCTTACGGGCGGCTTCGACGAACCGCTGATGACTGCCCACTGGAAGGCCGAAGGCAAGATCGAATTCACCGGCCTGCTCTACATCCCGACCCTGCGCCCGTGGGATCTGTTCGATCCTTCTCGCCGCCACTTCGTCAAACTTTATGTCCGCCGAGTGTTTATCTCGGAGGATGTGAACACCCTCATGTACCCGTGGCTGCGCTTCGTGCGCGGCATAGTGGACAGCGAGGATTTGCCGCTGAACATCAGCCGCGAAAGCCTGCAATTCAACCCGGTCGTCAGCAAAATCCGCAGCGTCGTGGCCAAAAAGATTCTCTCCGACCTCGATAAGCTCTCCCGCGATGACGCCCCCACCTTCCTGAGTTTCTGGGGTCAGTTCGGCGCCGTGCTCAAGGAAGGCCTCTACGATGCACCCGAGCACCGCATGGAACTGTTGAAAGTCTGCCGATTTTTCAGTTCCCACGATGGCGGCGAAAAACTGATCAGCCTGGAGGATTACGTCTCCCGCATGAAAGACGGCCAGGACAAGATTTTCTTTATCACCGGAGAATCCCTCTCCAGCCTCCGCAACAGCCCGCAACTGGAGGGATTCCGCGCCCGTGGCCTCGAAGTGCTCTTCTTGACAGATACTGTGGACGATTTCTGGCTCCAGAAAGTACTGGATTACGCCGGCAAGCCCTTCAAATCCATTACCAAGGGCAGCATCAATCTCGACAGCTTCCACAAAGACGAATCAGGCGAGGACAAAACCCCGGAATCTGAAGTTGGAGAACACGAGCAGGCCAACATTGGCGGCCTCATCGTCCGTCTGGCCGATATCCTTCAGGGCAAGGTCCAGAATATCAGGAAATCCCAGCGCCTGACCGATTCGCCCGTCTGCCTCGTCGCCGCCGACAACAGCGTGGATATGCACATGGAGCGCGTCCTGAAAATCCACCAGAAATATGAAAGCAGCACGAAGCCCGTTCTTGAAATCAACCCACGCCACCCGCTGATCCTTAGGATCGCCTCCATGGCCGAGCGGGGAGAAGACATAACAGAATCAGCGAACCTCCTTCTCGATCAGGCCATCATTCTCCAGAGCGAACCGCTCGACGACCCAAGCGCCTTCGCCCGCCGGATGTCGGAAATCATGCTAAAGGCATTAAAGGAAAAATAGGGAAATCAGGGATTGCAGGTACCCGCAGCCGCCACGCTACCGCCCGGCTGATACCAGCATCCCGGAGCCGTGCAGACAGCGTCAGTATAACTCGTTCCGGAATTAGGCCGCGTCACAATCAACCCCGTCTTAACGGGAGTCAGAGAAGCACAAGCCGTCGGGTCAAGAAGATTAAAATAAGAAAGAGTACTGTCTGCACCCCCCGCTGCCCCCGGAGCCGGATTGGCGGCAGGAAAAGCTGTCCCCCAAGCCGTCGGCGCCCCACCAACCCATGGCCAGCCGGCACTGCCAAGAATATTGGGCGGAGTGCCGTGGATAATATAGTTACAGATCACGTGCGCTAGATCTGTATCAAGATTCGTACATTCGGTTGGCAACTCGCGATAATCACGGTCAGCAGCCTCGCGTGCACGGTACTGGTCAAAATTAAAGAAACCGTCATGAGCGCGGGTCTGGAAGTTATAACATTTGGCCGCCTCCCAGACCTGCCGCATCCGGTTGCAGGAATAGGCGTTATCGCCGATGCTGCTGCCCAGACCACCGCCGATTCCAGATCGTCCACCGAGCAGAGTATGATCGAAATTATCGGCCCGGTATTGGTCACGCCCGCAAACCGCAGCCGTAGCGCCTCCGGCATCAGCTATAGAAAGCACAGACACCCCATCCTCAAGCGAGTCAAGAATGAGAATTTCAAGAACGCTGTTCATGTCCAGCCCGTCAGTCAGGGCCGGGTCAATACTCCCGGGAATGCGGCGGAGAAGCACATAAAGATCGTAAAAAATACCGCCAGTCCCGTCAGGATCCTCCGGCCCCCCGTTTTCCGAATACCGGGCAAGATTCTCCATATAGCTGTCAAAACATATATAGGAAAGAACGCTGTCGGGCTTGGCAATGAGATTCTGGTTCTGGGTGATTTCGCGGTTAGCCTCTTCCCACGCACGGGCCCGCAGAACGTCCCAGAAATTGGTATCGCAGGTCGCAGGGATGGCCGGCGCAGGCCCGGCATACGCAACAGGCGCATAAAGCAGGATAAGGAAGGCAAGCACATATGTTCGTATGAAATGGATCAAAACGTCCGACCCTGAATAGAGTTTACCCTTACAACAACCCACTTTAGCACAGAAAAAAAGCCCCTGCCTAGTTTCCTGTGCATTTTTATTGCCCTCCGTCCCGAACGAACCGCTCATAAAAGCCCCTGATAATGCCTTTTGGACATTTCCCCGATCTCAGAATCGGAAAAACCGAACCGCCGCCCCAGCTCCTCAATCATGATTTGACGCAAAAGCTTCGAAAAATCCTCGCACGTCTCACACCACATATCCAGAATAGCGCGGCGGTAAAGGACGAGGCTATCCGCCTCTTCCGCGCTTTTTCTCTCTACCCCGGGCGAAATTTCCTTACCGTTCTTATAAAGAGCCAGAAGATCGTAAGGATCCTGAAGTTCAAGCTCGATTTCCGTCGCCTCGTCCACGATCTCCTCAATCAGGATTTGCAATTCTTCGCAGAATTCAAGCAACTCCTCCGGCAGATCCTCGAAAATCGCCTGCGACAGAGCTTGCAGATCGTCCGTGCTGGGGGGAACGGTATAGCTCATGATGATCTGCCGTGTATCCATGCCTGACGCCACTGGTAAAATCCCATGAAAAACGGGTCTGAACTGAAGAAACACCGGAATCTTACGACTAATCAGGGGTTCCGGCAACGCCGTATGGAAAATAATGCCCAACTTTTACGGGGAAAAAATAGAAAAAAAACCGTTTTTTAAGGCGTATTAACGATTTTTAATAAATATCATGGTAGTGTTACAGAAGGTAAAAAGGAGTTTTACTGTGGACATCCCATCCGCAATTGCTGCTGAAACCGCCATGGCCAGACAAAATGTGGCGTTATCTGTCATTAAACAGAATGCCCAGCAGGCTCAGCAGGTCGCCAAAATTCTTGAGGAATCACTGACCGTGACCGCCACATCCGGCCGGGGCAGCCGCTTGGACATTAAGGTATGACTATAAAAATTTGAAAATTGGAGGGGCTTTGGCCCCTTTTTATTTTTTTTAGGGAAGAAACATTTCCGTTGACATAAAAAAACGCATAGTGCTAACTTGATATCAAATAATAAAAGTGCAAGTTGAACAGAAATTTTTGACCATACGGTTAATAAAAGGGGGTTTAAAATGTCCGAAGTCGCCGATCCGAAATCCGCAAACAAAAAACCGACGGAATACGTACCACACGACACGGGGTATTACGTTGTTCAGATCGAGACCCACGACCCCCGAGTGAGCAACCTTTTCGCCATAAAGGCTGAGCCCCCGAAATTCGGGGTTCACGACGTGACCCCGACCCGTGAATTCAGCCTACTGGACAAACTCCGCCGCCACGCAGGGGACAATATTGAACTTGGAAAGACTTTGGATGGGCACGGCACGCTGATCACCTTTGCCGTGGAGGATTTTGGCCCCGAGCAAGCTCTGGATATGTCAAGCATGACACAATCTCAGCCCGACGGAAAAAGACCTCTTCTGGATGCATTCCGCAGCCGCGGCAGCAATCATGATTACCAGCGCGTATCAATGCGCGGAGACGCAACGCATCCCCCAGTAAAAGCCGCTGTTGAAAGAGCGGGAGAAGATGTTCCATCACTGATTGAAATCGACTATCACAGATAGCGAATTTCGGATCTCCTGATATTAAAAAGGCGCTTTTCCCGGCGCCTTTTAATTTTTACGGAACCTTAGAAGAAATCGCTAAGCCACCGCCCGCAGGGCATGATGGCTATTCCATAGCTGCTCCAGTGTCCCGGCCATAAACCTCACATCCTCCAGCGAATGCGCCGCAGTAGCGGTCAGGCGCAGACGCTCCGTCCCCTTCGGAACAGTCGGATAATTGATCGGTTGGACATAGATATTATAGTCGTTCAGCAACATCTGGCTGACCTCGCGGCAGCAATTCGGCTCCCCGACAATCAGAGGCACGATATGGCTCTCCCCGCGCAGGAACGGGAGATCGGCCCGTGTCAGCAAATCCTTGAAGGTCTCGACATTCCGGCGCATCCGCATCCGCTCGACATCAGAGACCTTAAGATGTTCCACCGCCGCCAGCGCCGCCGCCAGAACCGCCGGAGGTAGGCTGGTCGTAAAAATAAAGCTCGACGCATAGGACCGCACGGCATCCACCACCGGCGCACTGCCGGTGATAAACCCGCCCATCGCCCCGTAAGCTTTGCCGAACGTCCCCTCGATGACGTCGATTCGGTCCATGAGGCCCAGCTGCTCAGCCACTCCGCCGCCGCGCGGCCCGTAAAGCCCCACGCCATGCACCTCGTCCAGATATGTCATGGCGTTGTACTTCTCCGCCAGATCGCAGATATCCTTGATCGGCGCGATATCGCCTTCCATGGAATAAACCGACTCGAACGCGATCATCTTGGGCCGCTGGGGATCGACAGACTTCAAAAGCGCCTCAAGATGTTCGACATCGTTATGCCGGAAGATCTTGCGCTCCGCCTTACTTTCCTTCATCCCGTGGATCATGGAGGCATGGTTGAGTTCGTCCGAAAAAATCACGAAATCGGGCAGCAGACGGGCCAGAGTCCCCAAAGCCCCCTGATTCGCCACATAGCCCGAGGAAAAGACAAGCGCGGCATCCTTTTGATGCAAATCGGCCAGGGAAGCTTCCAGTTCAACATGGTAGCGCGTCGTGCCGGAGATATTGCGCGTCCCCCCTGCCCCGGCGCCACAGGCGTCAAGCGCTTCGTGCGCGGCCTTTAAAACAGCAGGGTGCTGCCCCATGCCCAGATAATCATTGCTGCACCAGACCGTGATCTCTTTGACCGACCCGTCCGGGGCATGGTACTTGGCCCGCGGAAACCGTCCGGCGATCCGCTCCATAGTGGCAAAAACGCGGTAACGCCCCTCCTTCTTGACCGAATCAACGCAGCGCTGGAATTCCTGATCGTAATTGATAGCCATGAAGCTTTTGCCTTTTCTGGGACTTGTCTTATTCCTCTGGGGCCGCAAGATCAAGAGAGTTCTCAAACCTGCCTGTAATCACGGCACTTTACCACGAAAACAGCCCACCGAAACCAACCAATACGAGCGAAGCATCCCTCTATCCTTGACTTTGGTCATATTTTGCAGAAAGTCCCGAAAATTAACGCAGCATTCCAATACAAGGGCTGCATTCGCGCGTATGCTAATGCTTAAAAAGAAGGGCTGACCCATGGCCAGCCCCTCCCGTTCAGCAAGGGAGTAAAAATTATTGCTTCTTCCAGATATCGTCCCACCACGGCTGAGGCTCGACCGGCAGAGGTCTGGGACCGGGGCCAGGCATGGGATCCGGCCAGTTATACTGCATCTTTTTGCGGATATCGTTGATATTCCAACCGGTCAGCATGGCCATGGTTTTGGCTTCTTCTTCAAACCGGGCAGGCAAACTCCTCAGATACTCCTGCCCCTGCGGACAGTTGACCGATCCCGTCCAGGGGTGCTGCAAGACATAGCGCCCCTGAAAATTCTCCTGATCGCCAGTTTCCTTGAGAACGAGGTCTTCGGGAAAATGGTCAGCATCGTAACGCACGTGCATCCGCGTCACATAGACCTGCGGCGCCGCTTGCGGTGCAACGATCCCCCGGTTCTGCCAGTTGGAGGTCACGGGCGGAGTATTAATCCACCACGCGCCCAGCGTCAGCAGGTCGTTGTTGGGAATCGGATCGGCCGCGCACGGGTCGCACCAGCCCATATTCCACGCATACTCAAGGAACACAGCCTTCATGTTTTCCTTTTTTACGACCGTATCGAACATCGCCTTGTAGAACTCCCCGAATTCGCTGCCGTTCTTGACATAGGTCGGCAGGTTCATATCGGAGGGGATTTTAACTGTGCGGTAATTCGCCGCCTCCACCCGCCCGTTCTGGGTCAGAGTATAAAGCAGCAAATCCTGCGGCCCGTTGGCATTCAGAGTGCCCAGACGGATCGGCAGCATGAACTTCGGCGACTCGAACGCGATCTGCAGAGGCCGCAGGTAAGTATACCCCGTGTTCCGCTGCTCCTCTAGATTCACCTTCGCAAGGAAGAACTTCATATTCTGCTTGATATAGCTGCCCAGAATCCGCTCCGCCCCGTTAGGGAGCTTATACCCCTCCTGATTCAGGAAGGTCAGCAGCCCGTCGCTCTCCTTAGCAGAAAGCAGGACGATGTCATACTCCCCGACCGTATAGGTCGCCTCGATCGTCACCCCCAAAGTCTCGGCAGACTTCTTGGCCTCTGCAGCAGGCGCACCACGAGCGCTGTCCATCGCGCTCATCGCCATCATCTCGCGCATCACCGGCTGACAGGGATCGGAATCGTAATACTCAACCAGCCGCGGCGCGGTATAGGCATCCATATGGTCAACAATCCGCGTTTCCGCGACATGGATTTGATTTTCTCGCAAGACTTCGGGCACGGGAACCACGATGGCAAACTCCGTGAGTTCCCCCTGATAGTCGTTCGCCATAGTCAGAACCGTACGGTTCTCGGCTCGGGCGATGATCACCTTGGACGCCTGGTTGAACAGGCTGGAATCGGCCTTCGAGACATAAAAGCCGCAAAACGCCTCTGCCGGAGCAGGCAAGCCCGCAACCGCGCCGAACAGGGAAAGACAGAACCCCGCCTTTCCGAGCAATCTCATGGGGTGGATAAAGCGCATATCGGAACCTCCTTCGGTTGTGTGTGTTTATGGATACGATCGCCCCAGCTGTAACTCTTGCCCGGAAGCAAAAGGTCAACCAGCGGCGTAAAAGCACTGACGAGGGCCAGGGCTATAAGCAGCCCGTCCGTACGGAACATTTTGAACTGAATATAATAAGCCACAGCAGCCACCAGAGCGCCGAAAATCACCCGCCCGATAAAACGGTCGGGGATCGTCTTGGGATCGGAGATCATAAAAAAACAGAAGATCAAAAGCGCCCCGCTCTGCAACTGGTGAAACGGAATAACCAAGGGATCGCCGAGCCACAGGGCGCGCCCGAACAAAACCCCCGCCCACATCAGCAGGAACATCGGCCCCATATCTCGCCGCGGAATCTGGTACAAAACCAGAAGCCCGCAGCAGCACAGGAGAAACACCAGCCACGCCGCCTGCCCCCACTGCCCCGGCGATACCCATGCGATTTGCGGGAACAGCAGAACCAGAACAACGATGGCGATATTGGTCGGATTGAACACATGCTTGCCCCGGAAGCGGATAAGAAACTTGCTCCCCACAGTAATCAGCGCCGCCGCCGGATAGAGCCACAGCACCGACGCTTTAAGAAGGATACTGAGCGAAAGTCCGCTGATCAGAGGGCTGCGCAGATCAAGCTTCACCGAAAAAAGCTTGGAAAAAACGAGTTGGAAAAACAGGCACCCGCCGACCGCCAGAAACGCCACAAGAAGGTTTGGCCCAAAATCCGCCCAGAACATCTGCAGCCCCACAAGGCACGAAAGGCTGAAAATCTGGAAATGCCGCGGATCGCTGGCCAGCTTGGAAACTACGCCTGTTCCGGTCATGAACGCCCCTCCTGAAATTCTGCGAACACAAGTAAGACGCAGCGCGTTTAAAAGTCCTTGGCAAAAATATCAAAAAAATTTCAGCCTGAGCCTTTGCCCCGCCCCTTGACGGTATTCATGATGGCCTCAGCCCGTCCCAGAGCCTGATCCAGTGCAGCCATCGTCTTGGGTAAATCCGGGCTTTCATCCTCCGCCCACACGCAAAGAACCTTAAGGTAAATCCCCGTCAGACCGGCCACCTTGATTCCGCCGCTGATCCCGTTCGTATCCGCCCCCGCCGCCTCCAGCATCCACCCCATCGAGCGGCAGATATAAGGCATATGCAAAACCATCGGTTTCGGATCGCTACGGAACGACTTCAGCACGGCCTTAACCCCCTCGCGGCTATCGTTCAGAATTTCGAATCGGTCCATCAACAGCTCGAACAACCGCTCGCGCATGGGGGTCCCATCGTCGGGATCGGTCGGCGCACCGTCCAGAACCTTGCGGTCGATCATCCGCCCGAAGGCGCACAGGATATCCGTCCGGTCCGCGAAATGCTCATGCAGGGCAGCCAGACTCACCCCGCTGCGCTCGGCGATATCGCGCAGCGTGACCTCCCCCCATCCCTTTTCGGCAGCCAATTCCAGCGCGGATTCGACCACAAGGGTCTTGAAATCCTTGCCCTCAGGCTTTTTTTTGCGCTTTTTTGCCGCCATTGGAATTGCCCTTTGCTCCTTTTTTCCTGTAGAGATAAGACAATATTTTTCGCAAACGTACAAGGAACGGAAATTAAAGGATGTCAGAATCAGCTCTGGGCGTGGTCGCCGTTGGAAATGCACTCGTGGATGTCTTGGCGCAGGTGGACGACGCCTTCCTTGATGAGCAATGCGCCAAATACGGCATGGAGCGCGGCGCAATGACCCTGATCGACGAAAAGCGCGCCGTAGAACTTTACACTCAGATGCCCAAGGGGCTGGAAACCTCCGGCGGCTCAGCGGCCAACACCATGGCCGGATATTCCTCCTTCGGCGGACACGGCGCTTTCATCGGCAAGGTGGCGAAGGACGCGCTCGGCGAAACCTTCAATAAGGATATGCTCAAAATAGGGGTCGATCACTTAACCCGGCCGCTGGTTGCTGGCCCCCCGACGGGCCGCTGCATGATTCTCGTCTCGCCCGACGGCCATCGCACCATGAACACCTTCCTCGGCGCCAGCGTGGAACTCAGCCCGCAGGACATTGAGCCGGACATAATTTTTTCCGCACAAATCACCTATCTTGAAGGCTATCTCTTCGACCGCGAACTGGCAAAAAGAGCCTTCATCCGCGCCGCGGAATTGGCGCACAAGGCCGGACACCGCGTCGCGCTAACGCTCTCCGACCCCTTCTGCGTTGACCGCCACCGCCACGATTTCCTGAACCTCGTCCAGAACCACGTGGACATTCTGTTTGCGAACGAAGAGGAAATCAAATCCCTCTATATGCAGCAGAACTTCGATGACGCCAAAAGCGCCGTCAATTCGCACTGTGAAATCGCCGTCCTCACCCGCAGCGAAAAGGGCGCGGTTATTGTCTCGCAGGGCCGAGAAATCATGGTCCCCGCCGCCCCGGTCAAAAAAGTCGTCGATACAACCGGCGCGGGCGATCAGTTCGCCGCCGGATTCCTCTACGGCTTCACCCACGCAAGGACATTGGAGGAATGTGGACGCTTGGGCGCCCTCGCCGCCGCCGAAGTCATCAGCCACATCGGCCCCCGCCCGCAGAAAAGCCTCCGGGAGCTGATGGCCGCATGACTCTACTGATCGAAAAGCCGCTCGCCAAAAACGCTTATCGGTCCGATATCCCGCCCGAAGCCGAAGAGAAGGTCGTCTCCTTTTATACGGAGGACGAAAACGCCCGTCAGCAGGGCGGAAAAATTCACTACGAACGCCGGGAGTACATTTTGGACGGAGAATTGGTGGGCTACCGCCAGTTCGATCATGACGGACGCCTTATCATCGAAACGCCGATGAAAAATCTCCGCAAGCACGGTACGGAATATACGTGGTACTGGTATAACCCGGATCAGCTCAGCCTGTGCGAACCCTACGAAAACGGGCGCGTCCACGGCACCGCCAAGCAATGGGCGACCGACGGCACGTTGATGGGAACCTACACGATGGATCACGGCACAGGCTTCGATATCTGGCGCAATCAGGACGACGAGGGAAAAGTCTTCATCTCCGAAATCCACTCTTTGCTTAATGGCAAGCTTAACGGCTTTCAATGGTGGTTGAATCCCGATCAGAAGACGGTTCTGGGCGAACGCCATTGGAACAACGGCTACCTTCACGGCATCGAAAGACATTGGGAGGAAAGCGGCCGTTTGTCAGAAGGTTACCCGAAATTCTATATCGACGACCGCGAGGTTCCCAAGAGCATCTACATACAGGAGCAGCGCCGGGACGCCGCGCTCCCCGCCTACGACCCCCGCGAAGACCAAAACGCCAGAACCTTCCCGCAAGCCATAGTGGACGAGCCGAAAAGCTCAGCCGCCTGAAAGTCCGTCCCACCCGATGGTGGTCAGCTTGTGCTGGAAATCGATCAGCGTCTTGGGATCCGGGCAAACGATCCGCACCTCGTCGATAGTAGGGTCAAGCCGGTCTGCAATCCCCTGCACGATCAACCGCGCCGCCTTCTGCTTGGGGTATCCGCTCTTCCCCGACGCAATCGGGGGAAACGCGATTTTCTGCAAAAACATCCGCCGCGCCAGTTCCATAATCTTGCGCGTCACGTTCGATAAATAGTTTTCGCTCTTGTCGAAATCCGTACGGAAATAAGGGATCACGCCAACCAGAACGTGCTTGGCCTTGAGGTTAAAACCCGGAACGGCATAAACATCCCCGACCTTGGGCTTATAGATATTCTCTAGAATAAACTCGTCCAGCTTGTGCCCCGCCGCTGCGAAAATAGCAGTGTTCAGGCTCCCGATATGCTCCATGTTTTTCGGGATCACGGTGACGATCGCATCGACCTCCTGATCCACGATATTCCCCTCGACCAGTTTGATTTTATTCAGAAAGGGTTTCCGCGCCTGCCCCGAGTTTGATATCACTATATCCATGATCCTCTTTCACCCAAAAAATATCGCTACACTATATATCATAATCTATTTCGTGTTGTCCCTGTCCGCGGTTTCATCCCATGCTGACGGGATGCCCCCCGAATCCCCCCCGAAGATTTATTCAGGCCTCGCCATGCACGGCACCCCGAAATATGATTCATCCGCCACCCATCTCGACTACGCCAACCCGGACGCCCCCAAGGGTGGAACCCTGAAGATCGGCGCCACAGGCACCTTCGACACCCTCAACCCCTTTTCGATCAAGGGAAGCGCCGCACAGGGACTGAGTTACGTTTACGACCGCCTCATGGCCCGTGTCTATGACGAACCGTTCAGCCTCTACCCTTCGGTAGCCGAGAAAGCCGAAGTGGCCGAGGACCGCTCATCCGTGACCTTCACCCTCAACCCCGCCGCCAAATTCAGTGACGGCAGCCCGATCACCGCCGATGACGTCCTGTTTTCCTTCGAAACCCTGAAAGAACACGGTCGCCCGAATATGCAGCGCATCTACAAGCTCGCCGACAAGGCGGAGAAAAAGGGCGAACGAATTGTCTATTTCCATTTCGGCCCCGGCTACGACCGCGAAACAACCATGATTTTCGCCATGATGCCCGTCCTCTCGAAAAAATGGTGGGAAGGCCGCAACTTCGAGGAAACCCTACTCGAACCGCCCGTCTCCAGCGGCCCTTACAAAATATCCGCCGTGGACAGCCCCCGCCGCATCGTCTACGAGCGCGTGAAGGACCACTGGGCGCAGGATCTTCTGCCCTCCAAGGGGCATAATAATTTTGATACGATCATCTATGAGTACTACCGCGATGACGGTGTGGCCCTCGAAGCCTTCAAGAAGGGCGATCTCAACCTCCGCCGCGAATTCGACAAGGCCCGCTGGTTCAACGCCTATCAGGATATCGACAAAAACCGCATCATCACGGAGGAAATCCCCCACCACAGACCGGAACTGGTGCAAGGTTTGATCCTCAATATGCGCCGCCCCCCGCTCGACGATATTCGGGTGCGGCAGGCGCTGTTTCTCGCCCTCGACTCGGAATGGATCGGCAAGAACCTCTATTTCGGCGCAGGTAAAAGAATTAGGAGTTTTTTCCCAAATTCATCTCTCGACGGCTCCGGCCCTCTCTCGGAGTCCGCAGTTGCCCTCCTCGCCCCGCACAAGGACAAGCTCCGCCCCTCTGTCTTTGAGCCGACCATGACCGACTCGGACGCCCAGCCCCTGCGCCAGCGGCTCCGCGAGGCAAACCGCCTGCTCACGGAAGCGGGCTGGATCGTTGAAAACGGCAAACGCATACATAAGGACACCCGAAAACCCCTGACCTTCGAAGTGATCCTCACAACACCGCCCGACGAAAAAACCGTCCTGAACTACGCCAAAAGCCTTGAAAAATTGGGAATCACTCTGACGACCCGCCTTCTCGACCCTGCGAATTTCCAGAATCGAAAAGGCAACTACGATTACGACATCATGCTCTTTTATTGGCAGAACAGCCTCTCCCCCGGCACCGAACAGATGATCTATTGGAGCTGCGAGGCCGCCACGCAACCCGCCCGCTTTAATTTTTCCGGAATCTGCAACCCCGCCCTGGATTCGCTGGCCAAAGGCATCGCCGATGCAAAAACCTATGAAGATCTGACCGCCCATGCCCACGCCATCGACCGTATCCTTCTCTCCGAAGTCACCGTAATTCCGCTGTTTTACACAGGTTTGGACTATATCGCCTATGACCAGTCGATCCACCACCCGGAACTGATTCCCCTCTCCGGTCTGGTCATGGAAACCTGGTGGATGGAGCCCCAAAACAACCCATCCGCAGCCAAAGCAAAGGAAATAAAATAAATATATTGAGCCAAGCCTCTAGAATTGTTATTGTTTTGAAGGTTTTATTTAAGTAAGTGAAGATTTTGCGATGAAAATGCGTTCCCCCCTTCTCTGTGCCGCCCTTGTTCTCCTGTCCGTCCCCGCCTACGCCGAGTCGATCAACGACCGGATTGATGCGCTGGGGCAGTACTGGCAAAGGGTCAATTCCTCTTCCACGATTTTCTTGCGCGGCCCGAAGGCCCAGCAAATCCTCAACCGCGATATCGCTCGCTGCGTGGTCGAGCTGCGGGAGTTGGAACGTCTGGGCGCAGTCAAGAATCCGATCCCGGCTTACGCTGAAGACGTGGTTTTGAGTGAGGATGAAATGCGCCTCGCCGGGTGGGACACGCCCGAGCGCGACGAAAATCTTTTTGCCGAACACTCCGACTATCAGGATTTTGAAGGCTGTATGCTCGCCAAAGGTTGGGAGCGCATCAAATACGTCCCTTATGATGTCGCCTACCAATCCCGCGAAGACTATCTCGATGCACACGTCAAATATGCCGACCGCATCAAGAAAGCCAAGGAGCGTGACGGCAAGGCCACGGACTACGACGGCCTAAACGACTAAGCTCTTACGGACTTTTCCAACCAGACAAAAACGGCCTCCTTGAGGCCGTTTTATTTTTGTGGAGACTCGAACAGTTTCGTTATGGCCTTTTGAACCGCATCAACACTAAGCGTCCCCATGAGAGTCCCGCAGATTTTCGAGTCATAACCATCAAAACTGATAAGCTCATCAAAGGTCTCCGGAGTGGAAACAAACCCGCAATGCGCCCCCCACGGCCGGTAAAGATACGGATAGCTCGGCCCGAACAACCCGAGCGTCCGCACCCCCGCCGCCGCCGCGCAATGCATCAAGCCGGAATCATTCCCGATGTAAAAAGCGCAAAGACTAAGCGCCGCCGCCGCCGTCCCCGGATCGGTCTTGGCGATCAAATCAAGTCCGCGCCCATCGGGGAGGCTCATAAGAACCTTCCGCGCATCCGCTTCTTCCCCCGGCGCCGCGAACACGACCACACGCGCACCCTCCATCACGCCGCCCGCCCCAGTCATCCATGAAAGAACCTCAATGAACCGCTCCGCCGGCCACGTTTTCCCTGCCCAGTTCGTCGTCGGCCCCACGCCCAGAACAGCGCCACCCGCAGGAATAAGCGCCCGCGCCCTTTCCGACTGCACATCGCTAAACCAGAGCTTGGGGGCAGGAACCGTGGAAAGCCCCAGAAGCTGTGCCGCCTGCTCAACCTTGTGCTGGCTCTTGTCGATCTGCGGACCGAAAATATGCCGCCGCCGCGTAAAAATCAGCCGCGACACCGCCGAATTGCGAAGGTCAATGACAATATCCCACCGCCGTAAAATCACCCGCCGCCAAAGCCGCAACCAATGACGGCTGTATTTTTCCTTCTTGAGGGGAATAATTTGATCCAATAGCGGATACCCTTCGAAAAGTGAAACCGCCAACGGGCCACAAGCTATCGTCACATTTGCTCCCGGAAAGTTTTGTGAGATATGATCGAGAATCCCAGTCGAAAGCACCGCATCCCCGATGCGGCTGGAAGTGATGAACAAAATATGCTTACATCCCGGGATCGTATTCATGGCAAGGCCGATCATGGCACAGCAGGGCTTTTTCACCAAACTCGAAAACCGCGGTTTAATCAGGATATCCGGCACGGATCGCAGGAAATTCCTGCAGGGTCTGATCTCCAACGATATCAACCTTCTGGACACGCACCCCCTGATCTACGCCTGCCTTCTCACCCCCAACGGCAAATTCCTGCACGATTTTTTCATCCGTGAGGAAAATGAAACGCTGCTTCTCGACTGCGAGGGCGGAGAGCGGACGCACGATTTGGCCAAGAAGTTCGAAGTTTACAAGCTGAGATCTGACATCACGATTGAAATGACAAACCCTGTAACGGTTTATGTGGTCATCGGCGATTCTTCGGTCGGCTTGCCCGACCCGCGCCACTTGGACATGGGCACTCGCACACATAAAAAACCCGAAAACCTCCCCGAAGAACCCTTCTCAAGCTGGGACATTCACCGCATCAAACTCTGCATCCCGGATGGCAGCCGCGACATGATCCCCGAAAAATCGACGCTTCTGGAATGCGGCATCGACAGCCTGAACGGAGTGTCCTTCGACAAGGGCTGTTATATGGGCCAGGAACTGACGGCAAGAATGCACTACCGCGGTCTCGTAAAAAAACGCCTCTCAGTCGTAACAGGCGAAAACCTTCCAGCAGCGGGAGAGGATATTATTCAAAACGGCCAACGGATCGGGGAAATGCGCTCATCTTGCGGACTATATGGCTTGGCAGTTCGCACAAGAACTCAGGCACAAAACTCCAACTAAAACAGTAAGAAAAGGCTGAACACCATCGGGGCAGGATAGACAAACTGATTTCTAGAAACAGACTATCGAAGCGAAAGCTCAAAAGAAGGCTAAAATCCGTTCAGTGCTTCGTCCTACCTCTGCAAGTAACGCTATACTTGAGCTGCTGGTAGGCTTCACCGTCTTTCTGTTCTGAAAAAGGATCTGCCTTCATAAGCTTATCATAAGCAGCGATTTCTGCCTTTGCTCGGCAAAACCTTTCGCTCAATCCACTGCTAATCCCCTTCAATTCCCTGTTTTCTCGGTAAAACTCCCCACGCTCTTCATCATTTTTGAACTTGGGAATCATCGCAGCCTTATCACGCGTATAGCCCTGCTTCACGACCTCCACGTCTTTATACCACCTGTCGCAAAAGGCCTCAACAGCGCCAAAAAGACGAGGATCAGAGTGCCCTTCCAAGCCTCTGATAGCTTGATTAAGATCTTTGACCCAGTAATTATAATTCTGAACCAATGCGTTTTTTTTCTGGATGACAGTGTCTTTGTAGGCCTTACCGATACACCCACACCCTTTCTCTGGTTGATCGGCATTGGATAAACCACCGCAATACTGCATAAGTGACTCAATCCGCAATTTATGGGAATCATCTCCATTATTCTCAGGTTCATCCTGAGTTTTGGTGGCAGGATCGTAATCCCAAACAGCATAAGAAGGCCCATAAAAGACACTGCCTAAAAACCACACAGCAAGAAATAGAAATAATCTAAGCACGAGCGCCTCCATAATAGCCTGCGGTTATAATACGATCAGGCTAAACCTAACCCTTCGCCACCGCCTTACTCTCGATCTTGACGGTCTTCTGCTGCCCCTCGCGAATCGCCGCCTGCGCCGCCGCAAGTCTTGCAATAGGGACACGGTAAGGCGAACAGGAAACATAATCCAGCCCGACCTTCTCGCAGAACGCGATGGAGGACGGATCGCCGCCATGCTCACCGCAAATCCCGAGCTTAAGGGAAGGATTGGTCTTGCGTCCGCGCTCCTTGGCAATCTCAACCAAAGCACCAACACCCTGAATGTCGATGGACACGAACGGATCGCGCTCGAAAATCCCCTTCTCTGTATAGGCCGGAAGGAAATTCGCCGCGTCGTCCCGGCTCATGCCCAGTGTCGTCTGCGTCAGATCATTCGTCCCGAAGCTGAAAAAGTCCGCGCACTCCGCGATTTGATCGGCGGTCAACGCCGCACGCGGCAGCTCGATCATCGTTCCGGTGATGTACTTGACCTTGCCCTTCTTCTCAGAGAACACGGCGTCCGCCGCCTTGTCAACGACGGCGCGCATCAACTCCAGCTCCTTGCGCGTGGACACCAGCGGAATCATTATCTCCGGAATCACACTCTCGCCGCCCTTGGAAACATTAAGGGCCGCTTCAAAAATCGCCCGGGCCTGCATCTCGTAAATCTCGGGGTAGGTCACGCCCAGACGGCACCCGCGGTGCCCGAGCATTGGGTTCGTTTCCTTGAGTTCGGAAAGCCGTTTCATGACATCGTCCAGATCAAGTTTCGCAGCCTTGGCGAAAGCGGTGACATCGGCCTCCTCATGCGGCAGGAACTCATGCAAGGGCGGATCGAGCAGGCGAATGGTAATCGGCAACCCTTTCATAATAATAAACAGCTTCTCAAAATCGCTGCGCTGGGCGGGAAGTAGCTTCCCAAGAGCGGCACGGCGGCTGGCTTCATCCGCAGCAAAAATCATCTCCCGCACGTTCTGGATACGGTCAGCCTCAAAGAACATATGCTCGGTCCGGCACAACCCGATCCCCTCCGCCCCGAAATCGCGGGCCGTCTGGGCATCCAGCGGCGTTTCCGCATTAGCCCGGACAGCCATGCGTCTTTGATCGTCCGCCCAATCCATCACAACTTTAAAATCATTAGACAATTCGGGTTGGATCGTTTTGACGGCGCCGAGAATGACCTCTCCGGTCGATCCGTCGATGGTGATCGTATCCCCCTCGCGGATTTCGATATCACCCTTGCGGATGATCCGGCTGTGGACATCAATATAAAGCTCACCCGCCCCGGCGACGCAGGGCTTGCCCATCCCACGAGCGACAACGGCGGCGTGGGAGGTCATGCCTCCACGGGACGTGACAATCCCCTGCGCGGCGTGCATCCCGTGAATATCTTCCGGGCTGGTCTCCTGACGGCAGAGAATGACCTTCCCCCCCTCATGCGCCTGATGCACAGCATCGTCGGCCAGAAACACAACGCGCCCCGAAGCCGCGCCGGGCGAAGCCGGCAGTCCGCGGGTAATGACCTTTTTCTCCGCCTTGGGATCAAGCGTGGGATGAAGCAGTTGATCAAGGGATTCCGGATCGATACGCAGTAGCGCCTCATCCTGGGTAATCAGCCCTTCCTTGACCATATCGGCGGCGATTTTCAAAGCCGCCGCAGCCGTGCGCTTGCCCGTCCGGGTCTGCAGCATATAAAGAATCCCGCTCTGCACGGTGAACTCTATATCCTGAATGTCGCGGTAATGCTTTTCCAGCTTCTCCCGCAGAACGCAAAGCTGCTTGAACACCTCGGGCATGGTCTCTTCCATGGAGGGCATCGTGCTGCCTTCCTTCTCGCGCCCCTGTTTGGTCAGGGATTGCGGCGTACGGATCCCCGCCACCACGTCCTCGCCCTGCGCGTTCACAAGATATTCCCCGTAGAAATAATTCTCGCCCGTGGACGGATCGCGGGTAAACGCAACCCCCGTGGCGCAATCATCGCCCATATTCCCGAACACCATGGCCTGCACGTTGACCGCGGTGCCCCAATCCTCGGGAATATCGTGAATTTTCCGGTACGTCACCGCCCGCGGCACCATCCACGACTGGAACACGGCGCCGATGGCACCCCACAGCTGCTCATGCGGATCGGACGGGAACGGCTTGCCCAGTTCTTCCTGAACCAGCGCCTTGTATTGTTTGACGATCTCTTTCCAGCCCTTGGCCGTAATCGCGGTATCCTGCGAAATGTTGTTATCGCGCTTGTAGGTATCCAGAATATCCTCGAAATCATGATGATCGAGGTCCAGCACGACGTTGCTGAACATCTGGATAAACCGGCGATAGGAATCCCAGGCAAACCGCTCGTTGCCCGATTTCTTGGCCAGACCCTCGACCGTGGTATCATTCAGGCCGAGGTTCAAAACCGTATCCATCATGCCCGGCATGGACACCCGCGCACCCGAGCGCACAGAAACCAGCAACGGGTTGTTGACATCTCCAAAGCTCATGCCGACCGACTTTTCGACGATTTTCAGGGCATCCTCGACCTGTTTTTTAAGGGCTTCGGGGTATTTTTGGCCATGGGTGTAATAATAGGTGCAGACCTCAGTGGTAATGGTGAACCCCGCAGGAACCGGCAAGCCCAAAGACGCCATTTCAGCCAGATTGCAGCCCTTGCCGCCCAGCAGGTTTCGCATAGAGCGGTCACCCTCGTTCTTGTCCTTGCCGAAGCTGTAAACCCACTTGGTCATAAATTACTCTCCATAATACAGTCAGGAATTGCGGACAGGGTTTACCATACTTCCCCTGCAAAAATAAAGGTTTAAATTCGATTCTTCGTCTAAAAAATCCCTTAAAAAAGCGCTTTGGTCATCATCAGGCATAGATTTTCGTCGATCGGCCGGAAGTCACCGCAGGCAACCTGTTTCCGGTCATAACTCACCCCACTGCCGTCCGGGATATACCCCATGCGGACATAAAGCCGCTGCGCCGCCCCGAAACGGCTATCCAGCCCAACCCCTATGCCCATCTCACGGAACCCCTTCTCCCGGGCCATGTCCTCGCAATATTCGATCATGGCCCGCCCGATCCCCCGCCGCCGATATTCGCGCAAAACGTTAAGATCCTGAATTTCCGGGAGGCCCGCCTTGCGGAAAAACGCATATTTCGGCTGCCAGTTGAGCAGGCAGAACCCGACGACAGCGGCATTTTCTCGCAGAAACGCGAGTAAAACCTCCATTTCTCCTTGTAGCTGCCGCTCTAGACACCTTTGGTAGTAGTCTTTCTCTATTGAGAGTCCGGCATCTTCCAAAACGCACCAAAAATCTGCAAGGCCTTTATCCCCCCTCACAGGGCAGACAAAAACGCATGATTCTTGCGGTTTCAGAGTATTCATTCTATTCTTGGCTCAAAATCAACAGGCTGACCCTAACCTGCTAGAGTTTACGATCATGAGCAAGAAATATATCCAAATGGCATTAGCATCCGCGATTCTGGGAGTGATAAGCCCGAATCCCTCATACGCCCAAGATCAGGCGGCTGAAAAAAAAGTTATGCAAACGCATAGCTACTCCATACCCGAAGATTTGAAACAGAAGATGATAGAAAATATTAAAAAAAACCGGGGGGAAAAAGAGGAGGGACAATCAACAACTTCCGATATTAATGAGCCTGAAAATAAACAAATTGATATAGAGAGCCCTTCAGACAGCAGCGGCAAAAAGACACCGAGTGCTGAGGAAAAAATATGGAAAAAGTACAAAGGGTTGGCATCAGGCCTGGACGAGAAGGAACAACCCACGGAGCAGTCTGAAGAGGATATTGAAGAAGATGACGAAACTCTAGCCGCTCAGGAGGATTCGGGGGCAGCAGATATGTCCTCAATTCTTCAAAACTACAAAAACAGCAACAATACGCAAATGCAGACCCGAAGCTTCTCCATTCCTGAGGCCATAGAAAAACACAAGGAAAAACCTGAAGAGAGTAGTGATCCTGAAACAGGGAAAGTACAGGAAGGGAATACCGAAGAAAAATCGGAAATCAAAAAACAAAAAAAAATAAGCGCAGAAAAAATGCCGAAAACTAAACAAAAAAAAGAAACAAAAATAACTATTAAGACAAACGATTAGGGACATCAGTACAGGCATAAAACCCTTTGATAAGGGAAGCCTCCATTATGTCCCTTGCTCCTTTTCCAAAAAACTGATTAAAGACCTTATGCCAAGACTCAGTCCATACAGGGAAAAACGGCCGGATCATAGCGGACCGCTGGAGATTCTCTCAGTCGCGCTCGATCAGGATATGCGGCTGGTCAATGAGCGGATTCTCAAATGCATGGAATCCGACGTCCCCCTGATCCCCCAGCTGGCGCGTTACCTGATAGCCGCCGGCGGAAAACGCATACGCCCCCTCCTGACCTTGGCTGGCGCGGCGATTTATAGCGCCCCGATGACCAAAACATACCCTCTCGCCGCCGCAGTGGAATTCATCCACACCGCCACGCTGCTGCATGACGATGTGGTCGATGAAAGCGCCGAACGCCGCGGGCAAAAAGCTGCAAATCTGATTTTCGGCAACAAGGCCAGCGTTCTGGTCGGCGACTACCTGTTTTCTAAATCCTTCCAGTTGATGGTTGAATGCGGCTCTCTGGAGGTTCTGTCCATCCTCTCTGACGCCGCCGCTATCATTGCCCAGGGCGAAGTCAAACAGCTCTCAACAGCGAACAATATTGAAACCTCCATGCCAGCCTATCTGGATGTGATTCAATCCAAAACCGCCGCCCTCTTCGCCGCCTCCTGCCGGATCGGCCCCGCGATAGCAGAAGCAGGGGAAGTACATGAAAAGGCCATGCGCGACTACGGCATGAGCATCGGCATCGCCTTCCAGATCGTGGACGATATGCTTGATTATGCCGCCGACCCCCGCCATCTGGGCAAGGATATTGGCGATGACTTCAAGGAAGGCAAGATGACAGCCCCTGTAATTTTCGCCCTCGAACAGGCAAACGACGGCGAACGCGCTTTCTGGCAGAGAACAGTCGGAGAAAAAATCATCGCCGAAGGGGATTTTGCAGCGGCGCTAGAACTCATGCACCGCCATGACGCGTTAAAGAAAAGCGCAGAATTGGCGGCACTCTATGTCGAGCAGGCCAGAAAATCGCTCCTCATCGTCCCTGCCCATAACCTGAAAGAAACGCTCTCGGAACTGGCCGGCTTCATCCTGACGCGGACGCACTAAATCGCTTCAGGTTCCAAAAATAAAATGAATAAGTGACCCGTAAAAAAGTGCGCCTAACCCAAGAATGTTGAGGCCGTAGGCAATCTGCGCGGGCATCTCACCCCTGACCATAAAAAAATACATAATCAGGAATACCGGAACGGTTTCAATGAAATAAACCTTCATCCCGTAGATATCGGTCTCAGGAAACAGCACGGCAATAAGTGTAATAAGAAATACTTGAATAATTGAAATCGCCTTATACCAACCATCCGCGATATGACAGAACATGATGCTGCCGCGCAGGAAGACCCACAAAAGCGCGGGAACGGAAAACCACACCAAAACGAAAAGCGCAGTGATATAGACGCCCTTGTCCATGAAGGCATAACGCAAGAAGTCGCCCTTATCCAGCGCCACACCAAGAATCGAAACCACGTAGATCAGGGAAAGGATCGGGATGAACCGCCGGATCAGGATATCGTAAAAATCGATCGGCAGGATATGGTCCGGGGTGTCGCGTTCCAGGCGGATAATATGTTTGGCCTTCGTGGACATACCCAGTCACCCCTTTTTCTTCTTTTTACGCTGGCAGGGATAAGCGTCCATCAGCGCCATCTCCACCCCCGGCGCGGCGATGAAATTTCTATGCAACTTCTTGTTCTTTAGAAAATACAGCAGCACGATCAGATGAACCTCGTTCAGCGACGTCTCCTCAGGAAGACAGAAGCTTCTCGGGCCGGCGGAATCCAGAGTCCTCAAAAAATTGTGATAATCGATGACGGCAGAAATATAAGCCTGACAGGCAATCTTCCCGCCCGGAACCAACTCCTCACCCTGCTTATCGAGGGCGCAGACTTTAAGAAAATATTCGCCGGAAAACCGGGCGGCATGAGCCTGAATGGGGGAAAAACAGACAGCCGCAAAAAACAGGCACAAGAATAAACAGCGCTGCCGGAAAATATCAGGCCGGGACTTATTCATCAGCCTTGGTTTTAAGCTTCTGGAGGATGGCAAAGGGCGAATCCTCTTCCTTCCGTTTGGCTTCGAACGCAATAATACGGGCGGGGCGATCCTTGCCATCATGTACGTGATCCTTATGGCCATCCCTGTCCTTAAATCTCTTCTTCTTGGCACGCTTGTCCCTGGAAAAATGATCCGGTCCGGAATCATCCCGCCATTTTTCCTTTTTGTCACCAGAAAACTTTCCCCCCCCGCCGGGTTTTTTAAATTCCTCTCCGCCTGACTCCGGCTCCGGCCCCGCCGCCTCGGAACCTTTTACAAAATTCTTGCGTCGCTGATGCCCGTGAGCAGGTTTCCCGCCTTCAAACGCCTTGCCCTTCTTCAAACGGAACACAGCAAGCTCGGGTTTGACCTCCGCCACCTTCTCAGCCTTAATTTCAGTCGTTGCAGGAGCGGACGTATCGGTTTCAGCCGGAGCGGAAACGCTGGCCTCAGGAGCGAGTGCCACTTCGGCTTTGGCCGTCTCCGCCTCAGCAGCTGCGGCAGCTTTAGCCGCGATCTTCTCGGGATCCTCGGCGGGATCATAAATTTTCTTGTGGCCCATGGCTTCGAGGATTTTATAAAGCCTCTCGATCGAACAGCCCAGCCACTCAGCCATCTCATGACGGGCGCTGAATTTTCCCTTCTCGGCATGATCGTAAACAGCGTTAATCACGCGGTCCAGCATATCGATCCGCACGATCCGCCCACCATAGACAGGATAACCGATGGAACGGAAGAAATCACGGTCGGCGCTGGCCTCGTCAATATCTCTGGAAACAATCCCGTCCGCCGGAACGGGCGCAGG
The DNA here is from genome assembly GCA_018000295.1 of Alphaproteobacteria bacterium. Classification (GTDB taxonomy): domain Bacteria; phylum Pseudomonadota; class Alphaproteobacteria; order Micavibrionales; family Micavibrionaceae; genus JAGNKE01. The sequence goes on along the minus strand of JAGNKE010000008.1, from coordinate 27,808 downwards.
CAAAGGCCGCTCCCGATAAAGCGACCACAAAAGACCGCGCAGCCGCACAGCGGCGGGCTTATTCAGAAGGGGCATAAAAACCAGCAACGGACCAAGCCTGATCTTCTTAGACCGCAGAACGCCGCGTTGCTCCGCATCGAGCTTGCCGATATTCTCTTCAAGCTCCTCCCGTGGCACAACCCCCAGCGAATCGAAAAGAGCCTTGCTGATGGCCTGCACGGGATCAGAGCCACTCGCATCCAACTGCGCCCCCAGAACCACCAACGGTTCCAGAACGCTGGCGATATGCGTATTCAGCCAATGCTGTAAACTGGTCAGAAGTTCGCCCGCCTCAACCCCCGCCGTTTTCAGGTTCGCTAAAATCTCGACCGCAGGCCGCAGGGCATGATCGCCCTTGACCAGCTTGGCGACAGGCTCCCCCGGCAGGGGATTTTCCGGTTTCGCTTGCCAGAGAATCATCCCGTTCGCAGAAAGGGAAAACTGGCTCGGTTTGGAGTTAAGCATCAGCAGAGAATCCTAGATTTGGGCAGTATTAATGCAGTTTATCCTTGGACACGGCAAGGCTTTTTGTATAAATTCGTGCCGGATTGGTTAATTTAGGCATACTCTATCAGGGATTTCCTCGATGAAAAGATATCTTCTCGCTTCCGCTATTATCATAACATTCGTTCCCTTCAAGGCTCAAGCCGCGCAGATCGACGCCGCCGGCGCCGATCATTTGAAACAGGTTTTCACAAACCTCCTGAACGACCAGAAGGAAATCAACGAAGCCTTCGGAACCATAGATGTCGTTTACACGGGCGAAGTCGCCGTGGAGCCGAAGGGCGAATATTACGCCGTCACCCTGCCGAAGGTGGAAATCAAGCTCGATGAAAGCCTCGCCGCGCAAGTTCCTCCGCCGGCCCCGCAAGACCCCGCTCAGGCGCAGCAAACCCCTCCGCCCGCACCTGGGGCCAACGGATTCGTCTTTGACCTCGGCCAGACCGCTATCAATGCCATCCCCGATGAAAAGCCCGGCAACTGGAAAATGACCGTCGCCCTGCCCGCCACCCTGTCGATGAAAATCGCCGACGAAATGGCCATCAATATCAATATCGGCCAGCAGAACACGGCGGGCCTCTTCAACGAAAGCTACGGCTACTTCACGAAGATGGACGCTCTCTACAAGGATCTGAAATTCAACGTTGTGTCCGCAGGACAGACTCATGATTTCGCCATTCCCGAACTCTCAATGAAATCGAATCTTGAGGATGAAGGAGGCTACCTGTCCGGCCCGACGACCGTTCGCGCCGCAGGCCTCTCCTTTGACATCCCCGAGGAGCACGCCAGCATTAAACTTGGTGCGTTGCAGGTCGATGCAGGACTCAAAAAATACAAGGCGCTGCCCTCAAGCGAATACAAAGCCAAAATGATCGCTTACGGCCAGAAACTGAAAAGCATGATGGACAACCCCGGCGCACCGCCCAGCGGTACCCAGATTGAGGAAATCGTCAACAGCGTCCTCGGCTTCAGCGACTTTGAAGGCATGGACGTCCGCTACAGCCTTGAAAATCTGGACATCTCCGCCAACCCGCCGCAGGACGACTTCAAGTCCGGCGAAGACCTGAAAGGCCTGAAGATCGCCGGTGCCTTCCTCGGCTTCGGTCTGGATCAGATCAAATCCGAAAGCGGGACAGTCAGCTTCAACTTTGGTTATAACGATGTCGCGGTTGACCCTGTCCCCGCGGGATACGAGGGCATCATCCCCAACGCGGTCAACCTGGGCTTTACCGCCAACAAAATCCCGATGCAGTCGCTCTGGACCAATGGCATGAACTCGGTCAAGGCGATCAGCGCGAACCCCGAAATGGGCGCGATGGCGGGCATGGGCCTCCTTATGCAGCTTCCTATGATGCTGACAAATGCCGGAACCGAAATCACCGTGAAGGACAACTTTGTCCGTGGCCCTGAATACAAGGCTGCTCTGGACGGAACCGTAAAGGCGGATGCTTCTGCGGCGATGCAGTTCGTCTCCAGCTTCAAGGGCCAGTTCGACGGCCTCGATGAGTTGCTGACGAAGGTTCAGGCAAATGCCAACAACCCGAACTTCCCGAACGCCTACGAGTTCAATGACATTGCCATGACTCTCCAATCCATGAAGGATATGGGTCAGGCCGGAACAGGCGCGGACGGAAAATCCAGCTACGCTTTTGACATTCAGGTTGGCGCGGATGGCAAAGCCACCATCAACGGCAAGGACATCCCGATGGGAATGGGCGGCGCCCCGATGGGTGGCCCCGGTATGCCTCCTCCCGGAATGGAACAGCCCGCCGCACCTCCAGCCCAGTCTCCTGACAACCAGACTCCGGCAGCGGGCGACGAGGGCCAGCCTCTGCCCTACTAAGGCAAGCTTAAATTACCGTATCAGACAGCGGGAGAAGATAACTTTCCCGCTGTTTCTTTATCAGTCTTTTGAGGACTGAGCAAAAACCCGATCAGGCTGTTGAGCCGCAGCATCCCCTCCACCGTAAGAACAATCCGTTCATCCGAAAGCCGCACCCACCCCTCCCCGACCGAAAGCGCCAAATTCCCCGGATGGATCAATTCAAGCGGATGCACCAAGAATCGGCTTCGAAAATCCTGAAACCCGATCCCCTGATTCAAACGGAACCCGACCATCAGCGCCTCTTCCCTCTGCGCCTCGGAAGAAATATCCTCGAAAGGATGCGACCCGTATCCGGCTTCACCCACACGCTGTAACCAGACCTCCGGCGCGGCATGATCGCGGGATGCAACCTTCTGCCCGTTGAGCACGAACCGTCCATGCGCCCCGGGCCCGATCCCGATATAATCCTGATAATTCCAATAAACCATGTTATGCCGACACTCTTGCCCCGGCGCGGCATGATTGGAAACTTCATACGCCGGAACCCCGGCTCTCCGCGTCATCTCCTGCGTCAGCAAATAAAGCTCCGCACCTTCAACCTCATCCGGCACAGAAAATTCCCCCCTTCTGTGCCGCATAAAAAATGGTGTGTTCCGTTCAATGGTCAACTGATAAAGCGACAAATGCCCTCGCGCCAGACTCAATCCGCGCTCAAGCTCGCGCGCCCAGGTCTCAGGCGTTTGCCCAGGCCGCGCATAGATAAGGTCAAAACTCATCCGCTCGAAACATGATTGGGCAATCTCGATCGCCTGCAAGGCTTCAGCCGCATTATGCTCCCGCCCCAGAAACTTAAGCGACTCATCGTCCAGAGCCTGTATGCCTAAAGAAACCCGGCTCACCCCCGCCGACCGGAAATCCTTAAACTTTCCGATTTCAACCGAAGTCGGATTCGCCTCAAGAGTGACCTCAAGATCATCGGCGCAACGCCAACTCTTCTTGATACCCGAAACAATCCGCTCCACGGTTTTTGGTTTCATCAATGAGGGCGTACCGCCGCCGAAAAAGATGGACACCACCTCACGTCCCGGAACCAGCCTACTATAATATGAAATCGCCCGCTCATAAGCGCTGGCCCAGTCTTCATCGTCGATCCCCTCGCGCACGTGCGAATTGAAATCGCAGTAAGGACACTTCGACGCACAAAACGGCCAGTGGATGTAAACGCCCAGAGAGTTCTTGCTGTTCATTACAAAAAGCCGTCGGCCTGATTTACGATACGTTAAACGAAGCCGAGTTCATGGGAGCGGCGCGCACAGCGACCCCAGCAACCCCCATAGTGTTATGCATCGCCTCGAAAATAATCGAGAGTGAAAACAAAGCCCCTCCGACCAGAAGCCTGATCGCGCCATGATGCAAAGGAGTTTGCAGAGGGTTTTCGACATGGTCCTTAATTTTGAGGACACCCAAAACGCCCAGGACCAGTCCCATAAGATAACTGATAGCCGTAAGCAAGCCGGGAAGAAGTGAAATAGACGTCGTAATGTTGCGAGCGATCGTGCTGAAATTGGCATTTCCAGCAAAGCACACCGTCGCATGCCCATACACCAGATAAAACGTAAAGACTCCAAATAATGCCTTCGCTTTTTTCCACCAGTTTATTTCCACAGCAACCTTCCCCTATCCTCAAGGCAGGTAAATTCTGGTTCGCCTCATATTCCATTGTATAGGCTTAAAGGCCATAGACAGTCAAATTTATCGCCCATATGACAATATAACTTATTAAATAGTCTGAGCTGTGGCCCATAGAGAGTTCAGCCCATGCTTTCGACCAGCTTCTCAAACGCCTTCGCCCTATGGCTAATCCGGTGCTTCTGCTCCGGATCCATCTCGGCAAAGGTCTGCGAATACCCCTGGGGAACAAAAATCGGATCGTACCCGAACCCCTTTTCGCCCCGCGATGGCCAAATGACGGTCCCGTCCACCCGCCCCTCAAAGGTGCGCGAAGTCCCGTCCGGCCGCGCCAGAGCCAGCACACAGACAAAACAAGCCGAACGATCCGGGAACTCGCCGAGTTCCCGTTGAACGCGTTCCATAGCAAGGGAGAAGTCTTTTGTTGGTCCCGCCCATCGCGCGGAGTAAATCCCTGGCGCCCCACCAAGAGCGGAAACGGAGAGGCCGCTGTCGTCGGCCAGAGCCACCATCCCGCTCTGCCGCGCCGCCTCCCGCGCTTTAATGAGGGCATTTTCCTCGAACGTCGCCCCCGTTTCCTCGGGTTCGCTCAGCCCAAGTTCGGCAGAAGTCTTGACGCCCAGAACATAAGGTCCAAGCAGCTCCAGAATCTCCCGCGCCTTCCCGCTATTATGCGTAGCCACCAGCAACGGCGCATCGGGGCGGAGCATCCGCATGGAACCTATATCCCCAGAACCTTGCGCTGCATCTCGGAGAGTTCCGCGCACCCACCCTGCGCCAGCCGCAGCAATCCCAGAAACTGCTCCTCGGAAAACGGATCCTTCTCCGCCGTGCATTGGATTTCCACCAGAGCGCCTTTTCCGGTGATGACGAAATTTGCGTCCGTCTCCGCATTCGAATCCTCGGCATAGTCTAGGTCCAGAACGCTCTGCCCCTCAAAAATGCCGCACGAAATCGCGGCAACAGTATCCGTAATCGGAATTTCCTTGATCATGCCGACCGTGAGCATATGCGAAAACGCCTGATGCATCGCCGCGAAACCGCCGGTAATTGCCGCCGTCCGCGTCCCGCCATCGGCTTGAATGACGTCGCAATCCACGCGCACCTGACACTCGCCCATCGCCTCCAGCTTGACGACGGAACGGAGAGACCGCCCAATCAGCCTCTGAATCTCCTGCGTCCGCCCACTCTGCTTGCCCCGCGCTGCCTCGCGGTCCATACGCTCGTTGGTCGAGCGCGGCAGCATCCCGTATTCGGCCGTCACCCAGCCGCGCCCGGAATTCTTCATCCACGGCGGAGTTTTAGTCTCGACGGTAGCCAGACACAGAACGTGTGTATCGCCGAATTTGACCAGACACGACCCCTCCGCGTGCTTCGAAACGCCCAGAATCATCTCCACATCCCGCAACTGGTCGGACTTTCGCTCCGAAGGTCTCACCATAAGCCAACGCCTCCTTGAAATTAAACATGTTCGCAGCGCACTCTAACCCCCGCTGAGGAATTGTCAATTTATCCGGCGGCATTTATTATGGTGCAATGATTACGGAATTAAACGAACGCTCCCGCGAAATCTTCCGCTTCATCGTGGACACCTATCTCGAAACCGGACAACCCGTCGCGTCCCGGACAATTTCCCGCGTGGCGGGCATCGCCCTCTCCCCCGCCAGCATCCGCAACACCATGGCGGACCTTGAGGATATGGGTCTGCTTTACGCGCCCCACACCTCGGCGGGCCGCATCCCCACCCAGCACGGCCTGCGTTTTTATATCGACGGCCTCATGGAAATCGGCGGGCTTACGGCGGGTGAGCGCAAGAAAATAGAAACCTCCTGCGCCTCCGCAGGGAATACGGTGAACGAGGTTCTCGAACAGGCCACCAACCTTCTTTCCGGCCTGAGTTCGTGTGCCAGCCTCGTCGTCGCCCCTAAAGCGAATACAGCAATCAGGCAAATCCAGTTCATGCCTCTCGAACCCCGCAGGGTTCTGGTGATTATCGTCATGGAAAACGGCATGGTCGAAAACCGCATCATGGACGTTCCCGAAAATGTTCCCCCCGCAAGCCTGATCGCCGCGTCGAATTACCTCAACAGCCGACTGGCCGGAAAAACCCTTCTTCAGACCCAAAAGGAGGTCACAGAGGACATCCGGCAAAATCAGACCCATCTCGATGCGCTCACGGCCGATCTGGTGCAAAGGGGCATCGCCCTCCCGATCCAGAACATTAAAGCCAAGGGAACCGGCTACATGATCGTGCGTGGGCAGTCGCACCTGCTGGAAGATGTGAAGGCCTTGGAGGATTTACACCGGGCCCGCACCCTCCTCGGCTATCTGGAGGAGCAGGAAATGATGCTCAGCCTTCTGGAAAGTATGGGCAATGCAGAGGGCGTTAAAATTTTCATTGGAAGCGAAAACAAGATTTTCGACCAGTCCGGCTGGTCCTTGATCATCGCGCCTTACAAATCGGTCAATCAGAAGATCATCGGTGCCATCGGCGTCATCGGCCCGACCCGCCTGGATTACGACCGGATTATCCCTATGGTCGATTACACGTCCAGAATCATCAACCGTCTCCTCGGCGACTCTTGATTTAAATTAGAAAACTCTAAATTAACGCATTAAAATCGCCGGATTGAGATATAACTTTTGCCTGTTGGCCCTTTCCGCGATAAAGTAGCAAAGGTTTTTACTCGTTGGGTTCATGCTATGTCATTTAAACGCTTACCTCTTTTCACACTATTTCTGGGTTTTGGATGTATCTCTTGTCTGGCCTCTGCGCCGTCTTGGGCACAATATGACCCAAACGCTGACAAGCCGTTAGAAGAGGAGAAGGGTCCGGGCCTGAATCTGGTTGACCGTGGCCTCTATACCCTCCAGTTGTTGCGCGTCCCCGGGGGAAAGCCCGGCGATTTTACTATTCGAGCGACAAACCCCGGCACAGTATCGGGATGTGTAACCCTTACGGACCCTGATATTAAAGTCAAATTCCTGATGAACAAGGTGGATGTCACGCTCGAGGCCGATCAGACGTTCGAGCTAAAGGACGATGAGCCTCGTTACGGCGCTTATAGCTGCGATACCGAAACCCATACCTCGTACTTTGACGTCACCCTCAACCGCGATGAATTGATCGACCACAATTCCAAGTTTATCGGCCTGAAAAGCAAGGAATTCGGAATGTATTCCAGCGACAAGATAGACGTTTCAAAGGAAAAAATCGAACTCTTGACCCAATACCCCTGGGGATCGGAACTCATCACCTTCTGGTTCTATCCTGCAAACACCGTGATATTGCACGCTCCCGCTGCAAAATCGGGGCAGGATGTCGGCCCCCTGATTGATGAATTCGCCGAAAGCAAGGGTCTGGTGCCACTTTCAAAAACCCTGAAGGGGCATGAGCTGCCCTACTGGGCCACCAACATGAAATATTACACAGACCCCAGAGGCGCGATCCTGAACCAGATCTCAACTCCCGGCGAAAACGCGAAGGTTGGCTCAGTGACAGCACATCGCACGGTTTACGGTTCGGACGGTTCAGGCGATCAACCTTACGCGCTCGACATCCTCGGCAGAACCCCGGGAACCACCGACTGAAAGTTGACTTCTGCAGCGTATCCGGCTATTTGCTCCAGAACCTAGGGACTCGGAGATGAACGAGACATTGAAAAATCAACCTGAAGAATTATCCCCCGGCGAATCTGACCCGGCGGAGAGCCAGCCATCCGCCCCGCAGGAAAACCCCGCCTCCGAACCCCCGCACGTCCAGAGCTTCACCCCGCATAAAAGCGAGGAGAAGATGCGGATAGAGATGCTGGAAAGAGAAGTTGAAAAAGCCAAGGACCAGACCCTCCGCGCCATGGCCGAAACCGAAAATATGCGTAAGCGCGCTGCACGGGAACGCGAGGACGCCTCCAAATTCGCCGTCACTGGCTTCGCCCGAGACCTCCTGAGCGTGGCCGATAATCTGCGCCGCGCCATCGAAGCGATAACGGGACAAACCGACCAGGCCGACCCCCGCATGAAAACCATCCTGAGCGGGATCGAGGCCACCGAGCGCGAGTTGCTGTCCGTCTTCGAACGCAACGGCATCAAAAAGCTGGAACCACTGCACCAGCCCTTCAACCCGAATCACCATGAGGTCATTTTCGAGGCTCCAGTAGAAGGCTTGCCGCCAGGGATCATCTTTCAACTGGTCCAGCCCGGCTACTTGCTGCACGACCGCCTCCTCCGCCCCGCCCGAGTCGGCGTGGTTAAGGAAAGTACAGGTGCACAAAAACCGGACGACTTCCCTCCCGAACCCGGCCAGAACATTGATACCCAAGTCTGAAAAGTTACAGCGCCTTCATAAAATTTTTGACTTCGGTTATGGCATTTTTCTGCGTTATGATATATTCATTACGCCGCGAAGAACGGAACGTAAACCTTTGGAAATCCTGCGGTGCCAAGACGGGCCGCTGAGTTTTCGCTAACGAAAGAGGTATCAAATGAGCAAAATCATCGGAATTGACTTGGGAACCACGAACTCCTGCGTAGCCATTATGGATGGCAAGGAGCCGCGGGTCATTGAAAACGCCGAAGGGATGCGGACGACACCATCCATGGTCGCCTTCAGCAAGGACGGCGAACGCCTCGTCGGCCAGCCCGCAAAGCGTCAGGCGGTCACGAATCCCGAAAACACCCTTTACGCCATCAAGCGCCTGATTGGCCGCCGCTTCAACGATCCGCAAGTCAAGGATATGCGGAGCAAGGCACCCTTCAAAATCATCGAGGGCGACAACGGCGATGCCTGGGTCGAAATCAACGGCCAGAAATACGCCCCATCGCAAATCTCGGCCATGGTCCTCCAGAAAATGAAGGAAACGGCGGAAGCCTTTCTGGGCGAAACCGTGACCCGCGCCGTCATTACTGTCCCGGCCTATTTCAATGACTCCCAGCGTCAGGCTACGAAGGACGCCGGCCGCATCGCAGGTCTTGAAGTCGAGCGCATCATCAATGAACCGACAGCCGCCGCCCTCGCTTACGGCCTCGATAAAAAAACCGCGGGCACGATCGTCGTCTACGACCTCGGCGGCGGAACCTTCGACGTGTCCGTTCTTGAAATCGGTGACGGCGTATTCGAGGTGAAAGCAACCAACGGCGACACATTCCTCGGCGGCGAAGACTTCGATCTGAGAATCATCGACTATCTGGCCGATGAGTTCAAAAAGGAGCAGGGCATTGACCTCCGCAACGACAAGCTGGCCCTCCAGCGTCTGAAGGAGGCGGCGGAAAAAGCCAAGATCGAACTCTCCAGCACGACCCAGACCGAAATCAACCTGCCCTTCATCACGGCGGACGCGTCCGGCCCCAAACACCTCCAGATCGCGCTGACCCGCGCCAAGATGGAAAACATCGTGGCCGACCTCGTCAAACGCACCGTAGAACCGCTAAAGGCCGCTCTCAAGGATTCGGGGCTGAAAGCGTCCGAAATTGATGACGTCGTTCTCGTCGGCGGCATGACCCGGATGCCCAAGATCATCGAAACCGTGAAGGAATTCTTCGGCAAGGAACCCCACAAAGGTGTCAACCCGGACGAAGTCGTCGCCGACGGCGCGGCCATTCAGGGCGGCGTCCTCAAGGGCGACGTCAAGGATGTCCTGCTGCTCGACGTCACCCCGCTCTCACTGGGCATCGAAACCCTGGGTGGAGCTTTCACCCGCATGATCGAGCGCAACACGACGATCCCGACCAAGAAATCCCAGACCTTCTCGACCGCCGAGGACAGCCAGAATGCCGTCACCATCCGCGTCTTCCAGGGCGAACGAAGCATGGCCGCGGACAACAAGCTGCTCGGCCAGTTCGACCTGATCGGCATTCCCCCCGCACCGCGCGGCATCCCGCAGATCGAGGTCACCTTCGACATCGACGCGAACGGCATCGTCCACGTCACAGCAAAGGACAAGGCGACCAACAAGGAGCAGCAGATCCGGATTCAAGCTTCGGGCGGCCTCTCCGACGCCGACATCGAAAAAATGGTCAAGGACGCCGAAGCCAACGCCGAAACCGATAAAAAGAAACGCGCCCTCGTCGAGGCCAAAAACCACGCCGAAAGCGCCATCCACTCCGCCGAAGCCAGCCTCAAGGAATTCGGCGGCGACGTCCCGGAAAGCGATAAATCCGCGATTGAAAAGGCGATTGAATCCCTCAAATCCGCCCTTGAGGATGAAAACGCCGATGAGATCAAGGCCAAAACCGATGCCCTGGCGCAGGCCAGCATGAAGCTCGGGGAGATCGCCTACCGCAAGGCGCAGGAAAAGGAAGCCGGCATGGCCCCGCAAGGAGCGCCGGAATCCCCGGCGCCGGACGTGGACGAAGAGGACAAAACCATAGACGCCGACTTCACCGACCTCGAAATCGAGGAAGAGGACGACGACCGCAAAAAGTCTGCTTAAAAAGCTTAAGCCAGAAGCGCCGGACAGGATAACTTTGCGTTTCCCCTCATCGGTGCTTTTGGCGTACTGTCCTCGGGGACAAGAAGGATAAGGACCGGATAATCCGATGTCGGACAAGGATTTCTATAAAATTCTGGGCGTGGAAAAAAACGCCAGCGCGGAGGACATCAAAAAATCCTACCGCAAACTGGCCATGCAATATCACCCTGACCGGAATAAGGACAACCCGAAGGCCGAGGAAAAGTTCAAGGAAGTCAATCAGGCCTATGATGTTCTGAAGGACGAACAGAAACGCGCCGCCTACGACCGCTACGGCATGAGCGCCTTCGACGGCAGCATGGGCGCAGCCTCTCCCGGCGCGGGCGGAGATTTCAGCGGCTTCGGGGGCGCCTTCTCGGATATCTTCGAGGATATGTTCGGCGACATCATGGGTGGCCGCCGCAAAACAGGCCCGACCCGCGGCTCGGATGTCCAGTACACCCTCGAAATCACACTTGAGGAAGCCTTCCTCGGCAAGGAAGCCAAATTAAAAATCCCCCTGCAGGACACCTGCGAAACCTGCGACGGCAAGGGTTCAGAATCCGGTCATTCAAGTCAGGCCTGCCCCGCCTGTAACGGACAGGGCCGCCTGCGTCAACAACAAGGCTTCTTTACAATCGAACGCACCTGCCCCACCTGTCAGGGTGCGGGTAGCGTTATCACCAACCCCTGCAAGAAATGCGCGGGTCAGGGCACGGTCCGCAAGGAAAAGAACCTCAACGTCAAAATTCCGGCGGGCGTGGAAACCGGCCGCCGCATCCGCCTCACGGGCGAAGGCGAAGCAGGCCAGCGCGGCGGACCGCGGGGCGATCTTTACGTGCTCCTCAATGTCAAACCGCACAAACTCTTCCGCCGCGACGGGGCAAACCTTTACTGCCGCGTCCCGATCACCGTCACCCGCGCGGCGCTGGGCGGCGAAGTGGACGTCCCGACCATTGAGGGCAAACGCGCCAACGTCAAGGTGCCGCCGGGAACCCAGACCGGCCAGCAATTCCGCATCAAGGGCAAGGGCATGAGCGTCCTGCGCTCCGACGCACGCGGCGATATGTATATCGAAATCTTCGTGGAGACCCCCGTGAACCTGAGCAAAAAGCAGCAGGATATTCTCAAACAGCTCGATGAATCGATGGACGATGGCGCCACCAAGGGCAAGAACTCCCCCGAATCGAGCGGATTTTTCAAAAAAATGCGCGAATTCTGGGGCGATCTCAGCGATTGACGGATAAAAAGACGGGAAAGAAAACCATGGGCAAAACGGTCGAAGAAAGAACGCTAAAAATTGGCGTGGCGGGCTGCACAGGCCGCGTGGGAAAACTGGTCGTGCAGGAACTTCTCTCCGACCGCTGGAGCGGTCTGGGCGTTGAACTCTCCGGCGGCAGCATCCAGAGCGAAAGAGCGCAGAAATTCGACTTCTTCGTCACCCGCGAGCCAAAGGAACTCTTCGAAGCCTCCGATGTCGTCATTGACTTCACCAGCCCCGCCGGAGCGCGCACCCACGCGGAAATCGCAGCGGAACTGAAAAAGCCGCTCGTCATCGGCGCGACGGGTATGGACGAGGAGGACGAAAGAGCGTTGCAAGTCGCCGCCGAAAACGCCCCCATCCTCTACAGCGCGAACATGAGCATCGGCACCAACATCCTTCTCGCCTACGTCGAGCAGGCCGCAGAGCGTCTGGGCATCGAATGGGACATCGAGATTTTCGAAACCCACCACAAGCTGAAGGTCGATGCCCCCTCCGGCACGGCGATCATGCTAGGAAGAGCCGCAGCCAAGGGCCGTGGCGAACGTCTGGAATCAATCGCCGCCTACGCCCGCCATGGCAAAACCGGCATCCGCGCCCCCGGCGCGATCGGCTTTGCCGTCGCCCGCGGCGGCGACATTGTCGGCGAACACAAGGTCACCTTTTTCGGCGAGGGCGAGCGGATTGAATTCGGCCACATCGCCACCGACCGCTCCCTCTTTGCCCGCGGCGCAATCCGCGCCGCACAATGGCTCTCCGGCAAAAAACCGGGCCTCTACACCATGCGCGACGTCCTCGATCTTTAGGATAAAACCCGCCAGCAGTGTTTTTTACATGGATTTTACAAATCCCTGACGCGCCTTTGACCCATCTCACTTGAAAATCCTGTTCAATCAAGAAATGCAGGTTTTTCAAAAGGAGATTGCGCGATGAAAATGACGTTTACGAATATAAAAAGGGCTGTCGGGTTCTGTGCGGCTCTAATGATGCTGACAGCTATAAACGCGCAAAACGCACGCGCCGACAACCCGTCAGTCCAGATCACATCACAACTGAGCCATTCATACATCATGACGGGGCAAAACCAGAAGATCTACCTGAAGGTCGGATTGCGGGGAACAAAGCCTGACTCTGCGAAAATGCAAAGACCGCCGATCAATCTTGCGCTTGTGCTCGACAAATCCGGCTCCATGTCCGGCCAGAAAATCGAGGACGTCAAGCAGGCTGCGAAAGCGATGATCGACCGTTTGCAGTCTGGGGATACGATCTCGATCATCATATATGACGATCGATCACAGGTTCTGGTGCCAACAACGCATTTGGAAAACGCAGAATTGATACGGCAAAGAATAGACTCGATTACGGCCAATGGCGGCACCGCTCTTTACGATGGGGTTACGGATGGCGCTCATGAACTCATGAATTATGTGTCGGATAATCAGGTCAATCGGGTGATTCTGCTCTCCGATGGACTGGCAAATGTCGGCCCGCAATCGACAGAAGAACTGGGTCGGCTGGGTTTGGACCTAATACAGCAAGGCATCTCCGTCAGCACCATCGGCATCGGCGAAGGCTATAATGAGGATCTCATGTCAACGCTGGCCGCAAAATCCGATGGGTTTCACCGCTTTCTGGAGAATACGGCAGACCTGTACAGCACACTGGACTGGGAAATGGGCAAAATATCCTCTGTTGTCGCAAACGATGTCACGGTCAAACTGAAATTCGCGCAGGGTGTCCGTCCGCTCTCAGTGGGGCGGGAGGGCGTAATCAATGGTCAGGAGGTTACAGTCAAAATCAATCAGGTCTATAGCGACCATGAGATTTACGTGCTGACCGAGGCTGAAGTTATGCCCGACATCGGCCAGCACATCGTTAGCCCTATCGCTGACGTCAATCTTCTATATTTTGATATGGCATCCAAAAACAATATAGATTACTGGCAATATGTAAGCACAAAAGTCACGAATGACCAGAATCTGGTGAATACTACGCTAAACCGCGACGTCCTGATCGCCGTCAATGAACAAAATGCGGCCGCCATTCAGAAAACCGCCATCGACCTTCGCGATCAAGGCAAAGTCCATGACGCGAAAGCGCTGCTGGATGAAATGGCCGAAACCCTCAAAAAGGCTGGGGAGTTATTGGCCTCCCCGCGCCTCACCAAATACTCGGAAACCCTTGAACAAAGCGCTCAGACCATCGAAAACGACGCGCAATGGAACGAAAACAGGAAGCAAAACACCTCAACGATGTTCTCCGTAAGTTTTAATGTCTCGTAGCCCCACCGACGAGCAAGATACGGCCTTGGCAGAGGCCGTATCTTTTTTATACTGTTGCAAGATATGAAAAAACGCCATCTCTTCGCCCTGATATTAATTCTCATCGTGCCGATGCTCACCATGGCCCGGATCTGGGACGACCTCATAAAAAACGAGCAGGCCGCCATAACCTGCCGCTACGAACAGAAACAGCTTCTGCAGCAATGCAATACCGCACCTCAAATATCCTATTACAAAGAAGATCTGCCCCTGCCCGACTATCAAAAACATCTGGTCTGGGTGGGTTTATCGCTGTCCTTTTTTATCCTAGGCGCCTACTTCTTCTGGGAGTTTCTGAAAATCCTCGGCATCACCAGTCGCAAAGTCTCCTTCGTCAGCCACGTCTCACATGAACTGAAAACGCCCCTGACCAACCTGCGTCTCTATATCGACCTTCTGAAAAATCAGACCGCCGAGCAACCGGAGACGCAAAAAAAACTCGCCGTTCTCGATCAGGAATGTCTGCGGCTCACGCAGCTTGTCGATAACCTCTTGCTCTTTTCGGGAGGAGATCGCCTTCACATCACCCTGAAGGATCAGGACATCGACGAAATAATTGAATCCCTCCGCGTCCGTCACGCCGATGCCTTTGCTGCAAAGAACCTCAAATTGATGACTGAATCCCATCGTGTGCGTGCCACGGTGGATCGCAGCGTCCTGGAGCAGATTCTAGTCAATCTCCTGAGCAACGCCCTCAAATACGTCCCCGCAGGCGGTACAATAAAACTGTCCGCCCGCAAGGAAGACAAAAAACTTCTGATACGCGTTGAGGATGATGGGCCGGGCATCCCCGCAGCGCTACGAAAGAAAATCTTTGTGCCGTTCGAACGCGGGGGCGGATCGAATTCGCAAGAGACCGCCGGAATGGGCATCGGCCTGCCGCTCGCCCGCAATCTGGCGCGGGCACATGGCGGCGAACTCGTTTTATTGGAAACGCCCAAGGGCGCTGCGTTTGAGGTGCGGTTATGAAAGTTCTTGTCGCCGAAGACAATCCAAACATCCTGAGCGCCCTTTGCGAAATCCTCGAACAGGAGGGTTTCGAACCCATAAGAGCGCAGGACGGAGAGCAGGCCTTCGCGCTGTTCTCGCAGAAAAAGCCCGATTTCCTCTGCCTCGATATTATGATGCCGAACCTGAACGGCTACGATCTTTGCCGCAAAATCCGCGCGCTCCCCTCCGATGTTCCGATCATTTTCATGAGCGCCAAGGGGCAAGAAATCGATAAGGTGCTGGGCCTCGAACTCGGAGCGGACGATTACATCGTCAAACCCTTCGGGGTGCATGAGGTCATAGCCCGGATTCGCGCTGTGGCCCGCCGAACTCTGAAAAGCGCAAACCGTAATCCCGACCAAGGCGGATTTTCTATGAAAGACCTCACGGTCTATCCACTCCAACTCAGAGCCTTCCGCGATGGTCAGCCGATTGATCTCAGCCTGCGCGAGGTTAAAATTCTCCAACTATTTTATGAAAATAAAGGAAAGGTCATAGACCGGGATACCCTGCTCGATGCCTGCTGGGGCGCGCACATCATGCCCGAAAGCCGCACAGTGGATCAGCATATCGCCGTACTGAGAAAAAACATTGAACGCGATCCCAAAAATCCGCAGATCATAAAAACCGTCCACGGCGCGGGTTATAGATACGAAGCGGAATAACGCAGTGAACTATGCGGCTTGCTCACCTCGCCCCGCAGAAAGCCTCTCGGCCTCAAGAGCCAGGATCAGCTTTTTGCGCGGACTGCCCCATGCATAATTGTCGATGATGCCCGTGCCGCGAATCACCCGATGGCACGGAATCAGCAGTGAAACCGGATTAGCCCCCACGGCGTTCCCCACCGCCCGCGAAGCCTGCTCCGTGCAAACCGTTTTTGCAATATCCCTATATGTGACTGTCTCACCATTCGGAATCCGCAAGAGCGCCTGCCAGACCTGCAGTTGAAAATTCGTCCCGTAAAGGTCAAGCTTAAGCTGACGGCCATCCTGCCCCTTCCCGCGCCAGATCGCAAACACCTGCGCCCCCTCCCCCTCGACCGAATCATCGTCATGAACGAAGACAGCCTTCGGCCAGAACGCCTGCATCCTCTGCACCGGAATCTCCCGGCTCTCCTCCATCAGGAACCCCAGCCAGCAAACCCCAAGCCTAGTTTTGGCAATCAAGACCTCCCCAAGTACGCTCGGAAAGAATCCATAAAAAATCTCCAGCCCCAGCCCCCGGTTCTTAACCTGCCCCGGCGTCATCCCTTCGCAGGAGACGAACAGATCATGCAACCGCCCCGTTCCCGAAAGCCCGCTCTCAAGGGCCGAGTCGAGCAAAGGCCGCCCCTCACGCAGCAACCCCCGGGCATGGCGGACATTCATATACTGCACCAGCCGTTTGGGGCTGATCCCGACGGCCTTCTTGAACATCTTCTGAAAATGCGTCGCCTCGTATCCCGCCCGCCGCGCTAAAAAATCAAGATCAGGTTGCGCGTGATAATGTGCGACCAGATAATCGATCGTCTCGGCCACAACGGAAAGATTGAAATTGTTCATAAAGATTGATTACGGGAAACGGAGGAAAAAACCAACCCGTTTCTTGGCAGAAACCATCTGCTAAGATGCTCGGATGAAAAAACACGACGTCCACGAATTTTTCCGGCGCCTGAAGGAATCCAACCCACAGCCGAAAAGCGATCTGCAATATACCAACCCCTTCACCCTTCTGGTCGCCGTCGTTCTCTCCGCTCAATCCACCGATGCGGGCGTTAACAAAGCCACCCGTAAGCTATTTACAATCGCTGACACCCCGGAAAAAATGCTCCGCCTCGGCCTTGAAAAACTCAAAGAACATATAAAAACCATCGGCCTCTATAACACCAAGGCCAAAAACATCATCGCCCTCTCGGAAATCCTCATCCGTGACCACGCGGGAAAAATCCCGGACTCGCGGGAGGAATTAACAAAACTGCCCGGCGTCGGAAGGAAAACCGCAAATGTCGTGCTGAATGTCGCCTTTAACCAACCGACCATGGCTGTGGACACCCACATCTTCCGCGTCTCGAACCGGAGCGGCCTCGCCCCCGGAAAAACACCGGAGGCGGTGGAGGACGCCCTGATGAAATCCGTCCCCGCCGAATTCGCCCTCAATGCCCATCACTGGCTGATCCTGCATGGCCGCTACATATGCAAAGCCCGCAAACCGGACTGCCCGTCCTGCCCGGTCAACGACATCTGCGCCTTCAAGGAAAAAACCGGATAATCAGCCGGAATCCAGAGCCGCGAAATGAATCGGCCGCTCCAGCAACGCGGGAACGCAGTCGCTCCACACAACGTCCGCCGACTCCGGATCCCGCCCCCGCACTTCGGAATAAAGGACGTTCTGCGGCGCTTGATCCTCCCCGACACTCAAATAAATATCCAGCACACAAGACGAAGCGCGGTATTGCCAGACCACCACCGGATGATCGCTACGGATAGTCTCGGGCGTTTGAAAAAGGCTCAGGATCAGCTCCGCCGGCGCCCCGTTCAAAACGTAATTGTCTTTGCGCGCCATATCCCGAATCTCGGACAGCGAATAGGAATAGGCGTTCTCAATCGAATCCACTTTCAGCCCGGCCGCACCGGAGTAAAAAACTGTACCGGAAAAACACACAATCACAAGGATCGCGATAACGCCCAGAAATCCGACGTTCAGAAGGTTATCCCTCTTAACCAGAGGGACGGAGTGCCGACGAAAAAAAGAGAAGCCGAGACTCTCGCCCCGGCTCCCTTGATCCTGTTCACTGAATCCCACAACGAAGTCCCTTTTCGATAAACCGCTCTCCCGTTCTGGAAGGCACCGCCCTCGGGAAAACCCGGTGAGCGGTCAGTCCGGCGGAATTACTTCGCACTCGTCCTTGCGAACATCCCGCCTTCGAGATTGGCCGGCTCTTTCCGGTCGCGCTTGGAGATAATCTCCTTCGCTTTCGCCATCGCTGACGCGTCCGTGCCGGCCCTGTACTTTTCCAGGCGAACATTGTCCGTCGCAGCCTTCAGCGGTGTGACTTTCCCGTCCAGAACGGCCCCAGCTTCGATCTCCAGTTCGCGGTAGGCGATCGAACCCGTGATCGCGCCGCTCGCCTTGATCGTCAGACGTCCGTTAACGGTGATATCGCCTTCGAAACGTCCGGCGATGGTCGCTTCCTCGATCTCGACGGTGCCATAGAACGTACCGCTTTCCGCAATCTCAAGAACCTTCGCGCCTTTCAGGGCCGCTTCAACGGTTCCTTCAACGACAAGATGATCGCAAGCCTCGATCTCGCCCGACATATTGATGCCCCGCCCGATCGTCAGCGTCCGGTCAGCCGCCGAAAGTGAGGGTGCTTCGTAAGCCTGTGGGGGAACATAGGCGCCGGGGTAAACACCCGGAACCCGGCCACCCGGCTGGAACGGACGCTGAAACGCACCGGTTCCAAGATCGCTGGGGCGAGCTTGAATCTCGACATCGCTTACATAGCTGCTCGGCCCGTAAATTGGCGAAGACACGGTCTCGCGATGGCTTTCGCCCGCGCTCTCATCCTCGTCGGTCACGTCATCAGAATCGTCAAGCTCAAGCTCATCCTGCTCGATCTCTCTCTCCTCTGCCTTATTTTTAACTATCTCCCGGCTATTCTTCTTAGCGATGACAGAACCGCGAACCTCACGGCTTCTGGTATCTTGCGAAGCTCCCTGGCCCTGAGACTTCTGCTCTCCCTCTTGTATCTCTGACCTCACGCGATGAAACATTTGAACGTACCTTTCCACGATTAACAGTTGACTATGACAGGCACGCGAATGCGCCCACCACGAAAAAAACTCGAAACCAAAATGTTAGAATAGACAAATAAGTAACACGGGTTTTTGACCCCCGCAAGAGTCGATTCCAACTTTTCCCCAAGCAAAATGATATCGTTTTGATTTTTCAGTTTTTTATTTTTTTGCCCTGATTCTTTTGCACGAAAAATACAAAAATACGAAAAATAAAGCGCAGAAAAAACGGCGAAAAATCCTTCAACTTTATACCATTCAAGAAAAATGTAAGAGAAAGCACGCTGCTCGGACTCGGTTCCCATCATCGGACAGGCTCTTGGAAAATAACGCTCAACGGAAACGACCGGACTCACACACAGCTTTCCATGAATCTTGTTTTCAATCGCCACTGCGCGGCCCCCTCTTTTAAAGCGCTTGCGTTTTTAAAAGCTTATTCTAATGAACAAGGGAACACCGAAACAAACACTATTTGTTCTGCAAAGCGATAGAATGACTATTCTTATTTAAATACAAAGGCTTATCCATGAAAATGATCGTAGATTTTCTGCGCCACGGCCCGCGAAATCCCCTCCACTTTCATCAGATCCTCAATCCCCGCCGCAGCCACGGCCTTGGCTGATCCGAAATACATCAACAGCGCCTTCTTCCGCCGCGCCCCGATCCCCGGCACATCGTCCAGAGGAGAAGCCACCATCTGCTTCTGTCGCTTGCCCCGGTGCCCCGCAATCGCAAACCGATGCGCCTCATCACGTAACCGCTGCAAAAAATGCAGCACGGGATCGTAAACCGGAAGCTGAAACGGCACCCGCCCCTCGATAAAAAACTTTTCACGCCCCGCATGACGGTCCGGCCCCTTGGATATGGCCACAAGAACAACTTCGCCCAGCACCCCGCATTCCTCGAGCACCTCGCGGCACACATTATATTGCCCCTGCCCCCCGTCGATCAGCAGAAGATCAGGCCACGATGTGCGTCCATTCTCTTCCTGTTCCTTGAGCGCCCGCTTGAACCGTCGCGTCAGAACCTCGCGCATCATCCCGTAATCATCGGCCGCATCAGCCTGCTTGATGTTAAATCGGCGGTAGGCATTTTTCTGAAACCCCTCCGGTCCGGCCACGATCATCGCCCCCACCATGTTCGTTCCGGAAATATGACTGTTATCGTAAACCTCGATCCGCTCCGGCGGCTCCGCCATCCCGAACAAATCAGCCACCCCCGCCAGCATCCGCGCCTGCCCGGCTTGCGAAAGCAAATGCCGCGTCAGAGCCTCCCGTGCATTCCCCAGCGCAAAATCAATCACCTTACGCCGCTTCCCGCGCATAGGAAGGCTGATCGAAACTTTATGCCCGCTTTGCGCCCTGAGCGCCTGCTCAATCACACCCTTGCGCGGAATCTCATGACTCACAAGAACAGCCTTCGGCACCGGCTTTCCCTGATAAAACTGGGCAAGGAACGCGGCCAGAATATCCTCAGGCTTTTCCTCTGAATCATGGCGCGGAAAATAGGACCGATTTCCAAAACTCTGCCCGCCCCTGAAGAAAAACACCTGAACGCAGCTCTTCCCCCCCTCATGATGTAAGGCTAGAACATCCAGTTCCGCCTCACCCACATCCCCAAACTCCTGACTCACCTGTACACTCGTCAGCGCTCGAATACGGTCACGGATCGCAGCAGCGCGTTCGTAATCCATCGCCGCGCTGGCCTCTGTCATCACCGTCTGCATCCGCTCCTGAATCTGCCGGCTCTTCCCGCTCAGGAAGTCCCGCGCACCCTGCACCTGCTCACCGTAATCCTCCCGGCTCACCAGCCCGACACACGGCGCGGTGCAGCGCTTGATATGATATTGCAGGCACGGCCGCTCCCGCTGCGCGAACGTACTGTCGCTGCAATTCCGCAACAGGAACGCCCGCTGGAGGATCGCCAAAGTCCGGTTGACGTCCGCCGCTCCAGCAAACGGCCCGAAATAACTGCCCTTGATATTTTTCGCGCCCCGGTGCTTCTGCACCTGCGGAAATTCATGATCCTCACGGATCAGAATAAACGGAAACGATTTATCGTCCCGCAGCAAAATATTATAGCGCGGCTGAAGCGACTTAATCAGGCTGGATTCCAACAGCAGCGCTTCCGCCTCCGTATGCGTGGCGATGAACTCCATCTTTTGCGTCTGCGCGATCATCCGCTGCAAGCGGATCGGCTGCTTGGCAAAATTCAGGTAAGAGGCCACCCGCTTTTTGAGAGCCTTGGCTTTACCGATATATAAAACCTCGCCGTCCCCCGCGATCATTCGGTAAACCCCCGGCGTCAGCGAGAGCGTCTTCACCGCCTCCGCGATAATCCTTAATCCGGCTTCGATCGAAGGCTTGGGGCTCTGTTCGCTCATGACGGGGTGATTCGCATAAAAATTATCTAAATACGCCGATCGCACTCTGACGCGAAGACTAGCACACACACAAGGCCCGGAGCCAGACGGCGAAAAGGCGCAGAGATAAATTTGCCTTTTTTAAAATATTAGTTGCAATATATCAAGTATCTCAACAAAAGGAGAAAGCCATGCCCCTTATAGAAATCAGAAATCATAGGACACAGGGAATAATCTGCGCGGGAGAGTTTCCCTCAATGATTGAATGTTTGGAAAAATTGTGCAGGGAAAAATTCGACCTTTCCGGCGCCGATCTGTCCGGCCACAACCTCTCGAACGCCAATCTGGACAGCCTCGTGATGCAGAGCGCACAACTGAGGGGAGCAAACCTCACGGGCGCAAACCTCTCGGAAGCCGATCTGAAACAATCCGACCTCCGCGACGCCACTCTCTGTGATACGTGCTTTTGCGAATCGAACCTCACCGCGTGCGATTTTTCCGGCGCCCGCTTCGGCGCAACCGACATCGCGCAGGCCATACTCTCCGGGGCAGTTTTCTCGACATTGTCCGCGCTGGATCTGGACTTCCAGAGCGCACAGACGATGAGTGACTGCGCCTTCATCCAGCCCGACGGACCGCCCTGCCCTTCGGCACCCCGCCGATTGTAATAAAGGGCGTGACACATAACCCTGTAGTCATCATAGGGCAAACCGTAAAAATCGGCCATCTGACCGCCCCGCTGGAAAAAACGATCCCGCTGATGCAGGCGCTGTTTACTGATACCGTAGGACGGAACGCAAGAACAAAAGGCACGGATTTTTTCGCCTTTTTTGACAATCATGGATAAGATAATGTAATAATAATACAACTATTTATTTCGTGTGGGTATTGACTCCGTGCGCACTTTATCGCATGGAAGGGGAGTACAACTGATGTATGTATATTTTGCGCCCGGCAGGCGTTTTGCCGTGTATTTTGAGGTTGCAAGGGAATTGGGGGCATACCCCCTTTTTTCTCTAAATACTTGCAAGGGCGAAAGAATAATTGATATTCCATATATTCAAATAATTGTGACACCGGGAAGATTATTAAGGGACAAAACGGGTGAGGAACATGAAACAGGAACTGGAGGATCTGATCCGCCTTCTGGCCGAACTGCAGAAAATTGACGCCGAATTTCCGTTGCAATACGCGGTCTGCCTCTGTGAAATCGCAAGGGCGGAGGGTCTATCCCTGACCCAGCTTTCGGCAAAGACCGGAATGCCCCTCTCGACCGTCTCGCGCATCGTCGGCGCCCTGTCAAAATACCGCCAGAAAGGCAAGCCCTACGGCCTCGTCAAGGTCACGGTCGCGCCAACCGAGCGCCGAAGAAAGGAAATCAGCCTGACCGCCCGGGGCCGCTCCGTCATCGAAAACCTCTCAAAAACCTTGGAATCCTTCCGCACCCGCCCTCCTTCCTGAGAAAGCCATAAGGCCAAGACATTGCATCCACTGCGCTTCTGTGCTTAATTTGGCGGACCATTCAAGCGGGCCTGTGGCGGAATGGTAGACGCTGCGGACTTAAAATCCGTTGTCCTTCGGACGTGAGGGTTCAAGTCCCTCCAGGCCCACCATTTCATAATTAGCATCCCGTAAATCGGCTAAAAGCGAGAATGGCTGCGAGAAAGCGGCGGTTCTAAAACCGCTGTGGCGATCATAGGTTATTTTGTCATCAAACGCCATCCGAAGCAGCATTCTGCGCTGTGTCAGGCACTCGCTTTCCCAGAGTTTAAGCGGGTTTCCAAGGAACTCGATAGCGGTTCTAAATGTGTTTTCAAACGTATCCAGCGGACTACCACACATTTTGATCTTTTCATTGAGGGCGGTTTTCTCTTCCTGCAATGCCCTAATTTTGGCTTCGTAGGTCTCAATCAGAATTGGATTGTCTGCCTCCACCACACGGTCAAGGAACTGCCCGACCTTGCGATCAATCAGTAACACTTGTTGTTTGATCGTCTTTGTCTGTCCATTGGCTTGTTCCTGCCTGTCCTTCCATAGACGATCAAAAATATCCAAGGCCAGATAAAACAACTTGGGTGAAGGCTTGAGGCTACGGACAATCTCCAAAAACTCGGCTTCCATTTGCTCTTTACGGATAGATTTGCCGTATTCCCCGCATTGCTTGTTCGTACAGAGATAATACGGGTATTTAGTCGTGCGTCCCTTTGACCAGCAGGCCGTTAAAGGACGATCACAGCACCCGCAGGTGACAAATCCGCGCAACGGGAAATCATCGTTGATATTGGCCTTAATCGGGGCTTTGGCGTTACCTTCAAGGCGTTCTTCTATCTTCTGGAAGTCTTCAAAGCTAATCAATGGCTCATGCTTGGCGGGGTGAAGAGAAATTCCCCATTGTGGCACGTCTATATAACCCGCATACAGAACACGGCGCAGCAGATCATCTACACGCTGGAAATGCACTTCTCCGTTCTTCCCGCGCGGGTACTCTGGGCAGGTTTCAAGGAAGCGTTTGACCTCGGCCACGCTTTCAAAGCGGCCAGAAGCAAAACCGTTTAGGGCTTGCTGGATAATCGTTGCCACGGGTTCATCGCGCACCATCAACTTGCCGTGACCGCTCACCCGTTCATATTTATAGCCAATCGGAGGATGAAAGACCCAATAGCCATTGAGGACACGCGCGCGCATACGGTTCTTGACCTGCTCGGTGTTCTTTTGTCTGTGGTGCTGCGAAACACTCGCCAGCAGGTTTTCAACAAGGCGACTGTCGGAATCTTCGCCGAATTCTATAGACGGGCTTTCCAGTTTGCCGCCAGCATCGCCTATGGCCGTTCTAAGCTGGATATGCGCCTCAAGCCCTCTGGCCAAGCGGCTGATGTCGTCGATGATGACGACATGCGGTTCTTTCTTTTTGTGCTTCTTGAGGAAGGACAGCATCGCCTGCATACTGGGGCGGTTAATCATGCTGCCTGATACGCCTTCATCGCGGAAAACTTCAACGACCTGATAATTTTTATGACTGGCATATTCACGGCAGCGTGTTTCTTGAGAACCCAATCCATCACCCTTGGTCACTTGTTTCTGGCTGGAGACGCGGCAGTAAATCACGGCTTTTTGTTGTATGCTGCTCATGGGCGGACTCCTTGTGTGGGCGGTGGCGGCTTATTCTGTTTTTGGGTACAGGACGAGCTTATGATTTTCTCGGAATCTTGTAAATCACGAAGCGGATTTTTCTGCATCATCTGCTGCGCGGGGTGAATGCCAAAGGCGCGATCAACAAAGTTTTCCATGATGCGCCAAAGGTCATTGATAAGCTGGATTTTCTGCTCACGCGGCATGTCCCAATCGTCCATCATGCCTAGGTATTTTTCGATGTCTGGTTTCATTGTTATGCTTTCTTTCCTTCTGTTGGACTACAGGGAAAGAATATCATCGTATGGAGGTGCGGATGGGCGCAGGCTTAACAACAGGACGTATATCAAGAAAAAGAAAGCGGGAAATTATGTGCTAAAATATTGAAGGCCGCACCTCTAGTAGTGTTCTTCCCAAGCAACGCAAGCTGTGTGTTGTACTACAAATCTTCGATTTTTCGTCAACACGCTTGGAAAGGGAGACGCTGCGCTCTCCCGTTTCATCCCTCTCGCTGATGGTTTTGGACATGGGAACACAACCCATTCACCCGTATAAATGCGGTACAGCTTGATATCCATAATTTAAAATACCTGCCTTTAGGTTAATAACTAACATCGCTTTAAGCTGTTATTTTCAATCCGATTATTGAAATGATGAGTAATATAACGAAAAAGCCCCGCATAAGAGATATAGGTTCATTAAAAAAATAAACACCCAATACGACAGCCCCTAACACGCCAATCCCAACCCAAATAGCGTAAGCCGTTCCGATAGGTAATGTATGCGTGGCCTTCGCCAGCAAAAACATGCTTAATGAAAATGTAACTATTGTGAAAATACTAGGTGTAAGCTTTGTAAAACCTTCTGTGTATTTTAGGCCGATTGCCCAACACACCTCTAATAAACCTGCAATTATTAAATAAACCCATGCTAAAGACATATTCGCCTCCTTGAAATGTTATCAAAAGGCGTCGTCTTGTCTTAACCGGGTACGGCGCATCTCGTCCGGATTGTGATCAGAGTTAACAAACCATCAACAGAATAACAATAGAATTTACTGATCGAGCATTTTATGGCTCTGGCAAGTGTTCGGTGTCTTTTTTATTTGTATCGTCTGTATTGGGCTTAACAGCCTCCTCATCTCCAAAATATTCAGGAAATTGATCCAGATAACAAACGGGCGAGGCAGCAGGCTTCCGTTCCTGAACACTGTTAGATTGAAGCTTTTTGCCTTTTTCACTCATAACTCAATTATAGCACAAAACACGTTATGCAGCCGCTTGTAGTTCCTCTTTGGGGCCGAAAAACTCAAAGTGGACCTGATTGCCAGGGATGCCCCATTTCAAAAGATCTTGGTAAATACCCACCATAAATGGCTTGGGACCGCAGAAGTAATAATCCGCATGGCGATCCGGCAAAAGGCTTTCGATCAACGCTGCATCAACAAATCCGGTTGAACAATTGCCCTCGCGTTTTAGCCCATCCGTTTCAGAATCGCTGTAGCGGTAATGGATTTTTAGCTTTGGGTGATTTTCTGCCAATTCATCAATGATGGCTTTAAAGGGCTGCACGTCTTCATTTAAACAGCCATGCACGAATATAATTTCACGCTCCGGCATGGATTCAATAGCTGACTTCATAATGCTTAATATCGGTGTAATGCCCACACCCGCCGCTAATAGAACCAACGGACGCTCATGACGGTCATTAAGGTTCAGGAAAAACTCTCCGCATGGCGGACCGACCTCGATTACATCACCAATTTCAATTTCGTCATGCAGTTTGTTAGATACATAACCCTTGGGCGTATCGGCCTTTGGCCCCGTTTCGCGCTTCACGCTTATGCGGAAATATTCCTGTCCTGGCTTATCGGACAAGCTGTAATTCCTCATTGTCGTTGACCCATCCGGCGTGGGCATACGCACGGTAATATACTGCCCCGGTAAATAATCTGGCAATGTGCCGCCATCTTCGGGTTTCAGGTAAAAGGATGTAATGATGCTGCTTTCTTTTTCCTTTTTTTCAATTTTGAAGTTTCTGAAACCATCCCAGCCGCCGGGCTTTTCAGCGTTATCATCGTAAATTTGTTTTTCACGCCCAGTCAGAATGTCAGCCAAAAATCCATAAGCTTCGCCCCATGCGTTAATCACATCATCGGTCGCGCCTTCGCCCAGAACCTCGCGGATTGAGGCCAATAGGTTCTCACCAACAATCGGGTAATGCTCCGGCTTAATCATCAATGAAGCATGTTTATGCGCAATCAATTCCACTGCGCCGCCCAGAACTTCCAGATTGTCGATGTTAGCCGCGTAAGCACAAATAGCACCAGCCAATGCACGTTGCTGCGTGCCTTCGGATTGGTTAGCTGGATTAAAGTAAGGTGCGACCTCAGGATTATGAGAAAACATGCGTTTATAAAAATGCTTGGTCAGAGTTTCACCATGTTCCTGCAAAATGGGAGCGGTGGATTTAACGATGTCGATGGTTTGTTGGGAAAGCATGGAAAACTCCTTTCAAAATATGTATTTTGAATATATATTATAACGGAATTAAAATTACAACCCTGTTTGAGTTTAAAAATGCAGCTAACCAGTTTTACCGATTATGGCCTTCGCACACTCATGTATGTCGCCGCCCGCTCTGGGCATACGACCAGCGTGAAAGAAATTGCCGAGCATTACGGTATTTCACGCAATCATCTTGTGAAGGTTGTTCACCGGCTTTCACAGCTTGGCTATATCGAAACCACCAAAGGCAAGGGTGGTGGCATTAAGATTGCCAAAGATGCTGAAAAACTACGTCTGGGTGATTTGATTAAACAGTTAGAGCCGAACATGAATATTGTCGAATGCTTTGATGCCAAGACCAATACCTGCCGGATTACAGGCTCATGTCAGTTGAAGCATTACCTGTTCGAAGCCACGCAGAATTTTATCAATACAATGAACAAATACACGCTGGCCGATACGGTGCAGAACAAGGAATTGCTATTTTCCTAAGATAAACTGGAAAGGATACGGAAATGAATTCACTCCCCGATCATGTGCAGCAATATAGCACATCACCAGTATTTACTGAGGAGACTGTGCCCAAAGGGTTATTAAAAAATCATAACACCAAAAGCGGTGTGTGGGGTTTAATATGCGTAAGCGAGGGCGAGCTGGAATATACTATCGAAGATAAAGAGGTGCATATTTTAAACCCTAACAAAAAAGGCGTGGTCGAACCGGAGATTAAACATCATATCAAACCACTCGGGTCAGTTTCATTTTACATCAAGTTCTTTAAATAATCTTCAAAAGCCTCCAAAACCTCAAATAATCGGTTCGAGGTGTCACCTGATACCTCCACCATGACAGCCATAGCTTATAGTTAATAGCGTAAGTTAAAAATTTCTCTTACTACACCACGTGGCATAAGGGTTTCACGACAATGAATAAAAAAATACTTTCATTTTTAATTTTACTCTTGG
>JAGNKE010000007.1:38885-108575 GCA_018000295.1 Alphaproteobacteria bacterium | reverse complement strand
CAAGAAACAAAAGACTTGAAAGGAGTAAGGTTAATTTTTTAGGGACTAACATTTCAAAACCATCTATAAAGCTTTTATTATCAACAGAAAATTCATAATCTATTTTTCAGTACCATGAGAACAGGGCGGCATTAACCAAAAATGACAATCAGGCTTAAAAATTGTTTCCTTTTTATTATTATTTTTCAATTCTATTTTTCAATAGAAGCAGAAGCTCACGACAAATACCGATGCAAAGTTATAACAAGCTTGCTGCTCTCTCGTGAAGGGAAGCTAGAAATGTTTGGTATGGCTAAGTTAAGCATTGGAACAGAGTTTACAGTTGAAAAAAGTACAGGAATTATTTCTGGATGGGGCCATTCATCTCTTAACACGTTGGGATCCTTTAGTGAACCTGAATGGGCCCCGAATGGATACCCTGAGGTTCTTAATAAAGGCAGTAAATCTTCCGCTTACAAGGTCGTTACCTTATATGGACCAGTTGGTGTAGATATGTTACGTGTCGATGAATATGCCGATGGGCTAGAAAAGCCGTTTGTTTTTGTAGACGCAAACCTTTCTATTCTTAGTGGGTTGTGCACAAGCGAATAGGTTATTTCCTAAAAGCGGCTTTTTGCTTGGTCTTTTCGACAAGGCATATGAGCCGCCACCCCTATAAATGAGCCCGGCTGTAGAGTGAATCTCCTTAATAAGAAAACAACAGCAACCGATTCACTCTGCAGGTGGACTCAAATATGGGGGTTACCACTTATATTAAGACCCCTGTTTTATCAGCTACACGTTACAAGCCTTATCCAGCGTTGGTTTGCGCGTAGCGTCATGATTTTGGGGATGTGGTAGTTTTTCTCTATCCGCTTCGTCGGTAACGCGCTCTGGCTGTACGTTAGAGGCGTGTTGTAGCGTTGTAGCGGATAGAAGGGGGCTATCTGTGGAAGGGATATAACGTGTGAAAGCATCATCGAACTGATCCCGCTCATATCCTTTCGATACTGCCATGCCTAATCGGACACTTTTCGGATGAATTTTATACTCCCCCAGACGGTTTGCCAGTTGCCTCGGTGTTATTCG
Source organism: Alphaproteobacteria bacterium (assembly GCA_018000295.1). GTDB lineage: Bacteria > Pseudomonadota > Alphaproteobacteria > Micavibrionales > Micavibrionaceae > JAGNKE01. Next base: position 107,507 of record JAGNKE010000007.1, on the reverse strand, counting down.
CTGCCCACGGTTGTAGATTGCCCATGGCTTCATATCATCTTCGCAAAGCGCTTCGATCAAATCCGCTGATTTAACTTTCAGCCAGCGTCTTTCCTCGAAGGCGGCTTGTATGTCTTGCAGCAATTCAACGGAGAGGGAGGGCGGGTCCGTATCCATGCCGGATATCTTGAGCGCAGCTTGCCGTGCGCGTTCCGGCCAGTGTCCCCCGGCAAAATCCGCAATTGCCAGCAGAGGCTCCCAATTATCCTGCGCCCTGTCGTTCAGACTTTCGGGGATAAGCGGTCTTGCGTCTTGAATCGAGGGTCCGGCATCTTCACTGAAGCGGGACAGTCGCATTTTGAGGATTTCAAACTGTTTCAGGTCTGCGTGTCGCAGCCTGTCTACCTTTTCATGCTTCAGCTTTCGGCGAAGTTCTAGAATAACACTGCGGTCCATGAGCGTATCCGCCTGTTTACCGATCCCGGATATCGCCTTTGCCCCCCATGTGCTAAATTGCTTTGGCTCGTGATTTTCTCCGACTAGGCGAATGATATTTGCGCTGGCGCGTGTATGCCCAGAATTGATAATCCCTCTGGCGTCCTCGTTATCCTTCATAAACGAATCGGCTTCATCTATTAGCAGTGTAGGACTGTAAGCTTCTATCACGCGATAGATTGCAGCGGGGCTGATCCCGCTGGCCAAAAGCGGGCGGCTTGCCAACTTTCCAATGAGGTCTAATAGCTGAGATTTGCCGCAACGCTTCTCCGGTGCTGTAATCATGGCAATAGGGGCAACCTGTACAAATTCGATAAACCACGTAAAGGCTATCCAGAGCGTGGCTGTCACTGCGATTTCGGTGTTGCAGATAATATAGGTCCGCAACACCCCCTGAATATCGTCTAGTAGCGCTGCCGGGTCTACCGGATCGTGCCAAGGCTCCACCCGCGGAAACAGGGCTTTGTCATCATGCACCGTTGTTTGCGAACGCCTGCGCTTTTTGACTTCTGTGTCCAGAGTGCTTAGGAGTATCCCAAGCCTTTCTGCTTCGGCCTTTCTCACCTGATCGTATTCCAGCGGAGAAAGGCGGCTGAGGCGCTGGATTTCCTGCTCCAGCGTTTCCAGCGGCATCGTAGCCCCGTTTATGGCCTGCTCCAGAGGGATGTCTTTCATGGCTGCACCTCCTGCTGAGATGAAACATAAAACTTTGGCATTTGGCGAAGGCAGTGGCGGTTAAGCTTCTCCTTCACTTCCGTGCCGTGCTTTACGTCCGCGCATACGATTTCGGCAACGTCCAGCAAGCGGTGCAGCCCGTGTTCGTCCAGCAGAACGGCTCCCTTGCGTCCGGCCTTCAGCCAGTCCAGCGGCGTCCGGTGTAAAACGGCTTTCTCCCCGGCAAGCTGCGCGTAAACAAGGTTCTCTTCGCCAAGGATCAATCCGGTTTCTCCGCGAAGGAAATACCAGATATCCGGTTGCGCGGGCTGCCATGCGATTATGTCCTCAAGAATTGGGTTTTCGACATAATGAAAGGCAGTCGGCTGCTCGACCCAGATGGGCTGGGCAACCCAGAATTCCCCGTACCGGTCCGGCTCAAAGAATCTTCCATCAATTCGTGCCCTGATCCCCCCAAGATCGCCATGCCTTATCCAGTCGTGCTGGTATCCAGCTTGCGCCAAAGCCTTGTATGCCTGCAGAGAGCCGTAAATGCAGTTTTCTAACCAGTGTGAAATGATGTCTGTCATTCCGCGCTCCCGTTCATCATGTCTTTCTTCCATGCAGCAGCCACCAGCATGGCAATCAAGCGGTTTACCGGAGTAGTATCACTATTCACCCTCTGCACGGCCTCCCAGTGCGCTTGCCTAAGCAATCTCTCTTGCGGAAATTGAGCGGGTTTGGTAGGTTTGGGGTAGGAAAATATTGAGGCTGTGCCAGTTCCCGCTGGCCAGCTTTTTTCTTTGTTTACCATGATTAAACCCCAGCATTTTGAGAATTGTAAGACGGGAGATTTTTTAGAAACGCTTCCAGGTCGTCTTTCAGGATTACGGTTCTTTTTCCGATTTTACGGGCTTTCAGTTCGCCGTTGTTAATGAGTTGGTATAGCTTTGTGCGTCCCAAGCCTGTTGCAGCTCGGGTTTCTTCTATTGACATGGTGAGTAGAGGTTTCATGTCAGAGCCTCCTATAAGGTTACTTACGGACACACCATGCATCCGCTGCAACCAGTATTGGCTCGTGAAAAAAGCACTGTCATTGAAAGAATTTTACAAAATGGCGAATCCGAAACGGTCAGCCCGATTTTTTAATCAACGATTTCGCTTTGGACCGTTTTTTAGTCGTAACTTGCCTAATATTATCGTCGCTAAATGGCCCTAAGTCAGGGCGAATCTTGTTTAATATTCTTGCGGTCATTGCGTGGTTTTTTCTCTTATACTCATGAATAAACCTCACTAATTCTGTAAACTCGTGAATGAAGTAGACGCGCTCAGAGGTTCGTTCACCCCCTATATTGTGGGTGGAGGAAGAATGCGTGTTCATATGACAATTTTTTATTTCCTCACGCAAATTTTTGAAAAATAAAGACGGCTCAACCGCCAATGGAGGAAATGTCCTTTGAGACGATTTTTTTATTTGTTCGGGATTAAGGTCCGACATCTCTTCAAGTATATTAGAATGTGTAATAGCAAGGCTCATAGAAACGACCTTTCCAACGCTTCCATCGGAAACCGCTAACCTTTCAATTTTTTTTAGATATTTATCTATCTCTTTAAGTCTATTGTTGCGCTTTGTTTCTGTGATTTTCGGCCTTGAGGGACAGAGGGAAAATATTTGGTTAAATATAGACATTATTGCTTGTCCCTCATAATCCCGTTTTGTCTTAGTTTCCCAAACATCCCTTAGTTCTTCATCTGTGCAGAATATTTCGATAGCCTTGTAATAATAGTACCGATAGTCGTCTTTATGGCCTGCGCGGGCTAATTCTGTGAGGCTATCATATAGCTTGGCATATAAAGTTTTTGCGTGATCGGCCTGTTTAAGAGGAACCCATGACTCTGGCGTAAAAGTCTTTTTATATAGCTGTTCGTCAGGGGAGTCCGTCACTGCGAGGCTCTCTTGCTTGTTTCGGAAAAAGAAATCACTTTCCCCTCACTGGCCACAGCATCCAGATAATCCGCCCACTCCTGCATCATCTTGCGGCGCTGGGAGAGAAATTTGGTCCGGTCGTAAGCTTCGCCTAAGGGGCCGGCGGGTTTGTGGGCAAGCGCGGCCTCGATAATATCCGGAGCGTAATCCAGCTTTTCCCTTATGGTCGTGCGGGCCAGTGCGCGGAATCCATGCGCTGTCATGCGACCCTGAAAACCTAGCTTCCTAATGGCGACGTTTACCGTCCCATCGCTCATAGGGTCTTTTGGTCTGATCTGCGAGGGAAAAACCCAAGATGTATTCAGGCATCCCGTTTCTTCCTGCTGCTCTTTTAGAATTGCCAGAGCCTGACGGGAAAGGGGCACGATATGAGACCTTTTCATTTTCATGCGTTCGGCGGGAATCGTCCATTCCTTTGCCTCAAAGTCTATCTCCTCCCAGCGGGCCTCCCTGATCTCGCCGGGGCGAACAAATGTGAGCATAGAAAGCTTGATGGCACGGCGTGTCCGGGCATAGAGACGGGCATCGTTGCGCTCTAGCGCGGTGAGAAACTCTGGTATCTCTTTCGCTTCCAGCGCTGCAAAATGTTTTGTCTTACGGGTTTTCAGTGCGCCTTGGAGGTCGTGGGAAGGATCGCGCTTGCAACGCCCTGTCTGTATGCCATATCGGAATACTTGCCCACAAATCTGCCTTGAGCGTTTGGCGATATCCAGAGCGCCGCGCTTTTCGATCTTTCTAAGTGCGTCCAGTAAGTCCGGGGCTTCGATGCTGGCTAAAGTTTCTGCCCCCAGATGAGGGAATATATCCGTTTCCAAACGATGCAGGACGTTCTGTGCGTGATTCTCGCTCCAGCGCTCTTTCTGGTTTTCGTGCCATTCCAGCGCCACGGCCTTAAAGGTGTTTTGCGCGTTGCGGATCGTCCGGCGCTTTTCCTCTTTCCGGTATTTTGCAGGGTCTGTACCCCCAGCCAGCAGTTTTTTGGCGGCTTCCCTTTCTTCGCGGGCATCGGCCAGAGAGGTGAGGGGGTATGTGCCGAAGGCCAGAAGCTTTTCCTTGCCCAGAAAGCGGTACTTCATGCGCCAGTATTTTGAGGCGTCTGGCTTAATCAATAGATACAAGCCGCCACCATCCGCCTTCTTATAAGGCTTGTCTTTGGGCTTTGCATTACGGCAAGCGGTGTCTGTCAGCTTCATAAATACCCCCACGGTTCATAGATACCCCTGTAATGTACCCCCGTTTTAGGGTGGCTGTAAACGAATTATGGTGAACATGAAAATTCGCAGACGAAAGAAAACCCCTTATATGCCTAGGTTTCTGCGGTCTATGATGAATGTGCCTGAATGGGGATAAAAGGAAAAATGGTGGAAGGGGTAGGATTCGAACCTACGTACTCCGGAGAGGGCAGATTTACAGTCTGCTGCCTTTAGCCACTCGGCCACCCTTCCACGCTGGAACGGGACTGCCTGAACGACAAGCCCGCTTCAAAATAGTGTCCCGTGAACAAAAGAGATTTTGCTTTTGATGTCAAGTGTGCAATTGTCCCCGCATGAAAAAAGATACACGCTTTAAGTCTCAAAAGAACCGTCCGTCTGAGCATAAACTCAAACGCAAGCCCACGCTTTATGGGTTTCATGCCGTGCGGGAGGCTTGGCTGAACCCTGAGCGGGTGATCGAGGCGTTATACCTCACGCCACAGGCGGCGGGCGGGTTCGAGGCCACGCTGGCCGAAGCGCGGGAGAAGAAGCTGAAGCGACCGGAGCCGGAAACGGTGGACAAAGCCCTGATCGATAAGTCCCTGCCTTATGGGTCTGTGCATCAGGGGGTGGCTTTATCCGCCGCGCCTCTAGAGGAACGCGACCTTATTGATCTGTTGATCGCGGCGCGGGGGCGGCCACGCACGGTATTGGTCATGCTCGATCAAGTCACTGACCCGCATAATCTAGGGGCTATTCTTCGCAGCGCCTGCGTGTTCGGGCTGAGCGGTCTGATTCAGCAGAAGAAGCACGCGCCGGAGCTGGATGCCGTGGTGGCCAAGACAGCCTGCGGGGCCGTCGAGCACATTCCGATCGTGAATGCCACGAATCTGTCGCGGGCGCTGGAGGAGTTGAAAGAGGACGGGTTTTGGGTTGTCGGGCTGGATGAGCGCGGGGAGAAGGTTATCGGCGAATCACTGCCGACGAAAGGCGGTGATTCGGCCAAAATCGTGCTGGTTCTGGGCTCCGAGGGCGAGGGAATCCGGCGACTGATTCGCGAAAACTGCGATGTTTTGTGCCGTTTGCCGGCCTCCGGACCCATCCAGAGCCTTAACGTTTCGAACGCGGCGGTGGTGGCTTTCTACGCGGTTTCCAGAATATAACCCGCTGATTTGGCCGCTTTTTTCGGGTGTTTTTGTCAAGGGAAAAATATCCCCTAAAAAACATTTAAAATTTTGACAGACGGGAAACGAAGCTGGTACACTGTCTTTAGTGAGAATAACAATGAGCGCCTCCGCTAAAGGGGCCGTTTCGAAAGGGTTTCAAATGTTTATCGCCGCAACAGCTTTCGTTTTTTCTGCCGCGCTTGTCGTGCAGATGGCGGCTGTGCGGAAGACAAAAAGAATTACCGTGCGTATCCCTAAAAATAATCATAGACAAGAGGGGTCCGCTTCCTGTAAATAGTTTCAACCCGCTGCTAGCGAAATTATCTGGTAATTTCGTTAGCTTATCACCCCAACCTCAAAGGCCCCAGTGTTTATCGCCGGGGTCTCTTTTTTTGTGCTGAGTTTTTTACCAACTCTTTTTTGAAATCTGGGCAATGACCATTGTAATTGCTAAAAAATTTGATGAATCGATCGTGATTTTGTCTGATACAAAAATCACGTATCATGAAAATTTAGTGCCTAAGGATCGCAAAAACCTCCGTTCTGATCCTGTCCTAGATGCTAGTCTGAAAACAATTATCCTTTACCCTAATATATGCGTTAGCTATTCAGGCGACCCTAAATCTGCGTGCGACGTAATTAAAGAGTTCAAAAAACTATTGGAGGAAAGCGCTGATTTAAAATCAAATTTTAGCTCCAAGAGGTGCGCTCGATATTTATATGAAATTCTTATTGAAAGCCGCGCTGATGCGGAGTTTATTTTATCAATTGTCGATAAATTTAGTTCAGAACCCGAATTATCTATTTTTAGGATTAGTAGGGATATAGACGAAAATGACCTCGAAAGCTCTTCTTCAGTGTGGATTGGTGCTTTAGATGCATTTGAAGAGTTTCAGAAGCTTTTTCATGAACAGAAAGCAAAGAATAATAACGACAGATCATCGTTTTCCTCTGCATTCCATAGCCTTATCACACAACAAAAAATTCAAAGCGTGGGTGATTTTGAAATAACTGTATTTTATGAACCTAAGCTTGGCTTTCATTATGTAAGCACTTTTTGGGGGCTTCAAACCGTTGGACCAATAGAAAATCTAGAGGCTAATGAGGAAATTACTATCGGTACAGGTACGACAGAAAAAGGTGATTACTGGGAAATGTGCTTTGAGTCTCAGATTTTATCTAATCCTGCCGTTGCAATATATTTTGCGAAGGGTCATTTTGGAATATTTTTTCATCCCCCGAAAGTTCTCGAAAACGAAGGAAATGGGGTTGTAATCAAAGATGTAAATACCAGAGGCTTTCTGAATATTATACTTCAAAGGTATGGAATACCGTTGAAGGGTTTTGAGGTAAGGGATGATGCTATTTATCCTATTTCTTTTCCACTTGTAAAAGTTAGTTTAGAGAATCACAGCATGTCTAAAATTAATAATTCTTCAGATGGTTGGGTTTAGTGAGTTTTTTAAAAAAACTTTTTGGTCTTAAATTAACTTTTTTATATCTGTTTTGCTTAAAATACACCATTTCCCTTGCGCTAGTTCGCCGAGGGTCAGATTGCCGATCATAAAACGATGGAGGGTGACCACCTCGTTGTCCAGCTTTTCGAACATGCGGCGGATTTGCCTGTTACGGCCCTCCTCCAGAATCATGACGCCCGCCTTTTTGCCTTCCGGGGTCCATTGCGCGGGTCTGAGCGGCTTATCCTCCCCGCCCAGCATCATATCGCCCCGTGCGAAAATCTCCGCCTCGTTGCCCTTCAGGGGGTCGCGCAGGGTGACACGGTAATGTTTTTGGGCGTGGCGGCGCGGGTGGGTGATGCGGTGGAGCAGATCGCCGTCATCGGTCAGGATCACCAGCCCCGTGCTGTCCTTGTCCAGCCGTCCGGCGATGGAGAGCTTGGGGCTGCGGCGGGCGTACCGCTCGGGCAGCAGGTCGTAAACGACCTTGCCGGGGTCTTTATGCGAACTCGTTACGCCGGCGGGCTTGTTCAGCATGATGTTCAAAGGCGGCAGGGGGTCAAGCTTTTCACCGTCCAGCAGGACACGCCCTTCGCGTACCATCTCCGGCGCCACGGAAAAGCCGGGGTCGGTGACACGCTCCCCGTCCACATCGACCCAGCCGTTCTTGACGGCCATGGTCATTTCCTTGCGGCTGCCGTAGCCGAGATTGGAGAGAAGGCGGTCCAGCCGCACTGATTTTTCCTTAGCCATTTTATACCTCCTGTCCGGCGCACCAGCCGGATGCCCATGCCCATTGAAAATTATGGCCACCCAAATGCCCGGTGACATCCAGAACCTCGCCGATGAAATAGAGGCCTGGAACATTCTTCGCTTCAAACGTTTTCGAAGAAAGTGCGCTTGTATCCACCCCGCCCCATGTGACCTCCGCCGTGCGGTAGCCTTCGGTGCCAGCGGGCATGACGGACCAGTTTTTTATTAAAGATGAAATCGCCGTAAGTTTCAGATCCGAAAGATCGGCCATGCGTTCGTCGTTGCCGCTTTCCTCCGCCAGAAGGTGCGCGAGGCGTTGCGGCAGAAGGTCCGAAAGAATTGTCCGTAGTTTTTGCTTCGGCGAACTTTTACGAGCAGATTTAAGACAATCGAGCGCGTCTTTGTCAGGAATCAGATCGACGGTGATCGCTTTTCCCTCCTCCCAGTAAGAAGAAATCTGCAGAATAGAGGGGCCGGAGAGGCCGCGATGGGTGAACAGCAAGCCTTCGCGGAAGGAGGTTTTTTCAAAAAACACGCGCGCGTCTATCGAGAGTCCGGAGAGCGGCGCGGTGCGTTCCAATGTTTTTTGATCGAAGGTCAGTGGCACCAGAGCGGCGCGCGGCGGAACGATCTCCATGCCGAATTTCTTTGCCTGCTCGTAGCCGAAGTTACTAGCGCCGATTTTAGGAATGGAAAGGCCGCCGCTGGCGATTACCAGAGACGCGCTTTCGAATTCGCCCTGATCAGTTTTAAGGTGGAAGGTTTCGCCGTCCTTGCTGACGGATTTGATTTTGGTCTGAATTTCGATGACTGCGCCGTTGTCGATACAGCGGCTGATGAGCATATCAATGATCTGTTTGCTGGACTCGTCACAGAAGAGCTGGCCGCGTGCGGTTTGGTCGGCGTAATCCTCATAGGGTTTTTCGTGAAAGGCTATGCCGTGGTATTTTACGATCTCGATAAAATCTTGGGGCGTGAAGCGACTGAGGGCGGATTTGCAGAAATGCGGGTTTTGAGAAATGAAATTTTCCGGGCCGCTGTGGAGGTTTGTAAAGTTGCAGCGCCCTCCTCCCGAAATTCGGATTTTTTCACCAATTTTACCTGTATGCTCGATGACCCTGACGCTGCGCCCCCGCGCGGCCGCCTCGCCCGCGCACATCAAGCCCGCCGCCCCAGCCCCTATAATTATGACATCCGCCCTTTTCATCGCGCCAATAGACAGGATTACGGGGCGAAAGACAAGCTCGGCTCTGGACAGGGGCGTTCGACTCGTTCAGTTTACAGGGCATGAGTGAGAACCATAAAGACGAATTATTCCTGATCGACGGGTCGGGCTTTATTTTCCGGGCCTATTACGCGCTGGCCTATTCCGGGCGCGGGTCGATGACCAATCCCGAGGGTGTTCCCGTTGGGGCCGTGTATGGGTATACCAGTATGCTGCTCAAGATGCTCAAGGATTATCATGCGCCTTATCTGGCGGTGGTGTTCGACGCGGCGCGGGAGAACTACCGCAATAAAATCTACCCGCAATACAAGGCCAACCGCGACGAGACGCCGGAAGATCTCATCCCGCAATTCCCGCTGGTGCGCGAGGCGACGCAGGCGTTCGATATCCCGGCTTTGGAGATGGAGGGCTATGAGGCCGACGATCTGATCGCCACCTATACGCGGCTGGCGCTGGAACAGGGGAAGAAGGTCGTGATCGTTTCCTCCGACAAGGATTTGATGCAGCTTATACGACCGGGTGTGCGGATGCTGGATCCCATGAAAAATAAATGGCTGGAACTGGCCGATGTTATCGAGAAATTCGGGGTCGCGCCGGAGAAGGTCGTAGACGTGCAGGCTCTGGCGGGGGACAAGGTGGACAATGTACCCGGCGTTCCGGGGATCGGCGTGAAAACCGCCGCCGAGTTGATCAATGCGTATGGAACTCTGGAAGAGCTTCTGGAACGTGCCGGAGAAATCAAGCAGCCCAAGCGGCGCGAAGTGCTTATTCAACACACCGAAGCGGCAAGGATTTCCAAAAAGCTGGTGGCGCTCGATGCTTATGCGCCGGTGCCGATGGCGCTGGAGGATTTGAAAACCCACGATCCGGACAAGCCGGAATTGATGGCTTTTCTTGAGAAACACGCTTTTTCCTCGATCATCCGCAGGCTGGGCGGGACGCCGATCGCGGCAAAAAACCATGGCGATGTAACGGTCGAGGCGCATTTCGAGCAGGACAAGCTCCCCTCCGCCTCTGCCAATGTCTATACGATGATTACGGATCCTGAGACTCTGAAAGAATGGATTGCGGATGCGTATGAAACGGGCTTGCTGGCCGTGGATACGGAGACGACCGCTCTGACGCCTGCGAAGGCGAAGCTGGTCGGGATTTCGCTGGCATCACGGATCGGCAAGGCGGCGTATATCCCGGTTGGTCACAGTTTTTCAACGGACCTGTTCGGGGATAGCGCGTCTTCGACCGTCAAACAAATGGATTTGAAGACGGCGGTTGAATTGCTGAAGCCCGTGCTTGAGGATGAGAGCGTGCTTAAAATCGGTCATAACATGAAATATGACTGGCAGATGTTTGCGCGGCACGGCATTCGGATCACGCCGTGCGACGATACGATGCTGATGTCCTATGTGCTAGACGGATCAGCGCACAGCCATTCGCTCGATAACCTTGCCCAGATGTGCTGCGGGCATAAGATGATCGCGTTCGAGGAGGTTGCGGGCAAGGGCAAGCAACAGGTGACGTTCGATAAGATCGGGCTGGAGGCGGCGACGCATTACGCCGCCGAAGATGCGGAAATGACCCTGCGCCTGTACCGAATTTTCAAGCCGCGGCTGGCGCGGGAGAAAATGACCGCCGTGTACGAGATGATCGAACGGCCCTTGATCCCTGTCATCGCGGATATGGAACTTGCGGGGATCAAGGTCGATCCGAAAGTCCTGAAGAAGATGAGCGATGAATTCGGCAAGAAACTTATGGTTCTTGAAGAGGAGATTCACGCTCTGGCGGGGCGGCCCTTTAACGTCGCCTCTCCCCGGCAGGTGGGCGAAGTCCTTTTTGACGAGATGGGGTTGAAGGGCGGCAGCAAGACCAAGACGGGCGACTGGAGTACATCTGTGGACGTGCTTGAAGACCTCGCCGCCGAGGGCCATGAGATCGTCAAAAAAATTCTGGAATTCCGGCAGTTGGCCAAACTCAAATCAACCTATACGGATGCCTTGCAAGATGAGATCAATCCCGCGACCGGGCGGGTGCATACATCCTATCACCTGACAGGGACCAGCACGGGGCGGCTGGCTTCTACCGATCCTAATCTGCAGAACATCCCGATCCGCACCGAGGAAGGGCGAAAAATCCGTGAGGCCTTTATCGCGGAGGATGGTCATGTCCTGCTGTCAGTGGATTATTCCCAGATTGAATTGCGGCTGTCTGCACATATGGCGGGGGTGGAAGCCCTGAAACAGGCTTTCAAGGACGGCGCGGATATTCACGCCCTGACCGCTTCACAAGTTTTCGGGGTTCCTCTGGAGCAGGTCACACCGGATATCCGGCGGCAGGCGAAAGCTGTGAATTTCGGGATCATCTATGGGATATCCGGATATGGTTTAGCGCGGCAGCTTGGTATTCCCGTGGCCGAGGCCAGCGAGTTCATCCGCCGTTATCTCAACCGTTTTAAAGAAATCCAGGCCTATATGGAGGCTACCAAGGCCGAAGCCAAGAGAAACGGCCATGTTGTTACCTTGTTCGGGCGGAAATGCGTGATCCCCGGAATCAAGGACAAGAACCCCGCCCGTGCTCGTGGCGCCGAGCGGCAGGCGATCAACGCTCCTCTGCAAGGTACGGCGGCGGATATCATCAAAATCGCCATGGGGCGGCTTCCGGCGGCCCTGAAAAAGGAAGGACTGAAGGCGCGGATGCTCCTGCAGGTTCATGACGAGCTTATTTTTGAGGTTTCCGAGCCCGAAATCGAGCAAACTAAGGCGATTGCTCTCAGGACTATGGAAAATTCATTTAAAATCAATGGAATAGATATCTCCGTCCCTCTGGTTGTGGAAGCCGGGGCCGGAACCAGCTGGGCGGCGGCGCATTAGGCTGCATATTCAATATTAGGAAAGAATGAATATTTTATGCACTTAACGCTATATTTCTGTTGACAGTTTTTGGAGAGCCATGTTAGTAATCCCTCCGCTTCGGCAGCCATCCCCACACACGCAACTGCCGAAGTTCCGAGATTTATCCGAGAGGGATACACAAGTTCCCCACACACGGAAAGCAAACCGCTCCTTGTTTCGACAGGGGGCGGTTTCGCTATGTGCGCGGCCGATCGAGGCTAAGACCGTCGGTATTGGGCAGCGCCGATAATTACTCCCGATTTCTGGTCGTTAATGAGAACCGCAAATCCAGAGGCCTTATTGCTCATCTTCGGATTAAATTTCAGGGATTTGGCTTCTCCGGCCCATTCCCCAAGAATACCGACAGTGGAGACGATGTTATAATACGTCATCGTCTTGCCCTTATTTCCCCCTTCTGCGACCTTAATTTCATGCGGGCTATCGAAGTTCAGAATGTAGATTTTATAGATCGAATCTTGTGCTACCGTCATTTCAGGGAGAATCAGGGTAAAGGTCTGAAGGTCCGGCTCCTGCCGCACCTCCGGCTCAATGAGCCCCTGCCCCTTTCTGGCCCGACGTATGGCCGTCAGAACATCTTCCTTTAGGTACCCCACGGCATCGTAGCGCCCGTTTATGACCATCTGCGGCGTGTATTTCGGCCCAGCGCGGAGGGTTGATTCGTAGGCGATCTGGCGGGTGCTGCAGAACGGGTGCGAGAGCGACCCAGTTTTGACATCGAAATAATCGACATGGCAGGACAGCGCCAATACTTTCTCCGCCTTTGTCAGTTCGCCCAACAAAGTGTCTGCTTTAGGGCAGAAGACGCAGGCCTGCGATGAGAACAGCTCCACGACCACAAGAGTATTCGCGTTCGGCTTTGCTTGATCTTGCGGCTCCTCTTCTGCCGCGGCTTGTTTTTTATCGGGAGCGGCGAGGACGGGAGGCGGCGCCAAGGTCTCAGCTTGCACCTCCGTAACCGGAACGGCAGGGGGCTTATCTTCCGAATATACAGGAGAAATAAAGCCTATTACGACCATCAAGAGGCACAGGAGAAGGCCTATAGGCTGCCTTTTTTCTGGGTTCGTCATGAATTTCCTTTGTGCGATTCGGTAAGGACGAGCTAGTGTAGTGTGAGCATATAGACGCCACAAGTCCTATGTTTTTTGTTTATTTTCAATAATTTAGTCCAATTCACAACAAAGTGCCTACAATCGAAAAAATTTGAAGTAAGGCGTTTTAATCTTTTCCGGACGCGTTCAAAAAAAGCTTGATTTACGTCGAAGGCCGCTGTTATATAGCGCTTCTTAAAGAGCGGTCTGGCTGAAATCGGCATGCCTCGATCGCATGGTTCAATAATAATTCTGGAGATGAAAATGCCGAAAATGAAAACGCACTCGAGCGCCAAAAAGCGCTTTAAGGTGACGGCTAAGGGCAAAGTCAAAGCTAAACCGTCCCATTCCCGACACATGATGATGAACAAGCCGAAATCCATGAAGCGCAAGGCGCGTGGGATGGATACGCTGTGCGATGCCGATGCGACGATCGTTCTTCGCAATTTCCTGCCCAACAGCCGCAAGCGCAAGAGAAAGCCTGCCGCTAAAAAAGAAGAAGGAGCACAATAATGGCCCGCGTTAAAGGAGGGGCTCGCGCCCACGCCAGACACCGCAAGGTGATCAAAAAAGCCAAAGGCTATTACGGACGGCGGAAAAATTGCTTCCGCACCGCGGTTCAGGCTGTCGAAAAAGCCGGACAATATGCCTATCGTGACCGCCGGGTCAAAAAGCGTGACTTCCGCGCTTTGTGGATTCAACGGATCAACGCCGGTGTGCGTCAGCACGGACTGACCTACTCCCAGTTCATTCACGGCCTGAAACTGTGCGCCATTGAGTTGGACCGTAAGGTTCTCTCCGACTTGGCGATCCGGAATCCAGCGGAGTTTGAGGCTCTCGTGAAGCAAGCGCAGAGTGCATTAGCCAAAATTGAGAATAGGGCGGCTTGATTTATTTTGTTGCGTTCCTTAGCTCCTCCTTATGATAGTTAAGGAGGAGTTTTTTGTAAGGTGTGTCCCATGAAAAAATATTCAAAGCTTTTTCTTCTTTTTTTAACTTTCCTTGCTCTTTCTGCCTTTGAAGCTGACGCGGAAGTCACTGTAGATACACCCTCGGCACGCGAAGTAATGGGCGCTGGCCCCGACTTTAGTGAATTTGCCGTGAAAGGCTTCATTTCAAGTGTTTCAAACAGCTTTTTTGAGTTTAATCATGAAAACTACAAAGAGAAACTCGGAGCAATAAAGGATTTTTTTTCCACTGCAGGCTTTCGATCTTTTTATGGCGCCATGAATGAGACGGGTTTTCTCAAAAGTATTATCAGTAAGAAACAAACTATTCATGGCTATATTATTTCGCCTATTCAGCTTAGTGAGCCTAAAATTGTCCGGTCGACTTTTTTTTGGACCTCTACTTTCAACTACGTTATTGAGTATAGCTCTGAAGGCAGTACGTTATTTCAGTTTCTTAAGATTTCAGTTGATATCAAGGAAATTCCCTCTGGTGAGGACGGGGGTAAAAGGCTTGCAGTGGACAGGTGGCTCTCATTTATTGACGAGGATCCTGTTTTTTGTCCTTGCCATGACGGAGGGAAGCAGAAGAAAAATGCCAGCCTTCATGATGCGTTGAAGGACAAAATGGGCTTAGAAGAAGATGAGGACGGAAACTTAGGCGAAAAAGAAGAAGATAGTTCCAGTAACGGAGAAGATTCTGTTGAGGAAGATTTTCCTTCCAAGAGTGAGAATTCTGCTGTGGAAAAGAGTCCTGATCAGGACTCTATTGACGAATGACGTTACAAAGACTCGCCGTTTTCGACTGGAACGGTACGTTGATCGCTGACACGCGCATGGCTTGGGTTGCTTCGAACGCCTGTCTTGAATTTTACGGCAAGTCGCCGATTACATTACAGAGACAGCGGGAAACTTTCGATTTCCCAGTGATCCATTATTACAAGCGCAACGGATGCGATATCGACAGGGTGTTGGCCACGAAGGAAGAGGCCAATACGATTTTTCAGACCCGCTACGAGGCTTTGGCGGCGAATGTCCGAACACGCCGCGGCGCAAGAGAATTGCTGGAGTGGCTTAAACAGCAGGGGATTACCTGCATCATTCTTAGCAATTACCTGACTCATAAAATCGAACCGCAGCTACACAGGCTTAAGATCGCGCATTATTTCAGCCATGTTTCGGCGAATAACTGCGACGGGACCACCATTCTGAACGCCACTAACAAACTTGAAAGGCTCTCAAGCTTGCTGGTCAAACGGGGCTATCATCCCGATAATTCCTTTATCATCGGCGATAGTATGGAAGAGCCGGATATCGGGCGAAAACTCGGGGTCATGTCCATCGGTATCACGGGCGGGTGCATCACCGAAGCGCGGCTGCGGAAGGCGCGACCAGATCACCTGATCGATTCGCTTCCGCAAGCCATTCCGATTATTACAAAGAAATGGTCTTTATCCTGAGGCGGAAAAGTCAGTCTTGTGCCAAAGTTTCAAATATGATCGGCTCGAACAGGCCGCTGTCTTTTCTAGCCGGAGATGCCATGTGTGAGAAATACAAGGTCCGGTTGCGCGGATCGATAAAGTCGACGGGGGCTATTGTCTGGGCGTTCCGGTAATCCAAAATTGTCAGAACGTGCTTTGTGTCGCCTGAGAGCAGAAAATCCGCGTCGGCGGTCTCCGCCAGGGCGAAGAATTTATTGTCGTCGGGATCGGGGGATATCTGCGGGTTTGTCGTCGGCTCAAGAAAGGTGGCGCTGGCCTTGATCTTATCCAATAAACCCTGCGCCGCATCGGGCGAGAAGTAGCGGGCGAATTTCGGACGTGCAAGAACTTCTTCCAATTCCGCAAAGGTTTCGGGGCTTTGATAAAGATGGTGGCGGCCATGCGCGTATCTTACTGCCTGCGCCACCGCCGTGTCGCTTCTCGAAGCCATCAGATAGCTGACGTATACGTTCGTGTCGATCACGACCTTTTTAGGCATCGCCTGATTTCTCCTTCGTCAAGGAGGCGTCTTTGGCGGCGCGCTTTTCAGCGTAATACTCTTCGAGGATTTCTGTGGCTATTTCGGGCGTGAGGCCGTTCTTAAGGGCTTCCTCGCGCAGCCGATCAAGGGCTTCGATCACTTCAAGCCCCTTGCGTTCGCGCTCGGCTTCAGTCAAAGCCGGGGCATTGTGAGCGGTTTTTCCCTCAAAACCGGATTTTATATCACCCTTTTCGTTATCGTCGTTCATGGCCCGCCTGTTTTTTAAGTGCTTACGTTATTATAATCTGTTTTAAAAGACACGAAAACTGCTTTATTTTCAGGCTCTTCACGTGTTAAAAACAACGCATGTCGCAGGAAATCAAGAGTTTAAAGACCGAAATCGCCAATCAAATCGTTGCCGCCAACGATCTCAAGGCGCTGGATGACGTCCGGGTCACTGTCCTTGGCAAGAAGGGCAGCATTACCGCCCTGATGAAGAGTTTGGGCCAGATGGACCCGGAAGAGCGCAAAACCAAGGGGCAGGAGCTGAATGCCCTCAAGGATGAGATCGCCGCGTTGATCGAACGTCAGGAGGCCGCGCTCAAGCGGCAGGCTCTGGATGAGCGGCTGGCCTCCGAGACGCTGGATGTCACACTTTCACCCCGGCCTTCTGTTCAGGGTCATATCCATCCGATCAGCCAGACCATCGAGGAACTGACCGCTATTTTTGCCGATATGGGTTTTGCCGTTGCCGAAGGGCCGGACATCGAGGATGATTACCACAATTTCACGGCCCTTAATTTCCCGCCGGGTCATCCGGCGCGGGAGATGCAAGATACGTTCTTCCTGCCCGACGATCCCGAGGAAAAGGGCGAATACGCCAAGAAGCTTTTGCGGACGCATACTTCTTCGGTTCAGATCCGACATATGCAGGCCAATAAGCCGCCGCACAAAATCATTTGTTTCGGGCGGACGTACCGTTCGGATTACGATATGACGCACACGCCGATGTTCCATCAGATGGAGGGGCTGCTGATCGACAGGGATATCCATATGGGGCACCTCAAGGGCTGCCTGATGGATTTCGTGCGGGCGTTTTTTGAGATTGATAATCTTCCCGTGCGGCTTCGCCCGAGCTTTTTCCCTTTTGTTGAACCCGGCGCGGAAATGGATATTGCCTGCTCCCGCAAGGGCGGGGGTTTGCGGCTGGGCGGAAATGCGGACGGGTCGGTTGACGGCTGGATGGAAATTCTGGGTTGCGGGATGGTGCATCCGAACGTGCTGAAGAATTGCGGGATCGACCCGGATCAGTATCAAGGTTTTGCGTTCGGTATGGGAATCGAGCGTATGGCGATGCTCAAATATGGGATTCCGGACCTACGGACCTTCTTTGAGAGCGATGTGCGCTGGCTGCGGCATTACGGGTTCGACCCGTTGGACCGGCCCAATAACGCGACGGGCGTTCAAAAACCCTCATGAACCAGATCAAGTTCAGGCCGCTGGCTTATCCCGATTTCGCCGAATGGCTGCCGCTCTGGGATGCCAATAATCTCGGTCAGCGCGATGACGCCGTTACGCAGGAAACATGGCGGCGTATTCTGGCCGAGGACGAGCCGGTTTACGGGATTTGCGCGGAGCAGAACGGAAGTCTGTTGGGGATCGCCCATTACATTCTCCATCCGACGACTGGGCATCTGAAGCCTGTGTGTTATCTGCAGGATGTTTTTGTTTTGCCGGAGCAGCGCGGGCGGGGTGTGGGGAAAAGGCTGGTCGAGGACGTGATCCGGCGCGGGACACATGAAGGTTGGGCGCGAATGTACTGGCTGACGCCTGAAGATAATAAAAGTGCCAAGGCTCTTTATAAGAACCTTGGCATTAAACTTGATTTCGCGTTTTATGTTCTGCCGATCAGTTAGGTCCAGACTGGTTGGTAACGCGATGGAGTTGCAGTATTAGAAGCGAGAGTCGTCTGAACTTCTGCGGCCGGAAGCTCCGTTGACAATCTTGTAGTGATCAAACTTGGATCAGGGTTAGACACGCCGTTAAAGTAACCTGGCGCAGAGGTATTGCCAATCGTTACTATACGAGCATCCTGATTAACAGATATTGCGCCGCCTCCTGATGTATTAGCAACGTCATACGCCACTCCTCCGGGTTGCTCTGCCAGACTGGGAGGGGTTGCGACCGCTGCTGGCTGCGGCTGATCTGCCATCGCAGCAGGCTGAGCTGTCGGTGTTGCGGCCGCTGCTGACGCCGGCGGCGGTGGAGTGATTGCCGCAGGTGCAGGAGTTTGTCCAGTAGTTGAAGCCGTCTGTGGCGTTGCAGCGGCAGTGGTCGTCGGAGCGTTCGGATTAGCCGCAGCAGGCTTGTTACCAGCAAATAAAGTATCCAAGTTTACCTTCTTTCCGCCGCTGAAAGCCGACAACATAGATTCTAGAAACTGCTTAAAAGGTTTCATAAAATCGCTGTTAAGCATATCAGAAAAGGAAAAGTTTGCGCCTGTAGCCGGTGTACTTCCTGCAGCGGCGGCTGCAGACTGAGCCGCCGGGGTTGTTGCCAGCATGAGCTGGGACAGGTCTTGTCTTCGTTTGACAATTTCTTCTGCAAATTTATCCGAATTGCCGTTAGCGATCGTCATAGCGCCGCGAAACTGGTTAGCAATACCCTCATTCAAAGCACCAGATTGCTGAAGTAAGCTTAGAGAAGCTGCGGCCTGATTTGGCCCACCTGTTTTTTGTAAAAGATCTTCGTATGCCCGCTTTGCGGCCTGTCTCAGGTCGGCATCGCTTACACTTCCATTCGCCAGATCGTTGTCCAATCTGCCCATCGCGGCATCAGCTAAGGACGGCTTCTCTGGCTCGGTAGCAGGAGCTGTCTGTTGAGGTGCGTCTGCTTCCTGGAGTACTGCTGGTGCTTCTATTTCTGCCATAATCTATTCCCCTCTATTTTTTTGGATTGTACCTCAAAAGCACAACCCGTCATGTGATTCCGTTGTTTTTGAACCTAAAAAATCATATCACAGGATTGCTTTTTTTAGCAAACATATCTTAATTTGTACTAATGCCTTGGAAAATTAAGATTTTTAGGCTTAGATAGGCACCCGGATCAACGTACAAAAAGCCGCAAAAAGCGGGTCAAAAGGGCAGTTTTTATGAAATTTACGGTTTCCTGGCTCAAAAGACACCTTGATACGCAGGCCGACGGGCTATCCCTCTGCGACAAACTCACGGCTATCGGGCTGGAGGTCGAAAGTTTTGAGGACAAGGCGGCGCTGTACGGGCCGTTTAAGGTTGCGATAGTCGAATCGGCTGTGCAACATCCTGACGCCGACAAGCTGCGCGTCTGTATGGTTCGGACGGAAAAGGGCACTTTGCAGGTCGTCTGCGGCGCACCGAATGCCCGGACGGGCATGAAGGGGATATTTGCGCCCGAAGGCACCTATATCCCCGGCCTTGATGTGACCCTTAAAAAGACCAAAATCCGAGGGGTCGAATCCAACGGGATGCTGGTTTCTGAACGGGAAATGTGTCTTTCGGACGAGCATCAGGGGATTATTGAGGTCGATTCGCGGTTTGAAGTCGGAACTCCCATGGCCGAAATTTTCGGGTTGAACGACCAACTCATCGAAATCGGCCTGACACCCAACCGGGTCGATTGCTCCGGGGTGCGGGGGGTTGCGCGTGATCTGGCTGCGGCGGGCGTCGGAACTCTGAAGGCGATTGATGAAAGCCCGGTCAAGGGCACGTTCGATTCGCCGATCCGCGTGAAAATCGAGGATACGGACGGATGCCCCCTCTTTCTGGGACGGCTGTTCCGCAACATCAAAAACGGACCCTCGCCGCAATGGTTGCAGGAACTGCTCAAGTCCGTGGGCTTGCGTCCTATATCGGCGCTGGTGGATATCACCAATTTGATGACGCATGAATATGCGCGGCCGCTGCACGTCTTCGATGCGAACAAGCTGAAAGGCGATATCGTGGTTCGCAAGACCGAAGAGGGCGAAAGCTTCGATGCGCTGAATGACAAGAGCTATACCGTGCCGGAGGGGGTCGTCGGTATTACGGATTCCAGCGGGCTGATCGGGCTGGGCGGCATCGTCGGCGGGGTTTCGACAGGGTGCGATGAACAAACGGTCAATGTGTTTCTCGAAGGCGCGTATTTCAAACCTATGCGGATTGCACGCGCCGGACGGGCGCTGCAGGTTGAGAGCGATGCGCGTTACCGTTTCGAGCGCGGGGCTGACCCTGAATTTACCGTTACCGGGATTGAGATCGCCTCGCGCCTCATTCTGGAGTTGTGCGGGACGGAACAGACTGCAGTCAGCCATGTGGTGACTGCCGGGCAAATGCCGGAGTGGAAAAGAAGCATTTCGTACGATCCTTCTTTGGTCAAAAAATTGTGCGGGGTCGATGTGCCTGTTGAACGGCAAGCGGAAATTCTTGAGAGGCTCGGGTTTTCCGTGACCAGATCGGGTGCGGGGTTTTCGGTGCAGCCGCCCTCGTGGCGCGGGGATATCGAGGGCAAGGCCGACCTTGCCGAGGAGATTGTGCGGATTTATGGCTTCGAGAAAATCGAGGCGGTCTCCGTGCGGAGCGCGGGTGCGGTGACGGCCCCGGCAGAAACGGTGACGTTGAATCGTGTCCGTCGTGCGCGGGCGGCGATGACGGTGCGCGGACTTGAGGAATGCGTGACGTGGTCGTTCCTGTCCAAAAGCCGTGCGAAAGTTTTCGGATCGAACGATAATCCGGCGCTGACGCTGGCCAACCCGATTTCCTCGGAACTGGATCAGATGCGCCCTTCCCTTCTTCCCAATCTTATAGAAGCAGCGGGGCGGAATGCGGATCGTGGCTATGGAGATGTCGGGTTGTGCGAAGTCGGCCCCGCCTTCAAAACGCAGAAGATCGGCGGGCAGGATATGGTGGCCGCCGGTGTGCGGATCGGCGCGAAAGGTTCGGGCCACTGGGCCTCACCGGAGGAAAGCCGCGCCGTCGATCTTTATGACGCCAAGGCGGACGCGCTGGCCGTTTTGTCCGCCTGCGGCGGTCCGGCGGACAGCGCGCGGGTGACACGCGAGGCGCCATCCTATTATCATCCGGGGCGTTCAGGTGCGCTCACACTCGGCAAAAACGCGCTGGCCTATTTCGGGGAGATTCATCCCGCCGTGCTGGACGAAATGGGCATTAAAAATACGGTCATTGTCGGGTTCGAGGTGTTCGTCGAAAAAATTCCTGCTCCGCGGAAGAAGGACGGCACGGGTAAGCCGTTGCTGAAACTCTCTCCTTTCCAGCCCGTTTCCCGGGATTTTGCGTTCGTCGTCGATGCGAAAGTGGAGGCCGATACGCTGGTGCGGGCGGCGCTTGCTGCCGACAAGGCGCTGATTACCGAGGCGCGGGTGTTCGACGTTTATACCGGAAAAGGTGTTGACCCCGGCAAGAAGTCGGTTGCACTGGCTGTCACGATCCAGCCCGTAGATAAAACATTGACCGACCCGGAGATTGAGGCTGTCTCGCAGAAAATCATCGACGCCGTTGCGGAAAAGGCCGGCGGTGTCCTGCGTGGATGACGAGATTTTTCTCCGCGCCCTCCATTCTGAAGATTTCTGCATTTTTCGCAAATTGCGGCTGAAGTCTCTGGCTGAGAGTAAGGGTCATTTCTGCTCAAATCTTGAGCAATCGACCGCCTTTCCGGATTCGCACTGGCAGGACAAACTGAACGGCGAGGGCAAGCAGGTGTTCGGTCTTTTTGCAGGGGAGAGGCTGATCGGGCTGACCGGAATTTTCACATGGCGGGAAGACCCCACGGGGCAGACGGGCGTTCTGGCGATGAGCTATATCGAACCCGCCTATCGTTGCAATCATTATTCGGCGTGGTTTTACGAAGCGCGGCTGTGGTTTGCCACCGCTCATCTTCCGTGGAACCGGCTTACGGTTTCGCACCGGGCAGGAAACGAGGCTTCGCGGCGTGCCGTCGTGCGGCATGGGTTTATTCTTGAGAGTACGCGCCAGACTCTGTGGAGCGACGGGTCGCGGGATACGGAAATCCGGTATATGATGGATCTTGATGCGCTACGGGTCAGGCAGACCAACTAAAGCCGGAGATTTTTATGACAGCGGTTTATCTGCGCCCTCTTGTTCCCGATGACTCGGATATTTTCCGTAGCCTGCGGCTGCAGGCGCTTTCGATGCATCCGGGGTTTTATTCTGGGACGCTTGTGGACGCGCAGTCCCGCCCGCCGGAAGAATGGCGGGAAATGCTGGACGGGAATGGCAAGCAAATCTTCGGCCTGTTCGATGGGGAGACGCTTATCGGCATTACCGCCGTGTTCACCTGCCGCGACGATCCCTCGGGGAGGACGGGCGTCTTCGCCATGAGCTTCATCGAGCCAGCATATCGCGGCAAAGGTTATGCCGATTTATATTATAAAGCGCGGATTGATTTCGGGATGAAGCATTTGCCGTGGACGCGGCTCTCGGTTTCCCACCGGGCGGATAACGAACCCTCAAAGCGGGCGATCCTGCGGCATGGGTTTACGCTTATCGGGCAGGTGGAAAAAGACTGGCCGGACGGGCAGCGGATGGAGGAGTTGATGTATGAGATGGATTTGGTGACGTTGAGAAAGCTGAGAAATGTAAAATGAAAAGCAGTTTGGTCTTTTTGATAACTTTGTTTGTTCTCTTGCCTTCTCTCTCTTATGCGGGATCGTTGTCCGCTATAAAAGATACAACATTATGCAAAAATGAGACTTACGAGAAACTGTATAGAGGCCTGTCAGAAGGAAGCTATCAGTCGCTGATTGATTTTGTGAGGTGCAGGGATAATCATGATGGTGGCAATTTAGCCGATCTTTTTATTCAGGCGGGTTCTTTTATCGTCATAAATCCAGCTCTTTATATCTATATTTTGGAACAAGAAAGCGTTCCTTTTGATGGCCTTGAAAACTTCTTTGTGATGCTAAGTCCTGATCTTGTCGATGACATCGATGGCCAAACAAGAGAGATAGACAAAAGGCTGGATGCTTTGAAAAATGTCAGGCCTTCGGCGGTAAGGGATAGAGGTATTCAAGAGTTGGAAAAATCCAAGGCTTTTCTTGAAGATATAAAAAACTAATTTTTTTTCTCCAACTCCTGCGCCAGCACATCCTTCCGGGAGAGTTTGCCGATCATGGTCTTGGGCAGGGGTTTGTCCCTAAATTCATAGAGTTTGGGGATTTCCATGGGGGAGATTTTATCCTTGAGAAATTCCAACAGGTCGTCGGGGGCGAGTTCGCGGCCCTCTTTGGGCTTTATCCAGATTTTTACTATTTCTCCGCGCTGCTTGTCCGGCAGGCCGGCAACGATACATTCCTCCACGTTCGGGTGCTGGTAGACCGCCTCCTCCACGTTCCGCGGGTAGACTTTATAGCCGTTGGTGATGATCATGTCCTTGAGGCGGTCAACGATGTAGGTGTAGCCCTGCGCGTCCATGATGGCGATATCGCCCGTATGCAGACGCCTATCGCCCTCCCCCGTTGGTCTAAGAACATCCGCCGTGGCCTCGGGCTTGTTCCAGTAGCCCTTCATGACCTGCGGCCCGCGAATGCACAACTCCCCCCGCTCGCCAATGGGCATGGGGGTTTTTTTGTCGGCGGGATCGATGATTTCTATAATTGTTGCGGGTACGGGCAGGCCGATGGACCCGGCAAGGTTTTCACCCTGCACGGGGTTAACGGTCGCCACAGGGGAGGATTCCGAAAGCCCGTAGCCCTCAATGACCACGCAGCCGGTTTTTTGCTCGAAGGTCTTTTTGACCTCCACGGGCAGAGGTGCGCCGCCCGAGAGGCAGACCTTGAGCGATGAAAGATCGTATTGGTCCGTCAAATGAGAATGGTTGATGGCGTTATAGATCGCAGGAACCGCCGGGAAGAAGCGGGGTTTCTTTTTATGAATAATTTTAAGAGTCTCCTTCAACTCAAAGCGCGGCAGGGCAATAATCTCCAGCCCCCGCGCCACGCTGAAATTCATCACCGCCGTCATGGCGAAGACATGGAAGAAGGGCAGAACGCCCAGCATTTTGGCGGGGGTATCGTCGATGACGTAAAACCACGACAGGCACTGCATGGTGTTGGCATAAACATTTTCATGGGTGAGCATCGCGCCCTTGGGCGTTCCGGTCGTGCCGCCCGTATACTGGATGACGGCGAGGTCGTTGCGGGGGTCGATGGGCGAAATCTCCGGCTTGCCGTCATTGTCCAGCAGGGTATCATACCAGAGTATGCGCGGAGAATCTTCTACCTTCGCAATCTCTTTGGCCTTGAATGTCCTGAATAAAATATTCTTCGGAAAGGGAAGAGTCTGGGAAAAACTGCCGAGGATCAGCTTCTTGAGCCGTGTTTCGTGAAGCATCCGGTACATTTTTTCATAAAGCATCTGCAGATCGACGGAGATCACGATCTCGACCTGACTATCCTCGATCAGGGTTTTCAGCTCCTCCTGCGCATATAGGGGATTGAGATTCACAACACACGCCCCAGCCAGCAGTACGCCGTAATACGAGACAACATAATAGGGTGAGTTCGGCAGAAACAAGCCGATGTGATCGCCCTTCCTCACGCCCTGTGCCTGCAAACCCTTGGCGAATTTGCACGCCATCTCCCAGAGCGTGTTCCAGTCATATTTTTTTCCAAGATGGTCGAGCGCCGGGCGTCCTCCGTAGTTCGCGGCGGCGGACTCCAACAGCGTGTAGAGAGGTTTTGGCTGGATCTGCTCGTGCCAGTTCGCTTCCTGTGGATAAGATTTCAACCACGGCCAATTTTTCTGAGGCATGTATGCTTCCTGTTTTTCTTTATTTTACCATACGTTAGCAAGCTTCAGAAGCGATCCTTTGAAATCAATTTAATATCTCCTGAAAAATGTCTGGGAAAAGTCCAGTGTTGATTCTGGATTTGAATTTAAAATTCGGGCAGTATTGATTCTGAGTTTTGCACTCTCCTTTCTGCGTGTTTTTGTCATTTGTTTTTTTATTTAAGGCGTTTCTGCTTTGCACACTCGATTTGATCAGATTCAACCGGAAGAAAACCTTTCGACCGTCAGGATGCATCTCAAGTGGTTTAACGGCACGAAGGGGTTCGGCTTCGTGGTTCCCGAAGAGGGAAATTACGATGCGTTTTTGCACATAACCACGCTGCAGAAGGCTGGCGTCTATTCGATTGGAGAGGGAGCGGTTTTGCTCTGCCGGGTGTTCGCAGGACCGAAAGGGCATCAGGTCAGGGAGGTTCTTGAAGTCATTAGCAAGGGTGCCGTCTCGACCATGCCCGAAGAAGACGAGGAAACCGGCACGGTTTCGATGGGCGGTCTGGTCAAGTGGTACAAGCCCGAGAAAGGTTTCGGCTTCATTATCCCCGATGACGGGATGAAGGATATTTTTATACACAAATCCTTGCTGGAAACGCTGGGCGTCGATGAACTTCAGGCCGGACAGCGGGTCCGGGTCACGCTTAAATCGGTCTCCAAGGGCCGTGAGGCCGTCGATCTTCAGATTATCGGGTGATTTGCCCTGATATAAAAGAGCAAAGGCCTGTTTTCACAGGCCTTTTTTTATCAGAGCGCTTCACAGATCAATGATCCGTCGCTGCGGACGCCGACCACATATTGTTTGGGCGGTCCGGCCGGGCAGGTTCCGGTAAAGCTGGTCCCCGAGGGAACCACCTCGAAGGCGCAGATCGGCGCTCCGTTTTCGATTCCCGTCATGGCGTAGCCGGCTGGGCATTTCATGCCGTCGCCGTTGGCGATTTCACCGGCGATGACCGCGGTGTCAAAACATCCCGCCCCGGTCGAAACGTTGCAGAAGCGCTGTGCCAGCGCGTTCGCGGCCTGAATATCGCCCTGCACGTCCAGCCTTTGTACCGGATCGGTTACTCCTACGCCGACGTTACCGATATTTACGTTATAGACGTGCACTGGGTTGACCGGAGAGGGTGCCCAGAGATCGGTTGCGGCCCAGGTTTCATAGGCCGTCATGTCGTCGTTGAAAGCATCGCCCATCAATTCGTTTTTCAGGGCGCTGATAAAGACCGAGTCCGAATTGCAGTTTTCGTATTCGATACTCGCCTGGCTTGTTATGCCCGGATACATCGGGTCGTAAACCGCCGGTACGGTTGCCGGGTCGCAACTGTCTCCCACCAGGTTGCCCATCGCGTTATAAGCTCCGCGCCCGTTTTCCCCAAGGGATACCACCGCATAATGCGCGCTGTCCACGGGATCGACTAGGGGGCGGCCAAATTCATCGTTGACGGTGATGGCGCCAAGGTTGTTGTTATATGTGGTCTGATCGGTCATGGACTCTGTTACGGCATAAACAAATTTATTACGCCAGGCGTCCAGCGTTTGGGTTCCCGGAAAATCGATATCTACGGGCATCATATCGACGCCGTCGCTCGGATCGAGGTCGGACGGGTCTGCTATCATATCCCTGAGCATGTTCCTTATCGGGAAAGCACCGACCAGAACGGTCTGGGGGTCGTCTGTACCGTCACCGTTGGTGTCGATCGCCCGGTCTGAAAGCACTCTGCATAACTGGCCCCAGCAGGTTCCGACGGCTATATTGGGGACAGCCACTCCCGCCACGTTACGCCCTGGACACATTTCAATACCGTAGTTGGCGTGGGTTGTCGGCAAGCTTGGGTCAGTCGGACACGGATAGCGGCTCCGGTCCGTATAAAATTCGGCAATCGCCGTTTTTACAAGCTGGATGTTGTCGAAACTGGTGTCGTCTTTCGACTGCTTTAAATAAAGCGAATAAAACTGCGCCAAGCCGGCAATAATCAATCCCATAATCGAAATGACGATGGCCATTTCAAGAAGGCTGAAACCCCGTTCATGAGACAGAGTTTGGCGGTGCAGGTTTTCGTTTTTCATGATTTTGCCTCGAATGTATGGATCATGTTATTTCTTAAAATTACTCACAGGTACACATGTTGTATTTGAGGTAGTTGGGGTCGCCGTACTCGAAGCAGCCCGAAGTTCCGGTACCGCAGGTGCATTCCGCTCCTGCTCTTGGCACGGCGGGCTGGGTCACCACCTGCACGGGCGTTCCGACCGGGTTCCACGTACAAACGGTGGGCGGCGGAGTGGAGCAATCATCAAAAAGCAGAGTCCAGTTGTCGTCCCAGTGACCGCTTGTGGGCGTGTCACACGTATAGGTATCCTGCTCGGTGATCGTGCCGATCTGCGGCGCTGTGCAGGAGACTACCCGTGTGCGGGTTTTATCCTCGTCGCAGGTACAGCCGCTGTAATCATACACCCAGCCATCCCAGGTCGCGCCGGGGCAGCTCAGGTGGTTGGTGCGGCTATAGCTGCCGTCCAGACCGCCGGTACAGGCGATATTGGTTTCGGAGACGTTCTGCTCCACGCAGGTGCAGGGGGTGGGGTTCGAGGGGTCATCCGCCCATCCTGTGGTGACCAGGTTATTGGACCCTCCGCAGGTATAGACTCTGATCTCGCGGTCCACACCGCTGTTGTAGCCTGAGGCGCACGCGTTATCCCTTGACTGGGTGTATCCGGTGCAGGTGCAGTCCGAGTTAAAGGGGTTGGTGTAAACCCATGCACTCCAAGTTCCTGCCGGACAAACGCGTGTTCTTGTGCGCGGGCGTGTTCCGGTGTAGCCGCTGCCGCATCCTGCCGTGCCGCTTTGTGTTTGCGTGGGGTCGCAGGTACAGACGCCGGTGGTCCAGTTCGGGTTGGTTTCCCAGCGGACAACGCCGCTGATATTTTTACATTGATAGCGCTCCTGTCTGGAGCTTCCCCCCGTCAAAATATGCTGGGTGCTCAGTATTGCGGACGGTAAAGTCTGGGTTGCGCCGCAAATCGTTTTGTTTGCCGGATCGCACATGGATGGCGGATCGGAGCATTTGAGGGTGCCGTTCGCATCCATCCCGATCATGATCTGGCCCGCAGGGCAGCGCAGCTCGGTTACGGCTGGAATATTTACACATTCCGGAGCGGCGGTATCGATGCCTTGCATGTACTGTCCCGGCGGGCATTCCATGCCGCCGCCATCGGCAATCAAGCCGCCGATCACGTCCGGCATGAAACAATCATTCCCGTTCTGGTCGCAGATCTGCTGCGCCCGGTAGTCGCTCGTGGCCCGGATTACCCCGTTCACCGCCAGTGAATCCTCAGGCAATACGCCGGAGGTGATCTTGATGTTCACGCCCACACGCCCGTCCTGACGCAAAATGATGTCCGCAGAATCGGCCTCCGCCACCTCCCACAGGGAATCGTCCGTTCCCGTATAATAAGCCAGCTGGTCGTCAAAATGGCTGATATCGTTCGGGCTCTGCCGCGCAATATGAACATATTTCGCCTCTGCGCCGCTGATATCGCAGTTGTCCTTCTCAATGTCGCCGCCTACCGGACACGCCTGAACCATCGCTCCCTCACGGCTGTATGCACCTGCGCCGTCATCGCCGTGGCTGAGGATCACGAACAATCCAGAATCCGCCACCTCAAGCAACGATTGCGGCGTTGCCTGCGTGTCCACTATCGATATCCCCCCGTGCTGCGGGTTAAACGTATCCTGAACCGCCAGACGCTGCGTCACCGCATAATCCAAACGATACCCGTTCCCGTCATACGCATAATCCTCCGGCAAATTCAAATCTCGAAACGGCACAGACCCCCGAACCACCAAAGGACGCGTCTCCGCCACACTGTCCCCGTCCGTGTCCACCATCCGCGCACTCTGCTCCACAAAATATCCGTCCGCAAACGTCCCCGCAGACGCATTGTCCGCCGGCGCCTCGTCCCCCGGCGTCACGCCATCCCGCGCCAGGCCGTTCGCATTGCAGTCCCCCTCGCGCCCGTAATCCGGCGTCCCCCGGACCGCCGTCAAAGACGCCGGACACGGATAACGACCAAAACGAGCACGGAAATCACTCACCGCCCGACTCGTCAACGAAATACTCGAGCCCGTCGCCACCACCTTGTTATGCACCATGTAATTATCGTACAGCTTCAATCCCGCTATCAGCGCTATCCCGAAAATCATCATCACAATCGACATCTCAATCAAGGTAAAACCAGATTGATGATTTTTTTTGTTATGCCTTATCATGATCATGGCTTTCACCTTCTGCCGTTACTCACAGGTACACATGTTGTATTTGAGGTAGTTGGGGTCGCCGTACTCGAAGCAGCCCGAAGTTCCGGTACCACAGGTGCATTCCGCTCCTGCTCTTGGCACAGCGGGCTGGGTCACTACCTGAACGGGCGTCCCGACCGGGTTCCACGTACAAACGGTGGGCGGCGGAGTGGAGCAATCATCGAATATTTGCACCCATGTATCGTTCCAGTACCCTTCAGTCGCGCTCGTGCAGGTAAAAGTATCCTGCTCGGTGATGCTGCCGATCTGCGGTGCCGGGCAGGAGACCACGCGCGTCCGGGTCTTGGACGCGTTGCAGGTACAGCCGCTGTAATCATAGACCCAGCCATCCCAGGTCGCGCCCGGGCAGCTCAGATGGTTGGTCCGGCTGTAGGTGCCGTCCAGGCCACCGACGCAGGCCAGATTGGTCTCCGAGACGTTCTGCTCCACGCACGCACAGGGCGTCGGGTTGGTTGAATCGTCCATCCAGCCCGAAGATACCAGATTGCCAGATACATCGCAGGTGTAGTGGTTGACCTCACGGTCCACACCCTCATTATACCCCGCCCCGCAGGCGAGATCGCGGTAATCGTCATAGCCGACGCAGGTGCAGTCCGTTCCAAAGGCATTATCATAGACGATCGGTCCCCATATGCCGGACGGGCATTGCATGGTCTGCGTATAGGGCCGGGTTCCCGTATAGCCCAACCCGCAGCCCGCTACCAATGTTTGGGTCTGCGCGGGATCGCAGGTGCAGACGCCGGTGACCCAGTTCGGGTTGATTTCCCAGCGGATAACGCCGCTGATATTTTTACATTGGTATCTTTCCAAGCGTGAAGCACCGGCGGAGAGAATGTACTGGGCGCCGATGGTTGCCATGGGGAGCGTCTGGGTTGCGCCGCAAATCGTTCGGTCTTCAGGGTCACAAATTCCCGGAGGATCGGAACATTTTAATGTCCCGTTCGTATCCATGCCGGTCATGACCTGACCCGCCGGACAGCGCAGCTCGGTGACCGGGAGGGCGCTTGCACAATCTGGCGCGGCGTTGGTTATTCCTTCCATAAATTGTCCTGGCGGGCATTCCATGCCGCCGCCATCGGCAATCAAGCCGCCGATCACGTCCGGCATGAAACAATCATTCCCGTTCTGGTCGCAGATCTGCTGCGCCCGGTAATCGCTCACCGCCCGGATCACCCCGTTCACCGCCATCGAGTCGTCCGGCAATACGCCGGAGGTGATCTTGATGTTCACGCCCACACGCCCGTCCTGACGCAAAATGATGTCCGCAGAATCGGCCTCCGCCACCTCCCACAGGGAATCGTCCGTTCCCGTATAATAAGCCAGCTGGTCGTCAAAATGGCTGATATCGTTCGGGCTCTGCCGCGCAATATGAACATATTTCGCCTCTGCGCCGCTGATATCGCAGTTGTCCTTCTCAATGTCGCCGCCTACCGGACACGCCTGAACCATCGCTCCCTCACGGCTGTATGCACCTGCGCCGTCATCGCCGTGGCTGAGGATCACGAACAATCCAGAATCCGCCACCTCAAGCAACGATTGCGGCGTTGCCTGCGTGTCCACTATCGATATCCCCCCGTGCTGCGGGTTAAACGTATCCTGAACCGCCAGACGCTGCGTCACCGCATAATCCAAACGATACCCGTTCCCGTCATACGCATAATCCTCCGGCAAATTCAAATCTCGAAACGGCACAGACCCCCGAACCACCAAAGGACGCGTCTCCGCCACACTGTCCCCGTCCGTGTCCACCATCCGCGCACTCTGCTCCACAAAATATCCGTCCGCAAACGTCCCCGCAGACGCATTGTCCGCCGGCGCCTCGTCCCCCGGCGTCACGCCATCCCGCGCCAGGCCGTTCGCATTGCAGTCCCCCTCGCGCCCGTAATCCGGCGTCCCCCGGACCGCCGTCAAAGACGCCGGACACGGATAACGACCAAAACGAGCACGGAAATCACTCACCGCCCGACTCGTCAACGAAATACTCGAGCCCGTCGCCACCACCTTGTTATGCACCATGTAATTATCGTACAGCTTCAATCCCGCTATCAGCGCTATCCCGAAAATCATCATCACAATCGACATCTCAATCAAGGTAAAACCAGATTGAGAGTTTCTGCTCTTGCAAATATAGTCTTTATTGATGGCCATAGGTCTGCCTCTTTATCTCTTCGCTTTAACTGACCGGTTCGCAGATGACATTGCCGGAACCGTCAATTCCCGTGACGTATTCCCCGCTTGAACACTCGCCGCTGATGCTACCTGCGGGCAATTCCACCTCGCAAACACCATCGTTGAGCTCTATTCCAGCCATCGGGCTGCCGCTGCAGCTCATGCCGCTGCCGCCGATCACTTGTGCTTCCATGCAGTTGTTGCCCGTTTCGTCACAATATCCGGTCGTGCGGGTCAGGCTTGCCGCCCGGATGTTGCCGTTCACGTCCACCGCGAATTGCGGGTCGGCCGTGCCGATGCCCAGATTGCCGCCGAAACTGGTGAAGACGTCTTCCTGAACACCGGAATAGTTCCAAGTGCCGCCGGAAGGCAGGCCGTCCTGGAAATAGAAAATGTCGTCGTAGTAATCAAAGCCCTGTTGCGTTGAATAGGCTTCGGAGTCCCAGGTGAACTCATAATCATTGTCGCAGTTTTCTATTTCATTGTAATCCTTGCCGGCTGCCGCCACTTCAGCTGCGGTAAAAACGCCGTTGTCGCAGTTTTCACCAATCCGCACTCCCTCAATTGAATAGGAACCCCGGCCGTTTTCCCCGTGAGACAGATAAACGAAGTGGGCTGTCCCCTGGCCGTTTTGATGTTTAGGGTTCGCGTTCGGATTTGCCGGATCTCCGAAACTCAAGGGCGTCGAGCCATCGGCCTTCCAGACCATGATGGCCCCGCGGGTGGGGATGAAGGTCGCGGAATCCGTCATCGTTTCGGTCACCGCATAGGTGAACCTGTGTTTCCAGCCGTCCAACGCCTCGTTATAGGGTACGCCCAAGGTCACATAGGGTATGTTGCCGATCAGTACGCCATCGTCCGCGCTATCGCCATCGGCATCGCGTCCGGAGACGCGGCAGTATCCGGTCAAGCAGCTTTCCATGACCATCGCGGCCATAATTGTTGTATCGCCGTCCATATCCCTGCCGGGGCATTGTTCAATGCCGTGCAAAGGATCGCCCACCGCGAGTTCGGGAATGGCGGGGCAAGGATAGCGGTCATGCAACTCATAAAATTCCGTGATGGCGTTCTGGATCGTCGAACCTGCGGCATACGTCTTGGAGGTGTTCCGCTGCTTGACATATACATTGTAGGCCTCAAGCATAGGACCGGCGATGATCCCCACGATTAAAAGCAGAAGGGCCGTTTCCAGAAGGGAAAAACCTTTTTCGTTTGTCATTGCTTGCACCACCTGGTTCGTAAAACTCTACTTTGTCGTAAAATTATTAAAAAAATAGATATTCCCTAGGGCCATGGTAGCACCAGAAATATGAAAAATTATTTAAAATTTTATAGAAATCCCTTGTTTTTGGACGGCACGGAGGGTGCCCAAGGATTTGACTTCGGGGTGTAATTTAGCACTAACTCATTATTTTCAAAAGATTTTTATGTGCTCAAAAAAACAAAATGAGTGTATAATTTTGGCTTTCGGGAGAAATTTTCAGCTTAACGAAGCCTAAAGATAGAAAGCAGGGTGTCGCTTCCCTGCTTTGCTCTTAGACCTTTAAAATAACTTACCTGCCGAATGAGTTTGGTCAACCTGCAGCTTTTTGACCTTCCTCGTCATACGCCTTTAGGTTATCGGCGGGTACAGCCTGTACCAAAGTCATTGCATTTTCCGCCTGAAGGATCTTATTCCTTGTCGCCGCCTGATAGGCCGTCTTGGCGTGATCGCAACAGTAGGGCAGGCCAAGAATGACCTCCTCCCCGCAAAAGCCAAAGCTCTCATCGTGCGGATCGCCGACAGGCCAGCGGCACATCCGGGGCTTAAGATCAAGGAGGCTGAAGAGTGAATCCGCCTCCCTTTCCTTTTTCACCTCGACTGGCTTGACCGGCGGCAAAACCATCACGGGTTTTTCGAACTTCCTCTCGGCGGGTTTGGACACCGCGGGCTTTTTGTTGTTCTGCTGGATCGGGGAGACACGGTTGGAGAGCTTGAGGCGATGCGCCTTGCCAATCACAGCGTTGCGCGTGACCCCTCCTAACTCTTTTGCTATTTCTGCTGCCGTGCGGCCTTCGCTCCAGAGTCTTTTTAGCAGGGATACGCGTTCGTCGGTCCAACTCATGAAATCCTCCACACTAATTCAATAAAACTAGCCAGCGTTCCGGCGCTGACCTTCAATAAAATACTTATGTGCTCAAGAAGGTTTCACTCTATCAGTCCGGTTTGGGCAATGCCATGTGAAATTTTTAAAAAAATTCTTTTTCCACATACCATAATTTTTTACCGCGTCTTACCCCGCAGAATCCAAGCCCATGCGCGTGAAATACGCCGGACGCTCCGTCCATTTTTCCAGTACGCTGACATGAATTTTCAGATGCACGTCTGTCTCCAGGATTTTTTTCAGTTCCTCGCGGGCGGCGCTGCCAATTTCCTTAATTTTGCTGCCTCCCTTGCCGAGGACGATTGCCTTCTGTGTTTCGCGCTCCACGAAGACCGCCTGGCTGATCTTAATGCTTTTGTTGTCAAATTCCTCCCACGCCTCCGTCTCGACGAAGATCGCGTAAGGGAGCTCATCGTGAAGCTGCTGGAAGATTTTCTCGCGGGTGATTTCGGCGGCCAGCATCCGCATGGGCATATCGCTCATCTGATCCTCCGGGAAGAGCCATACGCCTTCGGGCAGGTTTGCGGCCAGATATTTTCTTATATCCTCAACGCCGGAATCTTTAATGGCCGAGATCATAAAGGTGTCCTTATAAGGGAAGGCCGCGTTCATTTGCGCGGTGAGGTCGAGCAGACGGTGCTTGGCGATGATATCGATTTTATTCAAGACCAGCACGGCAGGCGCCTTATTTTTAAGCATTTCGCGGATTGCGGCATTGTCCTCCAGCGGTCTTTTTCTGGACACGTCTACAATATGCAGGATCAGGTCACCCTCCTCCATACCGCTGACGGCGGTGCGGACCATGGCTCTCTCCAACGCACGCTTCGGGGCGAAGAGGCCGGGGGTATCCACCAAGGCGATCTGAGTGGTCCCTTCGGTCAGGATGCCTAAAATGCGGGTACGGGTGGTCTGGACCTTCTGGCTGACGATCGAGACCTTGGCGCCAACCAGCGCATTGACCAGCGTTGATTTTCCCGCGTTCGGCAGGCCGATCACGCTGACAAAACCGCACCGGGTTCCGGGTTCCTGGGTCACTTTTTCTCCCTGATGTTTTGAGAAATAAATTTGAGGGCTGCTTCTTTTTCGGCGTCCTGACGGGAACGACCTTCGGCTCTTGCTGGCTTAAAACCCTCAATGTGCAATTCGATCTCAAAAGACGGGGCGTGGTCGGGGCCGCTTTGTTTGACGATTTCATAAAGCGGCAGCGGCAAGCCCCGGCCCTGCGCCCATTCCTGCACTTCTGTCTTCGGGTGCATGGGCGGGCGGATCATCACCTCAAGCACTCCGGTCCAGTGCTGCGTAATCAGTTTGCGGCACGGCTCCAGACCGCCATCAAGATAGAGTGCACCCAAAAGAGCCTCGTAGACGTCGGAGAGGATGTTGTCGTTTGCCCTTCCTCCGGCTGCTTTTTCCGCATCGGACAGGATGATGAAGTCAGCGAGGTTTATCTTTGCAGATATCTGCGCGATCGTCGCCCCCTGCACCAAAGGCGCTAGACGCCGACCCAGATCGCCTTCGGATTCTTCGGGAAACCTATGATAGATCAGTTCGGCCATGATGAGGCCCAGAACGCGGTCGCCCAGAAACTCCAAGCGCTCGTAGTTACTTTTCTTTTTGGCGCTGGAATGGGTAAGAGAAAGTTTAAGAAGCTGTTCGTCCTTGAACGTATACCCGATCAGCGTCTGAAGCTCTGCGGCCGGGCGGGTCATGTCTCAGCCTTCGGATTTCTTTCCGTCTGCTGGCAGGGCGTGAGCCTCCCCCGGTGCCGCAGCGGGACGGACGGGATCAAGGTCCATGAAGAGCCTCTCGTAGCGAATTGTCCACGGCCACTTCCAGAATTCAAACAGAGCGGCAAACTGGTTGGTCGAGAAGAACAAGAAGTCGGCCCGGCCTACAAAATATTCAAACGGAACGTAGCCTGCCATTTCCTGCACCCGGCTATCCTGCGAATTGTCGCGGTTATCGCCCATCATGAAGTAATGGTCCTCAGGCACCGTATATTCCTCGGTATCGTCGTAGGTTTTGTCGTCGCCTTCTTCGTATATTGTGTGGACGACACCGCCGGGAAGCGTTTCCAGATATTCGTAAGTCTTGACCATACCTTCCGCTGGTCCTTTGTCTTCGTCGAAGACGCGGACAAATTGCCGCGGGACGATCTCGCCGTTGATATAGAGTCGACCTTTTTTAACCTGGATCCGCTCTCCTGGCAGGCCGACAAGGCGTTTAATCAAATTGATGCCGGCCTTAGGCAGGGCGAAGACGATGATATCTCCGCGTTGCGGCTCCTTGCCCCACATACGCCCTTCGATCGGCGCAAGGCCGAAGGGGAAGGAATGACGGCTGTAGCCGTAGGAGGGTTTATAGACAAAGAGATAATCGCCCACCAGTAGCGTTGGCTTCATGGACGTGGAGGGAATATTGAACGGCTCGAATAAAAAGGTGCGGATCAGAAGAGCGATAACAACCGCCAGAAGAGCGGTTTTTGCCAACTCCCCCAGTTCCCCCTTTTCGATCAGGACGGGTTTCTTTTCTTCGGCCTTTCCGGCCTCGCTATGTTGCTCGTTTTCAGACATCGTGTATCGGTTTACCTGATCCAGACCTTAATTTCCAGTGCGGATTTTCTCTACAGCGCCTCGATGATCACGAAGGCCTGAGCAAAGGGCGGCTCGTCGCTCAAGCTCAAATGCAAGACGGGGTGTTTTCCTTCGGGGATCAGGCTTTTGAGGTGTTCGAGCGCCCCTCCTGTCAGTTCGAGAAACGGGCGTCCGGACTCATCCTCGATCACTCCGATATCCCGTGGGTAAACCTTGCCTGAGAACCCGGTTCCGAGTGCCTTGGCGCAGGCCTCCTTGGCGGCAAAGCGCTTGGCAAAGACGGGGCCATGCAGGCCTGCACCGCGCCGGATATCCGCCCGCGCACGTTCGGAGCAGGTAAAGCAGCGCTCCTCGAAGCGCGTGCCGTGGCGTTTGAGTACTTTTTCAATGCGGCGGATATCCACCAGATCGTTGCCAATTCCGATGATCATGGGGGCACTTTATCGCAAACGGGTGTTGCCATGAAGCGGAAAAACGCATAATTCTGAGAGGTCTTAGTGCTGGGAGAATATCATGAATATCCTTGAACATATCGCCGTTGTGCCCGATTTCCCGAAGCCGGGGATCAATTTTTACGATATCCAGTCGCTCCTTAAGAACCCCGAACTCTGGGGCAGTATCGCCGAAAGACTGGCTCAAAAGGCGCAATCCGCAAAGCCGGATATCATTCTCGGCATTGAATCCCGCGGGTTCCTGACCGGGTTGTCGGTTGCCCAGAGTCTCTCGCTTCCCTTTGCCATGGTCCGAAAGAAAGGCAAGCTTCCGGGTGTTGTGATCCGGCAGGATTACGCTCTGGAGTATGGCACCGATACAATCGAAATCCAGCAAGGGATGATCGAGCAGGGGATGAAGGTCGTGATCGCCGACGATCTTCTGGCCACAGGCGGAACGATGCGGGCGACCGGAGACCTTGTGACAAAAATCGGGGGAACGGTGGCTTTAGGACTTTGCATCATCGAACTGCATGAACTGAACGGGCGCGGGAAGCTTGATTTCCCTTTTTCCGAGTTGGTTCAGGCGCCGCTGGATCCATTCTCCTCCGGAATTGCACGCGCCGTCTGATTTTTCAGATTCCCTAACGCCCGCGGGCGCGATCGACATTGACGATGACGGGCGTTGCCCGCAGCGCAGCGATAATGTTGTTCAGGTGCTTGATATCCTTGACGCAAATATCGAGGGTGACATCCCAGAATTCCGTGCTGCGGTTTGTCACCTTGAAGTTGGTGATATCCCCGCCGTTTCTGGCGATGACGGTGGTGAAAGAGGCAATCGCGCCGGGTTCGTTGGCGTGGGTGATTTCCAGGCGGCCCACGTGCACCTCCGGCGCCCCCGGGCTATTGTCGCCCCATGAAA
This sequence comes from Alphaproteobacteria bacterium, assembly GCA_018000295.1. Lineage (GTDB taxonomy): Bacteria > Pseudomonadota > Alphaproteobacteria > Micavibrionales > Micavibrionaceae > JAGNKE01. The sequence continues at coordinate 70,298 of JAGNKE010000007.1, read as the reverse complement.
CGTCGAGCCAGCGTTCCGGGGTATCGGCAAAAGTTTCCAGCGTTTCACAATCGATGGTGTGGATCGTTACGCCCTTTCCGGTGGTGACGATCCCGACAATGCGGTCGCCGGGAACCGGGTGACAGCAGCGGGCAAAGTGCATCGCCATGCCGGGGATCAGACCCTTGATCGGCATGGGCTGGTCGGTACTAAGCGTCTTGACACGGATCGTTGTGTCCATGTCCTCGGCAGGGCGGCGCACGATCTCCGTCTTGTGGGCGGGGAAAATGGCCTTGAAGACGTCGCGGGCCACGAGAATGCCCGAGCCTATCGCGGCGTAAACATCATCGCTGCTGTCCATGCGGAACTGCTTAAGGACGCTGGTGACCGCCTTTTCCGTGAATTCGTAGCCTTCCTGACGGAAGATTTTCTGGATCATGGCCTTGCCGAGGGTGATAAATTCGTCGCGCTGCTCGTTGCGGATGAAGCGTCGGATATGAGAGCGAGCCTTGCCCGTCACAACAAATCTTTCCCATGTCGGGGACGGTTTCTGGGCAGCAGCGGTGATAATCTCCACCTGATCGCCATTAGCGAGCTTGGTGTTCAGCGGCGCGATGCGCCCGTTAATCTTGGCGCCGACGCAACGGTTGCCAATGTCGGAATGGATCGCGTAGGCGAAATCGATGGGCGTCGCGCCATTGGGCATTTCGATCAGGTCGCCTTTGGGCGAAAAGACGTAGACCTGATCCTGAAACAGCTCCAGCTTGGTGTTTTCCCAGAAATCCTCGGGTTTCTGCTCCTGTTCGAGAATATCGAGAAGATCGCGGAGCCAACGGTATTTCTTGATGTCCTTCAGGTCGGCTTTTGCCCCCGCCTTGTAGCTCCAGTGCGCGGCAACGCCGTATTCGGCTTCGCTGTGCATTTCTTGAGTCCGTATCTGCACTTCAATGCGCTGGCGCTTCGGACCCATGATGGTGGTGTGGATCGAGCGGTAGCCGTTGGGCTTTGGCGTCGAGATATAATCCTTGAAGCGGCCGGGAACGCTGTGGTAGCGGCTGTGCAAAACACCCAGAACCTGATAGCACTGCTCGGCCGAGTCCACGATGACGCGGAAGGCCATGATGTCGGAGAGCTGCTCGAATGTGACGTTCTTGCGCTGCATTTTTTTCCAGATGGAATAGCGGGTTTTTTCACGCCCGATGATTTCCGCGTCTATCCCCGATTCCTTCAGGCTGTTTTTAAGTTCGGCGATGATTTCCTCATCGACCGCGCCCCCTTCGCTACGTAAAAACCCGAGGCGGTTGGTGATGCTCTCCCGCGCCTCCGGGTTCATCTGCTCGAAACAAAGATCCTCTAGTTCCTCCTTGATGCGGTGCATTCCCACACGCTCGGCCAAGGGGGCATATATTTCTAGAGTTTCCAGAGCGATGCGTCTGCGCTTATCGAGCTTTTCTATGCCCTCTATCGTCCGCATATTGTGGAGGCGGTCGGCAAGTTTGACCAGAAGAACACGGATATCTTCGGACATTGCCAGAAGCAGCTTGCGGAAATTTTCTGCCTGCTTGCCTTCGAGCGTCTGGCTTTCGATCCGTGTCAGCTTGCTGACGCCGTTGACAAGATCGGCGACTTCCTTACCGAAATTCTTGGTGAGGTCTTCGTAGGTGGCCTTGGTATCCTCCAGCGTGTCATGCAGGATCGCCGTCGTTACCGTTGTAGAATCCATCCGCATATCAGCCAGGATTTGCGCGACCGCCAAAGGATGAAGGTAATAGGGCTCGCCGGAGGCGCGTGTCTGGCCCTCGTGCATTTTCTTGGCGTATTCGTAGGCTTTATCCAGCGCAACGCCATCCGCGTTGGGATCATGGCCCTTCAAGGTTGTCAGGAGTTCGGCGAAGGGCTGCATAGACGGCAGTTGACTGACCTGGCTGGATTGCATGTTCTTGTCTTTCAAACCTGACCGTAGCACGAAACCGCTAAGAAATCATTTGCAAAAAATCAAAAAAGCCGCTGACAGCGGCTTTTGGAGCGGTTTAGAGGACGAGAGCCTAGACGTTTCCGGCCAGGTCTTTGAGGTCCGGCTCGGATTCCTCTTCGGCAAAATCCTCGTCGTCGTCTTCCTCATCATCGCCTTCGTCGTCGTCAGCGTCAGCATCTTCATCCGAGAATCTGGCTTCACGATTGGCGGCGCTGGCGATTTCCGCCCACTCTTTTTCGCCGTCCATCAGGTCGATTTTCTCCTCTTCCTCGTCCTGCGGCAGGAAGCGCTGGTTGGAGGCGATGATTTCCTCTTTCAGGGCGGCGATATCAACCGTTTCCTCGGCAATTTCACGCAAGGAGACTACAGGGTTCTTGTCATTGTCGCGGTCAATCGTCAGAGCTGCGCCAGAGCCTATTTTCCTTGCTCTCTGGGTGGCCAGCATCACAAGTTCGAAACGGTTGGGCACTTTTTCGATGCAATCTTCAACGGTTACACGCGCCATGGTCTGTCCTTCGGATTTGTTCTTTTAGAGATGCTTATATAGAGCCTCACTGCCGGAAATGCAACAGGTTATTGGCTTAACTGCAACCCCATCCCGACCCAAAGAAATTACTTGCTATTACGGCTTATATTATATTAAATAAATCTAATTTAATGCTCTGTGTTTTTCCTTAGCTCATTAATTATAGGGGTTCCATGATTTTCGGGGTTTCCTTACGCTGAAAACTGGAATAAAAAATATATTATGTCAGAAAAAAATATGATTAACAGCATTCCCTTCTACACGGAAGAAAAGGTTGCCATTTTTATTGATGGATCAAACCTTTATGCGGCCGCTCGGGCGCTGGAATTCGATATAGACTACAAGAAGCTTTTGCAGTGGATCGCCTCACAGGGGCGTCTGGTCCGCGCTTTCTATTACACCGCCCTGATCGACGATCATGAATATTCCCCGATCCGCCCTCTGGTGGACTGGCTGGATTATAACGGCTATTCGATGGTCACCAAGCCAACCAAAGAGTTCATTGACGCGCAAGGGCGTAAGAAGGTTAAGGGCAACATGGATATCGAACTGGCCATCGACATGATGGAGATGGCCGATAACGTCGATCACATCATGCTGTTCTCTGGCGATGGCGATTTCCGCCGACTGATCGAGGCCGTCCAGCGCAAGGGCGTGCGCGTGACGATCGTCAGCACGATCAAGTCCAGCCCGCCGATGGTGGCTGATGAATTGCGCCGTCAGGCCGATCATTTCCTTGAGCTGGAAGTTCTTGCGCCGCATATCCAGCGTCACGGCGCCCGTTCGCAGAGTCAGGACCACGACGATGATAACGGGCATTATCAACCGCCCAAGAGAAAGACGAGTTGAGGGTTTTGACTCTTTCGTATCCCTGTCTTCCTGCTGACACTAATGATTCCTTTGAACTCCTGCCCGGACGCGAGTGCGGGTTATGTCCGCGCCTAAAAATTTTCCGCACCGAGAATAGAAAAATTTTTCCTGAGAAATATAACGCGCCGGTTCCCTCTTTCGGTCGCAAGGATGCGCGGCTTCTGATCGTCGGGCTCGCCCCGGGGTTGAAGGGCGCGAATTTTTCCGGACGGCCCTTTACGGGCGATTACGCGGGCGATCTTCTGTATGCGACTTTACTGAAATTCGGGTTTGCGCGGGGAAGCTATCAGGCGCGGATCGATGACGGGCTGGAATTGCTCGATGCGCGGATCACGAACGCGGTCAAATGCGTACCGCCGGAAAACAAGCCGGAGGGGGCGGAGATCACGAAGTGCCTGCCGTTTCTCACGCAGGAGATTTCGGGAATGGACAATCTGCGGGTGATCCTCAGTCTTGGCCTCATTTCTCACAATGCCGTTCTGCGGGCGACAGAGCATAAAATTTCTGCGTTCAAATTCGCGCACGGGGCGCGGCATGATCTGGGCAGCGGGCTGACCCTGATCGATTCCTATCACTGCTCGCGCTACAACACAAATACGGGGCGGCTGACAACCGCCATGTTCGAGGATGTTTTCAAAAACCTTCAGATCCTGCTAAGCTCGTAAAAAAATTTGCGAGATTGTTATGGCTTCCTTTCTCAGCCCTATTATTTCAGGTTTGGTTGCTACGTTGTGCGTCTGGCTGATTTTCCGGTTTGCCATACGCCCGGAGGCCGACGAAAAAGGGTCTTTGCGGGTGGTCGCCTATAGCCGGGGGATGAAAATTGTGACACTCCTTCTGGGCGCTGTGACGCTTTTCATTCTTTATGCCGCCTTGCAGGCGCGGGCGGATCAGCAGTTCATGGCGGCGCTGGTCTCTCTTACTCTGACAGCGGGTTATCTGTGGCTGGTGTTGGAGGTCGCGTTTACGCGCCTGACGTATGATACCAAGGGTTTTGTGTTTAAAAATCTGTTCGGCACAAAACAGGCGGCGTGGGAGGAGATCGCCGACGGCGATGGGCCGACAGGGATGGGGTATATCGTGATCCTGCTCAAAAGCGGGAAAAAGGTGCGGCTTTCGACGATGATCAGCGGGCTGGACTCGTTCCTTAAAAAAGTCGAGACGATCATTCGCGGTCTTTATCCCGAGCGTTTCGTGCCGGACGATCTCGCGCTCTGTAACCGCTCGATGATCGAGCGCAGTACCGAATGCGGATGCTTTCATTGTCTGGAGATTTTTGCACCTGCGGAAATCAATAACTGGCTTCCGAAAGAAGAGACGGACGAAGAATTCGGCCCGCCTGTGCGACGCGAGGAAACGGCGCTCTGCCCGAAATGCAGGCTGCACAGTGTGCTGGGCGATGCGGGCGGCTACCCTGTCACGCGGGAGAGTTTGCAGAAGGTGCATGATTACGTGCGCGGGCAAGGGGGATTTTAGTTACGGTATTTTTTTCCAGAGTTCGAAGAGTTTTTCGCCCCGCTTCTGGTTCAAGGCTCTTACAAACTCTACTTTTCCCCTCAGTTGCGCTTTCATAAGGCCGTCTAATCCAGTGCTTTTTGAGTAAGTATGCAACGTCGCTTTCAGACGGTCGTATTCCGTTCTTGAAATATTTAGGCGCTTGTTGACCACCACGCCCGTCACGATCTGCCGTTGCGCCTGCGTCATCAGGCGGGTTTTTTCGGGATTGATCGTGAAGCCCTCGTCCTGCGCTATCCCCTGCACCGTGCCGCGCAGGTAAGAAAAGCGTCGCTTTAAATCTTTGCCGCCGGAAAAAGTGAGGTCATCGGCGTAGCGCGAATAGGTGAGGTTCATGGAGTCGGCCAAGGCTTGCAGGCGCATATCCAGATGAAACGAGCAGAGGTTCGCCAGCGCGGGGGAGGTCGGCGCGCCCTGCGGCAGATGGGGGATCAGGATTTTTTTTCTGACCGCCCACGGCAAGGTTTCCAGAGGCTTTCCCAAATATTCGGGGTTGGGGATGTGGATGCAGAGATTTGTGAGCCGCCGTGAGACTTCCTCCGGGTAGCCAATTGTGCGGAACATCGCCATGATCCGAGCGGGCGGTATGGAGTGGAAATAATCCTTCAGATCGAAGCACGCCACGCTGTCCTTTTCCGTATGGAGAAGCGCGTGGGTGATAATCGAGCGATTGCGGCAGAAGCCGTGCGCGGCCTCGTGAAGGGGGATTTTATTCAGGATTTCGTCGAGAATTTTTCTTTGAATGGCCTTCAGCTTGCTCTTTGGGCTTTCGATCAGGCGCGGAGGTTTTCCGAGGCGCTTTTTCCAGATGTAGCTGTAATTCACGAGCCGGAAATCCCTGGCGTGTTTTTGCCGGCGGCGGGTATCGGCCAACCATTCCAGCGCGTTCAGGTCTACCCCCAGCCACGCGCAGAGGTCTTTCGCGGTTTCTATCGCGGGCAACGGGAAGGTGACCAGATTGGCGGGCGGTTTGGTCATTTGCGGCGGCTCGACGCCCATGCGGAACCATGCGGGTCTTCCGGTATTTTCAAAGCAGACGGTAAAATGCGTATTCGCCGCAATGGCGGCGGCCAAGTCCTTCAGGGCGGGTGTTTTGCCCTTACCGAAGCGACGGACAAGGGCAAGCGCCAGACGTTCGGGGTTCAAACCACGCAGGTTGATGGCGTGGGCGATACGGCGGGCGAGCGGCCCGGTTTCCCAAGGACCGCCGATGATCGAAGCCGCCAGCAGGCGCGAGGTCTGTGCTAGATTAGACACGGAAATCCCTACCATTTAAAACTGCGGCCGACGGCGCGACCCGTCCGGTTTTGCCTTTACGATAACTACGCGTAGCGTAGTTGGGGTAAGGCGACGATATGGTTACATTAAAATCATTCCGCGGGGATGCCCCGCAGAGTTCCTGCGACAAGACCTGCTTATTTCAGGAACCTTCTCGCGCCGCCGACCACGTGAGGGAGAGGTTAGCGGAAAGGGAAAAGAGGCGCCAGAATATTCGTCTAGAAGGACGGGGGTATGACTTCGCGGAATTCGTTGTTCTGGGGGTCGTAGAATTCCATGCTTTTGTTTTCGTAATCCACGAGAACGAGTGCAATCGAGAGTTTCTTGTCCCTGACCGCCTGCTCAACTGTGGGGTGCTTGAGGGCGTTGAAATAGGTCGTGCGGAGGTTTTGTTCGTGCATATCGTCGGGGTTCATTCCGGCCAATCTTTGCTGGCGGATATCGGGGACGCATTTTTCCAAAAATCCCGAGACCAGAGAATGCCTATCCATCTTGCCTTCGGCGTAGTCCTGATTGACGTCGTGACGGTGGCCGACGAAGACGAGCGATTCCACCTGCTTGACCGCAACGGCGAATTCGATGGTGGCGTCCAGACCGTCCGACTTCTCACGACGCTGGTAATGGCCGCCGAGACGGCGATGAACGAAAGAATCGCCGGGTTCGATGCCGAACACATTTTCCGGCGCGATGTAGGGGCTAATTCCGGTGACAATCAACGCCTTCGGACGCTGGCCGTTGGCCACAAGATCATGCATATAGCCGTCCTGGCCCCATGCCTCCTCCTTGAAGGTCTGAAAACGCCGGATAAGCTCTGCCGAGGCCTTGAAGGCGGGGATATCGCCGTCGATTAGTTCCAGCCGTCCTTCCTGCATCTCGCACATCAGAGCCGCGAGTGACAGGCGTGTTCTTTTTACAGCTTGCGCTACAAAAGGCATATCCTGAATGTTTTTCAGGCCTGTGGTCAGCCCCTCGCGCTCGGAAACCCGGCGCAAGGCTTCGTAAGCCTGCGGGTGCTGCAGCCTGAGCATCGGAATGGAAATGCTTCCCTGCGCGTGCAGATGGTCGTGGTGGGTGCAGACATGGCTCATCCACCTGTTGACACTGGTCATGCTGGAATCCTGAATAACCCGCGCTTCCGCGCCGCCACAATCGGTATGGCCGAGAATGATGATCTCCTTCACGCCGACATGATCGACGGCGTACTGGATGCCTGCGGCCACTTCTATGGATTGATCCTGAAGAGATACGCCCGGATCGAAGCGCGGCACGACGTTGGCCACGGTCTGGATCGCATAAGCCTGTCCGTGTCCCTGTCCCAACACGCGGGCGGGAGGCAGGCGGGAATCGATACAGGAAATTGTGAGGATGTTCTGGTCGATCTGCGGCGGATCCTTGCTGACGCGCTCGAAGTATCCCCGCACCATCTTGCGAATGATGGAGGGGTCAACCATGCGCGCCTCAATCTGATCGAGGGTGATGCTGTTGGCGTTTGCTGCAGGTTCACTCATAGCCGCTTCTTTGTGTCTAAGGAGTCATTTTAACAGTCACGGGGCGCGTTTGCCAATATTTATAGGACTTTAAAAAAGCAAAAACCCGCCAGAATTTTGGCGGGTTTGAGGTTCCGTATAGCATCTTGCTTACATTTTTAAAGGTAAAGGTTTTGTCGCCTGTTCGACATTCGCGGAGAAGTAGTCCACGTCTACGATACGACCCCTTTCGACCTGCTCAATCCGGCCAACATAGTCGGCGTTGGAATTGCCTTCATAGCGTTCTGCAGAGACTCTGTATCCAGTCATCCCCGCATCCTGAAGCTGGCCATCTGGACCGGTTCTCCAATTCTGGACGCCTGAGTCGATCGTGAAATTCACGACGCCGTCCTTTCTCATCTTTCCGCCGACACCCATTTCCAGCATGGAGGCCGCGATCATATCAAGAGCCATGCGGTTGGGGATCGCCCCGCCGCCTTCGATGGTTACGGCGGCTGAACCCCTCTTGCTTTCCCATTCACCGTGGGAAAATCCGAATTCCGTTCTTAAACTGTCGCCCATTGAATACCCCTTTTTATTGTTGTTACTTGATGGTTAAAGATTAAACGAACCTTAAAGCCCAACGCAAGAAAAAAGAGAAAACCCGCCTGAGTTCTGGTGGGTTTTCGTTATTCGGAGCCTTTATTTCTGCTTCCAACTGCCATCCGGACCCTGGTAATAATGACCGGGCTTGAGCTTGCCGATAATGGTTTCAGCGGCGACGCTGGCCACCACATTCACGGGCTCGCCGTTCTTGTCGGAGATTTTCTGATACTCCCGCTTGCGCTTGGCGTTGATATCACTCACCAATTCGGCAACGCCGGGCGAGTCCTTCACGATGCCGACATAGCCATCGCGCTGCTCCCCAACGTATCCACGATCACGCGCGGATTGAAGGTCCAGCGCCGAGGCGGGAAGCGCGATGAGAATAAAGACCGGAAGGATCAGGGCGAAAAATCTTGCTTTCATGTTTTTCTCCTACACTAGAAAATGTCTTCGTTTTTGTTGATCGCGTCTTTTACGTCGCGCTGGATCTCCACCTTCACATGGTGTTCGATGTTCACGTTCATGTTGATCTCGATCGGCTTGTCGGGCGCCTCAACCTTCACCGTCGGGGTGCAGGCGGGCAGAAGAAGAACCGAAAGGGGTATCAAAACTATCTTTTTCATTTGTTTCCCTGTTTGATAAGGGTCTGCGGGCTGGTCAGAACTATAGCACTGCTGGTGATAAAGTCCAGCAGGTCTCCGGTCAGCCTGATATTCAATATTACGGGGCGGCCGTTCTCAACCTTCGGATTATTTCCTTCCAGCCTCAGGAGGACCGCCAGGCCTTTTTTATCCTGTTCCGTGGTGAGGCTCAGGAGCTTGTAATTGAATTGCTGGAGGATATCGCGGGTGAGCTGCATCTGCGCCCCTTCGCCGGGAATGGCTTCGGGCGGCATGGAGAGCTGGCCGGGTTCGTCGGCAATCAACGTGCCTTTTCCGACAGTTATTTTGCCGTCCTGCCCGATTTTCAGGGGGAAGGAGCCGGAAATCGTGCCTGTGCCCTTCACGTATTCGCCCGTGAATTCCTGCATGAGTTTAGGAATGGAGGCTTTGGAGATTTTGAGGTCCAGCGTATAGGGCTTATTGCCGGAGAGGGGGATGTTCATGTTTTTTGTCGAAAGGGTTCCCTCCTGCCAGGGCATGGAGAAATCTGTCAGGGTCAGCGCGGCCTTCTCCGGCGTGGCGAAGGGAAATGTATAGCGGAATGTGCCTTTATAGGCCTTGTTTTCGCCGCCGATTTTTCCGTCTACAGTCAGGGTCTGTTCATCGGCGGACAAGGTGCCGGAGAGATCGGCTGGCGGGATATCCTCCTGCGCGTCCTCCTGCCGGATGTTCAGCTTTTTGAGACTCCATGAGCCCTCCCACTTTTTCTTTTCAGCATTGAGAGACGCGGAGGCTTCGAGCAGGCCGGAGAGTTTGACGCCCTTGCCTTCGTAATTCAAAGGCGCTTCGTTGAGTTTAAAATCGGGCTTTTCGCTTTTTTGCCATTGGCCCGACAACGGCAGGGTCAGCATCCCGTCGGGCGTCTTGACCGTCAAGGCTCCGTCTTCAAGGCTCACACTCTGGGCGGGGATTTTGTCCTTATAGGTTTCTTTGAGCGGCGGGATAAACGGTACGGGTTTTTGTTCCGCCGGATTTGGCCACCCCTCCAGCGCCCAGCCGCTTTCATCCTTCGAGACCGTCAGCTTCATGCCGCTGATGGACAGGGTTTGCAGTTTGCCTTCCTGAAGCTCCTTTACATCATAGTGCGCGGTGAGTTCGGGGATGGTGAGCGGGTCTTCGGTATCGCCGAAAGTGAGGTTTTTTATGCGAGCCTCGTTCCAGCCGAAGGAGTCAACTGAGAGCGTTGCGTTCTGAAGTCCGTTGGCCTGCAGTTCCTTGGACAGATAATCGGAAAGGAATGTTTTCCACGGCACGAGGATCATCGCCGCACCGCCCAGAAAGACAGGCGTCGAGAGGATCATGAACAGGACTATGAGCGTTTTTTTCATGTGAGGAGTTTAACGCGAAGTCATTCATCATGCCACCCTCCCTCACACTCTAAAATCAAGCCTTATTTGTTTAGGCTTGCGGGTCGATGGATACAGAAGGGGCACGTTCGTCATGCCAAAGCCCCGCCAGTTTGAGAGAGCGCTCGGTTTCCAGACGCAGTGGGTAATTCAGGCCGTTGATCTGGTCGATGCGGCGGGTGAAGGCGATCATGTCCGGGGCGATTTCCCGGCGCCAGGATTTGCCGTTAAAGAGACCATAATGCCCCACGCCTGCCTGCTGCCGGCGGTGGCGCATGGTGTGCGGTATATTCGTTGCGAGATCGTGCGCCGCGTAGGTCTGGCCTGCGCCTGTAATGTCGTCTTTTTCGCCCTCGATCGTCATCAGGCCCGTGCGGTCGATATAGGACGGATCGACGGTACGCTTTTCACCCGTGGCCGGATCTTCGTATTCAAAGATTCCGCGCGGCAGATGATGCTCCTGAAAGACCGTTTTGATCGTTTGCAAATAGTAGGGAGCCGACATATCCATGACGGTGCGGTATTCCTTGTAGAAGTCCCTGCGGCGCAAGGCGGTATCATGACTGCCGACCGTCAGTTGATCGAAATGCATTTTTTCCATGGCCTCGTTCCAGGGAGCGAAGGTGAAGCCCGTGGCCATTTCCTGATAGGCGTGGTTGTGGGTGTCGGCGTTCATCATCATGAATCCGAAGAGCTGGCCGAAGCCGGAATAATACATACGACCCGCGCCGGGATAGCCCAGCGGGACTTCGGAGATCGCGTTTTCCTCGAACCATCCGTAGGGGCGCTCGGTTGCCGTGTCGTTGACCTTGGTGGGGCTTTTGCGTGTATCAATCGGGCTGCCCATAAGAGTCATGCTCAGCGGCGTATCGGGGCTGCCGTCTTCGGCCATCATGGACGTCGCTGCAAAAAGCGGCACGCCGGGCTGGCATACGGCCAGCGTGTGGACAGTCGGGCGGGTTTCCCTTGCATTCGGAGGCTGGTGGCGCGCGTTGATCAGCGGGAGCCACTGGTCCTTGAGATAGGATATATAATCGTTAAGGTCGAATTTTCCGGCTTCCAGCGGCACGTCCTTCACATCCGTCCAGTCAGTGATGTAGACGTCGTAATCGTGCATGAGGCGGTAGACCGTGCCCGTCAGGAGCGTGTCGAAGTGGCCAGACATGGGCGCGATGATGAGAAGCGGCGGGCGCGGGGTATCGTGCGTCTGGCCTTCGCCGTCGACGATATTGAAATGCTTGAGGCGGCCGAAGGGCAGATCATCAATGATTTCAATCTGGACGTCCATCGGCTCCTCGTTGATCGTGCGCGGATTGATATTGGCAGCGGGTATACCTGTTTCCTCGGCGATGTCAGTCTTGCGCTCCGCGTCGGAGATGGAAAAATCGAATTCATGCTTCCTGTGCGGGTCTGTGAGATGTTCGAGAAACTCGATATAGCCCTGCGTCACGCGCATCGGCATGGTGTGCGCTACCGGGTTGAACGGGTTGCCGAAGGCGAAGCGGGCGGTTGTGGCCATCGCGTGACCCCATTGGCGGGTGACCTCCTCGACCTGATAGGCCACGCCGCGCAGAGCGTGAACTGGTGTTTTTTCCGGTGAATAAGCCGAATCACGCGCACTCTCGAACGGCAATACCATACGCACACCCCTGATACAGTTTTTGACTCAACGTCCTTGCGTTTATCAGTATAATACGATGAACGGTCCGAATGACAAATAATATTTCCTATAATTTTGGGGAAATATTATAAAGTTGCTGCTTTGCAGCATTATAGGTTCTGCCCTAATACAAATATGACTCTCATCATGCTTGCGTCTTGTCTTCTCTCGTAGCGGTCTTAGCGTAGTTATTAAATTCCTTTTAGGATTAGATTAAAAATCAGGTAGAAAGGATAGAACAGTTCGTTCTTTTATTTGGGCCAAATTTTGATGATAAAAGCGCTGGACATTCTAAATGCAGTAGGTGGACCTATTGACGCTAAGAGAACCAAAATTCACCTTGCTTCAAGTGGGGAAAATGATTCCATGGATCTCTTGGATATATACCACGAAGGGCGTTTCGATGAATGGCAACGCTGGCAAAATAGGCGCAACTTTGAACGAGACTTCGTAATGTCCCTCATAAAAATGCCGGGTGATCATCGATGGCTTTTTGCGGGAATGTTTAGGTCTCACGGGTATGACGAGATACATAAGGACGAAAAAACGTTATTTTACTATAATCTAGAGGAATTAACGGAATACAGCCCTCTCTCTGGACGTTTGGTCGTGAGGTTTGAAAGACCCTCACGCAGTCCTTATTTATATGCAGAAAAATATATAAATGAAATTGAGGTTGAAGAATTATTACTTAAACGTCTCAGTATTCCTGATTTTCCGGGGTTTCGGCATGTTGATCTTACTTTTTCCCAACTACAACTGATTATCCGTCACGCACCTGATTCTTGGCGAATAGCGCTGTCGAAAATCGCCGGTGTCTACCTTATCTCCGATCACAAAAGCGGAATGTTGTATGTCGGAAGTGCGACAGGAATCGGTGGGTTGTGGCAGCGTTGGTGCGATTATGCGAAAGACGGACATGGAGATACTAAAGAGCTTAAAGCACTTCTAAAAGAAGCAGGGGGCTTTGATCGAACACAATCATTTCGCTTTTCTATTCTTGAAATAGCCGATATCCATAATTCAAATAAAGAGTTGGAGAGTAGAGAAACCCACTGGAAAAAAACTCTTCTTTCGCGGTCTCCTCATGGTCTAAATCACAACTAGCTCAAAGCCCCTGAATTTTTAGTAAACCCCTTTCATTATATTATTCTGCCGCCGTCTCGCCCGTCTGCGGGTTGACGGAGGAGCGTTTGACCAGCAGCTTGTTGAGCGCGTGGATGTAGGCTCTGGCGCTGGCGACCAGCGTGTCGGCGTCGGCCCCCTGCCCGTTCACGGTCTTGCCGTTTTCCTCCAGCCTGACCGAGACTTCGGCCTGCGCGTCGGTTCCGCCCGTAACCGCGTGGACCTGATAAAGTTTCAGGCGGGCGTCGGGGTGAGGGATGATGGCGCGGATGGATTTGAAGATCGCGTCCACGGGGCCGTTGCCCTCCACCTTCGCCTTTTTTTCCTCGCCGTCGATCGTGACCACCAGATCGGCGGTCTGCGGACCGCTGGTCCCCGCCACAACGTGCAGGGAGACGAAGCGGATGGACTCGTTTTCGCGGATCACTTCATCCTCGACGAGGGCGATCAGATCGTCCTCAAAAATCTCGCGCTTGCGGTCGGCGAGGTTTTTGAATCGGGCGAAGGCGTCGTTGAGCGAATTATCGCCGAGTTCGAAGCCCAGCTCCTCCAACTTCTTCCTGAAGGCGTGGCGGCCGGAATGTTTGCTCAGGACCAGTTTGGATTCGCTGAGGCCCACGGATTCCGGAGTCATGATCTCATAGGTGTTGGCGTTCTTCAGCATCCCGTCCTGGTGGATGCCGCTGGCGTGGGCGAAGGCGTTGGCGCCGACGATGGCCTTGTTGGGCTGGACGTTAAAGCCCGTGATGGTGGAGAGGGTGCGGGAGATCTTCATGATCTTCGTGGTTTCGATATTGTGCGTGTATGGCAGCAAATCCTTGCGGGTGCGGATCGTCATGACGATTTCCTCCAGCGCCGCGTTGCCCGCCCGTTCGCCGATGCCGTTGATCGTGCATTCGATCTGCCGCGCTCCGGCCTTCACGCCCGCCAGAGAGTTGGCGACGGCGAGGCCCAGATCGTTGTGGCAATGGACGGAGAGGATCGCCCTGTCGATGTTCGGGACGCGTTCGATGAGCATCCTGAATTTCGCGCCATATTCCTCCGGCACCGCGTAGCCCACGGTATCGGGGATATTGATCGTCGTCGCGCCGGCATTGATGGCGGCCTCTACGCAGCGGCAGAGGAAATCATCCTCACTGCGGGAACCGTCCTCGGCGCTCCACTCCACATCGTCGGTGTAGTTGCGGGCGAAGCTGACGCTTTCTTTCACTGCATTTAACACGTCTTCAGGCGCCATCTGTAATTTGTGCTTCATGTGCAGGGGTGAGGTGGAGATGAAGGTATGGATGCGCTTATTTTTTGCGGGCTTGATTGCCTCGCCAGAGGCCTCGATATCGCCTTTACGTGCGCGGGAGAGGCCGCAGACGGTGGCGTTCTTCACGGTTTTTGCAATCTGGTTCACCGCCTCGAAATCACCGGGGGAGGCGACGGGGAATCCGGCCTCGATGATGTCCACGCCCAGCTCGTCGAGCAGGCGGGCCATTTTCAGCTTTTCCTCAAGGTTCATGGCACAGCCGGGCGATTGTTCGCCGTCGCGCAGGGTCGTGTCGAAGATAATGACACGGTTGGGATCTTTTTTGACGATGTCGTAAGCTCTGGTCATTTTAAGTCTGGCTCCTTGGGCTTTTCGCGCTGGCCCGGACAGGGTTTTACAGCGCCTTGCGTACTTTTTCAATGTTTGGAAATTTTTCCGGTCCCCTGAAGCGCAGGCGCACCGTGGCGCCTCATGCCCGCTCAGGGGTTCATAAGGAGGAGGGTTAGGAGCAGAAGAGAGGTGTTTTGGTTCTTCATACGGGCATTAAAGCCGAAAAGCCTGCATAAAATCAACTTTTTTCTGTACCAAGGCCTTGGGGTCTCTTGCCCCTGCTTGTTTACCCACAGTTCCTATGCGAGAGTAAGTTTGTGGAACTGGAGCCTGTGTCTTGAGGCACATTAAGGAATTTGACGCGCTACGCGGAATGATGGCCCTTTGGGTTCTTCTGGGGCATTGGGCTTCGACCGTTCCTCTTTCGAACTTTGTTTTTCAGCGCCGGTTTTTCAACGAGTATGCCGTTGAGGTCTTTATTATTTTAAGCGGTTTCGCCATTGCCTCTCTCATTCTAGGGAAGAGAGAAAGTTACAAGAATTACATAACTCGGCGGTTTTTCAGAATTTTTCCGGTTTATCTTTTTTATCTTGCGATATCCATGGCTTTGGCCTCGTGGAGTCTAGATTTGTGGCAATCGGCTCCCGAAGGTTCGATGAAGGAGGCACGAATAGAGATCGCCCAAGACTCTCTCGATTATTTCGGTTTTCATGCATTTTTTCATCTTCTGGGCCTTCATTCGCTTGTTTCGCCTGCCCTTCTTCCTTCAAGCGACTTCGCTTTTCTTGGGCAGGCTTGGAGCATTTCCCTTGAGTGGCAGTTTTATCTGATCGCGCCTTTTATCGTTGCAGTCTTTACCTCTCCGGTTGACCGAATGAAGCTTTTTGCCGGAGTGGTTGCGACCTTGATTGTAGCGGCGCTTAATCCTGTCATGGGTTTCGGCTTTATCGGCAAGTTTGCCGCGCCTTTTGCCGTGGGGATCGCCACGGCCTTCTTCATCAAAGCGCGGACGGGAGAGAGCCTTGCGGCAAAGGTTCCGGTCGGATCGACGTGGGCGGTCCTTACAGGTCTCTGCGTTTTGCAGAATAGTTTAGCTCTTGTTCCCTATTGCCTCTGGTTTACGGCCACGGCCTTAGCAATCTCAGCTCATGAGAAAACCAGCAAGATGGCGCTCTGGCTTTCAACCCTTGCCTTGCTTCCGCCTTTGCAATGGCTGGGACGGGTTTCGTACTCCGTTTATCTCTCGCATATGCTTGTACTGATGGGCGCTCTGTGGGTGCTGTTGCCTATGGCTCTTGCGACATGGATGTTTTCTCTGGCTCTTCTCGGGATGACTTTGCTGGGAACGGCTGCCGTGTCGGCCCTTTCATATGCTTTGATCGAAAAGCCGTTTCAGGATTTGGGTAAGCGGCTTACACGATCCGCAGCGCCTGCATTGGTCAGTAATTATGGAGTTTTGGATCCAGTCGTTGAAAGCAAGACACGCAGCCAAATTTTGGTGTCGGCGCCGGAAGGTGCCGTGATGGTTTTTGATCAGGGAACAGAACATCCCGAACCACAAAAACTTGCGCGCTGATCCGGGATGATGGTGTGCGCCTGCTACCCGATCTCATCGAGATTGTGGCCTTCGGGTTCGACGGGTTTTTGTTTTCCGTCCGGGCCGTAAAGATAATGGGTTTCCGCCTCGGCGGCCTTGCGGGATGAAAAGCGTTCGCGTTCCCGGCTTTCTCCGGTTTCGACGCCCTCATTCTCGACGCCCGCGACGGGCGTGACGCGCCGGACATGACGTTGCCAGAATGCACGGAGGGAGTTGCCGAGGCCTTCGATCATAATCCTTCACCCAAAAACTCTTATTCTCTTGGGTTCATTTCAGCATAAATGCTGTAAAAATGCAAAAAACGGCTGTTTTACGCTATTAGTCCAGCGCCCGCGCCTCGGTGGGCAGCATGATGGGGATGCCGTCGCGGATCGGGTAGGCCAACTTGGCCTGATCGGAGATCAACTCCTGCTTTTCGCGGTCGTAGCGCAGCGGCGCCTTGGTCATCGGGCAGACGAGGATTTCGAGGAGCTTCGGGTCAACGTCCATCGCGGCCTCACGAAAACAGAATTGAGGAGAGCTTCTTGCGCGCCTCAATCGTAACGGGGTCGGTCTGGCCCATGGCTTCGAAGAGTTTAAGCAGTTCCTTGCGGGCGGCCTGCTCGTTCCAGTTGCGATCGATGGCGATCGCCTCCAGCAGTTGATCGGTTGCGGATTCCTTTTTCCCTGCCCCGTACAAAGCCAGAGCGAGATCGATGCGGGACTGATGATCCTTTGGGTTGGCGGCGACTTTGCCCTCCAGTTCGCCGAGCGCACCGACGGGCGCCTTTTGGGCGATTTCGAGAGCGGATTTTGCTTCGGCGAAATTGCGGTCCTTTTTAATGGGTTCGGGGGCGCTTGCTATCATGCCTTCGGCCTGCTCGATATCGCCGGCGGCAAGGAAGCAGCGCACCATGCCGACATAGGCGGGCGCGTTTTCGGGATCCTGCTGGAGGATGTCGATATAGAGGGATTGCGCCTCCGTAATCTCGCCCTTGGCCAAAGCGGCGGCAGCGGCTTCGAGAGCCTTCGGAATGTCGATGGCATCGGGGCGGTTGTTGCGGGCCAGCTTGATGAGCGCGCTGACGAATTCACGGATCTGGCTTTCAGGGATGTTGCCCTGAAAGGCGTCGATGGGCTGCGCCTGAAAAAAAGCGTAGACAGTCGGGACCGACTGGATGCGGAGCATACCGGCGAGTTGCTGGTTCTCATCGATATTGACCTTGGCGAGCAAAACCTCGCCCTTGGCCTCGCGCACGACTTTTTCAAGGATCGGCATGAGTTGCTTGCAGGGGCCGCACCACGGCGCCCAGAAATCGACGATGACCGGCGCCTGCAGAGAGGCGCGCATGACCTTGTCCTCGAACTCCGGGGTCGAGACATCGTAAACGGGATCAAGCATTCCACCTACAGGGGGAAGAGGAACGGGGTCCATTTTCTCCTCGGCCTTTTTGACGGGTTTGGCTTTCCAGTTTCCGCTGAAGATCATGCGGGGAGTCTCCTTGGATCGTTCTTTTGAAATTTCTCCGCGAAGCTAAACCATCTGCGGGGAAAAAGCAAAAGTCTTGTGCGGAATTCAAGCATCCGGGGCGGCGGGGGCAAGATCGACGATTTCCGGCTTGTGGCCGACGTGTTCGATAAAGCGGATCAGGTCTGCAGGGGACAGGCCGACCGTCATGGCATTGTCGAGCGGGTGGACGTTCATGCGCTGCGCCTGCATCATTTGTTTGTCGAGCATGATCCTGACCTTTTTGTCGGTGTCGTTGATAATGCAGAACGGGCAGACCGAGCCGGGGCGGATGCCCAGATGCCGCCAGAGACGGTCGGGGGAGCCGAAGGACAGCCGGCCGCAGCCCAGAACATCGGCTAGTTTTTTCATATCGATGCGGGTTTCGTTGGCGACGACAACGAGGAACATCTCCTCCTTCTTGTCGCGCACGAACAGGTTGCGACAATGGATTCCGGGGATGGACGCCTTCAAATGCTCGCCTTCCTCCACCGTGAAAATCGGCGCGTGGTGATGGAGTTCATAGGAAATACCAAGATTTTTGAGGATTTCGAAGAGTTTATCCGCAGAGGTGGGTAACGGCTCCTCCTGCTGTAAGCCTTGATTTTCTTGTGCTTGCACGCGCATCTCCCTTTTTATTTCCTCAGATTTACTTTTTTCGTGCAATTCCATAATGATGCACGTTAGAATAGATTATTATGACAAAATTAACTTTTAAGGCCCGGACGCTCCCGTCCTAGCCCTTTTTTAAGGTTTTGGCGTCATAATTCAACACAAGAATCGTGTGAGTGGGGACTATTGTGATGACTTTTCAAGGACCTGAAGATTATCTTCAGCGCATGGCCGAAGTGGGCGTGGCGCCCCTTGACAACCAATCTCTTGCCAACAGCCTTGACCGCGGATTTGAATCCGTCTCTCTCGCCGGACGCCTGCAGGGGCGGGAAACCCTGATCGAGAAGGCTTTGAGCGAGTCCCTGCCCGAACCTGAAGCCGCCCCCAAAACTCCCAGGACTGATGACCAGTACGCGATCACCACCAAACTGCCGGGGTTGACGTGATGAATATCGAGCTTGGACTGTTGCATGACGGGGGAGTGATGATGGTCAGTGACCGGCCTTTGCCCGATATCGTCTGCCGGGTGGAATATTACCGCGACCAGCGCCTGTTCATGCTGGTCTATTTCGATGAAGAGCAGGACGAGGATTTGATGCATTACGAAGTGCCCGCGCCAATGACCAACCGCGTGGAAGCCAGCCCGAATATCATGATCTATTCCCTGTTCCCCAACCATGAGCCGATCGGGTACAGCGTGCCGCTGGTGCAGGTTGGCGGGCTTTACTAACCGCTTTCTTGCTCTCTCATATTTCAAGCTTGCCATTCCCGCGAAAGATTTTATAAATAGGGGTCTTATGGCCATCCGATGGCTTAAATGCGCGTGTGGCTCAGGGGGAGAGCGATACTTTGCCAAGGGATAGGTCGAGGGTTCGAATCCCTTCATTGATTCACACGATATGGCCGTGAAGAAATCGCTTCAAAATATCCGCGTCCTTGACCTCTCCCGTGTGCTGGCGGGCCCTTATTGTACGCAAATACTGGGCGATCTTGGCGCGGAAATCATCAAGATCGAAAAACCCGGCGCGGGCGACGATACGCGCCTGTGGGGGCCGCCGTTTCTAAAAGATCGCAACGGAAACGACACGAATGAGAGTGCGTATTACCTTTCCATCAACCGCAATAAAAAATCGGTGGCCGTGGACATCAAAACCGAGGAAGGCCAGCAGATTATTCATCAACTGCTTCAAACATCGGACATTCTGATCGAGAATTTCAAGGTTGGCGGTCTGGAGAAATACGGTCTGGGTTACGCGCAGTTGAAGGACAGATATCCGAAGCTGATTTATTGTTCGATCACGGGGTTCGGCCAGAGCGGACCGCTGGCGGAGGAGCCAGGTTATGATTTGATGGCGCAGGCGATGGGCGGGTTGATGGGTGTGACGGGCGAGCCGGACGGGCCGCCGATGAAGGTGGGGGTGGCGCTTAGTGACATCATCACAGGCCTTAACGCCGCGATCGGAATACTGGCAGCGCTTCATCACCGCGAACGCACCTCTGAAGGACAGCTTATCGACGTGGCGCTGGTTGATTGCACACTTGCCTCGCTCACGAACCTCGCGCAATACTTTCTTATAACCGACAAGGCCGCGCCGCGTCTGGGCAACGCGCACAGCACGATCGTCCCCTATCAGGCCTTTCAAGTGAAAGACGGCTATATCGTGGTCGCCGTTGGCAATAACGAACAATTTGCGCGGTTCTGTATTATGATCGGAAAACCCGAATGGGCGCTCGACGCGCGTTTTGCGAAGAATAAAAACCGTGTGCTTAACAGGGATACGCTGATCCCGATGATCGAAGAGGCACTGAAGAGCGAGACAAGCGCCACCTGGGTTGAGAAAATGCGCGCGGCAGATATTCCGGGCGGACCGGTGAACAGGATTGACGAAGTTTTTGCGATGCCGCAGGTCCAGCACCGTGAAATGGAAATTTCCATGAATCATGTCCAGCATTCCGCCCCTATAAAACTGGTCGGCAGTCCCCTCAAATTTTCGCAAACCCCTGTTTCTTATGAATTTCCTCCCCCTGTCCTTGGTCAGGATACGCAGGACGTGCTTAAAAATGTTTTGAATTTGAGCGCGGAACGGCTGGACGAGTTGGAAAAGGCCGGTGTCATCGAAAGAGCGAAGGCGTCATAACGCATTTTCTGCATATCTTATTTTCTGCCCTCGTTTTTCTCCGATTTTGGTGCGCCCCTGAGCGCTGGCTTTGGCTCTCTCTCTAGCCATACGGTTTTGCCGACGACCGCGAAGCCCTTGTCTGCCCCCCCCTCCCCCAACGCGGGCGGCCTGTATTAAGCCCCAATTTCAGGCTTGCAATTCCCGCGAAAGATTTTATATATAGGGGTCTTATGATCGTCCAACTGGCGTTCAAGCGAGTGTAGCTCAGGGGTAGAGCGATACCTTGCCAAGGTATAGGTCGAGGGTTCGAAGCCCTTCACTCGCTCCATTTATCCACCCGATAAAGTCCGAAAATGTCCAGAAAACCTTGAGTGTCAAAGGTTTTCTCTTTTCTTGCAAAATTGCAAATCAAATCCAAGCGTTGAAGTCTATTGAAAATCTGTTCAAGCCAAGGAAAATTCAATCATTCCTGCTTTCAACCCCTTCTGCTAAAGTCACGCCCCATTACTGCTTGTAAGATGAGAGTGTCCTTCTCATCAATAGAGGTCGGGTTGAAAAAATATGGAAGACAGCGAATTTTCGTCTCTCACCGGGTTTTGGACCGGAGTCTATGATTATCCGGGCAATGTCGATGATGCCGTGCCCTTTAACGCCATTATTATAGATATTGCCGGTTCGATTTCCGGCGAGAGCGATGAACCGAACACGATCACTCCCGCAGCCGTTGACAGGCTATGCGCTCAACTCTCAGGTTTGCGGGACGGTCCGTCCGTCATTTTTATAAAAACCTATGAGCAATTACCTCATCTAGGGCATCAACTGAGATATGCCGGTACAGTGAACAGCGCGTTCACAAAAATTGAAGGACAGTGGAACTCCATAGAAGATAAATCATGGTCCGGTCCTTTTGTAATGAACCGCTCCGGGAATAAAAAAAGTGAAGAACGTGAAATAAAGCAAAGTGAGGACGTTTTTGAACGTCAGACCTGATTTTAGGTGTTGGAGATGCCATGGCCGTTCTTGCGTCGCCGTTGTTTTTATGAATCAACTTCTGTAAAGTCAGCCTCTCCAATCAAATTTGTACAAGCAGGAAGCAAAGGCAGTGCAGGACGATTATCAGGCAGGCCTAGACGGCCGAACCCATTACACTGGGCAGCATTCTGCGGACTATCAGCGCGGCCTGGCGGAAAGAGAAGGGCGCACAGGGGCCTATTTTAAGGATACTGCCGACGCCATGGGCATGGGTGCGTCCTCCATGGGCGGGGGGTTTCTCATTATACTTATGCTTATGCTGTCGAGCGTTCTGCTTGCGATTTCTCTCTGCCTTTTTCCTGTTGCCGGTGGCTTTACTTTACTAATCTATTTTGCTCTCTATAATATTTTTTATGATCCCATGGTGAATGAAACGGTTTACCTGCTGGTTTTTATGATGCCGGGGTTCATTATATTCACCTTTTTCATTCAGATTGAAGGCAATCTTGCTACGGTAAAGTTATACCGGCGGCTCCGGTATCTCTGGCGCATGACGGCGGTCAGTATCACCGGGTATTCTGCGGCTATTATGATCACCGAGCCGGATGGGCCAGTGCTTGAGGGCAGTTTAAGCGAGCTTCTTCCTCTTAGCCACATCCTGACCATTCTGGTTTGCTTAACCTGCACCCACTTTGTTTCTCGATGGCTGGATAGAAAATATCAGGGCATGGATGCAAAGATTGGCGATCTTTTGTCCAGACCTGCCTTTACGTTCAAAAGAGCGGCAGTTCTCGCTGATTACGCCGCGTTCGAGCGTAAGCATTTTCCCAAAAAAGAGGCTCAACCGGAAGAAAAGAGCTGATAGAGTGTGCTTATGGGCAGAGATTTGGTGTTGCGCACCGAACAGGGATGGTTCTTCGATCGGCTTGAACATAATTTGTACCTAAAGGCGGCAAGTAAACTCTATAGTTTGACTTAGCTATAAACTTGAGGAGATTCCATGCAGCTAGGACGAAGCGTTTTTATGTGGGGCTTGGTGAAGCTTTTCTTTGTTCCCGCAGCACTCCACGCTGAAGATGCGCCGCTTAGTTCCGCCTCTTCCGCCTATTCGTTTAGTTTTACAGATATTCAAGGAAACGACCTGCCGCTTTCGTCGTTCAAGGGCAAAGTTGTTCTGGTGGTCAATACCGCCTCGCATTGCGGGTACACGCCGCAGTACAAGGATCTGCAGACACTTTATGAGACTTATAAGGACAAGGGGTTTGTCGTGCTCGGTGTGCCCTCCGGCGATTTCGGCGGGCAGGAGTTTGGAACCAATATAGAGGTGCAGAGCTTTACCGAGAGGGAATACACCATCACCTTCCCGCTCACCGAGATTACAAAAGTCTCGGGGACCGATGCCCACCCGTTTTACGTCTGGGCGCGGGAGCAAGCCGGGTTCTGGGGACATCCACAGTGGAATTTCCACAAATACCTGATCGGGCGGGACGGACATTTCTCAGGTTGGTTTTCAACGACAACCAGCCCGGTTTCCTCAACCATAACCGCAGCGGTTGAAAAGGAAATTGCCTCTGAACCCTAAGGGATTTTGAGTTATCACCCCGCTCTTAAGAAAGGATACTGTCTGCCGATGTTTTCATTCAAGGAACGGCTGGTCTACAAGCATGAGGAACGCCACTATGTGAGCCGCACCGGATGGCTGCGTGCCGCTGTGCTTGGGGCCAATGACGGGATCATCTCGGTCTCCAGCCTGGTGATCGGCGTTGCGGCGGCGGCGGCGAACCCTTCTGAAATCTGGGTGGCAGGGGTGGCCGGTCTTGTAGCCGGGGCGATGTCCATGGCGGCGGGCGAGTATGTTTCCGTGTGTTCGCAATCCGATCTGGAGAATGCCGATCTGGAGCGCGAGCGCAAGGAGCTTGCCGAAACACCGGATTTTGAATTGCAGGAACTGGCGGATATTTATATCGGGCGCGGCGTTGAGCCTGAACTGGCCCGTGAGGTTTCCCGGCAGATGATGACAAAGGATGCGCTTGGCGTTCATGCGCGGGAGGAACTTGGGATTTCGGAGCTTACGACCGCCCGGCCGCTGCAGGCCGCAGTCGCCTCCGCCGCCGCTTTTTCCTGCGGGGCGATTTTCCCCGTTCTTTCGATCTTTCTGTTGCCGGAAGCGGTTTTTGTGCCCGGCTGCTCCTTCCTGTGTGTTCTTCTGCTTGGATTTCTGGGCGCTCTGGCCGCACGGGCCGGCGGGGCTCCGGCCTTCAAGCCTGCCGTTCGCATCATGTTCTGGGGCGCAGCGGCCATGGGCTTTACCGCAGTGATCGGGCAGTTGTTCAATCAAACCTTGTGAGTACGCGAAAAGGGGTATGGGTTTTCTTACCCCGGTCATTGCAGAGGACGCCGCGTCATGATGAACTAGTGAAGTTTTTCCGGCGGGAGAAGGACTGTCTAATTCCGATTGGAGAGGCCGCGTCGGTGGAGAGCCTGCAGGACAACCCGAGCAATGCGAAGGTCGGCTCTATTACCGGCCGACAAGAAACCTCTTGAAACATTGCTTGGGTGGACTATCCGAAGATTACTTCGCCCGTATCTATGTCAGCCCAAACATTATGTTAGAATATCTCATTTGAGGTATAGTGATCTTCAGAAGTCCTGGTTGAGAAGGGTCAGGATTATTATGCGCTGGACCTGAAGGCCTTGGCTCATAAAAGTCAAAATTGTTGTCGAGTTGATGCTTCGTCGATAAGAGAAAAAGCCGGAGAATGCTCCGGCTTTTTTGGATTTAGGTTTCTGTGAAGCTAAATTAGTGTGCGCCCTCTTCGGGTGCGGGCTCTCCATCCGCGGGAGCTTCCTGAGCAGGCGCTTCGCTTTCAGAGGGGGTTTCGGCGGTCTGCGTCTGTCCTTCCGAAGACTGTTCCGCGTCGGGAGCCGAATCTGCTCCTTCCGTCTGGGTTACCGCAGCCTCGCCCTGGCCCTCAACTGCTTCCGCCGGGGGAGCCTTTTGAGCAATCGGTATAAACTTTATAAGCTGAACTTTTTCTACAATATTGTTTCCAAACTGGTGGATCAAAATGACCGTTCCGAGAAAAATAAACAAAACAACAAGCAGAGAGAAATAGAGCCGTCCAGCTCGGCTTTTTCCTTCCGGGCTTTGAGGGTCGGGGTAGTTGTTCGGATTATTCGACATTTTGTTTCTCCTGTCAGTCCAATATATTATTTTATATGATAAGGCTTTTGCCAAGCCTATGAAACTTGCGCCCTCATCATGTCTTATTTGGAATCACTTTGCAAATGCTCTCTTTCCCAGCCTGGCGGTTATTTAAAGTAATAATTTTTTATGTAAATTATGTGGGTTTTCGGTTTATGCTTTGCTGGGAGTTGTAGTAAATTTTAAAGTATATTTCTTGCGACCCTTTTAAAAAAAGGCACAATGATTTCTGATTTTTTCCCCCGGATATTAAAATATGTCTTTTCGGCACTTCTTTCTGGTTACTGCACTCGTGTTTTTCTGCCCTTTCATGTTTTTTCATGCTTTGGCACAGACTGCCAACGCCCCCGAGAAGCTGCATGAAACTCTGACCGAGAAACAGAAGCAGTTCGAGGAACTTGAGGCTCTTTTCAACAGTGATTCTCTTGAAACCCCTACGCTCCTTGAAAAGCGTCAAACCATAAAAGATTTAAGGGCTGAAGTTCAGGCCTTGGCGGATTCCATCAAGCCTGCGCGAGACGCCATTCTTGCCGATCTCAATGACCTTGGATCGCCTCCCCAACCGGTTGAAGGGGTTCCCTTCATCCCCGAACCTGAGAATATCCAGCAGCTTCGCACACAACTCAGCGAACAATCCAGTGCGTTTGAAGGATTGGCGATTCAGGCGGACGCCCTGATTTCGAAATCCCTGCGTCTGCAGGAGCGGATCGTGACCCTGCGGCGCGATAAATTCCTCAGCCGGATTCTGGAGAAGCAGCCCTCCCCCTTTGCCCCGGAGCTTTGGGCCGCTGCCAAAGAAAATATAGAAACACAATATGCAACTCTTAGTTCCTCTCTTGAAACGATCCGGCAGCAGAATCCTTCGTATACAGCTCTGATTGCCACGATCTTTGCTTTTATCGCCGTGCTTATCCTTGTCAGAGTCTTGTCCTTGCGGTCCCTGACCCGGAAAATCACAGAAAGCCCTCAACAAGGTCAGGAGAGCCGTTTTGCCAAAGCCTCCCTGTCCTCCCTGGTCAGCATGGTGATCACCCTGGTCGGGTTTTCCTTCATCCACCAGTCGTTCGTCGCCCAAGGCGTCATTCATGAAAATAACCTAAGCTTTTCCAACCAACTGATTCTGTTGTCCTGCTTTCTGATTTTCAGTTTTATTGTGACCGCACGGCTTACGGTCGCGGGCATCATCCGCCCTGTGACGAAATTTTTGTCCTGTTTCGTGGCCTTTCTTTACGCGATCGACCAGATTGCGCTGGAGTTCGGGGGAACGGTCGGCGCCGCCGTGGAAATCGCCGTCCTGCAGAGCTATTTTGTCACCAGCCTTTTTGCCGCAGTGATTTTTATCGGTTCCCTTTTCGCTTTCCGCGCCTGCGGCAAGGGTATGAAGTTTCTTATTCCCCCATGGGGCTTTCTCCTTTTTGCCGGGATCGGCGTTTTTCTTCTCGCTGCGAACCTCTTCGGCTATGCGGCTCTGACGCGCATGGTGTTCGAGCGTTTCACCGTTCTTGCGTCCTTCCTTGTCTTTATCCTGATGGTCCGTTCGGCGGCCCGGTCCTTCCTGCGGCAGATTGACGGACTCTTTCATAAGCCCGATCCCGAGTCCGGCAAGGAGGACGAGCGGCTGATGCTTTTCTGGCTCAGCCTGACGCTTGATCTAGTGATTTTCTTCCTCTGCCTACCGCTGGCTGCCGGACTGATCGGCGTGGACTGGCAGGAAGTGCAGGACTGGGCCGCCCATGCGTTCTGGGGATTCAGCATCGGTAACGTGAATATTTCAATCGCCAATATGGCGATCGGGCTATCCGTCTTTCTTTTGCTTTTATTTTTCACGCGGATTTTTCAGCGTGTGCTGAAGGAAAAAATTCTGCCCAAGACACGTCTTGATTCTTCTATCCGCCAATCCCTTGTGCAAATTCTGGGCTATCTCGGTCTGTGTGTGGCCATGATGGCGGGCGTCTCGGCGGTCGGGTTCGATCTGAGCAACCTCGCTCTGATCGCTGGGGCACTTTCCGTAGGTATAGGTTTCGGACTGCAGAGCATCGTGGGCAATTTCGTCTCCGGCCTGATCCTGTTGTTTGAGCGCCCTATAAAGGTCGGGGATTGGGTTATCCTCAATTCCGGCGAAGGGATCGTCAGGAAGATCAGTGTACGCGCCACCGAGATCGAAACGTTCGACCGTACATCCATCATCGTGCCGAATTCGGAGCTGATTTCCTCGGCGGTCAAGAACTGGAACTATAACGACCGGATCGGGCGCGTGATTATCAATATCGGCGTGTCTTACAAATCCGATCCGCGACGTGTGCGCGAAATTCTTCTGGAATGTGCGAAAGAGCATCCTTCCGTGCTCTCTCATCCGGCTACTTCTGTCTATTTCAAGGATTTCGGGGACAGCGCCCTGTTGTTCGAGCTGAGGGTCTTTATCCGCAATATCCGTGACATCTATGATGTTTCCACGGATCTGCGGCTGATGATCTGGGACCGTTTTAAGGACGAGAAAATCGAAATTCCGTTCCCGCAGAGCGATTTGCATATCAGCCCGACGGAGTTCGAGAGGGTGCTGGAACTTTTCTCCGCCGCTCATTTAGGAAAGGCCAATCATGGAGCGTAATCCGGGAATACTTCATGCGTTGAAAATTTGCGGGGACGGCGCCGCCACAGAACTCGACGAGAACCTTCTTGCTTCGGTTATAAAAAGCGAGGAATTGTCGTGGGTGCATCTGGATGCACGAAACAAGAAAGCCCGCATATGGCTTGAAAATGAGATTTCATACCTTGATACCCTGATTACCGGTGCACTGCTGGCCGAGGAGACAAGGCCGCGGATGATCGAACATGAGGACGGTGTGCTGCTGATCCTGCGCGGGATGAATTTCAATCTCGATGCTGATCCCGAGGATATGGTCTCCTTGCGGCTGTGGATCGATCCCTACCGGATCATCAGCGTCCAGCGTCGGCCGGTCAAGGCTATCGATGATATCGCGGCAATGCTGTCGAACGGAAAAGGGCCTAAAAACTCCGGCGATTTTCTATGCCTGCTGACGCATCTTCTTTTCGAACGGATGGAGCCGGTTCTTGACGATCTGGAGCATCGCACGGACACGCTGGAGGAAGAGATCATCGAAAGCCCCGAGGCCGAAGAGCGGCAACTGATCATCGAATTGCGGACGGAAGCGATTATTTACAAACGTTATCTGGTGCCGCAGAGGGATGCGATTTTGACGTTGCGGACCTCGGATATTTCCTGGCTCGACAAGCTGCACAAACGTCAACTGCAGGAAACGCTGGACCGGGTGATCCGGTATATCGAGGATCTGGACTCGCTACGTGAGCGCACGCAGATCATCAAGGACGAGCTGGTGAACATGCTTTCGGACCGGATGAACCACAATATGTATGTGCTGTCCGTCATCGCGGCGATTTTCCTGCCGCTGCATTTCATGACGGGGCTGTTGGGGATGAATGTGGCAGGTATTCCGGGGGCGGAGAACCCTTGGGCGTTCTGGATTTTCCTGCTGATCGTCGCGGGGGTTGTGGGGCTGCAGATCGCGGTGTTCAAAAAAATGAAGTGGTTTTAGAGTTTCCTATCCAGACCCCTTAATAAATTCCCCCCGTTCCGGTATCTACGCCCGGAGATTCCTGAGCCGGGGGTGGCTTATAGGGGGCATCGGGGTTGTAGGGCGGAATGTCCTCGCCGGGGTAGTCGCCACTGGCGGGGGTGTAGGAGTCGGCGTAATCGTAGTTATATGACGGCAAGACCCTGATCCCGCCCTCGTCGAGCATATACATCTCGTCCGTCGGCTCGGTTCCGGCCTTGAACGCCTCCCAGATCACGTTGCCGTCACCGGGGTTGGCGCGAGCGCCCGTCTTGGCGTTGACCATGACGTTACGGATTCCGGCAGGGCGGCGAAAGGGTGCGGGCGGCTGGCCCTCCAGCGCCTCCTCCATGAAGTCCTTGAAGATGGGGACGGCGACCGATGCGCCCTGCTCCTTCTTACCCAAAGAGCGTGGATTATCGAAACCGACGAACACACCAACGGTCAAATCGGGCGAGAAGCCGATGAACCACGCATCATTGGAACGGTTGGTGGTTCCGGTCTTTCCGGCGAGGGGACGGTTCAATTCCTTGATCTTGGTTCCGGTGCCCCGCTGGACGACGCCCTCAAGGATGGAAACCATCTGGTAGGCGGTGCGCTCATCCCCGATCTGCTCTCGGGTATCGGCGATTTCCGGGGCCCCCTGCCCTTCCCATTTCATGAGCGGGCCGCAAAATTCGCATTTGCGGTCGTCATGGCGGAAGATCGTCTTGCCGTGGCGGTCCTGCACGCGGTCGATAAAAGTCGGGCGGATTTTCTTGCCGCCATTGACCAACATGGCATAGGCCGTGGTCAGGCGCAGAAGGGTGGTTTCGGAAGCGCCGAGCGCATTGGACATCAGGGGTTTCATTTTATCGGTGATGCCGAAATGATCGGAATATTTCGCCACAAGTTCGGTTCCAAGGAAATTGGCGAGGCGCACGGTCATCTGGTTCTTGGATTTTTCCACGCCCACGCGCAGGGTTACAGGGCCGTAGGACTCACCTGAATAGTTTCTCGGGCACCATTGGTGGCCGGGTCGGTCCTCGAAGCACATGGGCGAATCGAGGATCAGGGTGGCGGGCGTGAAGCCCTTATCGAGGCCAGCCAGATAGACGAAGGGCTTGAAAGCGGAGCCGGGCTGGCGCTGGGCCTGGGTGGCGCGGTTATATTCGCTGGTACCGTATTTCCAGCCGCCCTGCATGGCGAGGATCCGGCCCGTATGCGGGTCGATGGCGATGAGCGCGCCCTGCACGTCCGGAATCTGGCGCAGCAGATAGACGCCTTCGAAAGTTTGTATTTCCGGTGTTTTTCCGGCTTCCTTCTCCTCGGCGGTCAGTTCCTTTTCCTTCGGCGGCTTGGGTTCGACCATGATCACATCGCCGACATCTGCGACCTGCTTGACGGAAGAGACCGCCGCGCCGAGAGAATACCCCTCATTGAGGTATTTCTGCGCCCATTTGACGTCCTGGAGTTTGAGTTCGCCCTCCTTATCGTCGAGAAAGCCAAGCTTTGCGGATTCCTTTCCACTTTCGAGAACGACCGCCATTTCCCATTGTTCCAAAATCGCGGGCGGGCGCTCAATTTTCTTAAGCTGCGCCTTCCAGTCGTCCATGCTCTCCAGCTTGGCTATGGGACCGCGCCAGCCGTGGCGCGTATCGTAGGCCATCAGACCCTCGCGCAGGGTGCGTTCGGCAATGTCCTGCAGTTTCGGATCGACGGAGGTTTTTACGACAAGACCGCCCGTATAGAGGCTTTCCTGGCCATATTTCTCACCCAGTTCGCGGCGGACTTCCTCGGCGAAGAACGGCGCGTCCACCACCGCATTCTCATCCCTTTTGGCCATGACAAGCGGCGAGGCGATCGCCAATTCGGCCTGCGCTCTGGTGATGTATCCGTCTTCCTGCATCCGGCCGATGACGTAGTTGCGGCGCTCGACCGCCTTATCGTGGTTGTGGACCGGGTGATAGTTGTTCGGCGCCTTCGGGAGGGCGGCGAGATAAGCGGCCTCGGCAATCGTCAGTTCCTCGAGAGATTTATTGAAATAATGCTCGGCGGCGGCGGCAACGCCATAGGCTCCGCCGCCAAGGAAAATCTGGTTGAGGTAGAGTTCAAGGATATGATCCTTGCTCATCATCTGTGTCATTTTATAGGAGAGGATGGCCTCACGGATTTTTCGTTCGTAGGTGGTTTCGTTGCTCAGGAAAAAGTTCTTGGCCACCTGCTGCGTGATGGTCGAAGCACCCTGAGATCTTTTGCCGGTCCCCTTATTCCTTAAATTGGTTATCAGGGCGCGGGCTGTGGCGACAAAGTCAATGCCGCTGTGCTTGTAGAAATTCTTATCCTCGCCCGCGATAAAAGCGTTCTTGATGATGTCGGGAATCGATTCGATGGGGATGAAAATCCGCTTTTCTTCGGCGAACTCCGCCAAAAATCGCCCATCTCCGGCGTACAGGCGGGTGACAATCGGCGGCTCGTAATTGCGGAGTTGGGAGTAGTCAGGCAGATCCTTGCTGTAGTAGCTGATGATATAGGCTACGCCTGCGACCCCGACGATCACGCCTATGACAAACAGGGAGAGAAGCCCCAAAAAGACGTTCCTGAGATATTTCATGGTTTACTTGCGGATTCCGCCGATTTTATGCCTTGGTCATCCTAGCAGAAGGAGCGTTCTAGCACATCCTCTTTTGAAAAGAAAACCTGAAATTATGGCAATAATATTCTATATTTTCTGGTGGCTGGTGATCGGGCCTTCGGCGCGGCCATGTATGAACTGGTCCACATAAGGGTTGCCGGAATGGTCAAGCTGTTTGACCGGGCCGCTCCAGACAATCTTCCCCTCGTAGATCATTGCCACTTCATCGGCAATCTTGCGGACGGATGACATATCGTGGGTGATCGACAGGGCGGTTGCCCCCAATTCCTTCACGCATTTGATAATCAGTTCGTTGATCACGTCCGCCATAATCGGGTCAAGGCCCGTGGTTGGCTCATCAAAAAAGATAACCTCCGGGCTGGTTGCAATCGCCCGTGCCAGACTGACTCGCTTTTGCATCCCCCCGGACAGCTCGGCGGGCAGAAGGTTGCTGATTTCCGGTTTTAAGCCTACGGCGGCGAGTTTTTCCATGGCGATTTCGCGGGCCTGTTTTTTGGGCATTCCCCGGCCGTGAATCAGGCCGAAGGCAATATTTTCCCAAATTTTAAGAGAGTCAAACAACGCCCCGCCCTGAAAAAGCATCCCGAATTTATGCATCAA
>JAGNKE010000007.1:0-38785 GCA_018000295.1 Alphaproteobacteria bacterium | reverse complement strand
ATGGAGGCACCGACGCGTCCGGCGACCATCAGGCCCGCCAGAACGGGGGCCAGTTCACGCGTGATCGAGAGGACAACGACCCCTGCTATTGCGCTTTCGGCGTTGAAGCGGGTGAAGCCCGTATAACTCTGCAGGGCCAGAACCATCCCGGTAAAGAGGGCGGTCATGCCCACAACGGGAAGCGAATAATAACCGATGTCAATGAGTTGCCGCGCCATCTGCGATGGGAAAAAGGGCGGGGAGAAACAATGGCCCAGCGCCCGGATCATGAAAAAAGTCAGATTGCCGATCGCCTCCGTGAAGGCCAGAATACCCCCGCCCAGATACTGGCAGAAGTTCAGAAGCAGCGTGAGGGGATTTTTCCCTTCCGTGCCTTGACTTGACTCAAACTGTTGCGCGGGCGCCGACATTTTTCCTCTCAAGCGGAAAACACTAGAGGAAATGACTTTTGACGTCCAGACGCAAACTTGCCTAAAAAACGGTTTACATTTCTTCCTGAACCACCAAAACTTAGCCGATGAAAATTATCCAGCCCGAGGATCTGGTTTGCATGGATGCGCTGGCGGCGCAGGTTCCTTTGCGCGTCGATCTGGCTTATGCGCGGGCTGACAATTTTTTGTTCGGGGAGAGACTCTACCGGACAGACGCCCAGCTTTATCTCCACTCGTTTCTGGCCGATGTTGTCGTCCACGCTGCAGAACTTGCGTTTCAGAGACACGGCTTGACGCTTGTGCTTTATGACGGGCTGCGGACCGTGGAGGCGCAACAAAGGATGCTTGAGACGCGGCGGGTGAAGGAGAATCCGCATTGGGTGGAGAATATTCCGCGCCTGCTGTCCCGACCCGGCGAGGGGGGGCATCCGCGGGGCATGGCGGTCGATGTAAGTCTGCTTGATACTTATGGGCAGGCTTTAGATATGGGGACTGTTTTCGATTTTCTGGCCGAAAATCCCGATGCTGCCCATAATCCCGCCCACCGCGACCATCCGCAGACCGAAGCGGTTCAGACCCACCGGGATATTCTGGATCGGGTGATGTTGGAGGGGGCGAAGAAAGCCGGACGGGTGCTTTTTCCGCTTCCTCAGGAATGGTGGGATTATCGGCTGCCGACCGAATTTTTCAGTCAATATGCACCGCTTTCCGAGGCTAATCTGCCCCCGGATCTTCGGCTTCTTTGAATTCTTTATATCTTAAATAACTGATTTATATTGTTTTTTAAGGGGTTAGAGTTTGTAACATTCTTGCCGAAAAACTTGCAATAATATGGAATCTCGACTAGAATGGGGAAAAATGACGTTTATGTTAATTCTTGGCAGTCTTAACATATTAGAAAATACGGGCCATAGTTAAGAAAATATAGGGTGTGATATGACGACCAACGCCGATCATTTTAAGAATCTCCGCAATGTTCTGCTCGCCGAGCGTGAGCGCCTTGGTATTACGGTTTCCAGAGACGGTATCGGAGCGCCCAGCTCCAGTGGTCCAATTAATGCCGGAATGAGTGAGGCTCTTGAGCAGTTGGTGCTTTTGGCGCAGCTTCATGCGGGACGCACCGAGGATAACACCACCCGCGGGTATTCCGAAGCCAATATCGCTCTGGTGCGGCAGTACATGAAGGACCGAGGCGTCGGTCAGGATAGAAACGATCTTTTCACCGGAACCATACAGGCGCTGGACACAGTCACCAGCGGCCAGCAGAAATCGGTTTTCGACCAGCAATACGTTATGGGCGGAACTGATCTGGCGCTTTTCCGGATGCAGAATGAAGCGTTGTTGCGCGGAACGAGCAAGACGGCTGCCGTTCCGGCTGCCCGCCCCTTGACCGCTTTGTTCCAGCAGGCTGGAAGCGGCACAGCTTCTCCGCAGCCTGCTGCTGCGACACCGCCCGCCCCTGCAGCCGCGCAGCCTACAGCTGTACCCGAAGTACCGATGAAACGGGTTTCTCTTTCATATTCCTATGATCAAATTCAAGAACTGAAACAGCGCACTAACAAGACCGCAGAAGAGTTGGCTGTTCTAAAGGTCTGGGATCAGCAGTGGGCGAAGTATTCAGGAGAGAAAGGCTTTTCTGCTGTCGATGACAGGTTCAAAAAAGCTCTTAATACTTTCAACACTCGTGGACAAGACCAAACAGACATGTTCCGTCAAGCAGGAAACCTGCGTACTGAAAATGCGCGGCTGCTAGAGAGGATTAAAGATATGCCCATAACAATTAATGTTGCCGGTGGGAGTATGACCACGACATGGAATAAAATTTATGCCGAAGTTGGTTGGTTGGAGTTAAATGATGACGCACGCGAAACCGAAATGCGTCGCGCCGGTTTAAAAGCTCTTGAAGACTTAAAAGTCAGCCAAGGCTATGATGCGCGGACGCAGGAAATCGCTAATCTTAGCAACCGCGCAGCGAATCATTTCATTACTACTGAGAGAGAGCTGAGGACGGCCGGGGGAGCAAGAAGCACTCAGTGGTCTGATATTCGTAATGACCCCATATCCATAAATGTCATGGTTCCTAATTTTGATGCCATGAACGCGGAGCAGCGCCAGTCAGTAGCGCAAAATGGTGTCGAACGTTTTCTGACTGCCAGTGTTGCTGCCGCTCCTCGTTAGCAGGGGCGTCGAGTTTATTTTTTTCTGCGGCCTCTTATTAAGGCTGCAGCTTCTTTTTGTAATGTCTTTTATATCTTTTCCCTAGAGCGGTCAGGATTTCGTAGCCGATGGTTCCGGCGGCGGCGGCGAGATCATCGGCGCTCTGGTTCGGGCCGAGGACTTCGAGCGCATCGCCGGGGGTCGGCCAATCTTTTTCGGGAAGATTTTCAAGATCGCAGATGACCAGGTCCATGGAGACGCGTCCACGGATCGGCAGGGGGCGGCCTTTCCAATACAGGGCGCTGCGATTGCCGAGGCTTCTGAAAAACCCGTCGGCGTATCCGAGCGCGGCCACGGCCAGTGTTGTTTTTTTGTTAAAGCGGTGCGTTGCGTTGTACCCGGCCGTTTCGCCTGCCTGCGCATCGCGGACCTGCAAAACGGGGACTGTCAAATTCACGACAGGCCGCATCGGGTTGGCCTTTCCGGGTTGCGGATTGAGTCCATAGAGGGCCATGCCGGGGCGGGTGAGGTCCAGATGATACTCCTTCGAGCGGAAAATGCCCGAGGAGTTGCAGATGGACCGCCTGACTCCCTTATAGGCCTTGGCGATTTTTATAAATATTTCATGCTGTAGAGGGTTGAGTGGGCTATCCTCTTCCGAAGAAATGAAGTGGCTTATGATCAGCACAATCTCCAATCCTGTCAGCAGGTCTTTGTTCTGATTTAATTTTTCGTCTTCCTTGCCCTCGATTCCGATTCGATTCATTCCCGTATCGAAATGCAGAATGGCGCGGCGTTGCGTTTCCCCTTTTCCCGCAGCTTTCCGATATTCGGCGATCTGGTTCAATGAATTGAGGACGGGGATCAAATCGAATTTGCGGTATTCGGTTTCGTAGGTAGGATCATAGCCGTGCAGGACGGCAATCGCGCCCGCCTTACCTATGGCGGCGCGCAGTTCAATCGCCTCCTCCACCGTGGCGACAAAAAAGGTTCGGCAACCTGCTTCTTGAAGGGTATTTGCGATGGGGCCGATTCCCAGACCGTAGGCGTTGGCCTTGACGGCGGCGGCGGTCTCGCAGGATTGCGCCGATAATGAATCCAGAATGGCGTAGTTGCAGCGCACGGCAGAGAGGTCGATCACCAGATTTCCGGTCATTGCGCCCATGGTCTGCGTTTATAATCCTTAATAATCCTGCGGGCTGTGAATCTGATCAAGGTCGCGGAAGCGGGTCAGGCGGCCGTCGAAGTGCATCCGCACGGAGCCGATGGGTCCGTGGCGCTGCTTGGCGATGATGCATTCGCCGATGCTATGGGCGCGTTCCATGCTTTCCTGCCACTTCATATGCTTTTCGGTGCCGGGTTCCGGTTCGGCCCGCGAGAGGTAATATTCCTCACGGAAGACGAACATGACCACGTCGGCGTCCTGCTCAATGGAGCCGGACTCGCGAAGGTCCGAGAGCATGGGGCGCTTGTCCTCACGCTGCTCGACTGCCCGCGAAAGCTGCGAGAGCGCCATGACGGGGATTTCAAGCTCCTTGGCGATCGCCTTCAACCCCCTTGTGATTTCAGAGACTTCAAGCACACGGTTTTCCTGCCCCTGACGGGAGCCGTTGCCGCGCAGGAGTTGCAAGTAATCCACCACCAGCATATCCAGACCGTGCTGGCGCTTGAGTCTTCGGGCGCGGGTGCGGACCGCGCTGATCGAGAGGGCGGGTGTATCGTCAATATACAATGGCACCTGACTCAGGCGTTGGCTAGCCTCGACGAAGGCGCGGAAATCCTCCTGCTTGATATTGCCTTTGCGGATGGCATCGCCGGAGATGTTCGAACAGTCGGCCAAAATCCGCGTCGCCAGCTGGTCCGCCGACATTTCCAGAGAAAAGAAGCCGACGCGGGCGCCCTGATCCCCCTTATTTTCGGCATAGGCTTTTGCGGCGTTGAAGGCTATGTTGGTGGCCAAGGCCGTCTTTCCCATCGAAGGGCGTCCCGCAAGAATCAGGAGGTCGGATTTCTGCAAGCCGCCCAGAAGCTTGTCGAGATCACGCAGACCGGAGGTCACGCCCGTGACGCTGCCTTCCGTCTTGAAGGCCTTTTCAGCCAAGTCGATGGCGGTGAGAACCGAATCGCGCAGGGTGACAAAACCGCCTTGAATCTGGCCCGTTTCCGCCAGCGAAAACAGGCGTGCCTCGGCGGCTTCGATCATATCCTGCGCCTCGACTTCCAGACGCTGGTCGAAGGCCTCGTTCACGACCTCCTCTCCAAGAGTAATCAGCTCACGGCGCAGAAAAAGATCGTAGATCGTGCGGGCGTAATCGCTGGCATTTATTGTGCTGACGATGCTGGCGGCGAGTTCGGCGAGATACTCGGCCCCGCCCACATTCACCAGATCCTGATCTTTTTCGAAATAGCCCTTGAGGGTTACGGGCGTTGCGGTTTGCCCCCGGTCGATCAACGTGCTGATTGCGCGGTAGATACGCTGATGCGCGGGGGTATAAAAATGCTCGAATTTCAGGTAATCGCTTATTTTTTCAAGGACACGGTTGTCGATCAGAAGTGCACCCAGCAGCCCTTGTTCGGCCTCCTCATTAAAAGGGAGAACGCGGAAGGGACGCTGAGTTTCCTGCTCATGCTGATTCTTTTTCAGTCTGGTAGGGTCGAGGAGTTTTTCTAGGGCCATGAAGAAAGATAGCAAACGCCTTAGGCATCCGCTAGCTCCTAGAATGTTTGGCCGTGTGAATCACGGGGATAGAGAGGATTTGGCGCTTATTCGCCGCCCTCTTCGGATTCATCCGCTGCGGATTCTTCCTTTTTCGGCTTTTTGGCTTTTTTGGCGGCGCGTTCCTTGGATTTTTCGGCGCGTTCGCCTTCATCGGCCTGTTCTTCGTCCTCGTGCGCCTTTCTGGCTTTTTGGGCTTCCAAGCCCTCCTCATCAAGAAGCTGCTTTAACGCCTCCTCGGACTGGATTTCTTCCGTGCCGCCCCGCTGGCCGGTTTCAGAAGCGACCAGTGCCTGACCGGTTCTGGCCTGGGTTTGGGCTTCTTCGAGCGAGCGGGCGATATTGATGGTCACCGTCACCTTGACTTCCGGGTGAACCATAATATCCACGGGGAAGAGTCCCAGAGACTTGAAGTTCTGGTTCAAGCGCACCATGTTGCGCTGAATGGAGGCTTTGGATTCCGCGTTTATAGCGTCAGCGATGTCGCGGGCGTTCACTGACCCGTAAAGCTGGCCACCTTCGGAGGCCTGACGGATCAAAGGGACTTTCAATCCTTCGATCTTTTTCGCCAGTTTTTCGGCTTCCTTCTTGCGCTTCTCGTTCTCGGCGGCGAGATGCTTTTTCTGCGCTTCGAAATAGGCCACGTTTTCCTTGCTTGCGCGCAGAGCTTTCTTCTGCGGCAGGAGGAAGTTGCGAGCATAGCCGGGCTTGACGGTCACAACGTCGCCCATCTCCCCCAGATTTTCCACGTGCTCCAGCAAAATCAGTTTTGTTGCGGACATATCATGAATCTCCTTACATTTTTTCCTTAGCGGCGGCCTGTCGGACCGTCCGACTCGTTACGTACGTAGGGCAACAGCGCCATGTAGCGTGCCCTCTTGATGGCCTGAGCCAGTTCGCGCTGCTTCGTCTGGGATACGGCAGTGATCCGGCTGGGGATCATCTTGCCGCGCTCAGAGATATAGCGGCTCAAGAGCCTTACATCTTTCCAATCTATGGTCGGCGCCTTCGGTCCCGTGAACGGGCAGGTCTTGCGACGGCGGAAAAATGGACGTTTTACTGCGGGTACATCGGCGCTCATTATGCGGCCTCCTTGTCATCTGTTGTCGGAGTTTCAGTTGTTTCGGCGTAGTCTTCGCGGCCACCCCGGTCAAGGATCGCGGACGGTCCGGTCGAGAGGGCTTCCTCGCGCACGGTGAGATAGCGCAGGACTTCCTCGTTGAGGCGCATCCGGCGTTCCATCTCATGAATGGCCGGGGCCGGGGCGTCCGACTCGATCAGCGCGTAATGGGCGCGACGGCTTTTCTTGATGCGGTAGGCGAGCGTCCGCAGACCCCAATGCTCGGTCTTGTGGATTTTTCCGCCGTTATCGGTGATGATTTTGGAGAATTGCGCGATCAGATCCTTGACTTGCGTGTCGCTGAGATCCTGCCGTGCAATAAACACGGTTTCGTAAAAAGGCATTTGTGTTTCCTCTCGGTTTACGCTTCAAAGGCCGGGCAAAACCAGATCGCCCTTTCCCGAAGCTTAGCTGACGGGCTTGCCGCCAGCGAGGTTGGTTTCAATGTGGGCGCACTATTGTGCATTTCAGGGGGAAATGCAAGGTTTTTTGTAAAATCGCAATTCAGCGGGTCTTGCGGCTTAATGGCCGCTTTCCACAGGGGGGTTGCCGTTGGTGGCCCGGGTCACATAGGACGCCATAAAGGCCGACCAGCTGGATTCGGGGTCCAGAGCGCGGTGCTTTTTCATGCCCTTGCGGAGGATTTTTTCCAGTTGCTCTCGGGTCAGACCGGGGTCGCGCAAGGCGTTCTTGAACTGGGAGAGCGCCATGGCCGCGAAATCGGCATAGTCCGAGTTGGTATAGTCGTGCTGGGAGAAGGAGTGGTAGGCGGCACTGGTCTCTTCAATAATATGAAGAACCTCGCTGTGCATCGAGTCGTCTATCTTGGTCATCATGTCAGAAATTCCCCTCAAATACCTAAAAAATCACTTGTCAAAATACATTTAAGTACTATACCTTCTCCACACGGTTGGCCTCAGTTTGGCCTAGTTCTGTGTGTTCAAAAACCTACGTTTACGGACACGCAGACGTTCATGGTTGCACAAAATTGCCACAAATTGCAAACTTTTCGTGTGTTGCGGAGCAGCGCAAGGCCTTTTTTCTGTGCGCCTTCCTGTGGATGGAATTTGTATTGACAGGCGGACCGCGGAACTTCATTTAATGCTGCGATGAACCTTATCTCTTCTTCAGGACGATCATGAAACGTACCTATGTATTCCCCGGACAGGGATCGCAATTCGTCGGGATGGGCAAAGTCCTTGCCGAGACCTTCCCCGAAGCCTGCCAAACTTTTGAAGCTGTAGATGATGCGCTTGCACGCAAACTGAGTGCGCTGATCTTCGAGGGGCCGGAAGCAGACCTTAATATGACCGAAAACACCCAGCCGGCGCTGATGGCGGTCTCGATGGCGGTGGTCAATGTGCTGAAGGGCCAAGGGGTCGATCTTGCCAAGACCGGGGTTTATGTCGCCGGACATTCGCTGGGCGAATATTCGGCGCTGACGGCGGCGGGGACGCTGCGGATCGAGGATACGGCCAAGCTTCTCAAGCTGCGGGGCGAATCGATGCAGAAAGCGGTTCCGGTCGGAATCGGCGCGATGGCGGCGATTCTGGGACTCACTATGCCCGAGGTTCAGGCGATTGCCCTTGAAGCTGCCGGAGCGGAGGTCTGCGCGGCCGCCAACGATAATTCAGATGGGCAGGTGGTGGTGAGCGGCCATAAGCAGGCTGTCGTGAGGGCTGTTGCTTTAGCGACTTCGCGCGGTGCCAAACGGGCCGTGATGCTGCCTGTCAGTGCGCCGTTCCACTGCGCCCTAATGGCGCCTGCCGCTGAGGCCATGAAAGAGGCACTGGCGCAAACGGTCTTCGCTCCCCCTTCCCTTCCGGTCGTGGCCAATGTCACCGCGCAAGCCGAGAGCGACCCGGATCGGCTGCGGACTTTACTGGTGGAGCAGATCACCGGAACGGTGCGATGGCGCGAGTCGGTGTTGTGGATGGCGGCGCAAGGTGTAACGGAGATTGTGGAATTGGGGGCCGGTAAGGTTCTCAGCGGTCTTGTAAGACGGATCGATAAAAACATCGTTTGCCGGAATGTGGAAACTCCGCAGGATATCGACGTCCTGCTGGAGCAAATTAAAACAAGCTAGGGATAATCAGAGGGAGGCGGCTGCGGTGTGCTGCGGCTCTTCGTCGCGGTCGAGGTCGTGCTCGATATGCAGGCCATCCATTTTCGGCTGCCAGAGAAATTTCTGGGCCGTATCAATGCGCTCGGCGACCTGTTTTAAAACCTGCCCGACGGCGGTATTTCCGAAGTGACGCTCATGAAGATGCGCCGCATCAATCAGGGCTTCACGGTGCTGAACGAGAACGAAGAGGTCTTCAAAATCAATGTCCGCCTTGTTCTGGGCGTTCGGTTCAGATTTCTCGACTATGCCCTGCAGGGCGTTGACCAGAGCAGAGCGCCGCTCGGCTTCCTCCGGGTGGTGTTCGCGGGAGAAGGCTTCAACAACCGCCTGACGCACTGTTTCAACCAATTCACGGAGATTTTGTTCATCTGCCATCGTAATAGCCCTCTGAAATAAGTCTTTTCGCCGGACCGAAGACGTACATCAATACTCTCATATCTATAGCGACCGTCGGGCGTTTGTGCAAACTTAAGTCGCTCAAGGACGCCAAAAAGAAGGTCTGCTTTACTTCTGCTGCGGAGATCATGATCTACAGTTTACCCGTATTTTTTCTCCAAATGCTTAATTCTATAACGCATTTTAACTAAAATGTAGCTTTGGAACGGGCAGAGGTAAAGCGATAAATCTATCCACTTCTTTGCGCCTCAGGCGCCTTCAACCCATTCGCAGTTATCGTTTTCCATTCTTTTTTCGTGGCGGCACCATATTGCTCCAATCCAACGGCCTTTACAAGATTATTTGGAGGCTTTAGACATAAGGTGAAATACGCCTTAATGAGAAAGATCGTTATATGTTTGATTTAAATGGAAAAAAAGCGCTTGTGACCGGAGCCACGGGGGGAATCGGGGCAGCGATTGCGCGGGCTTTGCACGCGCAGGGGGCCGAGGTCGGGCTGTCCGGGCGCAACGGGGACAAGCTGGCCGAACTGGCCAAGATTCTGGGCGAGCGGGTCCATGTTCTGCCCGCCGATCTCTCCAATGATGAAGCCATCGGGGATTTGGTCAAACGCGCCGAGGAGGCCATGGGGCAGATCGATATTCTTGTGAATAACGCCGGGCTGACGAAGGACGGGCTTTCGATGCGGATGAGCCGTGAGGACTGGCAGAACGTGCTGGATGTGAATTTGACCGCGCCGTTCCGACTGGCGCAGGCGGTGCAGCGCGGGATGATGAAGCGGCGCTGGGGGCGGATTATCAATATTTCTTCCGTGGTCGGGGTCACGGGTAATCCGGGGCAGTGCAATTATGTGGCCTCCAAGGCGGGGATGATCGGCTGGACCAAGGCGATGGCGGCGGAGATCGCCAGCCGGAACATCACCGTGAACTGTATCGCGCCGGGGTTTATCGCTACGCCGATGACGGAGGTGCTGACCGACGAGCAGAAAGCCAAGATCAACGCGAATATCCCGATGGGGCGTATGGGATCGTCCGAGGATATCGCGGCGGCGGCGGCGTTTCTGGCCAGCGCGGAAGCTTCTTACGTGACCGGGCAGACTCTGCACGTCAATGGCGGCATGGCGATGATTTGATTTGCAGGCCTTTAGTCGAAGGTTTTGACCAACTCTTCGTTTCTTTCGATCCTGACTTCCTGTCCGGCCTGACGCATCTGGTTCAAGGCGGCGATCGGTGCGGTTACAAAGGCCATAGCGGTGAGCGTTAAAATGGCCGCGCCGGTTTTATCGTCTGCGGCCCATTGCTGTCCCCAATCGACGGCGTGGTTCAGCATCGCAAAGCCCACCGGCCCTAATATTGCGGTTCCGGTTTCGCCCACTAACGCCGTTTGGTTGTTTTCCGCCTGATGGCGGAAACCCCTGTATAAATCGCCAGGTACGAAGCGAAGGTTCGCGATGTCTCCTGTATTTTCCGGCATGGCGGCTTTCTGTTGTGTTTTAGCGATCTTTATAATACCACACTCTATAGGATGACAGAAATTTTTCCCATAAAACTCCTGCTTTTCGATTGCGACGGGACGCTGGTGGACAGCGAGCTGCTCAACAATATGGCGATGGTGGAGGTGCTGCAGGGGTTCGGGCTGGCGCAATATACGCTCGATTATGCCATCGCGCATTTCACGGGGCTGCGGTTCAGCCAGATTCTCGAAAACATCCACCGCGACACGGGTTATGTGTTTCCGCCCGATGCTGCACAGGGTTATCTCTCCGCCGTTCGCAGGCTGGCGCCCACGCATATGAAAAAAGTCACCGGGGCGGAGGAGCTGGTGCAGGCTGCGGTTTCACGTTTTCAATGCGGCGTGGTTTCGAACGGTGAGCGGAATAATGTTTTATCCGCGCTGGAGATGACCGGGCTGCGGCGCTATTTCAAGGACGAGGAGATTTTCACGGGGCTGATGGCGGCGGCCAAGCCCGCGCCGGACCTTTACCTGCTGGCGATGGCGAAGCTGGGCGGGGTTGCGGCGGACACGCTGATCCTTGAGGATTCCGTGGTGGGCGTGACGGCGGGCGTGGCGTCTGGGGCCGCCGTCTGGGGCTTTACTGGGACGCATCACGCGCCGGAGGAACAGGAGAAGGCGCTCTGGCAAGCGGGGGCGAATTGGGTATTTGGGGAGATGGGGGAAGCGATCGCGAAGATCAATCCTGTTTAGGTTTGTTCGTGTCTTTGCAAACCCTTTCGCATTGCAGTCTTCGCCATTTGTGCAGAGGATCTTCAGGGTCTTCATTTTCTATGGGATGCAAGCATGTGCACTCTATTCCCTCTAGTTTTTCTTCTCTTGCAACGCGCTCCTCTTGCAACCGCCGCCATTCGTGCAGCGGGTCTTCTTCTTGTTGTAGTGTCCATGCCGAGCCATTGAGCCATTTGTAAAGGGAGTTGTTGCTGCACTCCCCAGTGCTAAAATCTGCGCTTTCAGGGTCGCACACTTTTTCCAAAGATGATTGCAGCCCGTGGTCTGCGCCGCAAACTTCTTCGCAAAGTTCTCTTTCAAGAGTCTGTTCAGGTTTTTCTGTACTCTTTTCCTGTTTTTTTGGGCATTTGCATTCCCAAGCCCATTCTGATGTTCTTAGCACCAACTCTTCCTTCAAGCGCCACCAGTTGTGAAGGACTTCACACTTTTTTGGGTCATAATCGGGGTGGGATTCGATGCAGTAAGCTGGCGTCGCGTTTGTTTCCCTTGAGGCATTTTTCAGATCGCCGGTGAAAGAAAATGCGACAAGCATCATCACCAACAGAGACCCCGCTGCGAAAATTATTGCTTCATTCATGGGTTATAGCTCCCACAAGTCCTCAGGACTCGAATTATTCCGCGCTGCTGCGGGGGGAGACGGCGGCGGCGGCCTTTTTGGCCTTGTCGATTTTCGCCTTGCGGATGTGCAGGAAGGTCAGCATGGCCCCGAGGGTCAGCAGGAAACCGATAAAGATGACGATAAAGAATTTATCCAGATCCTCGGGCGCGAGAAATTCGCCGCAGTAATAACCCAGCAGGGTCAGGCTGACGGACCAGATGGCGCCGCCGATGACGTTATAGACCATAAAGGTGCGGTAGGACATTTCAGAGGCGCCGGCCAGAAGACTGACGAAGCCGCGGATCGGGAAGAAGCGCGCGATGACAAGCGCCCAACTGCCGTATTTGTTGTAAAACTCCTTGGCTTGGTCGAGCATTTCGGCGTCCATATGCTTGCCGGCCTTGCCCGCCCGGATCGCCGGTCCGGCCTTTTCGCCCAGCCAGTAGCCGACGCAATAGCCGATGATCGAGCCAACAAAGCAGATCAGAATGACGAGCCAAAGATCAAGATAGCCCTGCGAGGCCAGGAAACCCGTAACGAACAGCAGGCTGTCGCTGGGCATGAAGAAAAACAGAATAACCCCGTTTTCCAGAATAATAGAGATGAGAATCCCCAAATATCCGATTGATTTGACAAAGGGGATTAAATCCGGCCCGAGCATCTGGTTTT
Organism: Alphaproteobacteria bacterium; assembly: GCA_018000295.1. Lineage (GTDB taxonomy): Bacteria > Pseudomonadota > Alphaproteobacteria > Micavibrionales > Micavibrionaceae > JAGNKE01. Next base: position 26,329 of record JAGNKE010000007.1, on the reverse strand, counting down.
GCCTTATTTCCGTCTAAACACCGCTGCACTCTAGCCCATGCCGTGCTTAAAAGGCAAACTGAATAAGAAAGCCGAGGTTAAATTATATGAAGTCCAGGGCACAAAGATGGTTATAGAAGGCCTTTTGGTTATAATCGTCTTCGTGTGGGAATATTAGCATTAACTGAGTATATGCGCTTTGCAGTTTAAGGTGCGAAGACTGGATGAGTTCGTGCTGATTGTAGGTTTTCCTCAGCTTAAGGAAATCCCGACCATTTGCGCTTGACCAAGCCCTGAAAAAGTCCCTCTGTTCTCCGATCGCCAGGGCTGTAAGGTTCTCAATGTCCTTCAAATCCTTCGTGGGCGCACGGACAAAGGCGAAACCATCGATCACTTTCTCTATTTCCGTTATGTACGCGGCCAGTTGTTTTTTGTGGGCCTGAGTGCCTGCGAAGTAATATTGCATCATATTTGTGCGTAGCTCCATAGCCCTGTCCGTCAACTCAAAGTAATGTTCAAGATAGGCTACCTCGTATTGCGTCAATTTCGATTTTTTAGGATCAAAGGGTGTGCGTTCGTGATTAAAAAACGCATAGGCTTCCTCTACCGTGTATAGCTTTGTGTACTGAGCGGGCGGTTGACTGCTTCTTTTCCCGTGCGCCTGGGCATTCGGGAATGAGAGAGAAAATATGATGGCGAAAAGTGCCCACAGCCTGAGATTCCTATAACTAATCATTACAAAGCCTGTCTCTAATACACAATGTTTCTGCTTCTGATATTAACACATTTTAGACACATTTTCGCCACAAATTTTTATCCTTAAGCCTTCGCTATTCTCAGGATATTGGTCGTTCCCGGCTTGCCGAAAGGGACGCCCGCCGTCATGACGAAGCGCTGGCCTTTTTCCACGAAGCCGTATTTCATGGCGATTTCGGCGGCGTGGCGGGCCGGGCCGGTGAAATCGTCCAGGTTTTCGTCCTCGTGGACCGGAAAGACACCGTAAGAGAGCTTGAGGCGGCGGGCGACATTCAGGTTGGGCGTCAGACAAAGAATGGGAACCTCAGGCCTTTGCCGCGCCGTCCGTAAAGAGGTCGAACCGGACATGGTGTAGTTCACGATCAGGACGGCATCGACGTCCTGCGCGACATAATAGGCGGCGGTCGAGATCGCATCGGCGCTGCTGTTGATGGCGTCGGGGCGCTCGGCCTCCATCATGAGTTGATAGTTTTCGTCCTCCTCCACCTTGCGGGCGATGCGGTCCATCATTTCCACGGCCTGCACGGGGTATTCGCCTGTGGCCGTTTCAGCAGACAGCATCACCGCGTCGGCGCCGTCATAAACGGCCGTGGCGACATCGGAGGCTTCGGCGCGGGTCGGCCGTGCGTTCTGAATCATCGATTCGAGCATCTGGGTGGCGACGACCACGGGCTTTCCGGTCTCGCGGACCTGCCGGATGATCCGCTTTTGCGCGGGGGGGACGTCCTCGGGCGGGATTTCGACACCGAGATCGCCGCGGGCAATCATCACGCCATCGGCATATTCCAGAAGCTCCGTCAAACGGGCCAGGGCGGAGGGTTTTTCAAGCTTGATCATGAGGGCGGCACGGCCGGCGATCAGCTCCCTCGCCTCCTTCGCGTCCTCGGGCTTCTGCACAAAGCTCTGGGCGATCCAGTCCACGCCCATATCAAGCGCGGCGGCCAGATCCTTACGGTCCTTTTCGGTCAAGGCCGGGATGGGCAGGACGATGCCCGGGACATTAAAGCCTTTCTTATCACTGAGTTCCGCTCCGGTTTTGATCTCCCCGCGCAGCCATCCCTCGCCTTTCTCCACGATCCGTACCCTTACCTTGCCATCATCGAGAAGAATTTTTCCGCCAGCTTCAATGACTTGAATCACTTCGGGGTGCGGCAGGCAGACGCGGGTTTCATCGCCGGGGGCCGGATCGAGGTCGAATCGAAGGCTCTGGCCCTTGATAAGAAAAATCTTGCCGTTTTGGAATGTGCCGATCCTCAGCTTCGGCCCCTGCAGGTCCGCAATCACGCCGATGGGTCGGCCTCTTCTGGCTTCGGCGGCCCGAATCCGGTCTAAAACCTGCCTATGGCCTTCATGGGTGCCGTGCGAGAAATTCATGCGGAAGACATCGACTCCTGCCTCCAGCAAGGCTTCGATCATTTCCGGACTTGCGGTCGCCGGACCCAATGTGGCGATGATTTTCGTCTGCCGATTTTTTTTCATGGCGATTCTCTGATTTTTTGTATTAGATTCCAATATCTTCCCTACTTTTTACTCTAATGGAAAGCCTCTAAGACTCGTTTAATGAGGGTACAGGGGGAGCGCATTTTTGCGTAATATTCTTTCAATTTTTGATTTTTTCACCGGGGGATAAAAAACGGGATATGTCTGTTTTAAGAAGATAAAACAGACGGTTTTTGATTTAATCGGAGTCGGGTAGGAATAAATTCAATTTGGCTCCCAATACCGGATATAGTATTTTCACCTGAGATTAACCGCTAGGTCTAGTGGTTTTTCATAGTCTCGCTTCAACCCAATTCTAGTTCATTACTAAACACCAATAAAGAGTTAGGACACTACTCATGTTTGACATCGCGCAAATGGAGAGGGGAAATCGCGTCCGCATCGACCGGAACCGCGACTCTTATCTCACCTCCTTCGGAAAAGCCACGCTTACCGACCGTTACCTGCTGCCTGAAGAGCAGTATCAGGATCTGTTCGCCCGCGTGGCGATGTATTACGGCGATGACAGTGCCCACGCGCAGCGCCTTTACGATTATATCTCGAACCTGTGGTTCATGCCGGCGACTCCCGTTCTTTCGAACGGCGGAACAAACCGCGGCTTGCCGATTTCCTGTTTTCTGAACGAAACAAATGACTCTCTTGAAGATATTGTTTCACTGTGGAACGAGAATGTCTGGCTGGCCTCGCTGGGCGGGGGCATCGGTTCGTACTGGGGGAACGTGCGTTCGATCGGCGAGAAGGTCGGGCGCAACGGCAAGACCTCCGGGATCGTTCCCTTCATCCGCGTCATGGACTCGCTGACGCTGGCGATTTCGCAAGGTTCTTTGCGGCGCGGTTCTGCGGCCATCTACCTGCCTGTCTGGCATCCGGAGATTGAGGAGTTCATCGAAATCCGCCGCCCAACCGGGGGCGATCCGAACCGCAAGGCGCTGAATTTGCATCAGGGCGTCCTGATTCCCAACCGCTTCATGGAGGCCGTCCGCAACGACGAGGAGTGGGCGCTGAAATCGCCGAAAGACGGTCACGTCGTAGACCGCGTGAGCGCCCGCGATCTCTGGATCCGATTGCTGACTGCAAGGATCGAGACGGGTGAGCCTTACTTTATTTTTGTCGATCATGTGAATGACGCCATTCCCGACCACCACAAGATGGCCGGCCTGAACGTCAAGATGTCGAATTTGTGTTCCGAGATCACGCTGCCTACGGGCCGCGACCATCTGGGCAACGACCGGACGGCCGTGTGCTGCCTGTCCTCTCTCAATCTTGAGAAGTTCGAAGAGTGGCAGGGTCATCCGACCTTCATTGAGGATATCATGCGATTCCTCGATAACGTGCTGAGCGATTTCATCCAGAAGGCTCCTGATTCAATGAAGCGCGCCAAATATTCCGCGATGCGCGAGCGTTCGGTGGGGCTTGGCGTCATGGGGTTCCATTCGTTCCTGCAGTCCAAGATGATCCCGATGGAGGGTGTCATGGCGAAGGTGTGGAACCGGAGAATCTTCCAGCACGTCAAGCGGCAGGCGGACGATGCGTCCGTCAAGCTGGCGCATGAGCGCGGGCCATGTCCCGATGCCGCCGATTACGGGATCATGGAGCGTTTCTCCAACAAGATGGCGATTGCGCCGACCGCATCCATTTCGATCATCTGCGGTGGGACCAGCCCCGGCATCGAGCCGAATGCCGCGAACGCCTTCACGCACAAGACGCTGTCGGGATCGTTCGCCGTGCGGAACAAGTATCTTGAAAATCTTCTGGAAGAGCGCGGACAGAATAACGAAGATATCTGGTCCTCGATCTTCACCAACGAAGGTTCCGTGCAGCATCTCGATTTCCTGACGCCCGAGGAGAAGGATGTTTTCAAGACCGCGTTCGAGATCGACCAGCGCTGGCTGATCGAACATGCGGCGGACCGCACCCCGTTCGTCTGTCAAGCGCAGTCGCTGAATATCTTCCTGCCTGCCACCGTTGATAAATCGGATCTGCACCGCATCCACTGGGAAGCGTGGCAGAAGGGCGTGAAGTCGCTTTATTACTGCCGCTCCAAATCCATCCAACGTGCGGAGAGCGATGCGTCGTGGAAGCGTTCGCAAGCTGAAGTGCCTGCAGCGGAAGCTGCTGCTGCTGCGGAAGCCAAACAGGGCAGCTTTAACGAATCCGGCAAATATGACGAATGTCTGGCCTGTCAGTGAGAATTTAGATATGGAGTTTTAGGATGGCTAATAAAGAAAAACGGGAAGATTTTGTTTACGATGATCGCCGAAAGAGACGTTTGGCTTTATTGGCTCGTGCACCTGATTTGAGCAAAGCTGAGGCTTGTGATCTGCGTCGTCTTACTACGATGCTAAACCGAAGCGTTTCAAATGAGAATCTTCAGAAATTTTTGGATATGGACTTGGTTCGGCAAGGTCTGGGTGGTTTGGTTGTTACTGCCTCTGGAAAGTTGGCTATAGCCAAGGCGAGGGCTAAGAAACTTATCTATTAAGCAAGTTTGGAAACAGGAGAAGTTTATGGGTAAAAACGATAGATATGTTGTTAAGCACCCTGATGGTTGGGCTGTTAAGGGTGCAGGGCAAAAAGCTAGCGGAGTTTTTGATAAACAAAGCGATGCTGAAAAATCTGCGAAAGATGTTGTTAGAAATCTTGGCGGTGGGGAAGTGCGGATACAGGGACGTGATGGCCGCTGGCGCGACTCAGATACTGTCGCACCAGGAAATGATCCTTTCCCCCCGCGTGATAAAAAAAACTAACTTTAGTGTGAAAGGTTTCACTGCGTACCCTGTGTAGACTGCGTAAGACTTACAGCTTTTTTTACTGCGTTCAGTCTTCATCTGTGTAATGAAAAGAGGCTCCCTTGCGGGCCTCTTTTCTTTTGGGAGGTGTAACGCCCCCTTACCGACCAGCGAATAGGCTTATGTTAAACTTTTGAACCAAGGAAAAGGCAAGACCATGGACAAACAGGGTTTTCCGGCTTTATCGCTTATTCTCTCTTGCGCCCTGCTGGTTGCGGGCGGGATTTTTTTAAACGCAACCTCCGGCGTGCAGGCGGAGGATCAGGCAGCACAGGCTCAGGAAGGGACAGAGGCCATGAAAAAAGATCATCTCAACAAGATGCAAAAATATGTCACCCAGCATGACGGCACGGAACCCGCGTTCGACAATGAGTATTGGGACAACAAGGAGCCTGGAATATATGTCGATGTGGTTTCAGGCGAGCCGCTGTTTTCCTCGCTCGATAAATTCGATTCCGGCACGGGCTGGCCGAGCTTCACCAAACCGATCCAGCAGGAGACTGTGAAGGAACATACCGATACCAAACTCTGGGTGCCGCGCACGGAGGTCCGCTCAAAGAGCGCGGACTCTCACCTGGGCCATGTATTCGATGATGGGCCAAAGGATAAGGGCGGGATGAGGTATTGCATCAACTCGGCGGCGCTGCGCTTTATTCCGCTGGCCGATCTTGAGAAGGAAGGGTACGGGGAGTTTTTGAAACTGTTTGAGGGGCATGGCACGGGCGAAAAATCCGCAGAGCCTAAAAAATAGTTATTCGGTACGCCGTTCAATTCCGTTATAGCTGGACTTTCCTTTTACCTTTTGGGGTTGGTCCATGCACTGGTCGTTTTTCACTGCGCTCGTCGTTTTCTCTGCCACGGGGATTCATTTTTTTTCGCAGCTTGCGAAAGACACGGTCGATCCGATCATCGCGCTGGTGATCACGACCGCTACGGCTTTCCTTTTGTCTTTATGCCTGTTGCCTCTGGCGCAGGACGGTCTGGTTAAAAATATAAATTTCGGCAAGGGGCCGGTGCTTTATATGCTGGTCGGGGCGTGCATCATGCTCGCGCACTTAGGCATATTTTATATGTTCAAGGCGGGGGCGCCGATGTCTCTGGCGACGCCGATCGCCCGTTTTCTGCCCGCCGTTCTGGCCGTCATTCTTGGTGTTTTTTATTTTCATGAAACACTGAAGATGACCCAAATTCTCGGGCTGGTCCTTTCGTTTGTTGCCGTCTTTCTTGTCGTAAATAAGTAGCTTCAGGAATCGGGAAAGGATTCGCACAGACCTTTATTCAGCGGGTCGAGAGGCTGGAAGGTCAGGGTCATCTGGCCATAGGCTCTTGCGGATTCATCCTCGGCGATAAAGTCGCTCAGGCTCCATTCCCCCTTTTCCATGTAATCCTCGTGCAGGCTTATATTCACCTCCTCATTCATGGGAAAAAACATAAAGAGGTTGTGGTTGTGGGGGTAGCGCATCCGTACGCGGGTGACGGCGGTATCCGGGTGCTCGAAGCGCGCCATCAGAGGGGTGCAGGGGCGCACCGTGCCGCTGGCGGTGTGGGGGATGTTGTTGAGGAAGACGGTGAAGTGCCTAACGCCCGATTCTCCTGCACGGGCGGGAACGCTACAAAGGATCATAAACGCCATCGTCAAAAAGGCTCGGTTTAAAGCCTTGCAAAAATTCAGAAAAAAGTTTTGTGAAAAATATTGAGAATTCATCTTGCAAGCTACAATATGTTGTGTCATTTTTCTTTGTATCTACTAAATGTAGATTTTCTTAAGTGTTCACGAACTATCCCCGCTTTCCCCAAGGCCGTGTGCTGAAAAGACTCGGCACGGGCGGGGATCGCTCTACACTATACTAAACCGATTCTTTCCCAAGGAGTACCATCCCATGGCCAAACCCGCCAACGATCTCGAAAATGCCAAGTCCCCCCTTTTGGTGGAGCGGCACGTCTACAAGCCGTTCCTTTATCCGTGGTGTTATGAGGCGTGGCTGACGCAGCAGCGGATCCACTGGCTGCCCGAGGAAGTGCCGCTGGCCGAGGACGTGCGTGACTGGAAGAAAAAGCTCACCCCCTCCGAGCGCAACCTGCTGACGCAGATTTTCCGGTTTTTTACACAGGCGGACGTGGAGGTCAATAACTGCTACATGAAGCATTATTCCCGCGTGTTCGGGCCGGTCGAGGTGCAGATGATGCTCGGCGCCTTCGCGAATATCGAAACGATCCACATTGCCGCCTACTCTCACCTTCTGGATACGATCGGGATGCCGGAGATCGAGTATCAGGCCTTCATGCGATACAAGGAAATGAAGGACAAGTACGATTATATGCAGACGGCGTGCATGGATTCGCGGCGCGATATCGCCAAGACGATGGCGCTGTTCAGCGCGTTTACCGAAGGGCTGCAGCTCTTTGCTTCGTTCGCGATCCTGATGAACTTCCCGCGCTTTAACAAGATGAAGGGGATGGGGCAGATCGTGACGTGGTCGGTGCGGGACGAGACGCTGCACTGTATTTCCATGATCCGGCTGTTTAACGCGTTCGTGCAGGAAAATCCTGATATCTGGGATTCGAAGCTGAAGAACGAGATCACAGATTCCTGCCGCAAGATTATCGGATTCGAGGACGCGTTTATCGACCTGGCCTTCGAGATGGGCGGCATTGAGGGGCTGGAGGCGCAGGAGGTCAAGGATTACATCCGCTATATCGGCGACCGCCGCCTGCAGCAGCTCAATCTTGAGCCGATCTACGGGACGGACAAAAACCCGCTGCCGTGGATGGACCAGATGCTGAACGGAGCCGAACATACGAACTTCTTCGAAAACCGCGCGACGGAATACGCCAAGGCTTCGACGCAGGGTTCATGGGAAGCCGCTTTCTCCGAAGAGGTCTTCGCCGGGAATTACGGCAAGAAGATCGGCGGGGTGGTGGCCGCGCCCAAGGATGAGAGCGAGGCGGCTTAATTTTCGTCGATCCTGTATTTTTTTCCGCCAGCATTAGGTTTATGCTGGCGGATTTTTTTGGATTTATTTTGTTGCGATGCAAAAAATGCTTGTGTTTTCATATTCGTAAACCTAGTTATAAAGAAAATAATGCTGCGGTGCGAAAATCGCAGCGATTGAACAGAACAGGGAGTCTTCGATGAATAGAAAAGCATTTTTTCTAATAGTTGTGTGTGGCCTTTTGACAGCAGGGACAGCCTTCGCCGAGGAGGTTTCTGCGACCCCGCCTCCTGCCTTCAACAGCGGGGATACGGCGTGGATGCTGGTCTCCTCTCTCCTTGTGCTGATGATGACCGTGCCTGGGCTGGCGCTGTTTTACGGCGGGCTGGTCAAGCGCGATAACGTGCTGGCAACGCTCATGCAATCCTTGGCGATCTGCGCAATTGTCAGCGTCCTTTGGCCTGTGATCGGCTATACGCTCGCCTTTGGCGAGGGGAACAGTTTTATCGGCGGACTGGATAAGGCCATGCTCAACGGGGTTACCCCCTCCTCGGCCAGCGGGACGATTCCCGAAACCGTCTTCATCATGTTCCAGATGACGTTTGCGATCATCACCACCGCGCTGCTGGTCGGTGCGGTTGCCGACCGGATCAAGTTCACTTCACTTATGGTCTTCACGCCGCTCTGGGTTCTTTTCGTCTACGCCCCGATCGCGCATTGGGTCTGGGGGCCGGGCGGTTTCATCGGCGGGGTGGGCATGAGCGACTATACCGGCCTGCTCGGCATGGGCAAGGCGATCGACTTTGCGGGAGGACTTGTCGTTCATATCGCTTCCGGGGTGGCCGGACTTGTGGCCGCAATCATTCTCGGGCGCAGCCTGAAGGCGGATAAAGACCCCTCCACCTCCAACAACCTGATCCTGAGCGTTATCGGCGCGGGACTTCTGTGGGTGGGCTGGTTCGGGTTCAACGCTGGGTCGGCTCTGACGGCCGGAGGTTCAGCGGGCTACGCGATGCTGGTCACGAATACAGCCGCCGGCATGGCCGCGACCGTGTGGATGATTATCGAACTGATGCATAAGGGCAAGGCCAGTGTTCAGGGCACCCTGTCGGGGCTTGTCGCCGGACTGGTAGCGATTACGCCTGCCGCCGGGTTCGTTGATTTCGCCGGATCACTGGTGATTGGTATCGCTTCTGCGGCGGTGTGCTATGTCTCCGTGGCCTACCTCAAAATATGGTTCAAGTACGACGATTCGCTGGATGTTTTCGGCCTGCACGGTGTCGGCGGTATCGCCGGGGCTCTGCTGACCGGATTTCTCGCGAACCCTCAGATCGGCGGTGTTGCCGGAACGCTTTACGGCGGCGAAACGCAGTTGATCGCGCAGGCGCTGTCGATTGTCGTGGTCTGCGCCTATTCTGGCGCCGCGACGTTCGTGCTGCTGGCGATCATCAAGGCGACGATGGGGCTGCGTGTCGATGCCCGCGTGGAATATCACGGACTCGACCTTGCGCTCCACGGGGAGACCGCCGTTGAGTATGACCGCGAGGTTTACGCGCAAAAACACAGCAAGGACATTCCTGTGTTTCTTCCGGCGGAGAAAGAACGGGCGAAAGCGGCCTAAATAAGTCATTTAGACATCTACCGCTGGTTTTTTCAGGGCGTCCGCAGGCTCTGCATAAAATTGTCGGTGGCTGTTCCGAGTTGGGCGGCGTCCAGCGTCTGGGTTTGCGAAATCACCTTACTAATCCGTGCCGGCGTCAAGCCGGCATCCGCCCAGCTGTCTGATTGTATGTCCAGAACCAGCACGGAGGCATAGTCCGACATGGTAAAGACCAATTCTTTATCCGTTGCCGGGGCTTTTAAAACCTTGGCGAGAAGAGGTGCAACCGTGGAGTGCGTGACCAAAAGGACCGTGTTCCAAGAGTCATCGAGTTCCCTGACTTTGTCCAGCAATCCTTCATACCCCAGTTCCGCTCCGGCATTATCCTTCAGCCATGGCTGTTTCTCAAACGGAAAGGCGAAACCGGGCCGTTCTACCTGCGCTTTATCGACATGCTGATTGTATACGGCTGCGGCGGTCATGACTGTCCGTTTTACAGGTGAATAAAGAACGGCATCGAACTTCTGGTCAGGGTAGGCCGCAAAAAGCTCCGCAAGACTATGAGCGACCTGATTGCCCAGTTCCTCACGGCTGTCGGGATTGCCGTGGCGCATGAGGATCAGGCGTTTTTGCGAACCCAGACCGGGCTGCGCTCCCTTAAAGGCGTCTTCGGCCACGCCGACTATGCTGGGGGCTGTGTCCAAGCCGTTTTCCTCATCGTGGACTTTATTCATTCACTATATACAGAAATGCTGCAAGTGCGAAAGAAGATTAGAAAGGTTTTTGCGGGAAAACGGATGCGGGATGCGGTTATACGTCGCGGGTGGCGTCAACCTTAAAGCCCTTGGATTCAAGGGTTTTCACGATTTCCTCGACGTGCTGGGCGTCGCGGGCCTCGATCACCACGTCGAGTTCTGCCCGTTTGAGGGAAATCGCCTGCATCATGCGCTGGTGGATCACCTCGATGACGTTGGCGCGGGCCTCGCCGATGATGCGGGAGATATCGGAGAGCTGGCCGGGCGTATCGTCAATCTCGAAGCGCAGTCTTGTGATGCGGCCGTCGCGGACTAGGCCGCGCAGGATCAGAGTCGAGAGCAGGCGGGAGTCGATATTCCCACCGCAAAGAACGAGGCCGACTTTCTTACCGCGGAAATGTTCTATGTTTTTCTGGATGACGGCCAGACCTGCGCCCGCCGCGCCTTCGGCGACCAATTTTTCGTCGCTCAAAAGATCGAATATGGCCGCTTCGATCTCGTATTCGGAGGCGGATTCGATCCGGGAGACCAGCTTGTCGATGATTTTTATATTGTTTTCTGAAGGTTCCCGAACCGCGATGCCTTCAGCCAGCGTGGCGCCGCCCCCCTGAAAATTGCGACCTTCGCGGCGGGCTTTTACCGCATCGTAGGAGTCGCATTGTGCTCCGATCACTTCTATTTCGGGCTTCAGACCCTTAACCGCCGTAGCCACGCCCGCGATGAGGCCGCCGCCGCCGATGGGGACCACAACAACGTCCAGATCCGGGCGTTGTTCGAGCATCTCCAGACCCAATGTTCCCTGCCCGGCCACGACGGCTTCGTCGTCGAACGGGTGGATGAAAGTCATGCCCTTTTCCTGCGCCAGACGCATGGTCTCGCCCACGGATTCATCGAAGCTGTTCCCGTAAAGCATGACTTTCGCACCAAAATCCTCGGTTTTCTTGATCTTGTTGAAAGGGGTCAGGTTGGGCATCACGATGATCGAGGGGATTTCCAGCCGCGTGGCGTGATAGGCCACGCCCTGCGCGTGGTTTCCGGCGGAACAGGCAATGACTCCGCGCTGTTTCTGCTCTTCGGTCAGGGTGAGCAGCTTGTTGAGGGCTCCGCGCGCCTTGAAAGCGCAGGTATGCTGGAGATTTTCGAGTTTGAGGTAGAGGCTAATGCCCATGTGAAGGGACAGGCGCACGGCCTTGACGGTCGGCGTCAGGATCGTCGAGCTTCTGATCGCCTCGCGGGCTTTCACGACATCTTCGAATGTCACGGCCATGGATTTTACCCCTTGAAAAACAAAGGGGTAACGTACAGAGGTTTAGAGTTTATGGCAATGGTTTTGATAGAGCACGGGTTTGAACGATTACAAATTTTATCAAGGCAACCAGAATGGCCTCTGATCAGGAAGTATCGGCATTTCGAGCTTACACTCCTTGTAGCTTGCTACAACCGCCTCGTGTTCCTCAGATGTCAGGTATTCGGTAAAAGATTCGAATAGTTGTTCAAGGTCCGATCTTTTAGATGCATCGGAGTCCAGTGTTTCTATACCCGCACCCTTTATAAGGTCATCCTGATCCTCAACAAAGTTTTTAAACTTTTTATCGTACTTCCTAATATTCTTTATGTCTTTTTCGCTGCACTTATCCTCATATGCGCCTTGTTTCTGAGTATTCTCGGAGTCTTTCTCCCTCGACTTTTCTGATTTTAATGATTCTCCGGGGAGAGCCGTGTAGTTTACGGCATAGGCGTGACCGAAGGAGAATACCCTGCCAAAACCTAAGGTCATAAATCCCAAAAGCAGCAATTTTCTTGTCATTCCGATTGTTCCGTTATCATCCTAGAAACAGGTTTTATCATAACTCTTTTCTCTGATATTTGCAAAATGGTATAAGAATGGCTGGCGGCCCGTATTTATTTGGCTAGGTCGGGCAATTTTGATATTCTTTCCCTTGAAATGGCTGGTCAACGCGTAGTTTCGGCTTATTCCCCCCCTCAATCCGCTCCGATTGACCCGATTTCTTTAACCTTCCTCCATCCCTGTCCTTTTGTTAACGAGTGATTTTCATGCACTGCGTTTCTTTCTGCCTGCCTTACAAACACTCCCTTAAACCAGACTAGACACCCTTCTTCTCTTAACCCCCATCCACGGAAAAGGAGCCTTCGTCCCATGTCTAAAAAGTCCCGTAAATCCCACCGCAACGTTCATATGCTTTCTGCACCCGCCGTTCAGGACAATCACGGCTGGCACCCGCTCGATGCCGAAATCGACGGGCGGCGCGACCAGAAATATGTCAAAAACATCAAACCGCGGTCGGAGGGGCAGGAGCAGCTCGTCAAGGCGATCAAAAGCTATAACCTGACCCTCGCCATCGGCCCGGCGGGCACGGGCAAGACTTATCTTGCGATTGCCGCCGCCGTCGAGGCTTTGGAACAGGGGAAGATCGAGCGGATCGTTCTCTCCCGCCCCGCGATGGAGGCCGGGGAATCCATCGGCTTCCTGCCCGGCGATATGCATGAGAAGATGGCGCCCTATCTGCGCCCGCTTTACGATGCGCTGGGCGACCGGATGGGCGGCAAGCGCGTGCGGTCCTATATTGATGACGGTACGATCGAGATCGCGCCGATCGGCTATATGCGCGGGCGGACGCTCAATAACTCCTTCGTGGTGATCGACGAGGCGCAGAACTGCACCTATGCCCAGCTCAAGATGATCCTATCGCGGCTCGGCTGGCATTCGACGATGGTGGTAACGGGCGACCCGGACCAGTCGGATCTGCTGGAGGGAATCTCCGGCCTGCGGGATATCTCCCGGCGGCTGGAGGCGCTTCCCAACGTGGCCGTGTGCAAGCTCTCGCACGGGGATATCGTGCGGCACCCGCTGGTGGCGGAGATGCTCGAGGTTTTGTAGTTATGTGCTTTAATACAGAACAGCCATAACACTTCCTTCTACGTTGTTATTTTTAGTTTTTTCTTCAACGTAAAAAAGTGCGGGCTGTTCTTTATTTCAATTCCAGACTTTCCACCAAGGCTTGTTGGCAGACTCTTCTGCGGGCGTGTTGATCTTGAAATAGGGCAAGAGCAAATCCTCCATTGTGTAGAAACCATTTTTTTTATCCCGAATGTGTCTGGCAATGAACAGAATGCCATTCCCGAAAGCCTCCCTTGAAATTGATTCATGTTTCAGGCGGACTGTCTGATGCGGAAATCCGAAAAGAATTTCATGGACGCCGATAATCCCGCCTGCCCTGACCGTTTTTATGGAATCTTCCGGTAACTCAAGGCTATCGGCAATGCGTTTCGCCGTGCCCGAAATTTCCGGCTTGTCTTTGAAGTGTTCCTCTATAATTTCTATATCTGTGTAGGGCGCAATGTTTTTAAGAATCTTGGCGGCGATAATAAGAAAATTTATGCCTATTGTAATGTTTGGTGAGCAAACCACCTGCGTATCTTTCGATATCTCTTTTAGATACTCCATTTTTTCAGGGTTGTAGGATGAGATCGCTGTAATGATTGCAATTCTGCGCTTTCTTGCCTCTTCTCCGTAATACTCAATTCCAGATTCGGAAGAAAAATCAATAATCGCCTCTACTGGATTATTATCAATCAGTTCTTCGGCAGAAAACTCGTCTCTTGAATAAATAAAGCCTGGTTCGCAAGATTCCACACCGAGAAACTCCGGGACTGATCTGTGTTCAAGATTTTTTGAATTTCTTATTACCCATTGCAGGGTTGTTTCCTTGCTTTCCAGCAGAATAGAGGCAACAGCGCGTCCTGTTTTGCCGAAGCCCATCAAGCCGATATCCATTTTTATCTCCTTAAAAAAAAGTTTTTAGACATACTTGCGTATGTCTTCCATATCTTTCGTCTTTGTGCTGAGGAAAAAGTGTCTCTAAAGGGCTACAAAAAACGGGCAACGAGACAAAACTTTATGTTTTGAACCGATACTGAGAATATTTCTTTTCATCATCTTCTCCATAATTAGTTCTAACAAGGCAGGTTAGGGGCAGTCTATTGCAGCCAGTACAATAAAAGCAAATAATATCTTGTTAAAATTGAACTTCATCTGTGGCTTACTACGTGAAAGCTTCTATTTTCTTTGATCTAAAATCTGGTTGGCGGGGATGACCGTGGTCTATCAACGCTCCGCCCCGGGCGTGTTGCCCGCCTGCGGGCGGATGATCCCGTCGCGGGTCAGGTTCAAGGCCAGCTGATCGGCGATGAAGATATAGGGCGTATCACCGGGGAAGATGGCGAGGTTTTTACCATCCGGCGCCATCAGATAGGTAAAGCGCGTATGGTTGCCGAAGGTGCCGCCCTGCGCCCCGTCGCCGTCCATGTAGCGGGCGCGGTAATGGCGGGCGACCTCCATCACCTGCTCACGGGTTCCGGTCAGGCCGACATAGCGCGAACCTGGCGCGTTGATGTAACCGCTCAGGTTGCTTGCTGGCGGCTGTCGGGCAGGATCGTGCGGGGGATAGATGAAGACCGGGGTCACGCGCGCGGCGACCTCCCGCCCGTAACGCTGCTCGAGCATTTTGAGTCCTTCGTTGATGACGCCGAGGTCCGCCGAACAGTTGGGCAGGCGGTAGGGCGTGCCGAAATAGACCAGCAGATATTTTCCGTTGAGGGCATTGCCTACCGGCTGGCCGTTGCGGGTCAACGCGCTGAGGGAGCCGCCGACCCTTTCGCTGCCCGGCAGAACCAGAGAATTCACCACGGGGGGCTTTTCCTGCCAAAACCTGAAGCCTCTGCCGTCCTGCGCCTGCGCGGAATCCGCAGAGGCGATGTTCATGGCGGCGGCGAGGCTGAGGGCGAATAAGTCTTGTCTTTTCATTGTTTGCCCTCGTTACGGTCCGGCGTGGTTGAGGAAATTTGAGCGGTGGTATTCGCTGAGCGACATCCCATAAACATCCTTCGCCTCGGCGCTGATTTCCGAGAGCTGCTCCGGCGACATGCCGTTGACCCAGTCGGCGAACTGCGCGCCTTGCGCCTCCATGCCCATATGCGCGGCGTGGCCGAGCGTGTCCGCCGCCCCCGCCGAGGAGACCATGCCATGCATTTCATGCATGGGCGCTGCGTCGATGCCCGAGAGCCAGGTGCCCGCATCCAGATTGCTCATTGCATCAGGGATGAAGTTGGACAGCACGTCCGGGGCCATCAACCAGCCCTGAAAATGCATCTTGATGAAGGGCGTGATCGGATCGAGGATGCCGACCAGCGGCCCCGCGCCCGCGACCACCGCGCCGATGGCCACGAAGAGCATACTGAAATCCATGATCGTGTGGCGGAGGTGGTTGAGCTTGTTGAATTTCTGACTCAGCGTTTCCTTGGGTTGACCGAAATCGGCCATGTCTGCGGCGTCTGCCATTGTATTTGTCCCGTATTGAGTATTGTCCTGAGCTGCACGGATTTTTTTTAGGTCCGTGCAGAACGATTAAGTTTGATCGGAAATCAGGACAGAGCGGGCGGGCCGCGCGACTGGAAAGGCGAGTGTTCGGCGCCCCTAATGGTGAAGGTGCCGGCGCCCAGCGCGAGGATTTGCCCCGGCGGGGTCATCAGGATGACTGGCGAAGAGGCGGTGTTTTTGGTCATGCTGGATTGGGCAAAACAGAACGCGCAATCTGCGTTTTTGTGATGGCTGTCCTGTTTTTTCTGCGTCTGCCCGGCCTTGGCGAGAAGAGCGTTGTATTCGGTGGGGACTTCGATGCGTTTCAGGCTGCCGTCGGAAAAGCAGATCTCCATAAAGGACTTTTCGCCGGAGATGAATTTACAGGCGGGGGAAATCCCGGCCAGCACGAAGGCCAGAATGAAAAAAAGATGCAGGGCTTTTGACGGAATTGCTTTCATCTTACCCTATCTCTTACACGGTTTTGCGGGGATTTTCCAGAGTGCTTTTTTACAAGGATTTTGCACAATTTTCACGGGGTTTTGACAGTTTCCCCGCTCTGAAATGCTTTAATGAAGAACCGTCTTTTTAAGCAGGGAGAGCATGATGATGGACATGGAGGAGAGCGCCGCCGAGGAGAAAATCCCTAAAATTGCCGCCTCGCAGGTCGCGTTGATCTCGGCAGTCGCGTGCGGGGTGTTTTTGTGCGGGATGCTCAGTATGTATTTTCTGGTTACGGGGTACCGTGTGGCGTCTTACAGTTCGCCCGATCCGTTCGGGTTTCTGGCGCATGGTCTTTGGAGCGGCCTTGTCTGGCCCTTCTTTCGAGCCACTCAAGACCTGTTTGTTACTCACGGGTTTTATGTCGTGGCCATTCTTGTTCTGGCGGGGGACCGAATTTTTAATGCGCTCGTGTTTGTTTACGACGCCCTGCAGGAATACCGCGTGCATCTTCTGGTGTTTACCGCCGGGGCGCTGAGCATGATTCTGCTGGCGTCCGCGTTGAGTTTACAGACACGGACGGGCGGGTCTTTCCCCTGCGTGCCTGGGCAGATGCTGACCGCGGGCGGGGATTGTTTGTGGATTAACAGGTATTGAGGGTTACAAACTAACCACACAGGCCTGGGCGCCGGAGAGTTCGACGTCGCCGGGTTTGGCTTCGACGTTGAGCTTGGTGATCTTGCCGTTCTCGACGATCATCGAATAGCGTTTCGAGCGGGTGGCGAGGCCGTAACCGGAGCCGTCGAAATCGAGGCCGATGGCCTTGGTGAATTCGCCGTTGCCGTCGGGGATCATCGTGACCTTGTCCTTGGCGCCTGCGGTTTCGCCCCAGTGCTTCATCACGAAGGGGTCGTTGACGGCGATGCAGATGATTTCATCCACGCCCTTGGCCTTGATGTCCTTCGCGCTCTCGATATAGCCGGGGAGGTGTTTTTGCGAACAGGCGGGCGTGAAGGCGCCGGGGACGGCGAAGATCACGACTTTCTTTTTCGCGATATAGTCCGCGATATTGAAGTCTTCCATTCCGCCCTCGCCGAGGCGCTTGAGGTTAATGGACGGAATTTTATCGCCGATCTTGATGGTCATGGAACTTCCCCTTTGCTTGAAACCTCCGGATTCATAGCACGAAGCGAAGCGGCTTTCACGCAAAAATGGTGCGTATACATTTGGGCCGCTTCGGTCTAAAAAAGAGGTTTACGCAAGCGGGGTGAGCGCGTGAAAGGTTATGATTTCTCTCTCCTGAAGAACCGGGATTTCCGGCTGCTGGTGCTGACGCGGATGTGCGCGGTGACGGCCATGCAGGCGCAGGCGATCATCGTCGGCTGGCAGGTTTATTCCCTGACGGGCAGCGCGTGGATGCTCGGCCTGACCGGTCTGGCCGAGGCCGTGCCCGCTATCGCTTGCGCGTTTTATGCCGGGCATATTGTGGATGTCAGTTCGCCGCGCCGTATCTATCGGCTGTGTCTGGCCGGGCTGTTTTTGAATACGCTGATGCTGCTGGCGACCGCCGGCGGGTTTATCGCGCTGGAAAAAACAGCGCTTTTGGTCGTGATCTATAGCGGGATTTTTATTTCCGGGCTGGCGCGGAGCTTTATCATGCCGTGCGCTTTCGCCCTCCTCCCACGGATCGTCAACCGCGAGGGTATCTCCTCCGCCTCCTCGTGGCAGACGGCGGCGTTTCAGGTTGCGGCGATCGGCGGACCGACGCTGGCGGGGCTTATTTATGCGGTGGCGGGGGCGTCGGGGGCGTGGATGTTTCCGGTTTTGATGATGGGGCTGGCGGTGGTTATGGTGACGCTTTTACAGGCCGATGTTCCGGCGAAGGATCAATCCGACCGCCCCCCGGTCATGCAAAGCATCCGCGAAGGCTGGGCGTTTTTGCTTGAGAACCGCACGCTGCTCTCCATCATGTCTTTGGATATGCTGGCCGTTTTGTTCGGCGGGGCGGTAGCGATTTTGCCAGCGTTCGCCGATCAGGTTCTGGATACCGGGCCGGTGGGGTTGGGGTTCCTGCGCTCGGCTCCGGCGATGGGGGCGATTTTGACCGCTCTTTATTTCGCGGGACGGCCGCTTAAGATTGTTACAGCGCGGCGGCTGCTGATCGTTGTGGGCGGGTTCGGGGTTTCGATGGTCGGGTTCGGGCTTTCGACCAGCGTTCTGGCGGCGGTCTTTTTCCTCGCGCTATCGGGGGCGTTCGACAGCGTTTCGATGGTGATCCGCGGGACGCTGATGCAGCTTCTGACGCCCGAACATATGAGGGGGCGGGTCTCGGCGGTGAATTCGATGTTCATCATCTCCTCCAACGAGATCGGCGCGTTTGAAAGCGGCGCGGCGGCCACACTGTTCGGGCTTGTGCCGTCGATCATTCTCGGCGGGCTGGGGACGATGGCCGTCGTTGGGGCTGTGGCGGCCCTGTCACCGAAGTTCCGGGCGATCCGGATTGAGACCTAGGCGCTTACCGCTCACTCGAAATCGTTCTTTTCGCGGGACCACGGGCTGCCGATCGCGGAGCGGTATGCGGACCAGCCGGGCTGCAGATCGTTGACCGCCGCCAATGTGGGGTCGAGGCTGACGGCGCGTTCCATGGGGACGAGCAGCGCCTCGGCGATGTCGTCAGTCTTGCCGCACAGAAAAGCCCATGAGCTATCGTCCGCGTAGTGCGTGACGCGCAGGATGGGCGAGCCGTTCAGCACATGATAGGTGGTGAGCGCGGGGGCGTTCGGCCCCTGATCCCAGCGCCACGGGGCGGCGGGGGCTTCGGCTTCCTGTTCCATTTGCAATTCCTCATCCATGCCGCGCGGTCCTTTGTTTCTAGAAGGGCTGGGAGTCCAGTATCGCCCCGCAGTCGAGATTACGCGCCTTGACCTCCTCGATCAAGGCCGGGTCTTCCTTTGCGTAGGCGGCGCGGTAGCACAGGGTATCGGCGCTCATCTTCGACGGGTTGCCGGAGAGGGACGGGGCGCGGATATCGTCCGTCACACAGGCGCACAGGAGCAGCAAGGAGGGAAGAAGAAAAAAACGCATCACAGCACCATCATCGGGATTGTGGCGACCAGCAGGAGGGCGAGCGTCAAATTCACGAGCTTGCGGGTCTTATCGGAGGTAAAAAGAACGGCCATGACCGTTCCGAACAGGGTCCAGATGATAATGCAGGGCACGCCGATGAACAGCACGGCCAGCACGATCAAGGCGGTTTTTTCCGAGAGCAGCGCGGCGGCGGGCAGAAAGGTGGCGGTGGAGGTGATGCCCATCACCCACGCTTTCGGGTTGATATATTGAAAGAGCGCGGCCTGTGTGAAGCTCATCGGCTTGCGGGCCGGATTTTCGTTTGTGCCGTCCACGGCGGACGGTTGGGAGAGCGCCTCCCGCGCCATCTGATAGGCGAGATAGAGAAGATAGAGGGCGGCGAAGGTCTTTAACGCGAATTGCAGCGCCGGAAAGGTCTGGAACACCGCACCGACGCCCAGCATACAGAGCAGCATGAGCGAGCAGAAGCCCACCGCCACGCCCAGCATATGCGGCACGGTGCGGCGATAGCCGTAATTCATGCCCGAGGCGGCGAGCATGAAATTGTTCGGCCCCGGCGTGATGGAGGCAACGAGGAAGAAGGAGAAAAACGGCAGCGCCGCGAGGAGGAGTTGGGTTGAGGTCATGGGTTTAAATTAATTAAGAAGCTGTCTATAAATGTCAACAAGATCCTTAGGAATTAGATGAGTTTTTATCATCATGTCGGTGAGTGTATTTTTGTTAATATTCGATGCTTTAGATGCAAAAGCCTTTTTGTATAGAGATAAAATTTTGTCTTTTCCACTTTCAGTAAGTAGCATTTCCGGTAGCTCGACACTTAAACCGTTTATATATTCGATGGATTTTTTATTCTGAAAGGGTTCTTGAGTTATATTGCATTCTGCATTTTGTAAAAGTTTTTCTAAGATAAAGTTTATGATTTTTTGTGCTTCTCTTATTTCCCCGTTTTTGAAACGATATTCTTCACCGTGTTGGTACCCAATTTTATCATGTGAAAATTTCGTGATACTTGGTTCGCCCTCTTGGACAAGCAAAGCAAAAATAAGCAATGGGTCAGCTAAGAAGTTCTCAAAACAATAACTACTTAACACCTTTACATTTTGCGGCAAATCTTCATTACTATCATTATCTTTGTCTACTAAACCGCATATTAAATTGGCGATCTCGGTGTTAACAGACAATTCCTTCCATTGTCTTCCAATTTCAATTACTTTTGTTTTTCCTCCTCCTTCTTTTTTTGAGTTCACTGAACGAAACACAAGCCTGTCTGTTTTACTTAAAAAATTGTTAAGCAATAGGTTATCAAATATTTTTTGGTAAAATTTGCGGTCATCTTCGTCTTCAACAACGACAATTTTAAAATTCTGATGAACAAAAACAAGGCCTGAAGTTAGCTTGCTCATTGCTTCTTGTTTATTTGATTTTATGATCCCCTTGTATTTATCCATTAAGAAAATATTTTCCTCCTCAAACCAACATAAAGTGGTTGGAGAATGTGTGGTCATGATGACTTGAACCCCAAATTTTTTTACGATTATTTCGGAAATAATTTCCTTAAACATTAGCCCCATTTCAGGATGCAGGTGAGCATCTGGCTCGTCTAACAAAAGTAATTTTTTTACTTGTGCCAACTCTTCATTAAATGACCACAGTATGAGCATAACTATCATTTGCTCACCTGATGAAAGATTGCTGAAGTGTACATTATTATCAGGATTACTTATAAGCGTAAATTTGACTTCGTATCTACTTTGGGATTCCTTTGGTCTATTAATTTCATATTTAAAATTATACTTTTTAAATTGATCATTAATTGCATCCCATGGCGGAACTCCTATAATGTCTTTTATTTGAGCCTCGTCAGTTTGTTTTTTTTCGTCAAATGCCGTGAGAATTAATTTCTCTTTGCGCTTTTGATAACTTAGAAATAGTCTTCCTATTTGTTGATTTTGGACGATGTCTTTTACGCTTATCCAAGCTTTTTCAAAAGCTTCAAGAAATACTTCATCTTCATAGAAGGTTTCTGGCCTACCTTGAACTTCTTGATTTAAAATTTTTCTTAATTCTTCTTGTATGTTGTATAAATTTCTATCGTTGTTATGTCTTATTGAATTTTGCTTTGCGTTTGCAATGAAATTTTGCAATTCGCTTTGGAATTCAGCATAAAATGCGCCTTCCAGGCCGGAAAAATTTCTTTGCCAAGGAATATATCCAAATTCTTTTGGGTTTATTTGTTGTTCTAATTCGACTGTATAATTCAGTTTAATATTCTCTTCTTGTTTTCTTATGGTTAAATCTATTGCTTCTAATAGCTTCGTTTTTCCTGAGCCATTTACTCCTGTAATAACAGACAAAGCGGGGATAGATTCCCAACTAAAATCAGGGATAAAATGACTCTTTATAGAGATTTTTGTTAATTTATGAGTCATGAAATATCTCCACCTTTTTTTCCCAAACTACGCTACATGCTGGTGATCTTCGGATTGCACTAAAATACCACACCCTCCAATCCTTCCCGATCAATTTTTCTTGAACGGGCCGCTCGGTGTCCATCACTCCTCCGCCTCTTGTTTTACTCCCAACGGCGGGAAGTAGGAAATATGATCCTTGAACCATTCACGCGAAAGGCGTTCATCATCCGCCGCCGCGATCCATTCCTCCATACAGGGGAGGAGAGCGGCGCAATCCTGCGCCACTTTTTCGCAGACGCTTTTATTGAGGGTATAAGCCAGAAACGGGCATTTGAACCAACGCTCATAACCCGTTCCGGCGTGCAGGCGGCCGGAAGGAACGCCATAGACTTTCGTGATTTTCTCCGCCTCCTGCCACTTCCCCATCTGCTCGCCGCTCAGGGGGATGAAGCCGGGGCGACCGGCGGCATCTTTCACCAGCGGCGCGAAGTGGAAATTCACCACGAATTTGGGGCGGTGATAATGGTCCCACTGCACACAAATTCCGGTGACGCGTTTTTCCTCAACGCGGAAAAAATTATAAAACAGGGAGGAGTGTTTCTGCGCGGTGAAGCCGCGTTTGACGAGCGCGGGGAAGAGGTGCGTCTTTAATGCCTCCCTGAGTTTTTGCGAACGTTCCTTGGTTTTGAACATTCCGCCCCCTTTATGCTTGCGGTCAATCCACCTGTTTTTTCACGAATTGCGATTTCAGGCCCATTTGCCCGATGCCGGGGATTTTGCAGTCGATATCGTGCCCGTCCGACGCGCCGGGGACGAGGCGGATGCCCTTCACCTTCGTGCCGACCTTTACGACGCCGCCGCGATATTTCAGATCCTTGATGACCGTCACATTATCGCCGTCCTGCAGGATGTTGCCGACGGCATCCTTGATCACTGACTCGTCGCCGCCTTCGCTGTCCCCTCCTCCTGCGGCGCTCCATTCATGCGCGCATTCGGGGCAGATGAGCAGCGGTCCGTCTTCGTAGGTATAGGCTGAGCCGCATTTCGGGCAGGGGGGGAGTGTGTTATCGGTCATGCTTAGGCGGCCTCTTCGTTATCAATTTTGGGATTGTTGGCCACGAAATCGCGCACATCCTGCGTGATTTTCATGGAGCAGAATTTCGGGCCGCACATGGAGCAAAAACTCGCGTGTTTTGCGCCCTCGGCAGGGAGGGTTTCGTCGTGGAACTTGCGGGCCGTGTCGGGGTCGAGGCCGAGATTAAACTGATCCTCCCACCGGAACTCGAACCGCGCTTTCGAGAGCGCATCGTCACGGAACTGGGCGCCCGGATGGCCCTTGGCGAGGTCGGCGGCGTGGGCGGCGATTTTATAGGTGATGACTCCGGTTTTCACGTCGTCGCGGTTGGGGAGGCCGAGATGCTCCTTCGGCGTGACGTAGCATAGCATCGCGCAGCCGAACCAGCCGATCATCGCCGCGCCGATGCCGCTGGTGATATGATCGTAGCCCGGCGCGATGTCGGTCGTCAGCGGGCCGAGCGTATAGAACGGCGCCTCGTGGCATTCCTTGATCTGCTTTTCCATGTTGATTTTAATGAGGTGCATCGGCACATGGCCCGGCCCCTCGATCATCACCTGCACGTCATGCTTCCATGCGATTTTGGTCAGCTCGCCGAGCGTCTCCAGCTCCGCGAACTGAGCGCGGTCATTCGCGTCGGCGATGCTGCCGGGGCGCAGGCCGTCGCCGAGCGAGAAGCTGACGTCATAGGCTTTCATGATCTCGCAAATCTCCTCGAAATGGGTGTAGAGGAAACTCTCGCGGTGATGCGTCATCATCCATTTCGCCATAATCGACCCGCCGCGCGAGACGATGCCCGTCACGCGGTCCTGCGTCAGGCGGATATACGGCAGGCGCACGCCCGCATGGATGGTGAAGTAATCCACGCCCTGCTCCGCCTGTTCGATCAACGTGTCGCGGAAAATCTCCCAGCTCAGGTCTTCGGCCACGCCGCCGACTTTCTCCAGCGCCTGATAGATCGGCACGGTGCCGATGGGCACGGGGGCGTTGCGGATAATCCATTCACGCGTGTCATGAATATCCTTGCCGGTCGAGAGGTCCATCACCGTGTCCGCGCCCCAGCGGATGGCCCAGACCATCTTGTCCACTTCCTCGCCGATCGAGCTTGTGACGGCGGAGTTGCCGATATTCGCGTTGATCTTGACGAGGAAATTGCGGCCGATGATCATCGGCTCCAATTCCGTGTGGTTGATATTGGCGGGGATGATCGCGCGGCCCTCGGCGACTTCTTTTCTTACAAATTCGGGCGTGATGAAGGGGAGGATATTCGCGCCGAAATTCTCGCCGTTCTTGCTTTCTTTGTGCACCTCGGCGCGGCGCTGGTTTTCGCGGAGGGCGATATATTCCATCTCCGGCGTAATGATGCCCTTGCGTGCGTAGTGCATCTGCGTGACGTTCGCGCCCTGTTTTGCGCGGAGCGGTTTTTCCGGCGATGCAGGAAATTTCTCGTGCTTTATTTTTCTGTTTTTTAGCTGCGCTTCGGTTTTGTAGCCGTTGTCGATGGGCTGGACCTTGCGGCCTTCGACTTCCTCAACATCGCCGCGGGCGAGAATCCATTTGAGGCGCGTTTTGGGCAAGCCGCGCATAATATCCAGATCGACAGAGGAATCCGTATAGAGGCCGGAGGTGTCGTAAACCGTCAGGCTCTCGCCGTTGGTCAGGCTGATCTCCCGCATCGGGACTCTCAGGTCGCCCACGTAAACTTTTTTGCTGGCGGGCAGCGGGCCGCGTGTGACGTGAGTCGTGGAGGGGCAGGTTCCGGCGGCGGCCTCGTCCTTTTCCGTGACGTATGTGGCTCCGGCGATATCGGAAAGGCCGGGGGAACGTGTAGAGGTGTTATGGTCTTTGGGCGACATTTCGCGTTTCCTTTCCCTTCGAAGGTGTTAACCCACAGGTTCATAGGGTCTGATCTCAGCGCCTTTCATGAAAAAGCGCACCCCTAAGGACTTGAATGGCCCCAAGGTGGGCGGATTGAAAGGAATTGTCAAGAAGGATCGAAGGTTTTATAAAGGAGCGGTTTCCGCCGTTCATTCGCACCTAAGGAGCTTTCATATGATGCGCGCCATCCGCCTTGTCACGTTTCTGGCCATCGGTCTTGTGATCGGGTTTGCCATCGTCAATTACAAGAAAAACCAGAACATGGAGCAGGATATCGAGCAGGAGCAGGAGATTTCCTCGCTCTCCACCGCCAGCGGCGATGCCGAAGCCGGCGAAGACAGCGCGGCGACGATCCTCAAACCCGCCGAAACCACGCCAGACCCCGCCATGCCGGGGGTGCAGATCGGCGGGGCGTTCAGCCTGACCGATCATAACGGTAAGGCGGTGACGGAGAAGGATTATGCGGGCTCTTACACCCTCGTCTTCTTCGGGTTCGCGAGCTGCCCCGAAGTCTGCCCGACCGAGCTGCAGAAGATGGCGCGGGCGCTGGAGATTCTGGGCGCGGAGAAGGCGGCGAAAATCCAGCCGATCTTTATCACGGTCGATCCCGAGCGGGATACGCCCGAGGCGCTTAAGGCTTATGTCGCCGAGTTTCACCCGAAGCTGGTCGGGCTCACGGGGACGGCGGAGCAGATCGAGGCGGTGAAAAAGGCTTACCGCGTTTATGCCTCAAAGGTGCAGATGGAGGGGATGGATGGGTACATGATGGATCATTCCGCCTTTACCTATCTCATGGGGCCGGACGGGGCGAACCTTGCGATCTATCCGGCGAAGGACACTGCGGAGCAGATTGCGGAGGATTTGAAGGGGAAGATTTAGCGTCTGAACCCTAGTAAAAGACATTTAAAAGGGCACCAACGTGCATATTTTTATAAATTTCTTAAGACGTATGGATCAGAAGCTTGTATGGACAACTTTTCGCGGCCTTAGCAATGCACAAATCATGAAATCTACTATATTGATCCCTTTTTTGGGGTATTGGATAGTATTTAATCAGAGTTTATTGCCTTATTTTGACCTGCACGGTGCTTTTAGTGACGCGTTTTCTAATGGTTTTGATACAGGGAAAAATATTAAAATACCAACACATATTTTACAGGCTTACTTCGGTTTATCTCTTATCGCACTTGGTTCTCTACTCTACCAAATACGTTGTCCCCTAGAGATTAAAAAGTATGGATCTTCTACAGAATATCTCTTGGGGGAACAAGATTTATTAACTGAGTATCAGATTGCTCAAATTGCTGAATACATCGACGAAAATAAACACCATTATTTTGATGAAGAATTTGATTATATGTCAGCAAACGACCGTAATTTGGTTTCTTATGATGGTAAATGGCCAAGTATGTATGACAAAATTCAGAACAATAAGGGAGCAGGATTGAGTCTTTTTTATAATATGCTTAATTGTGATTATACAAAAACAAGATGGTCTTTGATTATTTTATACACAGTAGGTTTTTATTTTTTTAGTATTCCCTCAATAAAAACATTTTGTGAAGTTTTCTCACTCTTATTTCTCAAATAAAGTGTCTATTCGCTACTATCAAATTTAAATATTTGGGGCTGACATAGATAAGGGTGAAGAGATTACTTGTTAGCCCACTCAAGTAAAATTTTCAAGAGATTGCTTGAGGGGCGATAATTGAACCTCCATTCACACTCTTTCAGGAACAATTGGAAAT
>JAGNKE010000027.1 GCA_018000295.1 Alphaproteobacteria bacterium | reverse complement strand
AAAGCATTTTCCGCTATTTTTGAAGGAGTGCGAATGGAGATTTAATAACCCGTCTCCGAAAGCGCAATTAAAACAAATTAAACAATGGATTAAGGTATATATGGGCTAGTTATCTGGTACAGCCCCTTTTTTAATAATTTGCTGAAAAAGCCGGGGCAATCTCCCGTCATTCTTGCGGCGGTTGTGCGCTATTATTCGCAATATGGCCGCTATCACGAGGCACTGGAAATTCTCAAGGCCCATGCTTACGAGATTATGAATACAGGGTCGGAGAGAGATGCCGCAGCATTTTTAGGGGCAGCTCTGGCAGTTAATCAAGTGCCGGGGGATTACGAGAAAAGAAGATGGCAAAACGATCCGGAACTGAGGAAATGGTGGCCTAAATTTTTGTTTGGTTTGTATTACAACTACACTCATCGTTTTGTAGAAACTAAATTTGATCCAAATATGCCTCTGTACAGTTATGACGAGTATTACAAGCCAGAGGCTCACGAGTTGAGGCCCGTAGATTACCGAACTTGGCCGGAGATTGCGATTTATTTAGCCTATGGCGCTCAATATGAAGATGATCCTGTCGTTGACTGGGCGGCTGGGGAAATCGATACCTATTTGAGGGTGGTGCAAAAGAATAAGAAGGCTCAATACAACGATTTTGACAGATATTTTCTGGACTTGCCGGTCCGAGTTCTTCTGGAATCCTACAACGACAAACAAGAGCAGTTTGACCGGATTCAAAGATATTTCTGTTCGGACAAGGATATCAGGGAGACGTTCCTTAAGCAGCTCGGTTTGGTCCGGGGTTATTCCGATGAAGTACTGGTTTACAGGTTTTCACAGTATGATGGCTATGCTGGCGAGGAACAGGCATATCTCAAGCAGTCCATAGCCGCTCTGGCGGGGCGAAATCATTCTATAATTTTCTATGGTCTAGCTCCTTTTATGCAAAAAGGGCCTTTTGATTATGAGCCGCCCGAGGAGGGGCTAGGTAAGCAATATTTCAAGTGTACTGTGAAGCCATAACTCTTGGCTTTTCAAATCCTCCCCCTAAACCCATAACTCTCGCCCTGCGGCTCCGCGGTCGGAGGTTCTCCCGTCAGTTCAAAGAGATCGTAGCTTTCCTTCAGGTTTTTCCAGAAGTTCATCCATTTATCCCCCTCATGCGCCTTCATATTTTCCTCCGTCATGCGGAAGGGGAAGATGTGGACGGGGAGGGAGGCCTGCCCGCCGGGCACCATTTGCATCCGATTTATGATGTTTGTTTTTGCGCGGTTATTTTATGCCCGGTGCGGCGCGCAGTTCAAACTCGGCTGTCGGGGATGGTTTTGGTGCTGTCGGCGTTTCGGGAGTGGATATCCAGCGGTCGCCGGAGCCGGGATCAACATGGTAATTGCCTTTGAAGCGGCCCTGTGTGTCTCCGGCGGAAAAAGTAGGATAACCGAGCGATTCATCAAGAAGTTTGCGCCCGCTTGAAACGCGGCCGGACAAGTCTTCGGCAAAATGGTTGCCGCCGCCGAAGACAATAACATTGTCTACTTCTTTTCTGGCGTCCCTGATTTGCTGGTCCCATCCGAAATCAGTGCTTACCCCGCGGGCTTCCAGGCCGTAATTCTCCATAACCTTGCCTTCCTGTGGTCCGCCGAGGAATTCGCATTTGATCCCGTGTTGCGTATAGGCTTCCTCGATCAGGTTGATGGTTGCCGCGTCGCGTTCCCGCAGTTGTCCGAGTTGAATTTGTTCTGCGGGCGTTAGAGCCCGTCTTTCGGCGATATTTTCCAGATGCGCGGTGTATGAGGATTTTAGACCCTGCAGGTGAGAGGCGTCGCCGGTTGCGTAGTACTGTTCGAGAGGGTTGTTCTGGTTGAGCATGACCAACCCGCCTGCTTCCACTGTTCTAGTGTTGTCGGCGTTTTCGATCAAGATTTTCGCCGATCCCCGGCTGGCGATTTCGGGCAAGCTGTCACGCAGGAAGTTAACCGCTTCAGGCCTGAGATGGTTGTCCATGACAATCGCGCCGCCTCTGGCTTCAAGCGCTTCTCCCAGCTGATTGGCGCCGTCCCGTGTCTGCGGCACAGACGTCTGGTTCGGGGGCGTCGGGTGGAAGTGTTCGAAGTTGCGGCTGAGCGCCTGTAAAGCCGGAGAAGTGTTAAAGCGTGTATTCTGTGATTGGTCTATAGGCACTCCCAGCAAAGACTCTACACGCCGGTCGATATTGGCTGCGTCATACGATCTCTGAAAAGCTTCAGCGTTTGCTGTCCCCTGATAGGGGTTTTGGCCGACCTGTTTCTTAAGATCAACCAGCAGGCTGTCAACTGTCATGCCCCGTTCGGCTAAAATTTTCTGAATGTCAGCGCCTGTCGGGTTGGCGACCACTTGTTCCAGCAAAGATACTTTACTGTCGAGGTCGCTAATGGTTTCCTGAATTCTGCGGCTTGTCTCTATCGGAGGCGCCGAGAAATCTGGGCCGCTGGGGTTGAGACCAAGTGATTTATATATATCGGCGGATGGCACTCGCTCGCCGCCGCTGCTCTGCATACGATCCAAAAGGGCGGCGTTGCGCTCGGGAAGTTGGTCATTTTGTGCGCTGAGGCCCTGCGTTGCGAACTGGCTGTATTGATTGTATGTGTTCCCCGGCATCTTATTTTCCGGGGTTACGTCGCCTTGGGCATTATGTTTCATGATAGGGTCGAGGGGGTTGTAGGTTCCTCCTGCCGACCTTCCGATTGCGTATGCCGTTCGGGGATTGTTAATATTGTCCGGGCCGGCCTCTATGATTTTGTCTTGTCCGGATTGCAGTGCAAAGGTCGGTCCGTATTTTCCGGCATAGGCGCGGCCGACTACGTTCATGTTGATTTCGGCGATTTCATCGCGAAGCGCCGGGCTTATCGTGTCGAGGCTGGAGGGCGCGGTGCGCTTTAGAGCGTCGAGCGCGCCGTACATCGCCAAAGCGTCTTTGTCGACCGGATCAAGGCTGACGACGCTGCCGCTGCGGTTGTTTAGGCTGACCATCCGCTTTCCGGCTGCACCCTCTCCTGCGATTGCCTCGAAGGAGCGGGCGGGATCAGGCGTGTAGGCGGGGTTGGCGCGGGATTTTAAGTGCTCGGTTGAGGCTTCAGCGAAGCGAGCGTTGAGGGATGCTTCGGTTGTGAACTCATCAACCCTGTTGGCAAATCCTGTCCGGCGCTCGGAGATATAGGCTTTGAGCGCTTCTGGATCGGTGATGGCCTTGGCTTCGTCTTCATTAGGGACATCGAGTGCGCGTTGATAGTCGTTGATTGCGGTTCTTCCCTGCATATCATCGGGGCTCACTACGCGTGAAAGGCCTTCTGAAACAGAAGCTAAGCCACCCATCTGCTGGAAGGTGCTGATTTGTCCTGTGTTACTCTGATCGCCAAGATAGGCCAGGCTTTGCCTTGCCTGATTATAGGTTTTTTCAATGTCAGCGCGCATTGCGCCCAGATGTGGATCGGACGCAGCGCTTTGCCGCGATTCCTCAAGAAATCTCTCTATGGCCTGAAGTTGCGTCTCGACTTTTTGAACCAGTTCTTTAGAAGACGCTTCGTACTCAGTGCCAACAGCCCTATCACTTACTGATTGCCAACCCATAGAAAACCATAACATAGCCTCAAAAAGAGGACAAATTTAATACTATCTATCTGAAAACATTTATTTTTTTTGTTTTCTACTATATTCGTCCGATAAAAGAATATGACTGCCCCACAGTTTCTGCCTTTGGAGGCTCGCCCGTAGTCTCGAACAAATCGTAGCCTTCCTTCAGGTTTTTCCAGAAGGTCATCCACTCATCGCCCTCATGCGCCTTCATGTTTTCCTCCGTCATGCGGAAGGGGAAGATGTGGACGGGGAGGGAGGCCTGCCCGCCGTTTAGCGCTGATTCCACCAGAAGATAGATTTCCTCGATGCCCTCGTTGGTCATGGCGAAGCAGCCAATCGACACACACGCGCCGTGGACCATGATAAAACTTCCGGTGCGGCCCTGCGCCCTGTCATATTCGTTCGGGTAGCCGACATCGAAGGACAGATGAAAATTGTTGCGCGGGTTGAGCCTGTCTTTCGTCACGTCATAAAACCCCTCGGGCGACTGGAAATCGCCCTCCCGCAGCTTGGGGCCGAGGGCGCCGGAATAGACGCAGATGGGGTAGGTTTTAAATTTCCTGAACGTTGCGGATTTTATTTCTATGCCCCAGATTTCCAGCTCCTTCTCCTGTTTGAAGATGCGGATAAAGAGGGGGCCGCCGGGGGCGAGGCCGAACGCGTCGAGTTCGTTTTGCAGCTTCGGCCAGACGCGGGCGCGGATTTCGTTCAGGTCGGCCCTGCCGGGGATCGCGGCCTGATAGACGTAAAACCCCGCGCCGAGGAGGGCGAGGAGGAGCAGGGCGAGGGCGATTTTGCTGCGGGTTTTCATGGTTTTTCTCTCACAGCTTACTGCCTAAAAGGCAGAGCAGGCTATCAGCAAGATTTTTTTGACGTCTGCTTAGTCGAGGCCCAGTTGCTGACGGATGCGCCAGTCGAGGCCTGCGTGAGGGTCGGCGTTGGGGTCTTTTTTCCCGTGGTCCTGATTATCGCCTGCGCCGGATTCTGCGGCGGGTTGGACGCGTTTATCCGGGTCGTCTTCGTCTGTTTGGGCGGCTTGCAGTTCCGGCGGGGGCGTTTGCGCCAGAGGGTTGACCGCAAGCCCGCGCTGCTGGCGGTCGAGCGCCTTGTCGAATTCGGATTTGCTTGCGCCCTCAACCCCCTGATCTTCGGGGAGGGAGGACGGCCAACCGGGGCCGCCGGTTCCGTCAATTCTGGACATTGTTACTCCCCACCCACGCGCTCGATCTCCGCGCCGCAAGCGGAGAGCTTGCCCGCGATATCCTCGTAGCCGCGTTCGAGATGATAGATGCGGTTCACCGTGGTGGTTCCTTCGGCGACCAGTCCGGCGAGGACGAGGGCGACGGAGGCGCGCAGGTCGGTGGCCATGACTTCGGCGCCCTTGAGCTTGTCTACGCCGCGCACGATGGCGGAATTGCCCTGCACCGTGATATCGGCGCCCATTCGGGCCAGTTCGGGGACGTGCATGAAGCGGTTCTCGAAAATCGTTTCGGTGACCATGCCCGCGCCTTCCGCGAGGGTCAGCATGGCCATGAACTGCGCCTGTAAATCTGTGGGGAAGCCCGGATAGGGTTCGGTCATGATATCGACGCCGCGCAGCTTGTGGCCGTTGCGGTGGACGATGACGGCGTTTCCGTCCTTCTCAACCTCGATTCCGGCCTGCGAGAGGTGGCCCAGAGCGGCGGTCAGGTGTTCCAGCCGTGCATTTTTGAGACGGACCGTTCCGCCGGTCATGGCGGCGGCGATGATATAGGTTCCAGCCTCGATCCGGTCGGGCAGAATATCGTGGCGTGCGCCGGAAAGGTGGGGGATGCCCTCGATGGTGATGGTGTCCGATCCGAGGCCGCTGATCTTCGCGCCCATCTTGATGAGGCATTCGCCGAGATCGATGATTTCCGGTTCACGGGCCGCATTGACAAGGGTTGTGGTGCCTTTTGCAAGAGTTGCCGCCATCATCAGATTTTCTGTCGCGCCGACGGAGACTTTGGGGAAGCGGATGGTTGCGCCTTGCAGTCCGCCTGCGGGGGCTTTGGCGTTGATATAGCCCTCTTCGATACTAATGACTGCGCCCATTTCCTCAAGACCCTTGAGGTGAAGATCCACGGGGCGGGTACCGATGGCGCAGCCGCCGGGCAGGGAGACTTTGGCCTGGCCGAAGCGGGCCAGAAGGGGGCCGAGGACCAGAATGGAGGTTCTCATCTTGCGAACGAGATCATACGGCGCGGTAAAATTATCGACCGTGCTGGCGTTCAGGGCCATGAGGCGGCCGTCGCGTTTGACGGCGCAGCCGAGATATTCAAGCAGGTCGGACTGCGAGGCGATATCGCGCAGGGCGTTCGGGGCGTTTTCAAGAAAGAGGGATTCTCCGGTCAGCAGGGCGGCGGACATGAGTTTCAGGGCCGCGTTCTTGGCGCCGCTGACGCTGATTTCGCCGTTCAGGGCGCGGCCGCCACGAATGCGGATCTTATCCAGCGGAGAGGCCGGAACGGGCGGCGGGACGATTGCTGCAGGCGGATCGGCCTTAAAGCTTGGGGAGCGTGACTCCACGCTGTCCCATGTATTTTCCGCTGCGGTCGGCGTAACTTGTTTCACAGATACTGCTCCCTTTAAAAAACAAAAACTGGGCTATGCCCTCATTCGCGTAAACCCGCGCCGGCAAAGGCGTCGTGTTCGAAATCTCCAGCGTCACATGGCCTTCCCAGCCCGGCTCCAGCGGCGTGACGTTTACAATCAACCCGCAGCGGGCGTAGGTGCTTTTGCCCAGGCAGATCACCAGCACGTCTTTCGGGATACGGAAGTATTCGACCGTCCGGGACAACGCAAAACTGTTGGGGGGAATAACGCAAATATCGACTCGTCTGTCAACAAAACTCTGCTGGGAGAAGTCCTTGGGGTCTACTAAGGCATTGTCAACATTGGTGAAAATCTTGAATTCGTCGGCGGTGCGGGCATCGTAGCCGTAGGAGGATAGGCCATATGAAATCACGCCGTCCCGTTTCTGTTTTTCCACGAACGGCTCAATCATGCCCTCATTCAGGGCCAGATGCCGGATCTGGTGGTCGGCCAGAAGGCCGGGGGCGTAAAGGTCCGCGGTTTGCGCCTCTTGCTGCGCTTGTGCGTTTTTCAGGATTTTCTTCATGATCCGTCCTCCTTTCCGGTCTTTTTGCCTTTGGTCTTCGTCGTCGGCTTGGCCGGATCGGCGTCCTTGGGTTTGCGGCGGCGAAGGTTTTCGCGCAAAGCTGCCGCCCGTTTTTCAAGCCTGTCGGATTTCCGTGCCTTCATGGGGTTGAAACCGATACGAAATTGATCTTCAGAATCCTTTTGAGGATACAGAATTTCAGCCTAGACACTAAGGGTTTTTGGAGTCTTTTCCCGCACTTTTCACAGAGGTGTTGCAGGAATGAGACTTCAGCCGGGTTCGGGGTGGTGGCCGGGGTCGGGGTCGCGGGTGTCCACGATGTTGGGCTTGTGGGATTTGGAGTCCGAACCGCCGGGGCGCACGAAGGCTTCAGGGGGCAGGACGCTCTTATAGGTTTCCAGCAGTTCCTCGGCGGAGTGGGGGACGTGCATGACCATGTTCACGCCGCTGTTGAGGGCGAGTTTCTTGACACGTTCGAATTCCGGGTCGCCCGTGCACATGACGATGGGGACGCCGCCGAAATATTTATTCTTGCGGATTTGCTGCGCCATTTCGGCGCCGGAAAGGCCGGGCAGGGAGTTGTCGGTGACGATCAGGTCGATGTTGTTGCCGCCGACGCCCTGAAGCTTCTGCAGGGCTTGTTGCGCGTTGTTGACGGTTTCGATGTTGAGTTCGTTGGCAAAGAGCAGGGCTTCGGAGAAGTCGCGGATCCGGTCGCGGTTGTTCGGGTCGTCATCGACGATCAGAACGTGGAGTTTTTCCATCATGGCGGTTGCCCCCCTTCGTTTTTATCTCTTGGGTGTGAGTCTGGCACATGGGGGGTAAGGGGGGCAAGGAATTTCATGAAAGGCTTGCCTTGGGTGAGAGCCGCTCTATAGTGCTGCCGTCTTTCGTTGAGGTTTTTATGCGGTTTACGGTTTTCATTCTTCTCCTCTTTCTCTGTGCCTGCGCGGGCAAGCCGCCGGGGACGGAGCGGGTGTCGTTTCCCACGGCATCGCCGCGCTGGCTGGACGGGGTGGGAAGTCCGACTCTCAAGACTGTGAAGGGGCGCGGGTATCTTGTCCTGCCGAAGCAAAAGGCTGGTGATCCTGTGCCTGCCGTGATTTTGCTGCACAGTTCTCTGGGCGTTGGCTCGCTGGAATGGGATTTTGCCAAAAGAATTCTGGCGCAGGGGCAGGCGGTGCTGCTGGTGGACAGTTTCAAGGGGCGGGGAATTGATAAAATCACCGACGACCAGATGGCGGTGAGCGAGGTTTCGATCCTCAATGATCTTTACGCCGCGCAGCGGTATCTGGCTCAAAGGCCTGAGATCGACGGGGACCGCATCGCGGTGGCGGGGTTATCGAAGGGCGCTTTGCCCGCTCTTTATTCCGCCTTTACGTCCATCCACCGCCGCTATGGCTATCAAAACGATCCGTTCCGGTCCCATCTGGCGTTTTATCCGTGGTGCGGGTTGACGCTCAAGGATCTGCGCCTATCCGGGCGGCCCGTGCAGATTCACTCCGGCGGGGCGGACGAGATTACGCCCGCAGCCTTGTGCGAGACGCTTGTGCAGAAGGTGAGGGCCGTCCGCCCGAAGGCGCCGCTCACGCTTTACGTCTATCCGGGGCAGGGGCACGGGTTCACGCATCCGGCGCTGCATGATCTCAGCCTTCCGGTCGGGTATCCGTATCCGCGCGATTGCCGGATCGCGGAGCAGGCGGACGGGCGGTTTGTCGAGCTTTCTTCCGGGCAGGTGCTTTCGGGGCGCAATCTGTCCGAAGTCATCGGCGCGTGCAGCGATAAAGGCGCGTGGGTGGAAGGACACGGCGGCGCCGGGGCGGAGGCCTATGAACGGGCGCTGGCGTTTCTGGCGGGGCCATGACGGCGCAGGGTCGCAATTTGCTTTCCGCGATGATTTCGTTAATACTTGAGGCTCCTTAGGCACGATTCCCGGGTGACAATCATGAGCGCCAAAAGACTTCCTCTGTCCCAGCCGAATTTGTTCCTCGCGTTCTGCAAGAGCGTGGGGCTGCTCGGTGCGGCGGCGAGTCTGCAGACCCTGCCGGATATCGACCCTTCGCGCCTGCCGCCGGGGACGCCGGTGGAACATGCGCGGCTGGCGCTGGCGGACGGGCTGGTGTCGGGGTACCTGAAGCACACGAAGGGCGGGGTGAACGATAATGATCCGGCGGCGATCACTCACGCGGTCGAGGAGTTGGCGATTGTCTGGGGCCGTCTGCCGCAGCGGATCATCGACCGGCCGCAGGATGCGTTGCGCCGCGGGCCTGCCGATCCCGACATGAATTAGGACTGCGCCGTTTCTTACCCAAGGCTGAGGGGCGCGGCCAAAAAAACAGATGACAGGGGGGGATTTATTGGGTAGGTTTCCTGCACTTTTTGCGGGGTTTATCCCTCTGCGGGCTGCCGTAGCTCAGTGGTAGAGCGCGTCATTGGTAATGACGAGGTCCC
Source organism: Alphaproteobacteria bacterium (assembly GCA_018000295.1). Lineage (GTDB taxonomy): Bacteria > Pseudomonadota > Alphaproteobacteria > Micavibrionales > Micavibrionaceae > JAGNKE01. Next base: position 26,015 of record JAGNKE010000027.1, on the reverse strand, counting down.
GAGTTCAATCCTCGGCGGCAGCACCAGCCATAATTATGTTTTCTGAAGCTTTAAGAACAACCGAACCTTTTTGTTCGCTGTGCTTATCCCTGACCCTCGTAGCCTATAACTTCAACGGGTACATTCAACGCTCCTGTTTCCATCCGACGACCGCTGACAGGCCGCTGTTTATATTCTTTATAAGCGTCGTGAATCAATTCGGGAATGACTTTAGAGGCAACGAATCTTGGGTTTATGAACGCACAGTTCTTAAACTCTGAGGGCATTTCATAGAAACTTTCAGGGTACCCAGGCTTAGCAGGGTGATGAATATAAAAATGGAACTGTTCGGGTGATATACCGCCAATATCTCTTTTGGGTATCACCTTGTTAACCAACGTGGTTAATGCCCCCGAAACCCTGCTTGACCAAGAGGGCGCCGTTTCACCTGTTGTCAGCGCTTTTCTCCGGCTACTTTCTTTTTCTGCCATAAGCGCACGATTATACATAGCAGTAGCCACGGCCTCGAAGTGGGGTTGAATCCCCATATGGCATTCGTTGACCATTTCATCATCTTGCGTAAAACAGATGTGATATTCTCCGTTTCTTATATCCGTAGTGACCAGTACGCGACAATTTTGATTTAATCGGTAGGGTTGCGGGTATAATTCTTCGCCTGAAATATCCTGAAGAAGGCTGGTGATTTGATTGGTGCCGGTCTGTTCAAAAATATTCTTTCCGTTGGGGCGACCATGGGGCAGGGAATCTCTAGCCTCGGCCTCGGCCTGTTGTGAAGCGTCGCTTGCCTGTGCCCAGGCTTCGTAAACCTCATCAAGTGTCTTAAATTTATCGAAGTCAACCAGATGAAAAGTCCTTGAAGTCGTGCTGCCCATATCCGGATCGAACTGACCGAATAACCATTTTGCACCGTCCTGAACCGTCCGGTGTTGATAGAAACTCAAGCAGTCGTGGCAAGTCCTGTGGTGTTCGCCATGGGCCTTATAATGGACTTTATATTCGTCTTCCAGAGACCTGTATTCATCGGTGTCGTGCTGACCTGCATCGTATAAGACGTGTTGCCTCTGACGAACTTCCTGCATTTTTTCCCATGACGCGGTGCATGCGGCGTCATGAGCATCGTGGATTTCTTTCCAGTTTTCTCTGTATTGGGGGTTAGGTACGGCCATTCTACCACCTCAGTATTAATGATTTTTTTGATATTATTTATCATATTTTATGTTATGGCAATAAAAATCTTGTTTTCTTATATTGGAGGTTTATCGTCCGTTTTGTTTGTCTAAAAATCCTATAATTTTTTGCCTTTCCGCAGCGTAATCCCCGGTATTCCCCATACAGCTTGCCTTTTCCCCGTATTGTCCCTTAACCTCACTCTATGGATGATGCATTCAGGGGCCGTATTAAAGTGATTTTTGAGAGGTTGCGCGATCTTTCTGCCTATGGTCCGTGGCGGAATGATTTGCAAACCGCTTTTTCCCATATTGAGTATTCGGACCTGCAGTTGGATGCGATCAAGCGCTCGGCTGCGACTAGTTTTATGGAAGTTTATACGAGCGGTGCGGGAACGGCCATCCTTCCTACCCTTAAGGATGAGTTGACTCACGCGTTTACGGACTCCGTGCGGAACAGCGCTTACTGCCTTGAAATGGTCAGCGATCCCCAGCTTCAGGTGGAGGGGGATTTTGCTCTGCAGGTTTTGACGCGTGCGCGCATGGGGCTGCGGGATATCGTAAATAACTACCCGCTGCTTTTGGGTGAGGCGATGCCGGGGTCTGTCGAAGATATTATCGGTGTTTATCGGAACGAAATTTTACCGCAGATGGATGATTTGATCGACGAACTGGCTGAGGAGACGGGTATCGATCCCGACACGGTCACGCCCGCCGAAAGCCGGCAGCATCTGTATGCACTGCCGCCCGAGGTTTTTTGATGTTCCAGCGCAATCCGGTGCATTCATGACTGTAAGTGCTTCTGATCTTCGGGAACAGGTCTATGATCTTGCGCGGGAGATGTACCGCCTGACCGAGGGCGATGTGTGGCTTGAAGATCTTGAGGTCACACTTTCCGTGCGGGATTTTACCGAGCCGCAGATCGAGGCCATGAAGGCGGCGGCCTCGCCGACCTGCCTGCAGGCGTTCAACAGGCTTTCGAATAGCGGGGCGGCGAACGACCCTGCGGATGCGCTATCGCAAATTCTGACCCATTCGCTGCGCGATCCGGTTTTAAAGGGGGCCAAAACCTTTGAGCTGTTCGGTGACGGCAAGCTTGACTCTGATGACCCCGATTTCGTGTTGACCATGCTCGTGCAGGTGCGGACGATGCTGCGGGAGGTGGTTCATAATTATCCCTTGTTGCTGCAGGAAGATATGCCGGGTAACGTGCAGAATATCCTGGACGGGTTCGCGCAGGATATCCTGCCCCGTCTCGATAATCTGGTTTCAGATGTCTCCGCGCAAAGTCCGCTTGATCCGAACAAGATTCCCCCCGGCGGGGGGTGGGAGCATCTTCATACCCTGCCGCCGGAGGCGTTCTAGGATTCTGTTGTATACCTCAACTCAGAGGTGCTTTGTTTTTCTGTAGCGAGCGATCAGGAATACGGCCCAAGTTACCGTATATACAACAAAAGCGGCGATAATGGTCATGAGTATGATGTTCAACTGCTCCTGCGAAACGGCGTCCAGATTTTGCAGGATCACGCACTGAATGATTCCCACCGTAAAAAGCAAGCCGGCCGCACCGAATTGGGCGACTCTGTTCTGCATATCCTTTATGGTGTTGTCCTTGCGCTCAGGGGCCAGCCAAAAATCCTTGTTCGCAATGTTCATCATCCTCTCCGGACAGCGACCCATCATGATCGCGTTCAGGATGATTGACAGGCTTACAAGGATCATTATGCCCAGATAGATAGCGAAAAAGAGCCCTTTTCCCGACCACTGTACGGGAGAACCTCCGAAATCGTAGCGGGAGGCCATGATTTCGGGCATAAGCGGGTAGTAGTGGATGGTTTGTGCCAGCGCGATTGCCAGCAGTCCGGCATAAATCAAGGTTATCATTTTCATGGTCTTTGACCTCAAGGTATGTACACCATAATATGTATCATACTATAATATTACATAACTCTTGTAAATATAAAGCACCTATTGTCCAGTTTTTAATAATAAAAACAGATGCTTGCGGTCTGTTCTGCAGCGCATTGACTTTGCTCAGGCCGCCATGCTTTCTATCCATTTTCTCATGCCCGCTTCCATGTCCTCCTGCGAGACGTCCTTCACATGGTGTGCAATCGACCATTTGAAGCCGTATTTGTCCGTTACCGCGCCCATGCGGTCGCCCCAGAACATATCGGTGGCGGGCATCGTTTCCGACAGGCCAGCCTTTTTCGCACGCTCAATGGCCTTGTCCGCATTGGGGACGTAGAGGTAGAATTTGATATCCTTGCTGGCGGCACAGTTCATTTGCTCGCTGGCGTCGGCGATGAAAATATTCGAGTTGCCGATTCTCAGGCAGGCGTGGACGATGCGGCCGGTCAGGGGGCAGTTCAGGCGATGCTTTTCCTGCGCCTCGAAAGCATTTTTGTATAGCTCTATGGCTTTTGCCGCGCCCTCGACGTGGATGGTGGGAATGACGGACTGGAAACCTTCGGGGATGGGATGCATGGAAATCGTCCTTTCATAAAAATTTCTATTCATTATAAACTTCGGACTCATATCCTGTTTTGATCCTGGGGGTCAAACTTGGGCCATGAAAATTAGATCAGGGGAAAAGCGTCAATGAAAATCATCGGTCTACTGGGCGGGACGAGCTGGCCTTCGACGCCGCTCTATTACTCCTATCTGAACGAACTGGTCGCGGCGAAGCTGGGCGGGCATCACAGTGCGCGGATCCTTCTCTACAGTATCGACTATCACGCGATTAAATCCCGTTATACTGCGCCGGATGGATGGGCTGAGATTCCCGATCTTTTGCGCGCGGAGCTTCTGACGCTGGATCGGATGGGGCCGGACTGTATTCTGATCTGCAACAATACGTTGCATAAAGCCTACGATATGGTTGCGGATAAAGGGATTGCGCTGGGGGCGCATGTCGTTCATCTGGTCGTCGCCACAGCGCGGGAGGCGCAAGCGCGGGATTATAAAAAACTTTTGCTCCTTGGGACAAAATTTACGATGGAAGACGGGTTTTTTGCCAAGCGACTCAGGTTTTTCGGACTGGATGTTGATATTCCCTCTGAGGATGATAGGGTTGCTATTCAGGAGATGCAAACGGCGATTTCCGCAGGGCAGATGGATCCTGCTTTCCGGGGCCGATTTAAGGAGATGCTTTCGCGTTATTCCGGTTATGACGGGCTGGTGCTCGGCTGCACGGAGTTGCCTCTGGTCATTACCGCAGACGAGACCTCTATCCCGATCCTCAATCCGATTCATGTCCAGTGCGCGGAGGCGGTGAAGTACGCGTTTTCCGCCGGGCCAAGGCGCGGCACGATCAACTGATTATTTGCGGCTAGACGTTTTCGAAGAGTTTCTTGTTCACGCCGCATTTGCCGCCGGAGGGGGCAGGATTCTCTTTTACTCCCGGTGCCATTTTTTCGAGGAACTTGTAGAGCGGAGAGCCCTTAAACTCCTCCACATCCTCGGGGTAGGGGATGTAGACCCCATCGGGGACAGTTTTCATATCCTCGGAGAGGTATTGTTCGATGGCGTTGTCGGGGACTTCGGTGGGGTCGGCGTGGACGGTTGCCGAACCTAAAAATGATGCGGCATTCAGTATCGACAAACCAAATAAAATCTGAGCCCAGCGCATGGGTTTCTCTATTTAAAAAGCACTCCCATCAGAATAAATCATTCGTCCGACATATGCCAATAATCTTGTCGTAGGCTATTGTAACTCTTTGCTGTCGCTCTTGTTTTTTTGTTCTATAGGCTTTTCGCTTGCGGTTCCTCCGTCGAGAAGGTCAAGCATATCGGTGACTGTCGGCTTGTTTTTTTTTCGTTTTTCATGCTCTCCGATTTCATCGCGAATCAAAGCATCGTCAATCTCATCCAGAACAACAATCTCTCTATTTATGGGTCTTATTGCCGTTTTTACCCTGAATATTTCGGAGGCTTTCACTGTCACATCTGTGCGAATCAATTGTATAGATTGCTCGATTTCGGCCGCCTCCAGCCAGCCCTTGGTCATGTTGAAGAAGTGCTTTCCTTTGTACTCGCAGATGAAAGTTTTTTGCTCGTCGTCGTCATTCAGCTTCAGTTTTCTGTCTGTATATATATTTGCATCATTGAATCTTTTGATAAACCGTCTTTTTGCAAAGTCCCCCTCCTGGTACTCGGTCAGAACTTTTTCGACAATCCTGTAATTCATTTCCGCTATCATGTCGCCGTCTTTTGTTTTTGTTATGCTCTCGAGGGTTATAGAGATATTTTCCTCTCTTTCCTTGATTTTACGGTTGTAGAGATTCAGGCACAGTTCGTCCTCTCCAAAGATATTGAGGCGAGAAAGGCCGCTTTTTTTCTCCTGAAGGAGAGTATCTTCTGGTAAACGGAGGTACATATTCAATGAGAGGAATCTGTTGAAGTCTGGAGCTTCTTTTGAGCCTTTCGGACCCATTTCAAATTTTGAGAGTTCTATTCCGCTTCTGGTCTCAAACATAGATTTCAGGGCATCCTGACCGTAAAAACTATCATTAAGATCAGGAAAGGAAGAGAAGGACGTGTTGCCAGAAACCAGTTGTAATTCAAAAGTCTCCTTATCCTTCTTGTTGACGACTATGAAGGATTCATTCTTTACGCTTAGGGTGACTGGGCTTCCTTTTGACAGGCGTGATTCGTCCAGTCCAAACAAATCCTTCTTTAATATCGCAGTTCCCTGAATTTGTATGCTGTAGGTTTTTTTTTCGGTTCCGACGAGTTTCCATTTCAAATAATCTGAATCCGAACTCCAGTCACAACCTGCGAGTACGTTCATTGCCATAATTAAAGTTATTAACTGATTGTATCTTGTTGTGCGTTTCATACGCACATCCTCCCGCTTTTTGCTGTTGGGGCCAGATTAGACGATCGGCGGGTCTCAATACAATAGGCAGAGTGTTAAAACCACTGAAAATTAAGGTTTTTCAGGGATTTCCCGGACGGTCTCGTAGGGGGCCGGACCCTCCTGCGCGACAAGGTCGAGGGCGTTGAAGTCCTGCGGGACCGCGCCGTTGCAGTTGACAGGGCGCTTGAGGAGGTCAGGCCATTTCTCCACCCAGCCGTCTTCATGCTCGTTTTCCTGTATTAATTCATAGCGGACGCAGCGGGTGGGGGGGAGCGCCTGAAAATAGCTGTGAAGCACCGAGGGGGGCACTTGCGCGTCCTGTCCGCCGATGAAGTGGTATTGTGGCAGGTTGGAAAGTGTTGCCGCTTTGAGGGCCGGATTCTGGGCGTTTTTCGTGCGCGGCCAGCCGTGGGCGTCGTTATAGGCGTCGGTATCCATAATCCCCGCCACCGTTCGGAGGGAAAGAATATCCTTGCGGCTTGCCGCGAGGTTGGTGGCAATCGTCGCGCCGCCATCATAGCCGATCAGGTGGAAGCCTCTCACATTATAGCGCTTTGCGATTTCATCGAGCGCGGCGTTCATGGCCTCCAGAGAGGTCGGGGCGTAAGCCTGTTCCCCGGTCAGCGTACATTCGGAGTCGTCCTTGATCAGGCCGCTATACTGACAGGGCTGGGCGAGATAGATGATGTTATCCGTCTTGTCCTTGGTGGCGAGGTGCAGGGCGGTGGGGTATTCGGGCGTTGGGCCGTTGCCCTCGATGTAAACATTCACCGTTGAATTGTAATCGTGGATGCGCTCATAGGCGGTGAGGAGGTAGCTGCCTGCCGGGATTTCGCGGCGGATCATCCAGGCCGGGGCGGCGACGCGCTGGGCCAGTTCGGTTTTTACGAGCGGGCGCGAGGTTTCGCAGGCCGTCAGAAGCGCGAGGGTCATCAGGCACAGTTTTACAGAGGGGGAGCGCAACAGGGGGATTTTTTTCATGAGGGCGACCGCGGATGAGAGACTTGAGAACACAAACAAAGAACCACGCGGCGAAAACCGCATGACGGAATCAGGCTAGCACGGCTTGGGGGTGAAATCACGCCTTTGCCCGAAGTTTTCAACAGGGGCGCGGCTGATTTTCTTAAGTCGCCATTATTGCAGCGAGGCCCGAGAGAATGATGAGGGCGGTGGCGGCCATGATGCGTTTGAGCAGGGCGGGGCTGCCTAGCATTCCGGCGAACGCGCATTTGATGACTGTGTTGCTCAGCGAGGCGATGACTATGGCGTTTACGGCCGTTTGCGGATTTCCGCCTTTTTGAGCGTATTCCGCCATTGAAAGGGTCAGGGCGTCCACGTCCGTAAGGCCGACGAGCGCCGCGACGGCGTAGAGTCCGGTGGAGGGGAAGTAGGTTTGTGTCATTTTAACCAGCAGGAGGACTAATGCGAATAAAGCGCCGAACTTGACGGCCGAGGTGAGGCTGAACGGGTTGATGACGTCCACCTCGCTTGCGGGAGCCGCGCCCTTTCCTTTGCCAGCGGCGGCTCTTGCGTAGAGCATTGCGACTCCGGCCAATGTGGCGAGGGTCATTGCGGCATAGGGGGCGATCAGCATCGGCAGGAGGGTGCGGTTTACCACGGCAACCTCGACCAGAACCCTGATAAACATGACTGTCCATGACAGCAGAATCCCGGCGGCCAGAATGTCGTCCGTCTGGGCCTTGCTTTCCTCGACGCTGCGGCGGGCAAAGGCCAGCGTTACGGCGGTCGATGAAGCGAGGCCGCCCGCCAGACCCGTGAGAAGTGTTCCATGCGTATTGCCCAGCCAGCGCACGGCGATGTATCCCGCCAGAGAGAGGCCGGAAATGAAGATGACTAGCAGCCAGAGCTTGTAGGGGTTCAGTGCCTGCCAAGGATCGACAGGGGCGTCGGGCAGGAAGGGTAAAACGATAAAGGTGGCGATCAACAGCTTGAGCGCCGCGTAAATGTCTTCTCTGCCGAGCCTTGCGACAAAGGCGTGCATGGGGTGCTTGTAGGCCAGAATTGCCGAGGTGGCGATGGCCAATGCCACGGCGAGGGAGGCATATCCGAACATCACGGCGCCGCCGAGGAGGGTTACGGTCAGGGCTGCGACCTCGGTCGTCAGGCCGATGGAATCGCGGCTTGACCGGTTTTCCTGAATGTATCCAGCGATGATGATGCCCGTGATGGCCAGAAGTCCCGCGATGAAGGGCCAGGGGGATTGCAGGTGGCTTGACACTAAAGCCGACAGGGCGCCCACGAGCGCGAACAGCATGAAAGTCCGCAGGCCAGCGAAAGAATGTTCGGGTTGGGCGGCCTTGCTTTTTTCGCGCTCGATCCCGACCAGCGCCCCGATGAGGAGGGCGATGAGAAAATTCTGCGCGGTGGCTATTTCTATTTCCGGCATAATCTCAGGATATTAGCGGAACTTGCTATCCGGTTTCCACCCTTCTTTCCAGCTTTCGAGTGTGACGATTTCGGCGGGCTGGCCGTTATCGTGAAACCAGGAATCCACAGCGTAGGCGGTCTGGGTTTCCCTGTCCGTCATTACGGCAGTCTGGTGCGGCCAGCGTCCTGCGTGAATGATGGGGAAGCGCGTGTCCGGGCTGCTAACTGTATGAAATTTCAGCAATCCTCTGTTCTGCAGAAGAAGGAGGTATGATGTTGTGTTGGTGCTTTCGTCCACGCAGTCGAGCTGGCCCTGGCCGATCCTGCGGAAGGTTCCGGCGATATCCGTTTCCGTTCCCGTGCGCGGGCCGATGAGGCGTTCGAAGTAGCCGATCGTCTGTTTTATTTTTTCACGCTCCTCGGCGGCGCTCATGGCCGGGGGACCGAAGGCGGTTTCTATCCCCGCCCAGTCCTGCAAGCTGAGGGTGAGCGGGGTCAGGCGTTTGCAGCCGTACTGGGAGCAGTGCGTGAAGTCACTGCCCGCCGGGGCGGTGATTTTTTTTTCCTTATAGTAATCCAGCGGCGGGGCCAGAGTTTGAGTTGAGCAGGCGGATAGAGCCAGAAATGAAACAATAAAAACAAATCTTTGAGTGCTCTTGCTAATCATTTTTATTAAGATTCATATTTAGGGTCAGTTCGACGGGCGTGTGGTCGGAGGCTTTTTCCCAACCCCGCGGGATGCGGTTGATGACGCAGGATTGCAGGCGGTCGGCCATGGCGGGGGACAGCAGGAAATGGTCGATGCGGATGCCGTTATCCTTCTGCCAGGCGCCGGCCTGATAATCCCAGAAAGTATATTGGTGCGCCCGCGTATCGAAAACGCGGAAGGCATCGTAGAGTCCCATATTTTCCAACGTCCTGAGCGCCTGTCTTGATTCCAGTCGGAAGAGGGCGTCGTCAACCCATGCTTTGGGGTCGAAGCAGTCCTTGTCCTCCGGGATGATGTTGAAATCGCCGCCGATCACGAAAGTCTGGTCGTTCGCGACATATTCGCGAAGGTGGGCGGTCAGGCGCTTCATCCAGCGCAGTTTGTAGTTGTATTTGTCCCCCGGGGCGGGGTTGCCGTTCGGGGCGTAAATGTTGATGAGCCGGAGGCCGTTGATCTCCGCCTCGATGTAGCGGGACTGGGCGTCTGCGTCGTCGCTGGGGAGGCGTTCGGCGATCACGGCGATCTCATGTTTCGAGAGGATGGCGACGCCGTTATAGGCCTTCTGGCCGACGGCGCGTCCTTTGTAGCCGAGATTCTCAAATTCCAGCGCGGGGAAGTTTTCTGTCTTGATTTCCTGAAGCATCAGCACGTCCGGCGCGGACTCCCGCAGGTAGCGCTTGACGTGCTCGAGGCGCACGTTGATGGAATTGACGTTCCAGGTGACGATTTTCATGACGGAAGGATAGCAGCTTCATGCCGCAGGGCAAGATGCGTGTTTCTTACTTCCCGATGGCGAGCATCAGATACGTCGCCCAGCCGCCCGCGCCGAGCCAGAGGATGACGGGGATCAGGACGGTGCCCGAATCAATACGCTTGAGCAGCAGAATATTTACCCACAGGATCAGGCCGATGCCACCGATCACGCACGGACCCGCCAAGGCATAAAGCCCGGCGTTGAGGCCATAGGCCTTTGCGAAGTAAAAGCCGGTCATCACCGGGCCGCTCAGGACATAGAGCCAGCGCATGATGAAAATGAGGGGATACAGCCACATTGACTTTCCGATCAGTTGTTCCGTCGGATGGAATATGATCAGCGCTCCCGCAATGACAATGCTAAAGATAAAAAGCAGCTTGAAGGTCAGGTTCAGCTTGGCCCTGGTCGGGTTCAGATGCACTTGGCGGATGAAGCCCACGGTATAATTCCCCTCAATAAAATTGCCGAAACAGTATATTCTGTTCAAATCATTTAAAGTAATACAGCCATCGTACCATGAAAAATCTTAAGAAAATCGTACCCGAAGAGCAAGATTTGAGGTCTTTGGCGGCGTTTTACTGCACAGCTTTTCATGCGCCGGAGCGCGGGGAAGTCTGGACGGAGGCGCGGGCGCACGATTTCCTGCGCGACCGGGTGCTGGACGCCTCGATCTTCGCGGTTCTGGAGGGCGAGGGCGGGGTGCTGGCGGGGTTTTGCTGCGGCGGGCCTTACGGGCGGAGCTTCCTGACGCGGGAACTGGGGCTGGAATTGCCGCGGTATTTTATTCTTTCCGCCGTGGTGGTTGATGCGCCTTTGCGCGGGCGCGGGCTGGGGCGGGCGATGGTGGAGGCGTTCTGCGGCCTAGCGGCGGCGGAGGACGGGTATAAGGGTTTTCTCACAATCTGTCCGGCGGGGAACGAGCCGATGCTGCGGGTTCTGCATCATGCCGGGTTCGGGGAGCTGGGGCGTTACGAGGAGGAGCAGGGCGGCGTTCCGGTGGACCGGGTGGTGTTACGGAAGGGGCTGGTTTTTTAAAAATCAGTGAAGGGACTCAGACTGGCATTTTTCAAAGTCTGTGCAGAGGTCTCTTGTCGAAAGGGACAGGGCTTTGGCCTGAGCGCCTTTTTCAGAATATGCAAAAGGGCGCATGGGGACTGACCATGCCGAAAGAGAGTCTCTGTAAATAATTTTGTGCCTATAGAGTTGGGTTGTTTGTCCGGACTCAAGGGAATACACAAAATTACCATAATCATCACCCCCCGATGGTACTAGGCCCAGAGTGTATATGGTTATCAACCCTCCCAGTCCACATCCTCTTGCCCATGGAGAGAAGTCTATGAGCGTGAGTTTATCCGGCTTGTTGTTGTCGGGAGTCAAATCATAAATCTCCGATTTTTTCAGAACCTCATAGGCCTCATGCTCCGGGTTGGTGACGTAGACGGAAATTTTTTCGTAGTTTTTCGGTTGCGTGTAGCGGTCTTCGTTGACGTAATAGTTCGTCGCGCAGCCGGAGAGAAAAAATGAAAACACAACAAGGGTTAGAAGTGTGTTTTTCATTTTTTAGATCACCGAAAAGGACGTCCCGCAGCCGCAGCCGGAGACGGCGTTCGGGTTATCGATCTTGAATTCCGAGCCGATGAGTCCCTGATCGAAGCGGACGGTCGAGCCGGCGAGGAAGGGCAGGGAGATGGCGTCTGTCACCACGGCATCGGCAAAGATTGTGTCGTCCTTGCCTGTTTCGTCGGTCAGTTCCATCTTATACATAAAGCCGGAGCAGCCGCCGCCATCGACGGTGATGCGGAGCCTCAGGGCGCTCTTGCCCTGTTGTTCGCGCAGTTCGTTTATGCGCTTTACGGCGGTGGTGTCGATGGTTAGGGTCATGTGAGCATTATAGGCTATTTTTCTTTAATTTTCAGCAATTCGAACAGCGACAATTTTTGTTCCTATGCTTAATTCTTGGGGTTCGCCGATAACGATTGAGCCTGTTTCAAATTGCCAAACTTCATCGTGATCGCACTCGGAGAGTATCCGAAATCGTGAATCTCCCAGCTTTTCAGCTGATACCGGGCGATAAACGGGCGTTCCTTCATCAAGCATCTGAACATAAATCGTAAGACTACTCATGACTAAAGCTGCTTTACGGCGGTGTCGTGGATGGTCAGGGTCATGGTTCCATTGTAGAGTAAAGCCTTAAGAATTGCTACACGCCCCGGAGCAGCATTGCGTAAATCAGGGAGAACGCTGTAAAGCCGAAGCCTAACAGTATCCATACAAATATGGGATAAATCACGAATATTACATCCGTTTCGTCGTCTTTTATTATTTTCAGCCACCAAAACAAAACGGGGATGCAAGCGGCTGCGGCAATCACTGAAAAAAGCAAAACGACCGTTGATGAATCCGAGAAAAAAAGAAAAACAAACAATGGGCTTGCAGGGGGAAGGGAGAGGCTTAACCACAATATGGCAAGTGTAACCAGAGCCTGAGCCTTTAAAAATGCAAAGAATATAGAAAATGCTATGTGATTTGATAAAAAGCACATTGAGAAGAACAGAGTGCCGAAAAAAAGAAGCCTAAGACTGTAGATCAGTTTTTTCTTTTTGGACGTCGGTTTGATTTCTGTTTGCTCGGCGGCGCTCATCTGCAGGACAGTAAACTCCTAAAGCTGCTTTACGGCGGAGTTGTCGATGTTTAGGGTCATAATTGTTATTATAACGCTTTGATGTGGTTTGGAGCAAGGTGGACAAATGGCCGTCTTTAACGCCCGAAACGAGCGGTTTTTGCTGTGCTGCATGGTTGTGGCGTTTGTTATACAAACCGCCTATTATTTTTACGCTTATTTCCTGTACCTCAACTCTGATGATTTTCCTGAAGAAGCTTTGGTTTGGGTCGAAAATAAAACGGAATTATACGGTTATGTCATGCTGCTGCTGTCGTGCTTCTATTTTTACAGCTGCGGCAGCGGACGCAAGTCCACGTTTGATTTTCCCATATTCTATTTCTTCATTCAGCCTTTGTCTTTGTTTTACTGCTCGTTCCGCTATAAGGGTTTTCTTAAGGGGCTGGCGCTTATACTTTTCTGGGTTATAGCGTTTTCTGCACCCTTCTGGACGGGATATCTTGTTTATACATGGACCTATTGGAATTATGAGTCACCCTGACGCCACCGCCTATAATTACTGCGCTTTGCCGCTCGCGCCTTATGCGTGCCGGCCCGACCAGTCGCAGGGGCGTATCTATGAAGAGCCTTCGAGCGCGCACCGCACCGCGTTCCAGCGCGACCGCGACCGGATTATCCATTCCAGCGCGTTCCGCCGCCTGAAATACAAAACACAGGTGTTTGTTTATCATGAGGGGGATCATTACCGTACGCGCCTGACCCATACTCTGGAAGTCGCGCAGATCACGCGGTCGATTGCGCGGGCGCTGATGGTCAATGAGGATCTGGCGGAGGGGATTGCCCTTGCCCATGATCTTGGCCATACGCCCTTTGCCCATATCGGGGAGGAGTACCTGCAGGCCTGCATGAAGGATTACGGCGGGTTCGATCATAACGACCAGAGCTTGCGCGTCCTGACGACACTGGAGCGCAAATATCCGAAATGGAACGGGCTGAATCTGACGTGGGAGACGCTGGAGGGCGTGGTCAAGCATAACGGGCCGCTTACGACCGCTCCGCATATCGCCGTGCGGGAATTGCAGGCGCAGACGGATTTGCGGCTGTCCACCTATGCCTCTGTGGAGGCGCAGGTCGCGGCGCTGTCGGACGATATCGCCTATAACAATCATGACGTCGAGGACGGGCTGCGGGCGGGGATGTTCACGATCGCCGATCTGGAGAAAATGGCGCTGCTCGGCGGGATCATCGATTCCGTGCGGAGCCGCTATCCGGGTATTACGGAGCGCTATCTTGTGCAGGAGATGATCCGCGAGATGATCGGCGCGATGGTCGAGGATGTTTTGACCGAGACGCGGGCGCGTCTGGCGGCGCTCAAGCCGAAAACGGCGGAGGATATCCGTATGGCGGGGCGGCCGATGGTGGCGTTTTCGGAGTCCATGCGCGGGTCGGTGGATGAGCTGCGGACATTTCTTTATGCGCGGATGTACCGCCATTACACGATGCAGCGCATCTGGATCAAGGTCGAGCGGATCGTGACCGACCTGTTCGGAGCTTTCCACAGAAAACATACGCTGCTGCCCGATAACTGGCAGGCGCGGATTTTGGAGGCCGGGGCGGAGGCGGATGACGCGGCGCGGGCGCGGATCGTGGCGGATTACATCGCCGGGATGACCGACCGCTATGCCATACGGGAGCATGAAAGGCTTTTTGACCTTTACTGGGATTTGCGGTAATAATCGTGGGTCACACCCCGAGTTGATTCGCACTGATACCGCCCATGCCGCATACCTTCCCTCAACGGAGCATATTATGACTAAGGATAACCATTTCCAGCAGTACGGCTATGACCATTACCTGAAAAGCCCGAAAAGGCCGCAGGCGGATGAAGACGAGGGCGGTTCGCGCTTCGGGCCGGGGCTGACGACGGCAGCGCTGTTGCTGGTCGGGGCGGTGTTTGCCGGGGTGATCGTGATGTCGTATCCTTCCGCCAATAATCGGCGCGGGGAGATTCCCATCGTGAAGGCCGATCTGCGCCCGTTCAAGAGCGCGCCGGACGAGCCGGGGGGCATGGATATCCCCAACAGCGAGAGCACGATTCTGGCCCGCGTGGGCGAGGCGCCGATCCAGGGGCAGAAGGACGAAATTGAAAACCTGCTTGATTCTCCCGATGAGGCGATGCCGAGCAAGGAGCAGGCCATGCAGGAGGTTCTGGGCGAGGAGGTTTACCGTTCTGCCGAAGGTGAAGTCAGGCCGGAGGACGTCATCCAGAAAATCGACGAGAACAGCCAGCAGATCGCCGCGACGGAACCCGCCTCGGGCGAGGCGGTGGATCCGATGACCCTGCACCGGGCCGGGACGTCGCCGGAAACCAAGGATTTCGTGCAGAGCGTTCTGAACAAGGAAAAGGGGGCGGATACCCCCGCCGTTCCCGAAGTGAGGGAGGCCGAGATCGCGCCGCCGCCCATTGATGTGCGGGCTATCGACATCAAACAGCCCGATCCTGAGGCGGAGGCAGCTCCTGTCCCTGCGCCCGAGAATCTGGCGACGACCGAGGAAAAAGCCGCAGAGATGAGCCAGATCGAGCCGACGTCGGGGTTGAGTTCCGCGCCGAAATTCAAGGCGACGTCCGGCACCTATTACGTCCAGTTGGCCAGTATCCAGAACCGCGCCGCGACGGAAAAGGAGTGGGGCAAGCTGCAGAAGAAGTATGGCGCCACCATCAGCGAACTGAAATACCGGGTGCAGGAAGCCAGCCTCGACCGCGGAACCTTCTACCGCATTCAGGCCGGACCGATCAGCAAGGACAGTGCCGAGGAACTCTGCCGCGAGATCAAGGCGATTACGCCGGGCGGCTGTCTGGTCGTCAAAAAATGATTGCGGGGAAAACCGATTTCAGCCGGGGGGCGGAGAAGGCTCTGGCCACGACCTTCGCGCCTGCCGGACCTGTTCTGACGCCTGCTGAAAAACCCCTGTTCCGTTCCGCCGATCCGCTGGGTTTTATCCTCTTTGCGCGGAATTGCGAAAACCCGCAGCAGCTTTATGCGCTTGTGCAATCTCTGAAGGAAACTGTGGGGCGCGACTGTCCGGTCCTGATCGACCAGGAGGGCGGGCGGGTGCAGCGATTGCGGCCCCCTCACTGGCGCGACTTTCAATCGTTCCGGCATTTCGGCGAACTTTATGAAACCCAACCGGATGAGGCGCTGGAGGATTTGCGGTTCGAGACGCTGCGGATTGCCGAAAGCCTGATCGAACTGGGCATCAATGTGAATTGCACGCCTGTTCTCGACCTGATTTTCGAGGGGTGCCACGATGTGATCGGCGACCGTTCCTTTTCGTCGGATCCGGCCATCGCGGGACGGCTGGGGCTGTCCGTCTGCCGTCATTTGCTCAAGGCGGGGATTACTCCGGTGATCAAGCATCTTCCGGGGCACGGGCGGGCGAAGGCGGACAGTCATCTGGAGCTTCCGGTGGTCGAGGTCGATGCGGGGGAATTAAGGCTTACGGATTTCGCGCCGTTCAAGCAGGTCGCCCGGTCGGAGGCGGGGCAGGCCGTGTGGGGGATGACCGCGCATATCGTCTATCCCGCTTTGGATAAGGATAATCCGGCGACTCTGTCTTCGCGGATCATTTCGGACATCATTCGGGAGGAGATCGGTTTTGACGGGTTTCTGGTGGGTGACGACCTCGATATGAAGGCGCTGGACCCCTATGGTTCCCTGCCTGAACGGGCGGTGGCGTGTCTCAAGGCCGGGTGCGATCTGGCCCTTTATTGCAAGGGGGAGTTCGATGTCATGGAAAAACTGGCGGAAAACCTGCCTAAAATCAGCCAAAACGCGCTTATCCGCTTGAAAAACGCCTCGGAAAGCGGGAACATAGCGGCATGAGTGCTGATGCTGCCATAAATGAGTCTATTGCTCCTGCCTCAGAGGCTTCCGGTCCCATGGTTGCTGATGCGTTCGCGGAAGATCCGCCCCGGGTGACGGGGCCGCGTCTGGCGGACGAGGTCGATACGCTTTTGCTCAATATCGATGGCTATGAAGGGCCGATTGATATTTTGCTGGAGCTTGCGCGCAAGCAAAAGGTCGATCTGGCGAAAATCTCGATCCTGCAACTGGTGCGCCAGTATCTTGTCTTCATCGAGCGGGCGAAGGCTTTGAATCTCGAACTCGCCGCCGAGTATCTGGTGATGGCGGCGTGGCTGACGTATCTCAAGTCTCGGCTTTATCTGCCCCGGGATGAGAATTCCGAGGAGCCGAGCGCGGAGGAAATGGCCGGGGCGCTGCAATTCCAGTTGCAACGGCTAGAGGCCATGCAGAAATGCGCGGAGCAGATTTTTGCCCTGCCTAAACTGGGGCAGCAGGTTTTTCCCCGCGGCATGACGGAGGGTGTGCGAACGGAAGTCACGACGCATTGGGAAGTTAATCTTTACGACCTGCTTAAGGCTTACGGGGATATTCGGGCGCGGCAGGAGAATCAAACTTATGATGTTCCTGTCTATAGCCTGATGTCTTCGGACGAGGCGTTGGAGCGGCTTTCGAAGATGCTCGGCGCGTTGCCCCGCAGCGGACAGCAGAGCGTGTGGGCGACGCTGCAGAGTTTTCTCCCTGAGGATTTACAGGACAGTCTTTACCGGCGTTCGGTGCTGGCCTCCACCTTTACGGCGGGGCTGGAACTGGCCAAGCAGGGGCGGCTGGAAATCCGGCAGGACGGGCTGTTCCGGCCGATCTATGTGCGGAGTGTTCCGGTTCAGATCGAGGCGAGCGATGGAAGCTGATCAAACTTATAAACGCCTCCTTGAGGCCTTGCTGTTCGCTTCGCCGGAGCCGCTGGCGACGCGGGAGTTGCATGAGCGGATGCCCGAGGGATCGGATGTCGGCGGGCTTTTGATGGAAATCCGTAAGGATTATGAGGGTCGCGGGATCGAGCTTGTCGAGCGCGAGGGGGCGTGGGCGTTCCGTACTGCGCCGGATCTGGCGGAAAGTCTCACCCTTCAACGGCAGGTGGCGCGGAAGCTTTCGCGGGCGGCGATGGAGACTCTGGCTATTGTTGCCTATCACCAGCCGATCACGCGGGCGGAGATCGAGAATATCCGTGGTGTGCAGACGCATAAGGGGACGCTGGACGCCCTCATGGAGATGGGATGGATCAAACCGGGGCGGCGGCGCGAGGCGCCGGGGCGGCCCCTGACCTGGGTGACGACGACGGGCTTTATGGATGCGTTCAGCCTTGAATCGCTTATGGATTTGCCGGGGATGGACGATTTGAAGGCGGCGGGGCTTCTGGACCGGCGTCCGGCGATCGAGGCTATTCCTCAAGCCGACCTGTTCTCTGGACAGAAGCGCATGGGCGGGGTAGAAGGATTGTCACGCGCTGACGAAGAAGACGATGAGCCGGAGGGTTTTGAGGATTCCGAGGACAGTGCGGAAGAAGAACTCCTTGAGGAGGTGACCTGATGTCCCCCGGTCCGCTGCAAATCCTGATTATTATCCTGCTGGTGTTCGTGCTGTTCGGTGCCAACCGCGTTCCGGGCATCATGGAAAACCTTGCCAAGGGGATCAACAGTTTCAAGAAGGGCTTGAAGGAGGGCGACCCCGACAAGCCGCAAATCGGTCATGACAAACCCGTTTCTCAGAATCAGAAAGACCTTGCGAAGGCCAGGGACGAAGAATAATCCATGGATGTAGGCACGCTTTCCGTGCCGTGGTGGGCATCGCTTTACCTCGTCGTTCTCTTTGCCTTCACGGTGGCGGGCATTTTTGAAGACTGGAAGCGCAATCCCCGCGCTGCCTGTGCTTCGGCCATCTCCTGTTGTTTTTCCTTTGTATTCGTCATCGGGTTTTTTCATCCTGACTGGGCGGGGAAATTCGGTTGGGTGCTTATTCCCATGCTGATTTACGGGTTGATGTGGGAGTTTTACGCCTCGGTGCAGGAAACCGGGCAGGCGGAGCAGGAACTCAAGAGCTATGACGATCTTACGGACGATGAGAAATCCATGCTTTTGAACATGGCGATTGTCGCCAATGCTTTGGTGGTTGTGCCGGGATATGTGGCTGGCTTAAAGTTATGCGTGGATTTGTTCCTTTAGCGGCGCTGGGTTTTAATTTTCGCGTTTGGATGAGAGATTTCGATGCTGGATGTGGGTTGGCAGGAGCTTTTGCTGATCGCGGCGCTCGCTGTGATCCTGATCGGGCCGGAGGAGTTGCCGAAGGTCATGGTCTTTTTCGGACGGATCGTGCGGCGGATTCATTACGTTAAATATGCGCTGTCGCAGCAGTTTGACGATCTGATGCGGGAGGCGGATCTGGACGATCTCCGTAAGTCGGTGAATTTCGAGGAGAAGGATTTTAACGAGGCGGAGGCCGATGCGGAGGAGGATCATCCTGAGGCAGCGAAAAATCCGGATATGGAAAAAGCGGAAGGGGGTGACGTATGACTTCCGTGAATCTGGAAAACGAAACTCTTGAGCATACAAAACAACCGTTGATGGGGCATCTGCTCGACTTGCGTCGGAGGCTTATCTGGGTTTTTTCAACCATGTTCTTAAGCACACTCATTTGTTATTTCTTTGTCAGCGACATATACAATTTTCTTGTGACTCCACTTGCGGAGGCGATGGGGCCGGGAGATACGAACCGGCTTATCTATACGAACCTGACCGAAGCTTTTTTCACCTATCTGAAAGTTGCGTTGTTTTCCGGTATTTTCATCACGTTTCCTATTCTTTTGATTCAAGTCTGGATTTTTATAGCGCCCGGTCTTTATGAAAAAGAACGTAAGGCTTTTCTTCCTTTTCTGGCGGCGACGCCCGTTTTATTTTTTCTCGGGGCGGCCTGCGTTTATTATCTTGTTCTTCCCATGGCCTGGCCGTTTTTTCTGAGTTTTCAGATGAGCGCACAGGAGGCGGTGCTGCCGATACAATTAGAGGCACGGGTCAGTGAGTATCTTGACCTGATTATGACCCTGATCTTCGCGTTCGGGTTGTGTTTTCAGATGCCGGTGTTCCTCACCCTGCTCGGATTTGTGGGAATCATCACACCGGACTGGCTTGCGAAGCAGAGGCGGTATATGATTATCCTTATCTTCACCGTTGCGGCGATCTTGACGCCGCCGGACGTTCTGAGTCAAATTCTGCTGGCTGTTCCCCTGATGGGGCTTTATGAACTCTCCATTCTCATGATCCGCATGGTCGCGCCGCACTCCGATGCAAACCCAGAGAATAAACCGCACAATGACACACACGCCGCTTAGCCTGTATTCGGAAAAGCTGCTGAAGGGGGAACTGCATCTCGATCCGGCGCAGGGCGCGGCGGTGAAATCCCTGCAACGGCTTTACGATGAGCTTCTGGAGGCGGAGAAAAAGCCCCGGATGAGCTTTTTCGAGAAGGTTTCCGGCAAGGGCAAGGCGGAGGCGTCTCCTCTCGGGGTTTACCTGCATGGCGGCGTCGGGCGCGGCAAATCCATGCTGATGGATTTGTTTTTTTCCTGTCTGCCGCTGGCAATCGGCAAGCGGCGGGTGCATTTCCACGAATTCATGATCGAAGTGCATGATTACATCCATACGCGGCGGTCAGAGGATACGATCAACGGCGGGGCGGTGGATCAGGCGCTGCCTTCGCTGGGCGAGTTGATTTTCCAGAGATCGAAAGTGCTGTGCTTCGATGAATTCCATATTACCGACGTGGCGGATGCGATGATCCTGGGGCGCCTGTTCCGGCTTTTGTTCGAGAAGGGCGTGATCGTGGTGGCGACGACGAACTGGCCGCCGGATCGGCTGTATGAGGGCGGGCTGCAGCGCGAGCGTTTTCTGCCCTTCATCGCGCTGCTCAAGGAGAAAATGGAGATCGTTTATCTGGATAGTCCGCACGATTACCGGGCGCGGGCGCTGGCCGAGGAGGGGACGTATTTCACGCCGCTGGGGCGGGCGACCGAGCAGAAGATGGATGCATTGTTCGGCCTTTTGACCGGACAGGCGCCTGCGCTGGAGGAAAAGCTGTTCGTCAAAGGGCGGCGGCTGCCTGTGCGGACGGCCAAGGGCGTGGCGCGGTTTACCTTCTCGCAGCTCTGCGAGCAGCCGCTGGGGGCGGAGGATTACGTCACGATTGCGCGGAATTTCCATACGGTCTTGCTGGAAAACGTTCCGGCGCTGAAATACGATCGGCGGAACGAGGCGAAACGCCTGATGAATCTGATCGACGCGCTTTACGACAAGCGGGTGCGGGTGGTGATTTCGGCGGAGGCGCGGCCCGAGAAGCTTTATGCCGGGCACGATCATAGTTTCGAGTTCCAGCGCACCATCTCCCGCCTGCAGGAAATGCAGAGCGAGGGGTATCCCTGAGTGCGATGATCGCAACTTTTCTAAAGACCTGCAAATACGGGCTTTCTAGCTTTCCGTATTTCAAATGCCTTTTCTTGTTAATTTTTTAGACGTATGTTTTTGACTCTACTTGGGTTTTCGTTACATTTTAATTTATGAAAGAATATATTCATACGCTTTATGTAGTTTTGGGAGACGGTGGCCTGTATGTGGTTGCTGTTATTTCATTTATTACAGCGTGTTTGGGAATTTATTCTAAAGCAAAAGCTTTGATGGAATCTAAGCTTGTTGTTTGGGCAAAAAGTAAACCTTCCCTGTTACGATCGGGAATATTTGCTAAAAATTTTATATTTTATCCTTATATTTGCGGTTCGCTTATTGTGTTTTGGCATTTAATTCCGTACGCAACACAATTACGCCTAGACAGTGAAAGGATTACTGTTGGTATAGAGTGTGTTACTGCCAAAGATCCTAAAGTTTGTCCTGATGAAGGGTATATTAGCCTTTATACTATTTTTACACCTGAAGCGATGAGAGTATTGCCGAAAAAATCCCTACTTTTCCATGTAGTCAAGGAGAGAAAATAAATCTTGCGCCTAATGAAGAAGAGAAGGCTCTTTTTTGGCGTTGCGGTATAAAAAATTGGAGTGATACATCGCTATCTCATTTAATTCTTCCTTTGCATATCTACTATCTAAAAGACGAAGCTGGCGATGGCAAAAAATATAAAACAGAGGGTGATCCTATTATTGATGATATTACCATTTATGGTTTAAAGGCTAATGCTGACAATGAGTCTATCTTTTATATTAAGACTGGTACTACTTATTTCGTGCAGGTAAATTTACCACAAGAGGCGATTGCATTTCCTGTGGGAAGTGCTTCGGAAAAAGTGGCTAAAGTAATAATTCCTTCATGGGGAAATTTGATACCCTTACTGCCAACTAAAAGACTTGAGATCGACAAGGAGTCTGTAGCGATAATACCCAAGCCTTAATGCTGCAGTGCCTTTTTGCGACACTATAAAATTTATGCGAGTGATTTTGGTGTCTTAAAGGTCTTTGGGTTCTGTTGCCTTAATGGACGGGCGCTGGCTGAAAGCCTCGTACCACTTCGCCAGTTTGGGGGCTTTGGCGGGCCAGTTCACTTCCGGCAGGCGGAAGGCGATGTAGCCCAGAGCGGCGCCGAAGGCGATCTGGCGGATATCAATATCCTTTCCAAAATTTGCGCTTTCGCTTTCCATGACGGGCAGGCAGCGGTCGATGGCCTTGAGGTGTTTATCGACGATTTTCTGGGAGACTCCGGTGTCGGTGCGGCGGCGTTCGTAGACGATGGCGACGCCCGATTCCATGACCCCGTTGGCCAAGGCTTCGGCGCGCATGGTGCGGAATTTTTCCATGCCGGAGGAGGGGTATAGCGGATTGTCCTTTGAAAGAGAGTCAAGATAGGCGCCGATCACCATGCTGTCATAAATAGATTCCCCGTTTTCAAGAAGCAGCGCGGGAATCGCGCCCAAGGGATTCGTTTTCTGCAATTCCGGCGGATTATCGGATGGTGGAGCAATGACCTCGGAGATTTTATCCTGTAAGCCCTTTTCGAGAGCGACGATGCGGACCTTGCGGGCGTAGGGGGAGGTCGGTGTATAGAAAAGCTTCATGGTCATGAGGGGGTTGCTCCGTTTTGATCCATTCAAATTACAAAATCTTCTTTCAACATACTGTAAAACAGAATGAATTCAACCTGTCATGATTTTTGCATAGGGTTTTCGATTTGTTTTTATGCGGGGAGATGATTTTTATTCTCTGATCGGGTAGTGTGGTTTATGCAAAAATTCCTGAGTGTGTTTACGTGGCAGAAGAAGGACCGGGCGAACCGTTACGAGCGCGAGAAAAACATCGCGACGACCGGGACCGTTCCGCAGCGTTTAAGTCTGGCGAAGAACCGCAAGACGCATCCGGAAATCCTCTATTTCCTCGCGCAGAATGACCCGGATGCGGGCGTCCGGCAGGCGGTGGCCAACAATGAAACCATGCCCGTTCATGTTTCGCCCTTTCTGGCGCGGGACCAAAGCCCGGATGTGCGCCTTGCTCTGGCGGCGCGGCTGGTGTCGCTGCTGCCGAGTTTGAGCGCTGACAAGCAATCGCAGCTTTACGCGTTTGCCGTGCAGGCGCTGGGGACACTGGCGCTGGATGAGGTTCTGAAAATCCGGCTGGCGCTGTCCAGCACCCTGAAAGACCATGCCTATGCGCCGCCGAAAGTGGCGGCGGAACTGGCGCGGGATGTGGAGCGGGATGTGTCCGAGCCGATTTTGCGCTTTTGCGCGGCGCTGTCGGACCGCGATCTGCTGGATATCCTCAAGAGCCATCCGGCGAGTTGGGTGGTGCAGGCGATTGCGGGGCGGAGTACGGTGAGCAAAATGGTCTCGGCGGCGGTTATCAACGTGGATGATATCCCCGGCGGGAAGGTACTGCTGCGGAACCGCGGGGCGGACATTGCTCTGGAGACTTTGCAGAAAATCGTCGAGCGGGCGCGGGATTACAAGGACTGGCAGGAGCCTGTGGCGGTGCGGCCCTTCCTGCCGTTCGCCCTGGCCAAGGAACTGGCGGAATTCGTGGATGCGGCTGTGCGCGACCTTCTCATGCAGCGGCCGGATTTCGACGGGGCGATGGCGGAAGAAATCTCCGAAGTCTTCCGGCGGAGGCTGGATTTCATCCGCGGCGATTCCAAAAAGCCCGAAACGGTCGAGCAGCGTGTCAAGCGCATGGCGAAGAAGGGTGAGTTGACCGATGAGGCCATCACGGACGCGCTGGCTGTGCGGGAGACCGATTTCGTCACTGCGGCGCTGGCGCATCTGGCAGGGGTCAAGGAAGAGACCATCAAGGATATCTTCGGAGCGCGGTCGGCCAAGCCGATTGTGGCCATCTGCTGGAAGGCGGGGCTGTCCATGCGGACGGCGCTGACCCTGCAGCGCGACCTGGCGCAGGTGCCGCCAAAAAATCTTTTGTATCCGAAGGGTGGGACGGATTACCCGATGACGGAGGAAGAACTGGACTGGCAGCTTGATTTCCTCGGCGTGGCGAAGAAATAGAAGCAAAAATACCGATCTGGACGTTTATTTCCCAGCGATTTTCCAGCAGGCTTGGGTCAGGCTGTCGGCGAGTTCGGACATTGTTTCCTTGATGCGTCCGTAAAGGATGAATTGCGCGGTTTCCAGAACGACTCCCAGGATCATCGCCGTCAAGACCTCCGGGTTTGCATTTTCGATTTCCTTTTGCTTTATCGCTTGTTCGATCTGTGTGCGTACGACTACAACCGGACCTTTGATCTGCCCGGTGAGTTTTTTCAACTCAGAATGACGCGAGAGAAGAAGGTAGCTGAACAGAATACGGTCCTGATCGAACTCGCGGCAGAAATAATGAACCATGGCGGAAATTTTGCTTTTCAAATCGTGCTGTTGCTTACACAGAGACTCCAGCCTTTCAGCATAACGCAGGTAGTTCGAGAGGAACAGGTCTTTTGCCAGCATTTCCTTGCTGGCGTAGTGCCGATACATGGCCCCTTCAGAAATTCCGGTTTTCGCAGCGATGTCCTTGATGCTGGTTTCCTTGATTCCCTTTGCCACGAAGAGCTTGAGGGATTCTCTTGAGATTTTCTGTTTGGTTCTTTCTCCCTTGTTCATGGTCTAAAAATTCCTTGCACGCCGCTATAAGTGAATGTATACTCACTTTATTCTTATTCATTCCGGTCTGTCAAATACGGGGCGCTTCATGCGTTATCTTTTTGTCCTGACTTTATGCTTATTTTCCATGCCCGTCTTCGCCCAGATGCCGTTTGAATGGACGATGTGTTCCATGGACTCCGATTGCCGGATCGTCGGCGGAGGCTGTTACCTTGGCGCCGTGAACAAGGATTATGTTACGCAGGGGACAAAGTACGCGAACGATATCAATGCGCGGGTCGAATGTATCCGCTATTTGGACCCGCTGAAGGCGCGGGCGGAGTGCTACAAGCCGCCTAAACCCTGCCCTCCCGAGGCGATGTGTCCGGAGCAAGCGCCATCCTGCCGGGTGGTTGAGTAACTTGTATTCTTGTCATCTCCTGCCGAAGGGTGCTAGTCTCCTTCACGTTTCATAAAAGATTTTTTCCACTTCATTTCAAGGAGAATTGCCCATGAAAAAACTGCTCGTCACAACTTTGCTGGCTGGAACGCTGGCGTTTGCCGTTCCCACGCTAAGCTTTGCGGAAGAAACCGCCGCACCTGCGACCGAGGCGGTTCCTGCCACAGAAGCCGCTCCTCCTGCGACTGAGGCTGCTCCTGCCGGACCAAGCGCCGAAGAGATGGCCAAGATGATGGCGATGATGCAGCCGGGCGAGATGCACAAGAAGCTGGAAACGCTGGTTGGTTCCTGGACCTATACGTCCACCATGCAGAAAACGGCGGATGCTCCGGCCGAGCAATCCACCGGAACCTCCGAGAACGCCATGGTTTATGGCGGGCGGTTCCTGGTGTCCAAAGTTTCCGGCACGATGAATATGGGCGGGACCGAGACCCCGTTCGAGGGGCAGGCGCTGACGGGCTACGATAACATCGCCCAGCATTATCAGGGCGTGTGGTACGACAGTTTTGCCACCGGCATGATGATCAGCACGGGAACCTTTGACGAGGCGACCCAGACGATCACCGAGAAGGCCGAGGCGAGTTGCCCCATGACCGGGGCCAAGCGCAGCTTCCGCAACGAGCTGAAATTCATCGACGCGGATCATTACAGCTACACGATGCACGCGACCGACCCGACGGGCGGTGCGGAATTCAAGATGATGGAGATTCAGTACACGAAGGCGAAGTGATTTCGCGGCGTGTTGATTTTTTTAGAACGGCGGCTCTTTGCGGGGCCGCCGTTTTTTATTTCCTCGATCAGTTCTGCGCTGAAGCTTTTGCAATAGAAAGAGAACAGCGAATAATGCTCGTTGTCAGAAACCTTATATCTCGCTCCTTCGATTTGGCGGGTTCTCACATCTTCAATATCAATCCACAGACTACCGTTTGCGGTTGGGGTATCAAGATTGTCAATTTTTATAGGGGCTGTACCAGATAACTAGCCCATATATACCTTAATCCATTGTTTAATTTGTTTTAATTGCGCTTTCGGAGACGGGTTATTAAATCTCCATTCGCACTCCTTCAAAAATAGCGGAAAATGCT
>JAGNKE010000026.1 GCA_018000295.1 Alphaproteobacteria bacterium | reverse complement strand
GCCGGAACACCGCCGACAAACTGCTTGATGATTTCTTGCTGAATACTTTCAGAAAGCCTGCTTTTTCGTCTGACCTTAACCATCTGACCAACTTAGATATTTTTTCTTATCTATGTCAGCCCCAAAACTTTTCTCCTGCACCGTAAAATCTGAAAATCTCCTGCACCGTAAAATCTGAAAATAGCGTGTTTTATCAAATAATTAGAAAGAAATTATTTTTGTTGACTTAATAAAAGTCACTGTGACATATTATATTAAATGTCTTAAGGACATTTATTGAGTGAAGGAGAATGAAAGTGGTGACTGTATACTCCGGCTATAAGAATTACGAAAAAACGATAGACCGCCTCAGATCGCGAGGTCTGGAGGATCAGGTGTACAGAGGCTATCATGTGCCCGTTTATGATGACGAATATGACGAGCGCGGATGTAAAATTCTCAGGCCTGTCCCGACGCAAAAACTGGAGAATCCGCTGACATTTATACATTTCGGCAATGCGGGGAAGCAGGAAAACCAGAATTGACGCCCTAACATACAGGGACACGGATTCAAGGAAAAACCTATGACCATCAAAGTCAACAAACAGGCGATCAGAAGCTTCAATTTCAGCGGCGGAGAATGTCATGTCAGCGTTGCCGGAATTGAAATCGGTCCCGTGACGGAAATTGAGGCGTATCTTTACAACGCCGATGACATTATGCGCTTAATTATGACTGTAGATGCTGTGCGGCAGGTCAACCCCGAAACCACGATTGATCTGGTTATTCCATACTTTCCCTATGCACGGCAGGATCGTGTATGTAATTCGGGGGAGGCTTTCTCCGGCGCCGTGATGGCGGATTTGATCAATAGCTTGAACTGCCGTGCGGTGGCTGTCTTCGATCCGCATTCCGAAGTGGTCGTCAAAAGGTTGAATAATTGCTGTGTGGTGTCGCAAGCCGAGTTGGTGCAAGGCGCGGTCGAAGATTTTATCAGGAAAGAAAATCTGACTCTGGTTTCCCCCGACAAAGGAGCGTCTAAAAAAACAGACGCGGTCGGAAAAGCCTTGGGCGGCGTTCACGTCATTCACTGCGCCAAAATCCGCAATCCGCAAACTGGCGAGATTACCCATTCCGAAGTCCACGGCGACGTTGCGGGAAAAAATCTGATCCTTCTGGACGATATCTGCGACGGCGGACGGACCTTTACGGAACTGGGCAAACTCCTGAAGCAAAAGGGTGCAGGCAAGCTTTACCTATACGTGACGCACGGAATTTTTTCGCACGGGCTGGACATCTTGAAAGAGAATTTCACCCATATCTTCTGCGTTCACACGTTTTTACGCGCAGAACAGATCGACATGAATTTTTTAACTGTAACGGGAAAGGAGCGTTAACATGAGAATTAATCCGTTAACAGCCATCGACTTCTACAAGGCGGACCACAGAAACCAGTATCCGCAAGGAACGAGCGAGGTCTATTCCAACTTCACGCCACGCAGCTACAAGCATTCCCGCGTACTGGCGGATTTCGACGGCAAGGTCGTGATGTTCGGCCTGCAATACTTCATCAAACATTTCTTTATGGAGGTGTGGGAGGAGAACTTTTTCAAACTGCCCAAGGAGCAGGTCGTGAAAGCGTATAAACGCCGGATGGACAACGCTCTCGGCCCGGATGCAATTTCTGTCGAGCATATCGCGGCGCTGCATGATTTGGGTTACCTGCCTTTAAAAATCAAGGCGTTGCCGGAAGGATCAAGGGTGCCGATCGGCGTTCCGGTCCTGACGGTGGTCAATACGCACCCGGATTTCTTCTGGCTGACGAATTATATCGAGAGCGTGATTTCCTGCTATCTCTGGAAGCCCATGACTTCGGCGACGACGGCGTTCGAATATAAACGTTTGTTAACGCAATACGCTGTCAAAACCGGAAGCCCCCTGGATTTCGTGAACTTCCAGGCGCATGACTTCTCGTTCCGCGGCCTCTCCAGCGTGCAGGACTCGCTGTTAAGCGGAGCCGCGCACCTGACCTGCTTCTGGGGCACGGATACCGTTCCGGCCATCGACATGGTCGAGGATTATTACGGTGCCGATGCCACGAAGGAGCCTGTCGGATTTTCCGTGCCCGCCACCGAACACTCGGTCATGTGCATGGGGATGCAGGACGGTGAGCTGGAGACGTTCCGGCGCCTGATAACAAAAACATATCCAAAGGGGATTGTTTCGATCGTGTCGGATACGTGGGATTTCTGGAAAGTCGTGACAGAATATGTCGCGATCCTGAAGCCCGAGATTCTGGCGCGGGAGGGCAAGCTGGTCATCCGGCCCGATAGCGGCGATCCAGTCTTGATCGTTTGCGGCGACCCATCGGCTCCGGTCGGCTCACCCGAGCATAAAGGCGCCATTCAATGCCTGTGGGATGTCTTCGGCGGCACCGTGACGGAGACGGGGTACAGGATGCTGGATTCCCATATCGGGCTCATCTATGGCGACTCCATCTCGCTCGACCGTGCCGAGGCTATTGTGAAGGGGTTGGAGGCAAAAGGCTTTGCGTCAGGCAACGTGGTGTTCGGGGTTGGGTCTTATACCTACCAGTACGTAACCCGCGATAATTTCGGCTTCGCCATGAAGGCCACAAGCGGTGTGGTGAACGGCGAGAGGCGCGATATCTTCAAGGATCCCAAAACCGACAACGGCATCAAGAAATCCGCCAAAGGCTTGCTGCGGGTGGAAGAGGCCGCCGGACGTTACATCCTGCACGATCAGCAGACACCCGAGCAGGAATCGCAGGGCGCACTGGAGGTTGTCTACGAAGATGGAAAATTGGTCAAGGATCAGACTTTGGCTGAAATCCGGGGACGGATCAATGCGGCCTTGCAGTCTGGTCTGGCGAGGGAAAAAAAGGTGGCGTAATGACCGAAACAGTCACTCTTTATCGGCCGACCGGACCGACGGAGTTGGCTTTAGTCAAAGAGAGCGGCTACAGAAAGTGGCCGCCTCGCTTGCCCGATCAGCCGATCTTCTATCCTGTGACAAATGAGCAATATGCAAAAGAAATTGCTGAAGGCTGGAATATCCGCGCTTCCGGCGTGGGTTACGTCACGCGGTTCGAGGTACAAAAATCCTTCATGGATCGCTATGAAATTCAGCAAGTCGGGGCGTCGCATCATCTTGAATGGTGGGTGCCTGCAGAAGATCTGGAGGAACTCAGCGCGCACATCGTCGGATTGATCGAAGTCATCGGTGAATACAGCAAGAAGGATTAGCTCATGAGGCAGAAACCCATTCAAACCGAGGCCGAATTTCTGAAAGAATATGACGCCAACGACTTCGAGCGGCCCAACGTCTCCGTGGATACGGTGATTTTCACGGTCTCCGGCGGACAGTTGCAAGTCCTGTTGGTTCAGCGCGAACACCACCCCTGTCAGGGCCAGTGGTCGCTGGTGGGCGGTTTCATCGACGTTAACAACGATAAAGAACTGATTGACACGGCCAAGCGCAAGCTTGCAGAAAAGACGAGCGTGAAAACACCTTATCTGGAGCAATTCTGCTCCTACGGCAACAAAACGCGCGATCCGCGCGGCTGGTCCGTGACCACGGTCTATTTCGCCCTCATCCCGTCAGAAAACCTAGAACTAGAGGCCGGACAGGGGGCGACCGACATCAAGTGGGTCGCCGTTAAAAAGGGCAGGGTGAAGGACAAACTGGCCTTCGACCATGCAAAAATATTGGCTGAATGTACGGATCGTCTCAAAAGCAAGCTTCTTTATACGTCCTTGCCAGTCCATCTCATGCCCGATGAATTCACTCTGGCGGAGTTGCAAGCGGCTTATGAGGTTATTCTGGGGGAAAGCATTGAGCATAAATCCTTCCGCCGCCGGATTTTAGGCGCGGATATCCTTGAGGAAACCGGAAAAATGCGCGAAACCGGCCGCCGCCCCGCCATGATCTACCGCAGGAAAAAAGGTAAGGGCACTCACTTCTTTGTAAGAAATTTCGAAGGCGCTCACGATTCCAGATAGCTCAGTCAAAAAAATGGCGGCGTACAAAACCATCCAGTAACCATTCTCAGGTTTTGAGCAACGCTATTAATAAAACACAGTTAAATAAAAACTCTGAATCTTACTTGCTCACACCGGACCGAGCAGATAAAAATTGGTGCCCACTCCTGCGGATCGGTCCGCCACAAAAAGTGATCCACTTCAAAAAAGGATGAGTAAAAAGCTGGACCTGAAATCAGGTCCAGCTTTTAATAAAAATCACGCTATAGCAGCCGATTTAAGCTTCTTCAAAGGGCGGACTTTTACACGCACAGACGCAGGCTTTGCCGCGGCCTTCATCATTTCTCCTGTGGCCGGATTACGGATCAAGGTTCCGGCCTTGCGCGCAGGAACTTTACGAAGCGTAACCTTCATAAGCCCCGGCAAGGTAAATTCCCCGACACCTTTCGGGTGAACAGAGCCTAACAGGGCATTTTCGAGTGATGCCAGAACGCCCGCAGCCTGTGCGCGGGTAATGGCATTTTCTTCAGCTAAAAGACCAACCAGCGCCGACTTGGTCAAAGCGTCTTTGACAGGACGAATAGCGGCAGGTTTAGTGGATTTCGCCTTTGAGGGTGTTCCTTTTTTCTTAACGGCCATGGTAATAACTTCTCCAGATTTTGGTTACATAGAAACGAACAGTATAGAAGAAATATAGGCCAAGACCAAGAGAGCACAACTTGGTTTTTAAGCCTGACAGGGACAAAAATTCAGAATGGAGGGCGGGCACCTGTCCGGCGCGCGCTAAAAGTATAAATCCTTTGTATCATGGCAGATTCAAGTGTAATGCACGTTTTCCAGTCCCTGAGAGGACAGGGAATCGCGTTAAATCTTGGGGCTGACAGAGTTATTTTTTTTATCGATTCAGCCCAAATTTTTTGTCAAAAAAATGCGAGTTGACTGGTCAGTCAAATTACCTTATAAATCCCCCCACACAGAAAGAAAAGCTTATGAGCCGTGTGCAAACAAACACAAAAGAACGTCTGATCGAGACGGCCAAGGATTTGATCTGGCGCGACAGCTACAACGCGGTCAGCGTCGATGAGATTTGTTCGGCCGCAGAGGTCAAGAAGGGCAGTTTCTACCATTTTTTCCCCTCAAAGGCCCATCTGGCGCTCGCCACCATGGATTCCTGCATGCAGGAAATGAAGGCGGATTATAACGAGATATTCTCAAAAGACCGTCCTCCGGTAGAGCGGTTCCGGCTGATGGCCCGGCATGTTTTTGACAAACAGGTCGAAATCTCTGAGGAGTTAGGACATGTCTGCGGCTGCCCCTTTGCAACTCTTGGGTCTGAACTGGCCGCAAAGGATGAGGAGATCGGAAGCACGATCGCAAAAATATGCGCCGATAAGGCGGCTTATTATGAAGAAGCGCTTGAGGATTTGAAAGAGGAAGGGCTGATCCCCGCCACGACCGACGTCAAGTGCAAGGCCGACGAGATTTTTGCGCTGATCGTCGGGCAGTTGCTAATGGCCAGGATAAAAAACGATTTGAGCTTTATCGAACACAAACTGGAAGAATCGCTGTTCAACCTGATCGGTATAGAGCCTGTTCATGCAAAGGATTCGGCCGAAAAACCTGCAAAAAAGGCTCAAAAACAAGCGAGTCGAAGATAAGTTTTAATGGAGAATACTGTGAGTAAAAAATCCTTTATATTAGCAATTATTATCCTTGCCGCGGGCGGGATAGGCGCGGCCTTCTACACGGGTGAGCCGGTCGGCGCTATGGAGCAGGACGGTCAGCAGGAGCCACCGCCGATGCCCGTTGATTTTATCACGGTTGCGCCGGAGCAGGTGGAGATATGGAAGAATTTCTCCGGCAATGTTGTCGCCGTGGACCGGGCTGAAATTCGCCCTCAGGTCGAGGGTCGCATAACGGAAATCCGTTTTACCGACGGGCAGACGGTCAACAAGGGCGACGTGCTGTTCGTCATTGACCCGCGCCCTTATGAAGCCGCGCTCAATCAGGCCCGCGCCGCGCTGGAAAACGCCAGGGTTCAAGCGCAGCTGGCTGAAAAAGAATTCCAGAGAGCCAAAAGCCTGATTAAAAGCGATGCCATATCCCAAAGCCTGATGGATGAGCGCGCCAATAACCGGCTGGCGACGAGTGCCGCCGTGCAGGGAGCGGAAGCCGCTGTGCAACGCTCCGAAATCGATCTTGATTTCGCCTTTGTCAAAGCGCCGATTTCGGGTCTGGTAAGCCGTGCGGAAATCACGGAGGGGAACCTCGTGCAGAGCAGCCCAAATGCTCCTCTGCTCACCACAATCGTGGCGCAGGAAAAAGTTTACGTCGATTTTGAAGTCGATGAGCGCACTTATATCGAATCCGTCCATACGGTCAGCGGAGACCACAAGATTCCTGTCAGGCTGAAGCTTTCCTCAAGCAATAAAGAATACGCAGGAACTGTGCACAGCTTCGATAACCGGATTGATCCGGCATCAGGCACAATCCGTGCCCGCGCTATTTTTGACAACGCTGACGGTCTGCTTCTGCCCGGGATGGCCGTAAGCATTGAAATGGGGGGTAATAGGGAGGAGAAGAAAATTCTTCTCACCGAACACGCCATCTCTACGGATCAGGACCGCAAGTTTGTCTTGGTAATTGGTGAAGGAAACGCAGCCACTTACAGGGAAATACAAATCGGGCCGAGCGTTCAAGGAAAGCGGGTGGTCCTGGGTGGGCTTAAGGAGGGAGAAAAGGTTATTACCTCCGGCCTGACGCATATACGACCAGGAATGGTCGTCGCCCCGCAGTCGCAGGCTCAGAAAGACGCCATGGCGCAAGCCCAAAAAGAAGCCGAGTCTCAAGCAGCCCACACAACTGAGTAAAAGCCCATGATCGTATCCAGCCAATTTATCGACCGGCCGATTTTTGCCGGAGTTCTCTCCTTCATGATATTCCTGCTGGGTCTGATCGCGATGTTTCAGCTGCCCATCTCGGAGTATCCCGAAGTTTCGCCGCCCTCTGTCCAGATATCGGCGAGTTTTCCGGGGGCAAACCCGGCGGTGATCTCTGAAACGGTCGCTACGCCCTTAGAGGAGCAGATCAACGGAGTTGAAAATCTCTTATACATGAACTCTCTGGCGACGGCAGACGGAAGGCTGTCCCTGACAGTGACCTTCGCGATTGGAACGGACGTCGATCTCGCGCAGCAGCAGGTCCAAAACAGGGTCGCGCAGGCCTTGCCGCGTTTGCCGCAGGTTACACAGGATCTCGGGGTTACGGTTGTCAAAAGTTCGCCTGACCTGACGATGGTCGTTCACTTGCGCTCGCCGAATTCGCGCTACGACATGTTGTATTTGCGGAACTACGCCACACTGAACATCAAGGACCAGCTCGCAAAAATTAGCGGGGTCGGAGATGTCCGCCTGTTTGGTTCCGGCGACTATGCCATGAGGATATGGCTGAACCCGGATCGGATCGCGGAGCGGGGAATGGATGCATCAGAAGTCATCAATTCCATACGCGGCCAGAATATACAGGTCGCCGCAGGTGTCATCGGCGGACCGCCATATGACGACAACACCGTCTTGCAGCTACCCGTCAATACGCAGGGGCGGTTGAGTACGGCCGAAGAATTCGAAGACATCATCATTAAACGCGATTCCAATGGGGTGATCACACGCCTAAAGGACGTAGCACGGGCCGAACTCGACGCGCAGACCTATTCCCTGCGCTCGATGCTCAATAACGAGCCTGCTGTTGCGATTCCCATTTTCGCCACGCCGGATGCCAACGCGCTTGATATCTCGGATAACGTCCGCAAGACGATGGCCGAGCTTAAGAAAAGCTTCCCGGAGGATATGGATTACAGCATCGTCTACGATCCGACCGTGTTCGTGCGCCATTCGATCGATGCGGTGATTCATACATTTATCGAAGCCATTTTGCTCGTCGTACTGGTCGTTATCGTGTTTTTGCAGACATGGCGCGCCTCAATTATTCCCCTGCTTGCTGTTCCGGTTTCCATCGTGGGAACCTTTGCCGTCATGCTGCCGCTCGGATTTTCGATTAACGTGCTTTCGCTCTTCGGTCTTATTCTTTCGGTTGGCATCGTGGTGGACGACGCGATCGTCGTCGTAGAAAACGTCGAAAGAAATATCGAGGAAGGCAAGAAACCCCGCGAGGCGACCGTTCAGGCGATGAAAGAGGTCACCGGACCGATTATCGCCACATCTCTTGTTATTGCCGGGGTCTTTATTCCGATTGCGTTCATCAGCGGCCTGACCGGAATGTTCTACAGGCAGTTTGCCCTGACGATTGTTATTGCGACCTTTATCTCCATGATTAACTCCCTTACACTCAGTCCCGCCCTCTCGGCGCTTCTGCTCAAGCCGCGAGATGAACAAAAGGATATCCTCACACGGTTAATGGATGGGCTGTTCGGCTGGTTTTTCGCCGGATTTAACCGCCTTTTTGGCATCAGCCAGAAGACCTATGCCAAAAGCGTGGGCATCCTGGGAGGCAGAAAAGCCGCCGTCATGACCGTCTTCGGTGCGCTTGTGATCGCAACCTATTACAGTTTCGGTCTCATTCCCTCCGGCTTCGTCCCCGCGCAGGATAAGCAATATCTTATCAGCTTCGCACAGCTTCCCTCCGGCGCGACCTTGGAGAGAACCGAGGAAGTGATGCGTAAGATGGGTGAAATTGCGCTGCAAGAAGAGGGCGTTGCCAGTGCCGTTCAATTCCCCGGTCTTTCGATTAACGGGTTCGTGAATTCGGCCAGCGCGGGGATTGTCTTCGTCACGCTTGATGATTTTGAAGAAAGAGATACCCACGAACTCAGTGCCGGTGAAATTTCCAGTCGGCTGCAGAAGAAATTCGGCGCTATTGACGAGGCATTCATAGCCATTTTTCCGCCGCCCCCTGTGCGCGGCTTGGGAACGACCGGCGGCTTCAAGCTGCAACTGCAGGATCGCGCCGATCTTGGCTACAAGGCTCTGAACGAGACGCTCCAGAAGGTTCTGGGTAAAGCCTACGCCAGCCCCGTGCTGAAAGCCGTCTTTTCCAGCTACAACATCAACGTCCCGCAGCTTTTTGTCGATCTGGACCGGACACGCGCCCAGCAACTGGGGGTTTCAATCGACGAAGTGTTTCGCACCATGCAGATTTATCTGGGGTCGAGCTATGTGAACGACTTCAACCTGTTCGGACGCACCTATCAGGTCATAGCTCAGGCGGATAAAGAATTCCGATCGCGTCCGCAGGATATTTTGCGTCTGCAAACCAGAAACGCCGATGGTCAAATGGTTCCACTCGGCTCTCTGGTCAAGGTCGATGAAACTTTTGGTCCGGAAGTGGCCATGCGATACAACGCTTTTCGTTCTGCCGATGTAAACGGCAACGCGTCTCCCGGTTTTTCCTCCGGGCAGGCGCAGGATGAAATCACTCGAATCCTGAGGGAAACGTTGCCGCAGGGGATCGACTATGAATGGACCGAGCTGACCTATCAGCAAATCCTCGCCGGGAACACAGCCATCTATATTTTCCCGCTCTGTATCTTCTTCGTCTTCCTTGTTCTGGCAGCGCAGTATGAGAGCCTGACGATGCCTCTGGCCGTAATTCTGATCGTCCCTATGAGTATACTTTCAGCCCTGATCGGCGTTTATCTTTCCGGCGGCGACAATAATATTTTCACGCAGATCAGCCTTTTCGTGCTGGCGGGTCTGGCCTGTAAAAATGCCATTCTGATCGTCGAGTTTGCGCGCGAGTTGGAGCATCACGGAAAAAGCGTGCGGGAAGCGGCGATCGAGGCCTCGCGTCTTCGATTGCGGCCAATCCTGATGACGTCCTTCGCGTTTATCATGGGCGTTCTTCCCCTTGCGCTCAGCCACGGTGCAGGCGCGGAGATGCGACAGGCGATAGGCACAGCCGTGTTTTCCGGGATGCTCGGAGTCACGTTCTTCGGACTGGTCTTCACCCCGGTCTTCTACATGCTTTTGCGGGGGCTTGAGGTGACTTTTCATTCCCGCCGAACGGCACAACTTGAGCCTGCGGAGTAATCTTAATGAAAAAACTTGTGCTTTTATCGGCCTGCATTTTTCTCTCCGGTTGTTTCAGGGGGGGGCTGGATCTTTCCGAACCCGACAGGCCGCTTCTCTGGACCGCGAAGGACAGCGCATCCGTAACAATCGTGGATGCGCCGACACTTAAAAACTGGTGGAAAGGCTTTAACGATCCGGTGTTAAATCAGATCGTTGATCTTGCCTTGGCGCAAAGCCCCGACCGCCTGAGGGCGGAAGCTAAAATCCTTGAGGCGAGAGGGCTGCGGCGGACCGCGCTTTCCGGCCTGCTTCCTCAGGTCGGCGCATCGGGCAATGCAGGCAGACAGGACTCGGGCATCGGCGGTGCGGGTTCGATCGACGATTTTTATGAAGCCGGATTTGACGCCTCCTTCGAGATCGATATTTTCGGGCGGAACCGGAAGAATTATAGCGCAGCGGGTGCGCGGCTAGATGCCGCAGAGGCCTCCTATCATGACGTGACACTAAGCCTGATCGCGGAGACGGTTAGAACCTATATCGATTACCGGGCGTCACAAAATCAATACCGGATTGCATCGAAAAACTTGCAGTCTCAGGAAAAGACCCTGGCGCGAGTCAAGGAGCTTAAAAGGCTGGGCTCGGTGCCTCGTCTGGATGTCGAGAGAGCAGAGAACCTTGTTCAGACCACGCAGGCCTCTCTGCCCGAATTTATGCGGCAGGTCGAGAATGCCAAACTTCGCCTCACCGTCCTGACCGGATCGCTGCCCTCCGCACTTGGTCCGCTTCTGGCTGCTGAGGCTGAGATTCCCGGCGCGGACGTGCAGCCCGTTTTGATGGCTCCGGCGCAGGTGCTCTCCTCGCGCCCTGATATCCGCGTGGCCGAGAAAAACCTGCTTGAATCCACGAAGCTTGCCGAGGCCGCAACGGCGGAGTTCTTCCCGGTCTTTAATCTGGCCGGATTTTATGGGATCAGCGATGGCGGTCTGGTGGCCAACGCAAATGTCTGGAACGTCGCGCTGGGAACAGCGGTCGCCATTCTGGATTTCGGAAAGATCGAAGGCCGGATCGATGCGGCCCGTGCGAGAGAGATGCAGGCCTATCAACAATACCGTAAAGCCGTTCTCACAGCCGTCGCAGAGGTGGAGAGCGCCCTGAACGACTACGCCTTTATCAACGAACGCCGGATTGCCTTAGAGAAAGCTTTCGTCAGCGCGGACAACGCCCTGAATCTCTCGCAGACCCTCTACAGGGAGGGCGAAATCTCGTTTCTGGATGTTCTGGACGCACAACGAAACGCGAACAACGCCGAGGCCGTGGCCGTCTCCGCCCGCGCCGCTCAAGCAGAGAGCCTAACGAGACTATACAAATCGCTAGGCGTTTATTGAGCGATCACACATAAAAATACTAAAAGAATCAGTTCCGTAAACATCGAAGCCGTGGTCTGGAGCAGGGAATCCGGCGCCTATGCACTGCATGGAGAAGACATCTGGTATAAAAAAATGGCTGTGCTTACAGTCATACACTAAATATTCTCCGTGAAACCATCACCCCTTGAAGTATTATAAAAAAATATAATTTACAGGACCTTGATAGAGGCATTTTGAGTTTATCGGTCTTTGAAAGCCTTAACTTAAACCATGCCGCGCCAGCAGCCGGTCAAGCGCATTGGCAAATTTCTGCCGCTCCATGGCGCCAAAGGCGTTCGGACCGCCCGTTTCGACACCTGCCCCGCGCAGCTCATCCATAAAATTACGCATACCAAGCATTTGCCCGATATTATTGCTGTCGTATAAGGTGCCGCGAGGGTCAAGGCCGACGGCGCCCTTTTTTACAATGCGGGCAGCAAGGGGGATATCCGCCGTAATCACCAAATCGCCGGCCCCACAGCGATTAACAATTTCATCATCCGCCACATCCAGCCCACCTTCGACCTGCAGCATCTCAATATAAGCCGATGGCGGCAGACGCAGATACTGGTTGGCCACAACCGTCACGGAAATCTTAAGGCGCTCCGCCGCACGGAATAAAATCTCCTTGACGCCTTTCGGGCATGCATCGCCATCAATCCAGATTTTCACGTCAGTCCGCCTGCTTCACGCGGATTTTCTCTTTGCCGACTTTTCTGCCATGCAGAGCCTTGATCGCGGCTTCGCCTTCATGCACCAGCGCCATCTCAACAAACCCGAAGCCCTTGGACTTGCCCGTAGCCGCGTCCAGCACCAGCGTACAGGATTTGATATGGCCATGCGCCTTAAAAAGCTCCGCCAGCTCTTGTTCGCTAAAATCACGCGGCAGGTTCAGGGCAATCAGTTTCATAAAGCGGCTCCGATGGACAAGGGTTAAGGTTCCGAAGTACCATAGCCGCACAATCGTTGCAAAGCCTAAAGGAGCCCACACTATGTCAGACACCCAAATCGATCTTCAAACCATGGGGCGGCTGGCCAATGCCTTATCCTTTATCATCTCTCCCGATAACCCGGCGGTGGTCGCCATGCGTGCCGCTGTCGAAAGCGGCAGCGCCAAAGACATCAAACACGCCCGCACGCTGTTCCTGCGCGTCAACGCCACGCACCGCAACGCGGCTCTGGCGATGCTGATGGATGGGGATTAGGAAAAATCAGTGTTTGATATTAACGCATTAAATAAACTTTATGAGGATTTATCAGCTCCTAATGGAATGAATGTTTCTGATTTTCATAAAAATTTAAAAAACTTATTCGAAGATGAACGTTCTGAGATCGATTTAAATTATTTTCGTCTTGGAAGACCTCCGTGGAAAAAACTAAGAGATGAAATATGTCCTGTATCGGGTTTTTTAAAATATAGAAAAATTGAGACGGGACAAGTGCGTTTTCCACTTGATAACAATACGCCTGATTGTTGGTTGATAAACAATGGAATTAATTCTGGTATAGAAGTTACCATTGAACGTGGAAAGGAGCGACACTTTCGAAACACAGAACTGATAGAAACAGGGATGGGCCGTGGTTTTCTTGGGATTCAAGATGATGCCCCACGAGAAGATTTTGAAAAGCGCATATCTAAACCTCGCACTACATATACAACCGATCAAGCTCTTCAATCTACAAAAGATGGTATTTTGCGTTGTCTTTCTCGAAAGAATAATCCTAAATATGAAGGAGTTTTTTATTTGTTAATACAAACTGACTTTTCTATTCTTCCGAAAGAACGTTGGATTACTATTATAGTAGAGCTACAAAAACAGGCAGAAAACGTTCCATTTCAACAAGTGCATGTAATTGGAAATGCAAATCAAGAGCCTTGGGGATTTCAAATCAAATAGGATATATTTTGTGATTAAGATTATTTAACCCGCCAACGCCTGCAGCCACTGCTCTTCCATCGCCTCTAACTCTGCCACCACTTGCGCGTGCATATCCTGCACATTCTTCGTTTCGGCGAGAGGCTTCGTATAAAACCCGTCCGCACTCATCAAGGTTTCCAGTTCCTCCTTATGCGCCTCTAAACTCTCGATCTTCTTCTCCAGTTTAGGATCCGCCGCCTTCAACGGAATAACCTCCGCAGACACATCAACCGTCTTTTCTTTTTTCTTCTTACTGTCTTTCGCTTTGTCACGGCGCGCCTGAATGGTGAAATTGCGGTAGTCTTCTAAATCCCCGTCGAAATGCACACACGCGCCATCACGCACAACCCAGAGACGGTCGGCAACGCGTTCGACCATGTTCGGATCGTGACTCACAATGACAATAGCGCCTTCGTAATTGTTGAGCGCCTGCACCAAGGCTTCCCGCGCATCAATATCCAAATGGTTCGTCGGTTCATCCAGCAGCAACAAATGCGGCGCATCGAAGCTCATGAGAGCAAAAAGCAATCGGGCCTTCTCCCCCCCGCTGAGGGATTTAATCGTATTATTCGCCAGCGTATGCGGAAAACCAAAAGACCCCAGTTTCGCGCGCACCTTCGGCTCCGTAATATCCGGATAGGTTTTGCGCATCAGCGTCATCATTTCCTGATACGGAGTGGATTCAACATCCAGCTCTTCCGTCTGGTGCTGGGAAAAATAGCCGATGCGAAGCTTGGGCGAACGAAACACATCGCCGCTCATCGGCGCGAGCTTATCGGCAATCAGCTTCATCAAGGTGGACTTCCCTTGCCCGTTCACCCCCAGCAGCGCAATGCGATCATCATTCGCGATGCTTTCGCGCACGCGCTTCAAAATGGGTTTTCCGGCCGTATATCCAATATCCGCCCCATTGATGGAAATCATCGGCGATGGAATTTCCTTCGGGTTGGGGAAGGTAAAATGCACGGCGCGGTCAGCAATCACGGCATCTACAATATCCATCCGCTCGAGTGCCTTAATCCGGCTCTGTGCCTGACTGGCTTTGGAGGCCTGCGCCTTGAAACGGTCAACGAATTTTTGCATGTGCGCTCGTTCGGCTTGCTGCTTCTCGAACATCTTCTGCTGAAGGCCGAGCGCTTCGGCGCGTTCCCGCTCGAACGTGTCATAATTGCCGGTGTACATTTTAAGCTTCTGGCGATCGACATGGATAACATGATCGATACATTTATTCAAAACTTCGCGGTCGTGAGAAATAATCAGCAATGTATGCGGATAGCTGGCGAGATAGCTCTCGAGCCACATGATCGCTTCAAGGTCCAGGTGGTTTGTAGGCTCATCAAGTAACAGGATTTCAGGCTCGACGAACAACGCCGCAGCCAGCGCGACGCGCATCCGCCAGCCCCCGCTGAAGGATGAAAACGGCTCGCTAAGCTGCTCTTCCGTAAACCCAAGACCGGTCAGAAGGCGCGCGGCCTTGGCCGGCGCGGAATACGCATCCATATCGGCAAGGCGCTGATAAATATCGGCAATTTTGTTCGGATCCTCTTCCGTCTCGGCCTGCTTCCAAAGGCGGGCCATCTCCTCATCCGCCTCCAGCACCAAATCAAGAAGCGATGTCTCGACCTCGGGAATGTCCTGCCGGACCATCCCCATCCTCTGCTTGACACTCATGGCGATTGTCCCGCCATCGGGCGTTAAATCACCCGCAATAAGCTTGAATAATGTGGATTTCCCCGCACCGTTTAACCCGACAACACCCACCTTCCAGTTGTCCATAATGGCAACATTACAGTCGTCCAATATCGTGCGGACACCAATTTTATAGGTCAGATTTGATACAGTCAGCATAGGATCAAGCAGCTTTCATTCTTTTGAATGCGCGCTTATGACATAAAAAAGGGCGAAAAGGAAGAATTTATCCTTATTCTAACCCGGTAAACAGCGAGGTTTTCCGCTAGATTCTCTATATGCACGGAAATCTAAAAGTGAATGGCTGCCCTTTATCGAGAGCTATCGAACTCTTTGTATGATGCCGGGTACAAGCGCACAGCACGTTTTCCAGTCCATGAGAGGACAGTGTATAGCCTTTAAATCTTTGAACGGTTTCTAGTCATTTGGTCCGTTTTAGTCGGTGTGCCCGTTTGTGGTTTCGGGCATAACGCAAATATCTAAATATTCTAATTTGACTAAACCGTGAAATTTATAGTTGCACAATCGCTGTATTTTCTGGAATCATCTCAGAAATCAATGTCCTTTTTAACGACCTTATGGGTTTGGCCAAAAAGTTCTACAGTCTAGGCTTAAGCCTTGAGGGTCTATAGAAGATATTATCCATAATTTTATTTAAAGGAGTTCTCCATGCCCACAATCGCCGAAATCGAAGCCAATCTTCTCCTTGCCTCCAGTACAGGCAACAAGCCGCTCTTTAAGAATACGCTGGAAAACATCCTTGCTGAACAACTTCCTCTTATTACAGTTTATTCAGAAGTACTGTCCAACATTACGGAACTCACCGACCCGCTTCTGGAAAAATCGATGACGCGCAGCCTGATGTCTACAGCGGGCGCTTATTTGGACGTGGGCGCGATCGGAGAAGCCTTGCTTGACTACTCCGAAGAGGCGAACTACGCCGCGCTCGACGCCCTGACGGATTATCTTTCCCCCGCGCAGGTGACCGATTTCGCCGCGACGCCTTATGTTGGGCGGGCGTTGTCGAATATTACCTCGCATGACACACCCTCGGTCGACGACGACGCTACAATCAAAAGCGCTGTCAGAAATCTGATGCAAAAGCTTGGCTCTGCGGCCGATGCCCAGTCGATTGCTGATGCCATGACGTTCTTTTCTGCCGGCAAGAATTTCGGCGCCCTCGATGCCGTCACCGACTACCTGACGCCGGAGCAGAAAACGGAGCTGGGTTTGGGAACCTCTGTGGGCGAAACTCTTCTGAATATCGTCAACAACAATGAATTTTTTTCGTTGGACGACGATGCCGCAATTACGGATGCGATCCGCAACCTCATGACTAAACTCGGCGCCCAATGCGACATCGATTCGCTCGGGCTGGCGATGCAGACCATCCCGGATGGATTCTTTGATCCTTTCCCGCCGAACCTCGAAGCGTTTAATGTCCTGCTGAATCGCCTGAGCCCTGAGCAGGTCGAGGCTTTAGGAGAAACCTTTTATCCAGACCAGACTCTTTACAACCTGATCAACACGGATGTTGGATTTCTGGACGATGATGATACTCCGCTCGCAAATGCTGCCGACAACCTCATGCAGAAATTCGGAGAGCAAATGGATGCGTATACCATAGTGGACGGCCTTTCGTTTTCTGAAGGCAAGGATAATTATGCTGTTTTTAACGCGGTACTCAAACATTTAAGCGACCAAAAAGCTGCCGAAATTAACGCCATTCTTCCTGGCATCTCTGACGAAATTTTATACAGTCTGAGCAGGGGTTCTTACGGTGAGTCCACGGGCGATTATTTTCTTGTACCCAACACCATCCATAACTGGATGGAAAAGATGGGAG
This sequence comes from Alphaproteobacteria bacterium, assembly GCA_018000295.1. Classification (GTDB taxonomy): domain Bacteria; phylum Pseudomonadota; class Alphaproteobacteria; order Micavibrionales; family Micavibrionaceae; genus JAGNKE01. Next base: position 18,608 of record JAGNKE010000026.1, on the reverse strand, counting down.
ATTACGTGTTTGGTCATGGGATCAGTCTCATCCTCGGCGAAGGAGCCAGGGGCGACCTTCGCATCATGGATGCTGCAACGGATTACTTGACAGACCAGCAGCTGTCCACATTTGCTGCCGAAGGAACTTTCTATACCCATTTCACTATTCAGACTATTGTCCAGTACATGACATATAATGGTTTAGATGGCATCATTGGTGCGAATGCTGCGCGCGATTTAATGTCTAAGATGAGCGGTGCTTTTGACGAGTATGCCTTTTATGAAGATGAAGTGATCTACTCTGTGGGTGAATTCGCCCTCTTTGCTGGAGAGAATGCAGCATTTGGTATCGACGCCGTTCTAGGCGAACTCTCGACTGAACTTCTATCTAACCGGATCTTTACCGAGATTCAGTCTTCTGACCCGGAGTTGAATTTACTCCTAATGGCGGGCGTAACTTTGGGAACGACGGGCATTGATACGTTTAACGGCGCCGATCCTGTGAACGACAAGTATATCGCCTTGGCCGGAAACGACACGCTGCGCGGCTATGGCGGCGATGATGAATTGTACGGTGATTCCGGAAAGGATGTGCTGTATGGTGGCCTCGATAACGACCTTTTGCACGGCGGCGCCGACAAGGACAAAATCTACGGCGAGGACGGTGACGATATCATCTTCGGAGGGAAGGGGGCCGACGAGCTTTATGGCGGTTCCGGTGCCGACACCTTCTGGTTTGATGCCAACGACAAGGGAACAGGCGTCGATGTGATCAAGGACTTCAGCGCCCTCGACGGCGATAAGATTGATATTTCCGATGTTCTGGAACGCTATAATCCCGCAACAGACGACCTAAGCGGTTTCGTTAGGCTGACCGTCTCGGGAAGCGATACGCTTGTGCAGGCGGATCTCACCGGTCCAGGTGTCGCGGGAGGGTTCTCGACGTTCGCAAAGATTGAGGGCGTAACCGGACTGGACACCTCTATCCTTATTACTGAACACACAACGATTGTATAAAATCAGGGATAATCGAAAATATCAAGCCAGCATTAATGTTGGCCTGATATTTGTCATTTCGGCTTATCTTTGTTGTTCTCTTTTTCATCAATATCCAGCTTGCGAAGAGGCCGGTCCCGGATTGTGGCATGGGCATAGAACGCCTGCACGGTCTTTTCCTCCATGCTGTCCTGGACTTCGGTCAGGCGGTAGAGGGTCTTACCGCCGGAGAGTTCTTCGGCCTTCACGGCAAAAAATCCGGCAAAGAAAATCTCGTTTTTGTCGAACCCCGTGAACACCCGGAGGTTTCCGCCGTGGCCGTCATCAATCATGTTGATTGAAATGCGCGTCTTGCAGCTGCTTTCAATATCCGCCGCGTTTTCTGCCAGCGGGAATCCTGTTTCACCGGAGGTGAGGCGGCCCGCCAGATTGATCTCCTTCCCCCAGCAGTTCTTGACGACAGGGTTTTCAAAGCGGTCTGTGGGCGCAATGCGGTCTCGCTGGTCTTCGGTTAGGCCTTCCGGCGCGGGGGAATAGCGCAGCACGGAGGAGTCGATAAAGACGGTCTTTCCGTCATTCGCTTTCAGGAAATCGAACAGCCCGTTGCCTTCGTTGCTTTCGATCAGGTGGATATAGCCCGTGTAGCTGGGATGCTTGGCCAGTTCCGCCCGTTCCTCTGTGGACGGAGCTTTTGTCTGCGCCTGAGCCGCCGCCGGACTTTGCAGCAGAAAGAGCGCGGCGCAGGCCATGACTCCGGTCTTCAGAAACAAGTTGTCAGTTGATCTTTGTTTTTTCATCTCCGTGCCCACCGATGCGAATACAATCGTATGTAAATCTCAAAATAATCCCCGCGCTCCTGAAAACCTCTGCAACGAATAACTTTTTATTTGCGCTGTTCTCGGGCTTCCCGCTAGGATTAAAATCAACAATACTAGAATTCACTTTCACTGAAAATAAAATTCGCCGGGGCCGGGTTCAGGAGAGACGTATAAAAAGAGAGACAGCATTTCATGACGAACAGGCGTGTGCGTTTTTATTCCCGGCTTCTTGCTGTTCTTTTCTTTGCTGCTCTTCCGGTTCTCACACCGCACCCCTCAAGCGCCATTGATTCCTGCACCGCCGCGCCGACAACGAATTGCGCCGGGTTTCAGGGCTGGTATGAGCCTGTTCCGCTGAACGCCAGTTATCCATGGTTCGGTTCGTACATCTACGTCATGGCGGTCTATCATACGAATACGAACTGCGACGGGCGCGCCACCAAGCACGCCGATACGGGCACATGGCAAAACGTCGCCACCAAGCAGACCAGCGACGGCTATACCGGATATGTCTGTCGGCCTCCTACCGTGCCGCAGGGCTATGAGCGGAATATCCGCGTCGGCATGACGTCGGCCATGTCAGGGTTCGTGGTCACCGGCACAGTGGACACGCATTATGCCGAGGGTGGGTTTACTAACCACACGCGCACACAGGATACCGTCACCTGCGAAGTGACCGGAGCAGGCCCGACGCAACTCACCAATATTCCTTTCGAGCTTTGCTACGATTACAGCACCAGCGCGGGCGGCTACAGCGTCAACCACCAGCCGAACGATGCGTCAACTTTCTTGCAAATTGCCAGAAGCACGGGCGATTCATATTCGTGGGATACGGCGAACGGCTGGGACATCCAGCATACGAACGGCCAGAACCAGCAGAGGGTCTGCAATACCGGGAAATTCATCGTTCAGGGGACGCAAGGCAACTTCTATATCACGATGACTGCCGACGATGCGGGGACGCAGTTTATTGCCACGCAAGGCGGTCCGGCGGCGCGGCAAGGCAACTTCCAGACCTATTTCTATATTAAGAGTATACCTTCCGGTGCGAGTTGTACGACCAAGTCAGGAAACGATTTTACTAAACCCCCAAAACCCGCTGCCAAAGAACCTGATGATTGTTCCGGTCTAGCCTCTTGGTTTCGTTGCGATTGCTGGGGTAAGAAAACGCAGGATCCCATAGATTTTGTCAACGGTTTTAAAACCCTCAGCGAAGTTGATTATACTGGCGTCAGTTCTTTGATGCTCAAACGGATTTATCGCAGCGAAGCGAGCTGGATTAATTATAATTTTGGGAAGTTCTGGCGGCATAACTACGACAGAAACCTCCAGGTTACTTCAACCGCTTCTACGACCACAGCTCTTCTTACTGACGCCCAAGGGGTTCAAAGATCTTTTGTAAAGCAGACGAGCGGCAGCTGGAAGCCGTTTGACTACGACGTAACAGCCATATTTGCAGAGCGTTTTAGCGGGACCACTCTTATTGGTTATCTCTACACGACACCTGATGACATCAAAGAATATTACAACACCAGTTTCAAGTTGACCCGGATCGAATATCTGGGAAGCGAGGCGCTCAACCTGACCTATGACGGGTCGGGCCGTTTGAGCACGGTCAAGGACGAGAGCGGGCGGACCCTGACATTTTCCTATGACGGATCCAGCCGCGTTTCCTCCGTGGCGACGCCGGATGGCACCTACAGCTACACCTTCGGTTCCAACAACAACCTGACGCAGGTCACCAAGCCCGACACGAAGACCCGCATCTATCACTATGAAAATACGAGCTTTGTTAACGCGCTGACGGGGCTGACCAACGAGAACGGGGTGCGCTACCTGACCTGGGCTTACGATACTCTGGGGCGCCCCGTGTCCTCGCAGCGGGCGGGGGGGACGAACAGCTATACAATTGCTTATATCAGCGATACTCAAGTCACAGTCACCAACCCGCTGGGCAAGGATACGGTTTACACAATTGCGAATATTCTCGGGAAGCGTGAAATCGTTAAGGTTGATGGCGTTGCCAGCACAAGTTGTCCTGCATCGCAGGCTTTGATGACCTACGAAGCGAAGGGGCTTCTGATCCAGTCCACCGACTGGGAGGGCAACATCACGCAGGCGAAGTACGAGTCCCGCGGGTTGCCCACCGAGATCAAGGAAGGGGTAGGGGAGCCGGAGGAGCGTACGATCACCTCGACCTGGGAGTCCGCCTTCGCCCTGCCGAACGTGGTGACGCTGGATGATCTCAGCATGGATTACGATTACGATGCGTCCGGGCGTCTGACCAAGATTACCGCTACCGACACAAACACCAGTGAGACCCGCATCTGGAATTTGACCTACTGGGCGAACGGGACCGATCCGTCGGGCAATACCATCCTTGGCCGTTTGAAGGAGATCGACGGGCCGCGCACGGATGTGACCGACAAGACCACTTTCACTTATGACGCCAACTATAACCTGACCAAGATCACCAACGCGCTCAATCAGGAGACCCAGATCACGGCGCGGGATGCGGCGGGCCGACCCACGACGGTTCTGGATGCGAACAACGTCCAGACCAACCTGACGTATGATTCCAACGGGCGGGTGCAGACCATTACCGCGGCGGTGGGAACGCCGCTGCAGGCGGTCACGACCCTGACCTATAATTTTGCGGGCGATATCACGGCGATGCAGTTGCCGAACGCCACGACCATGGGCTTTACCTACGATAATGCCCGCCGCCTCACGACCATCACCGATTCGCTGGGCAACAGCAGCAATTTCACGCTGAACAATGCCGGGAACGTGACCAAGGAAGAGCGCAAGGATCCCGGCAATACGCTCAAATTCCAGTACACCCAGACCTTCGATGAAATGGCGCGCATTCTCAAGCATATCGGGGCGGGGGCGCAGGAGTGGGACTTCGCCTACGATAAAAACAGCAACCTGACCTCCTTCACCGACGCCAACAACAACCAGACGACCTATGCGTTCGATGCGCTGCAGCGGCTGGTGGGCTCCACCGACCCGATCAGCGGCGTGACCAACGCTTCGATCAACCAGCTCGACCAGACCACGAAGATCGAGGATCCGCGCACCAACGACACGGACTACACCTATAACGCCTTCGGGGACGCCACGCAGCTCGTGAGCCCCGACACGGGCACGGCCAGCTTCGTTTACAATAAGGCCGGAGACGTCACGCAGATGACCGATTCGCGGGGCGTGGTCACGAATTACACCTATGACGCGCTCAATCGCCTCCTGACCGTTGCGTACCCCTCCGACTCCACCCTCAATGTCACGCTGAGCTATGACGACAACCCGGTGCCGGGGGCTTGCGGCCCCTCGAAGGGTGAGCTGTGCCGCACGGTCGATCCCTCCGGCACCACGGATTATAAATACAACGCGCTGGGCCAGCTGATCGAGGTCAAGGAGGTGCGCGGCGGCCTGACCTTCACCACGGGTTACGAATACGACCTTGCGGGGCTTCTGAAAAAAATCACCTATCCTTCGGGGCGTCAGGCCACCTATACCCGCAATACGAACGGGCAGGTGACGGGGGTTTCGGCTCCGGTGAACGGCTCGGCGGTCAATATCGCCTCCTCCATCGCGTATCTCCCCTTCGGCCCGGTCACGGGCCTGACCTATGGCAACGGCAAGACGCTTTCCGCCACTTTTGATCAGGATTACCGGCTGACAGCGCGGTCGGTGGGCGGGGTGTTCTCCGAGAGCTACACCTACGATGCTAACGGCAATATCCTGACCAAGGGTTCGCACACCTACGATTACGATGCGATGAACCGCATCACCGAGGAAATCTTCGGGATGACGACGACCGCGTGGGCCTATGATCCCATCGGCAACCGCCTGTCGGAAACCGTGAATGCCACCCCCACCGCCTATACCTATCCGGCGGGGAGCAGCAAGCTCTCCAGCGTCGGCGGCACCTCCTACAGCTATGATGCGATGGGCAACGTGACCCAGAAGGGGCCGCAAGCCTTCGTCTACAACGCGGCCGCGCAGATGAAGGAGGCCAAGCTTTCGGGCGTCACAGTGGGAACCTATAGGTATAACGCCTATAACCAGCGCACGAAGAAGGTTGCGGGCGGGAACACGACGCATTATGTCTATGGCCCCGGCGGGGCGTTGATCGGGGAATATAACGGCTCCGGCGTCCTGATCCGCGAGTATATCCACGCCAACGGCGAACCGCTGGCGCAGATCGACAAGCCGGGGGCGAGCGAATCGATCCTCTATCTGCACACCGACCATCTGCTGACGGCGCGGTACGCCACGAACGCGGCGGGCAGCACGGTGTGGAGCTGGGAGTCCGGCGCGTTCGGCAAGGAAACCCCGACGGGCAGCGCCACCGTCAATCTCCGCTTCCCCGGCCAGTATTTCGATGCCGAGACGGGCCTCCACTATAACTGGCACCGGTATTACGACCCCGCCACGGGGCGGTACATCACCTCCGACCCGATAGGGTTGGCCGCCGGCCTCAACACCTACGGCTACGCCGCCCAAAACCCGCTCAGTGCCTATGACCCGGATGGGAAGGCGATCTGGTGGGTTGGGGCCGGAATTACCGCAATTCTGTGGGGTATCACAATCTACAACAACTGGGATGGAATACAGAACGCCCTCAACAGCGATACTCCGTTCTGTGACCTTGCCAATCTCCTCGGGCCGCAGATGCTGCTCGACTTGGCTATCGGCTATGGTTCCGCATGGGTTGTGGAGGCTGCGGCAGTCAGAGCGATTACGGGCATTGTAGCCCAAGCGGGCGCTAGACTTGCCCCAAAAATCACAAGAGCAATCAAAGAGTATATTGAGGATGAGAGTGGTAGCTTTGATTGGAATCGAGGGCGTCCTAAGAGCGCCAATCTTCCTAAAGTAAAAGAAATAAAAATGGAGCATATTTTGTCTGGTCATAAACGAGGAGGAACCCGCCTTGTTCCTGGCAATAATAAAACATTATTTCCTGAATGGATGAGTCCTAAACAGATAGAGAAGGCTATCAGGGAGGCTTATAAAAATGGCAAAAGAATGGAGACGCAGGGTACTCAAGTTCGAGTAAGGGGAATAAGCAGCGATGGAACGGTTATTGATATATGGATAGATACTGGAACAGGTATAATAGAAGGTGCATGGCCAATACCTTAAGTAAAATTCATATTCAAGTTGACCTAGATGCTTTTGCTGAGTCCAGTCCAGAAGTCGGTGTAGTTTATTTCGACTTTAGAGACTCACAATTTCCAAGTTTAGGTTGGTCTGACTTTATAATTATAATAATTTCTTGGTGGCTTAATTCTCTTTTTAAAATGATTGCCAAAAATTTAGATATTGCGGAACTTAGATTTATGGATGGTCCCCATTTAATTCGTATAAATAGAATCACAGAATCAGAAGTTGAGTGCGTTTGCATCAATGAAAAATCTGATCTTGGAAGCATTGATCTTGTTAAGGAAGAGACTGAGTTTGTCCGAAACGTTGATTTTAGTGTACTTTGTTCTGAATTATTGAAAACTGCTCAAAATATCGTTTGTGCCTGTGAAGAGCGTAATTACATATCGAAAGATTTGGATAAATTAAAAGAATCTATAAATTCTTTTAAAGATATCACGACTCACTAAATACTCCTGAATATCTTCCATCTGCTTTTTTGATTTCGGGGCTTTAACCAACGCACCAAGAAGGTGGCCGGGGGCAATACCACCCATTATGTCTACGGTCCCGGCGGGGCGCTGATCGGGGAGTATAACGGCTCCGGCAATCTGATCCGCGAATACGTCTATGCGAACGGGGAGCCGCTGGCGCAGATCGACGCTGGAAGTCCTGAAACCATCCTCTATCTGCACACGGACCATTTGCTGACGGCCCGCTACGCCACGAACGCGGGGGGCAGCACGGTCTGGAGCTGGGACAGCGGCGCCTTCGGGAAGGAGGCGCCGATCGGATCGGCGACCGTCAACCTGCGCTTCCCCGGCCAGTATTACGATTCGGAGACAGGCCTCCACTACAACTGGCACCGGTATTACGACCCGACGACCGGGCGGTATATCACGAGCGATCCCTTGGGCCTCGCCGCTGGCCTCAACACTTACGGCTACGCCGCCCAGAACCCGCTGAGTTTCGTGGATCGGGATGGGTTAACTTCTGTTTGGGACTGGGTTCAGGGCATTGCCGGGATATTCATCCCCACACCGCAGGATATAGCGGACGCCAACGATGCCTGGTGGGGCTGGGTATGCAATATGGCGGATTCCGGCCGCTCGAACATTACCAAGGCGGGCGATTCACTTTCGGCAGCGGCGGTCATTCTCATGACCATCGGACCCGGAGGGAGGGGAAAAGCCGTAAAAAATATTGCGGAGGAGATTGTTGAGGAGGTCTCCGAAGAGGCGGTTGAGAGCCTTACAAAATCTGTAAGAAAGCTTTTTGGTAGGCAAGAGGGACATCATTCAGACCCTGAATTTATAGGTGGTAATCGTAAGCAAAAATTAACTGATATGGCCAAGTTAATACACAAGAAGCTACATAAAGAAATGTACGAGTTTCTAGAGAAAAAGCTTGACGATATGGGGAATAGTATGCGCCCTAAGCGAGGGAATAGCGGAGAAAAAATCCGAGAAAACTTTACTCGCGAACAGTTGTTAGAAGCTATGGCAGAATTTTACAAAGGACCAGGGGCTAAGTACAGGCAAGCTGCGGAAGACTTCTTTAATCAGCATCCAGGGTTAAGGTAGTGACTGCTTTTACTCTACACGCTCCTGACGGAGGTTGTCATTATTTCGAGAATGCTGACCCATCTCTGTTCTGTCCTAAATGCGAAAGCTATATTGGCAAAGAACCTTACTATCCTAAATCAATGGATGTTAGGAAACCTAAGTATGATTTTTTTGCTTGTTATGATGGGCGGCGTTTAATTTCTGAAAAAGCTAAAATATTTTTAGAGAAATTAAAAGTTGAAGGCTTAGAGTTTAAGAGAGTAAATGAATCTCCTCAGTTTTTTCTTCCTGTTTGCTACAATATTGTCGAATTTGATGTCGAAAAGAGAAAGACTCGGTTTGAAAAACTTTGTAGTCAATGCGGAAATTATCAGTATATCGTTGGCGCTACACCGGCGTTTTTAAAAAACATAAAAGCTGTACAAGCTGATAGTTGGTATAGAACAGATATTGAGTTTGGAAGTGGTAAAGCGAAAAAATCTCTAACTATAGTGGGTGAAAAGCTCAAGAAAACACTGGAAAAAGAATTTAAGGAAATCGACTTCGAAGCTGTGCGGGAATAACAGGATACCGCTTTTTAGAAGTTTGATGTTTTTGGGTTTATTGTTAAAGACAGACGCAAGATATTTTTAATCCGTTCTTGAAGATCGTTCATCTGCTTTTTTGATGCCACCTCTTTAGCGGGGTGTTGATCGGGGAATACAATAACTCCGGTGCCTTGATCCGCGAATATATCCACGTCAACGGCGAACCTCTGGCGCAGATCGACAAGCCCGGCGGGACGGAGAGCATTCTCTATCTGCACACGGACCATCTGCTGACCGCCCGCTATGCCACGAACGCGGGGGGCAGCACGGTCTGGAGCTGGGACAGCGGAGCCTTCGGGAAGGAGGCGCCGACGGGCAGCGCCACGGTCAATTTGCGCTTCCCCGGCCAGTACTTCGATGCCGAAACAGGTCTGCATTACAACTGGCACCGATACTACGACCCCGCGACCGGAAGATACATCACAAGCGACCCGCTCGGATTGGCGGCAGGATTGAATACATATGGGTATGCGGCGCAGAATCCGCTCTCCCTCTACGATCCCCCGACGGGCAGATTCTGCCGATTATCCTGATCGGCCTGCACTCCGCCGCCGCGTGGTTTACGGGCGTGGCAATCGTGCAGACGATTGCCAATATTGTCGATGTGGCGCAGGGCGACATGAAGTGGCAGGAGGCCGCGTGCCACGCGGCGTGGGACTGGGGCTTGCCGCTGGCGCTGCACGGGATGGCCAAAGCGATGCGTGCGTTCAACGCGTGGGCCAGAAATATCGGAAAGAACGTTGCCGACGATATTGCTCGCTCCATGGGCAAAAGCGGCGACGATATCGCCAGAGGCGCGGATGACGCGACGGAAACAGTTGGTCGCTGGATGAATCCAAAAGAATATGAACAAATGAAAAATACCGGTGTTTTACAAGAGGGCGGTGGCGGTCAAACTCGCGTTTCCTATCCACCCAGTGCAAAAACATATAAGGGCGCTAAGAAAGGCGATATATATGTGGAGTTTGATGTGCCTAAGGAGAGAATTTTGCCGCATTCTCAGGGCACTGGAAGAATTCCAGGGCCAAATAGTCCAGATGCTCGTGTGCCTGGCCGTGATCCTAGAGATTATAGCATGCCAAAAGTAACAAACATAAAAGCGATAGAAGTAAAAGAGTAAGATCATGGAAGCAAAAAATTTAGAAAAAATAATAAAAGATAATATGGAATTTGTGCCAGCTTCAAATTTAAAAGTTAATTATGTAGAAGGTAAAATATCCGATAGTTATAGTTTAAATATAGATTCTAAAGAATTTATTGGAAGCATAACTTTTTGGCCTTCTAACAATTATGAATTTCACTTTATATCGTGTGCAACAGGTAAAAATGTTATTTTGGAAGAAAAAATTTTATTATCAGAGGTTGAGTTAAAAGAATTTCTAAAAAATACTATTTTAAAAAAATTACTTGAAATGTAAAACTTGGGTAAAATCCTCATTTTTAAATTTTTCGTTCTTGTAATCCGTAAATAATTGCTTTTCATCCGCGCACGAAGAAGGTGGCGGGGGGGAATACGGTTCATTATGTCTACGGCCCGGGCGGGGCGCTGCTGGGGGAATATAACAACTCCGGCGCTCTGATCCGCGAATACGTGTATGCGAACGGGGAGCCCCTCGCGCAGATCGACGCGGGCAGCCCGGAGACGATCCTCTACCTGCACACCGACCACCTGCTGACGGCCCGCTACGCCACGAACGCGGGGGGCAGCACGGTCTGGAGCTGGGACAGCGGAGCCTTCGGGAAGGAGGCGCCGACGGGCAGCGCCACGGTCAATTTGCGCTTCCCCGGCCAGTACTTCGATGCCGAAACAGGTCTGCATTACAACTGGCACCGATACTACGACCCAACAACCGGACGCTACATCACCTCCGACCCGCTGGGCCTCGCCGCGGGCCTCAACACCTACGGCTACGCCGCGCAGAACCCGTTGAGCACCATCGACAGGGATGGGCTGGAGTTTGCAATCAACCCCCGCGACCTTGGAATCAACGGCATCTTCATACAGATATTGCTTAATGAAATTGCGCGGATAGCCGATGTTTATTCAAACTGGTGGAACGGCACGGGCGGCGTCACCGATGAGGAAGCCGCGTGTGAAACGCTCTGGATCGTTGGACCAGGACTTGTCGGGGGCGTTATCAAACTTATTGGAACGGGTGCGCGGTGGGTCAGAAACGCGCGCGGGGCTGGAGAGGTATTAGAAGAGGCTGCAGATAATGTGGCTGCTTATGAGAAATACAAAAAACAATTGCGACGCAATATGCCAAAGCCGCAAGCTAAAGATCCTAAATTACAAGAGACTATTGATAAAAACTATAGGGAAAATGCTACGGTAGGTAGCGGTAGCACAGCAGATGCTGTGAGAGGAAGCTCGAACAGGTCTGCCTGTGGGAGGTGCATGGCATACACAGAAAGCTAATGATACAATCAGGGAATTAAAAAAGTGGCTCAAAAATAATCCTAATGCTGATCCTACGGATAGAGAAATAGCTGAACAGATAATATTAGATTTAGAAGAGGCATTAGGTTATCGATAATGATTGATAGAGAATATTTTATATCGACAATCTTATCTGAGTTTCCGGAATTTTTAGAATTTTGGCAAGAACATCTGCGGTATTGGGATGGAGAAGTTCGCACAGTAGGCATTGATGTATCTGCATTTTCCTCTTTTGTAATTTCTGAAATATCCAATATGAGCAAAGAAAAGCGGCAGTGTGTCTTTGCCTTAGTAGAAAAAAGCTTAAATTACGGCACAGAGGATATAAAAGCAGCGGTAGCCACTCAGTTTTTAGAAAATTTGTTGAACGCAGAATCAGCAAAAAAAATTAAAGCTGAAGATTTTATTGATTTTTTGCAGCCTGAGTCTCGCAAATATTGCGAAGCATGGGATAATTTTACAGGCATAAAAAACAACTAAGAGATAAGTTTTTTAAAAAACTTCATAACATCCTTTATGTTGATTAACTGCGAATGGTTTGTAGGCTTTCGTTCTTGTAACCTGTAAATAATTTTCTCTTCCCGCACGAAGAAAATCGCGGGCGGGAACACGGTCCATTATGTGTACGGTCCCGGCGGGGTTTTGATCGGGGAATATAACGGCTCCGGCAATCTCATCCGGGAATACGTGTATGCCAACGGCGAGCCTCTGGCGCAGATCGACAAGCCGGGGGCGAGCGAATCGATCCTCTATCTGCACACGGATCACCTCCTGACGGCGCGGTATGCCACGAATGCGGCGGGCAGCACGGTGTGGAGCTGGGAGTCCGGCGCGTTCGGGAAAGAAGACCCGACCAGCACTAGGCAGCAGACTGCCACCTAAACCACCTAATGTGAATAAATTGTTTAGTAAACACTGGACATTAATGTATAATTTGTGCAAATACTTGGAAAGCTAGCGAGGAGTGATTCGATGGTTAAAGGGAAAGAGACATTCGGCGGCCGTGTAAGGCGGAAGCGCATGGAAAAGCAAATAACGTTGAGAAAGTTTGCTGAAATGATCGATGTAAGTCCGACTTATATTTCCCAGATTGAGCGGGATGAATTTAAGCCTCCTTCTGATGATAAAATTCGGGAAATTTCAAAGGTTCTGGGAGAGGATGAAGACGAAATGCTGGCACTGGCGGAAAGGGTTCCTGCCGATTTGCCCGGTATTATTCAGAAGCATCCGAAGGAAGTCGCCACATTCCTCAGAACTGCCAAAGGATTCAGCCGAGAGGATTGGAAAAAACTAACACAAGAAATCGCAGATAAACCAACTGGCAAGAAAGGAAAAGATCAATGAGTTTTGATGTTCCCTATTTATCAGATGCTGAAATCGAGGGGGAAGTATATATGCTTCTAAAGTCTTTTGAGGCGAAGTACGGTACGATCCAGACCACAGCAACGCCTCTGGATGAAATCCTTGAAAATCATCTGGGTTTGGCCATTGAAGTGTGTGATCTCGGTCATCCTGCTATATTGGGACAGTTAGATATCACTGAAAACGTCATTAGGATAAACACAATCCTAGATCCTTCTACCGTACCCGATAAGGAGGGAAGATACAACTTCACCGGCGGACACGAGGCTGGGCACCAAGTATTGCACAGGCATCTTGTGGAAGAAATGATGAGAAATACTTCCTTTCTTGATGAGGCCGAGAAAGAGCCAGAAAAAATTATTTTGTGCAGAACCGAGGATAAGAAAAGCCCTATTGAAATTCAAGCCGATAAATTTTCATCCTCCCTTTTGATGCCCAGAAATAAGGTAATTGCGGAGTTTCTTGAATATACGCAAGGGAAAAGATTTATCTCTGAGCCGCATTTATTACAGAGTCTTCGACACAATCGGCCCTTTTTAAGCCAATGCTTCCATAATCCACGTTACGTTCCGAGCGATGACGACTTGCTCAATCACGCTTTTAAGGATTTAGCCAAGATATTTCGCGTTTCTATGCAGCCAATGGTCATTCGTCTCAGAATACTGGGGATTTTGGGAAAAATTGAGCAAGAGGAAATGGCTTTTGGCTAAAAAAATTTTGGAAGTATCGTTTAGTGTTTAGTTAACGGAGAGCGAAAACATGGATGAATATAGGAAAGGTAAACCTGAGTTATTAAAACTCATGGAGCAAATTAAACAGGAAATTATGTCCGGTTTGCGGCATGGTTTCTTCGATTATTCCCTGACCGGAGAAACCAAGAATGGAAAGCGGCATGTCACTTTTAAAGCCGGAAAGAGCTATAAGTTCACAATAGCATCGGAGGATATTCAGGAATGACGGTAATACGAACGCGACTTCTGCGATGGAAGCGCATGTTTAACCCCTTGCTTGTTTGTTACCGCTGCGATGGCGGGGTGGACGGCATGGATGAAAGCTATGAACGGAGAGGAAGATAAAGCCGGAACGGATAATGATTTCTGGCAATCAAAAGCAGGGCGGACGTTAACAGCGGAGGATCACAGGCAGATCAGGGAAAACCTGACGGGCTTTTTTAATATTCTCAATGAATGGCGAAGAAAGGAACGCGGCAATGTGCATTGATCGTGAAAGGCTGGATTTTGCTGAAATCAATCGGGCGGTTCTGGCCGAATATTCCAGCTTTCTGCAAAGATGGATTCCAGACGGACGCTTTGAAGGCGCTGAATATGTGCCAATAAATCCGAAACGCTATGACCGCAACACCGGTTCCTTCAAAATAAACTGGCGGACAGGAAAATGGTCTGATTTTGCAACCGGAGACGGCGGCAAAACGCCTTTGAGCCTGTATGCCTATTTGACGGGCCTTCCTTACGCACAGGCCGGGTTCAGGCTTGCTAAAGAACTGGGCGGTAAAAGCAGTTTTCAAGCAACTGGCGCGGCTAAAACAGCCAATACGCCTAGACCGGATAAACGGGAGGAGCAGAAAAAAAGGGACTATGCCCTGAAACTCTGGAACGCCAGTTTTTCAGCCGAAAAGACGGTCGTTGAAACTTATCTGCGTTCACGCGGAGTTACGGCTGATATCCCGTCTGATATTCGCCTTTTGCCCGGACACCGGCACAGACCGTCCGGGCGGCTGTATCCCGTCATGTTGGCGGCCATACGGCGCTGGCCTTCCAAGGATTTGATTGCGGTACACAGAACATGGGTATTGCCGGATGGCAGCGGGAAAGCGCCTCTGGAACCAGAAAAAATGATGCTAGGACCAGCTTCGGGCGGAGTTGTGCAGTTGTCCGCTCCAGCACAGAAAATGGTGATAGCCGAAGGATTGGAAACGGCCCTGAGCGTCATGCAGGAAACAGGCTTGTCTGTCTGGGCCGGGTTGTCCACGTCCGGCATGACCGGGCTTGTGCTGCCTGATTTTCCCTTGGGACAGGAAATCATTATTGCCGGGGACAATGATCCGGCAGGACGCAAGGCGGCAATTCAAGCGGCAGAGAAATGGTCAAGAGAAGGGCGTGAAGTGAGGTTAGCGTTCCCGCCTCTTAATCAGGATTTTAATGATATGCTTAAAGGAGCTTTTAAATGACCGCCGAGAAGATATCAAAGATCATAAATCAGGCCGAGTCCTTTAAAGATGAGCCCCCGCGTCCTTTAAGGCGGGAAATTGCCTCTGGCGAGCCTTATCCTTTACATGCTTTAGGTGATTTTCTGGGCGGGGCTGCAAAATCCATATATGAGAAGATACAGGCTCCTCAGGCGATATGCGCCCAGTCCGTTCTGGCGGCCGCAACGCTGGCTGTGCAGGGTCATGCAGATATTGAACTACCTATAGGGCAAACCCGTCCTTTGTCAGCCTTCTTTATGAGCATCGCCACAACCGGCGAACGGAAAAGCAGTTGCGATACCGAAGCCCTGAGGCCAGTGAATAACAAAGAGGAAACATTGAGGACAGCTTATCAGGCAGACCTTTTTCAATGGCAGAACAGAAAAGAGGCGTGGGAAAGAGGGCGCTCTGAAATTCTTAAAAAGCCGAAAAAAGATTCCACACAGACGTACGTAGCGGCGCAATTGAACGCGCTAGGCCCAAGCCCTGAACCCCCGCTCATTCCCATGCTGACATGCCCGGAGCCAACTTTTGAGGGCATATGCCGGTATCTGATGACAGGCCAACCCAGCATTGGCGTTTTTTCTGATGAAGGCGGTCAGTTTATCGGCGGGCACGGTATGAATGAGGAAAACCGACTGAAAACTGCAGGCGCATTCTGCAATCTTTGGGATGGCAAGCCTGTAAAAAGGATCAGGGCCGGGGACGGAACCGTGATTTTACCGGGCCGCCGTGTGTCCGTTCATCTCATGGCGCAGCCCTCCGTAGCCAATGTCATGCTTTCCAATCGTATGTTTGAAGATCAGGGCTTGTTGTCTCGTTTCCTGTTTTCAGCGCCGGACAGCACGATTGGAACCCGCTTTTCAAGAACCTTTAGCCCAGAGTCTGCACAGGCTTTACAAGCATATGAAAGCAGGATGGAACAAATTATTGATATTCCCTTACCGATGAAGGAAGGAAAAACGAATGAACTGGAACCGCGCAAGTTGTCCATGGACTCAGAAACAGGGCGATTGTGGAAATGTTTTGCCGATGAAGTTGAAAAAAATATGGCCGCTGGCGGGTTGTGGGAACAGATACGAGGCTTTGCCAATAAATTGCCCGAACATGCAGGGCGGCTAGCCGGGGTTCTGGCTCTAGTGGACGATACGCAAGCCCGAACTGTAAGAAAAGACTTTCTTCATGCCGGTATAATGCTGGCGTCCTATTATGCAGGGGAGGCCCAACGCCTTCATGAGCAAGGTTATGTTGATCCTGAGATTGCTCTCGCAGAACGGCTGTTGGACTGGCTCCACAGGAGATGGGGTGAAGGCCTTATCTCGCTGCCGGATATCTACCAGCGCAGCCTGAACACAATTTCTGACAAGAAAACCGCCATTCGGATAGTCACTATACTGGAAGAACACGGCTGGCTTGTCCGGGTGCAGGGCGGGGATTTTGTGAATGGCCTAAGGCGCAAGGATGTATGGCGTATTGTTATATACAGCTAACATGGTGGAGGAGTAGTTCAATGAGCGGGAAGAATCAAACACCGAATGCCGACCCTACGACAGAGAGTGTTGTCAGTGCGGAGGAGGCAGAACAAGCACAAGTTTTAGCGCAAGCATATTTGAGACCGACTGTGCTAGCCGCCGCAACAATCAAAGGGCAACACAAGAATCACGATATCCTTGATGTCAATGCGCTCATTTCGGAGTTGAGTAATCAAGTAAGCAAAGTCAGAGAAGGTGACTTGGGAAGAGCCGAGGCGATGCTGATTTCGCAAGCCCATACTCTGGATTCACTGTTTGCGGAGCTTATTAACCGTTCCCGGATGAACATGGGGGAGTATTTTCACGCTGCAGACAAGTATATGAGGTTGGCTTTAAAGGCTCAGGGGCAATGCCGCGCCACACTGGAAACGCTGGCGGCTATCAAGAACCCGCAGCCCTATATCCAGAACAATAAGGCGCAATATCAACAAGTTAATAACGGGACAGGGCCATCTGAGGGGAATAACTCAAACAGTACGCGCACGCACGCGCACGCGGGGAAAAATTTAAATAATACGAACGGACTATTGGAGGAAAAAACCCATGAGCAAGAATGGCTGGACACCGGAACGCCGGAAACGGCAGGCGGAAATGATACGTAACTGGAAACCGTGGGAGCATAGCACTGGGCCTAAAACGCCGGAGGGCAAGGAAGCCTGTAAGCTGAACGCTGAAAAGCACGGTATGAGAGGCTTTAAATGGCAGTTTTTAAGGCAAGTATTAAAAGAGCTTAAAGAGCTTCAGGACGTAATTTAAATCTACCAGCTAGGGTCTGGACTCAATAATTCAGCCACAGTCTGATGGAGAAGAGATAGACGGCTGATAGGAAGTTATCTGCATGTTTATCAAAACGTTGAGCGATGTGGCGCATATCCTTAAGGCGGCAAAAGAAGCGTTCCACGATATTTCTTTCGCGATAAAGCCTTTGATCGCAAGGGATTTGTTCTTTGTTTGTGGTTCTGCACGGGATGACCGAAAGAGCCCCATCATCCATGATGGCCTGCCTGATGGCGCGGCTGTCATAGGCTTTGTCAGCGCAGATCGCCAGCGGCGGCTTTTTATGTCCCAGAAGTTCAGGCAAGACAGGCGCATCGTGGGCCTGACCACCCGTAAGAACGAATTTCAGCGGTCTTCCCTGTCCATCGACCACGGCATGGAGCTTCGTCGTGCGGCCTCCGCGTGAGCGGCCAATACATTGCTCCAGTTCCCCCCTTTTGCGCCTGAGGCGCTGCGGTGGGCCCGGACGATAGTTGAATCAATCAGATGTAAGCTATGCTTTGATTTTTTTGCCAGTTGATCAAAAATATTCTTCCACACACCACGCTTCGTCCAGCGATTATAACGGTTATAGCAGGTTGTATAAGACCCGTATCGTTCAGGCAAATCGCGCCACGGACAACCCGTTCGCAGCACATAAAAGATCCCGTTTAATACCTGGCGATCATCTCTGCGCCGCGCACCTCGCAAGCCTTGCGGCAATAGCGGTTCTATCAATGACCATTCCTGATCATCCAAATCAAAACGTGTGCTCATGATCCACCTCCGTAAACCTTGAATCATATCCGCACACTCATGTAAAGTTATTGAGTACAGACCCTAGTTATTTATTTCGTTAAAACCTCTAAAAGATTAAGCTAAGAGCTCATTTCACTATATAGGTTTAAAAAATATGGATCAAGCTACGCATAATAAGATCGTATCGTTTATCTGGGGCATTGCGGATGATGTTCTGCGCGACCTATTCAAACGGGGTAAGTATCCTGATGTGATTTTGCCTATGTGTGTCACATGCTGACCCTGCTGAAAGACGACACCGAAGTTTATAAGCAGTTTGTAGGCAATGACTTGTTTAAGAGATTTGTCACTGACATGGTTTATGAGATGACAGGAAGATAGAGAATTGAAAAAAAGGAATCGGAATTTCCTAGTTTAAGGTGTATAGTTTCGTTGACTCCGTTATGGAATCCTAG
>JAGNKE010000025.1 GCA_018000295.1 Alphaproteobacteria bacterium | reverse complement strand
TGTTTTGTCGGCTCAAAGATTTCCGACGTATAGCAACACGATACGACAAACTCTCCCGTAATTTCATGGCAGCACTCTGTATTGCAGCTACCATCGCTTACTGGGCTAATTGAGTCTGGAGCCTAGTGTGGAGTATCATGGCCATATGTATGATCAAAAAGGTGAAGTATTCGCAATGCGGGTTAAGGAGGCGATCAATAAAGCCTCGAAACCTGAGGGTACTGATCCTCGCAATTATACTAATAGGCCGCGTGTCTTTTCCAATGTTGATATATACGATACCCCGTATGTTGGGATAGATCGCAATGAATATGGTGAGGCCGAGCTATTACTGAAACGGCTGAGAAATGTCGATCCTGAAAAGTTGAGGGGTGACATTGGTGCCGCCATACAGGAAGCAAGTGATTTTGTTGAGACGAACAGAAAGATAGCAGAGAAGAATGCCTCTCTTGAGCGCGATTAAGACTGGAAGTTTTCTGAAGCTAGCCCGGACTGTGTAGCTATTGTTAATTCTCGTGTTTGAGTGCATATAGGCGGACTGTTTAGTCGGTTTAGTTAGGCTCTGTGTGCGACGTGGTGGATGCGACACCAAAAAGGCCCAAACCTTATGACCTTTTTTTCTCCCTATCTAACCGGGGCGGGGGCGGGCTGCGTTCCGGCGGGGGCTGCTGCTGGAACTGCTGCTGCTGCGGCATCCATGCCGATGGTCTTGAATTCCTCGCGGGTTGCGGGCAGAACTTCGGGCAGTTTATCGCCGTAGGAGAATTTCAAGTTCATCCGCGGAATTTCGTTGCTGCCGAATTTGGTGACGTAAGAGTCCACGAGGTCGGGGATGACATTCAAATTCCTCAGGGCTCCAGCCGAAGCAGCGGGGATTTTTTCAGTGGGATTGAAGGTGACCGCGACCGTGTTCGAGGCTCCGGCTGCGGCCGGACCGGCTATCGGGCTGTAATCCAGCAGCATTCCGGGCATGGGCGGGCGGTCCTGCGTTTTGGGATCGACCATCTCGCTTGCGGCCAGAATATCCGGGTCGATTTTTCCGACCTTGAGGACTTTGAGATCAACCGTTTCCCTTGTGCCGGGAAGGGTGACTTTCAGGAAACTGCCTTCCGTGATCGTTCCTGCCTGCAACCGTGCCGCCAAGCCGACGGCCGCGTTCAATTCGTTTGGATTGTATTTATCCGCTATCTGTTCAGCCATTTTTTTACCCCTAAATTCTCAAATTTCTTAGACTATAACGCGAGACATTATAATTTTTTATGTAAAAATAAAAGGCTATTTTATATCCTTTTGTACTTTTATTCCAGATTTATATGTAACTTACTGATTTAAATTAGAATTATCTTATGTTTTTGTCGTGAAAAAAGGGGCTAGACGCCCCTTTTCCTAGGATTCAGTGGCGCTGAACTGATCGAAGGCGCGCAGCGCGTCCGCCGCGTACATCAAAGCGGGGCCGCCGCCCATATAGACGCACATGGCGGCCACTTCGGCGATTTCCTCCTTGGTGGCGCCGAGTTTCTGCAAGGCCTTGGCGTGGAAGCCGATGCAGCCGTCGCAGCGCTGGGTGATGCCGATGGCGAGGGCGATAAATTCCTTGGTCTTTTCGCTTAATGTGCCGTCGGCGGTGGCGTTCTTGGAGAGGGCATAGAAGCCCTGCATCGCGTCGGGGGCCAGTTTCTTAAGCTCTCCTATATATTGAGAGATATCCTTGGTGATTCCCTTATAGTCTTTGGACATGGTTTTTTTCTCCTTTACAATTTATATAATTATGATATCATAAAAATATGAAATGTAAAGAACTGTTTTCAGGTGTGTGATGGACGTCATGGATAAAATGCAGGAGAAGGCCGACGAGGCCGCCGGGTTTCTCAAGGGTCTGGCGAATCCGCAGCGGCTTTTGATCCTCTGCCAGTTGGCAGACGGCGAGAAGAGCGTGGGCGCTCTCATTGAGGCGACGGGGATCGCGCAGACCTCCATGTCGCAGCACCTGAACAAGCTCAAGGACGAGGGGATCGTCGATTTCCGGCGGGACCACCGGACGCTTTATTACCGCATCGCGCATGAGGCGGTCCTGAAGATCATGCAAACACTTTATGACTCATTCTGTAAGGAGAAGACCTATGACTAAGACCATTTCGGTTCAAGATGCTGCTGCGTGGCTTGCGGCGGGGGACGCCGTTTTGATTGATGTGCGGGAGCCGGACGAGTTCGCGCAGGAGCATATTGTCTATGCCCATTCGGTGCCGCTGGCATCGGTGGAACGGGTGGCGGAGACTCTGAAGATCCCGCAAAGCCGGAAGGTTTTGTTTCATTGTCTGAAAGGCGGGCGGGGGCAGCAGGCCTGCGCGGTCGTCGGGGGTTCGCAGGATTTTTCCCATGAGATTTACAATATCACCGGCGGGATCACCGCGTGGAAGGAGGCGGGGTTGCCGACGGTTTCCCTTGGCCCTGTGCCGCGATTTTCCATTTTCCGGCAGGTGCAGATGATCGCCGGGGCCATGGTGGCGTTTCTGGTGCTGCTCGGGTTTTCGGGGATCATGCTCGGGTTTGTTCTCGCGGGTCTGATCGGCGGGGCGTTGTTTTTCGCGGGGTATACGGGATTTTGCGGGCTGGCGATGGTGCTCAAGAAGGCGCCGTGGAATACTACGAATGCAGGCATAAAAAAGGGGCCGTGTTGCGGCCCCTGATTGTCGTTTCTGCGCTGTCCTGAATCAGGACGTTTCGCCCAAAGCGCGGACGATGCGGAGGTTTCGCTCGATCTCGATCCGGTCGGGTGAAAGGGCCTTGGCCTTTTCCAAAATCTGGATGGCTTCGTCCGTGAAACCCTGCGTGGCCAGATTCAGCGCCAGGTTGTTCATGATCGGGGTAGGATCGCCCTTCCAGGTTTCCAGACCCTTGCGGAATGCGCGTTCGGCGGCGGGGTGGTTTTCCTGCGCCTCCAGAGCGATTCCCAGATTCTGATAGGCGAGATAATCCTGCGGGTTTTTCATGACCGCCTGCTGGGCGTAGTTCTCCGCGCTCTTGAAGTGGCCGAGGGCCAACTCAATCGAGGACATTTCGGAAATGATATGCGAAGAAGAATCCGGCTGTTTGGCCAGAGGTGTCAAGACCACGGAGGCACGGTTGGCGTAGTTGGTCTGGCGCAGAGCTTTGGCGTATTTGTACGCCGCTTCCGTATCAGCAGGATTCTTTTTGTACTGGCGTTCGAGCGCCATCAGGGCGCCGCTGATGTTGCCTTCGCCGCCTTCGGCCAAAGCCTTGTCGATCGCGGCGTCGATTTTGGCGCTTTGCTGTTGTTTGGCGAGGTCGGCGCCTTGCTGGTCGGTGCCGGTGCTCTGGCACGCGGAAAGTTGTACCATGGCCGCGGCCAAGATCATGTATTGCGTAAATTTTTTCATACTTCTGCCCAAGTTTCAGTAAGGGTATACGCCTAGAATCTTATTGCTGCGGCGCCTGTTTTTCAAGTGCTTCCGCCGTACTCTCAACAGCGTTTTGCAGTTTTTCGGTGGCTTCCTCGACATCCTCGTCCTCTTCAGGCTCGTCGTTGGTGAAGAAGCCGCCTAAAGCCTCCTGCTGCGCCTGTGCGGTTTTCGCGTCAGCGGGGGAAGGGACTGCCTGTTCGGTTACGCTGGCCGTTTCGGTGCCCAGAAGGACTTCGTGGCAGGTGTCGGGACAATAATAGATGTTGTTTTCTACGCAGTTCGCGCTGCTGCCCGCGGCCTTGCAGGTGTTTTTCACCCGCACATAATGTTCCTCGGGTCCGGCGACGATGACAAGGCGGCGCATGATGATATTGCCGTCGTTGCCCATCACGGTGAAATAGGTGGCTCCGGGTCTGCGGGGGATGACGACAAGGGTGCGGGTCGAATCTGCGATCACGTTGGCGTGTTCAGGGTTTCCGACCACGACCAGACCGGCGTCCTGATCGAGTTTGACGAGTTGCGTGTCATCCGGGGAGAGATTGATTGTCGGGTGCGTGGTGTCCTTGAGCGCCGAAACCGAAGAAGGCGCCGAGGCTTCGGTGACGACCTGCGGCAGGTCCATCGCGGGCTTTGCCGGGTCGGTGGCGTATACTGCGGGCGAGAATGACCCGATGCACGCGGCTACAGCCAGAATTCTAAGGGACGCAGTCCAGAGGCCCGAAGGCTTCGCGTTGAGAGATTCCATGAGATTGTCCTGATAACTATAGCGGTACGCAAAAGAAAACTTCGTTCATTATAACGCGGTCGAGGGTCGAGCGCACCCCCTTTTTGTTCGAATTTCCTGCAATTTTATCCGTAATTTATCGTAAATTGCTTTTATGAAAAACTCGTCAGGTTTTGGGCGGGTTTCGTTCGGTCTTTGTTTTTATATTATAAGATTTTAAAGCTGTAAGAATCTCATTCAAGTTTAAAAATCCGATGCAAGAGGTTGCTCCGCTATATTGTATTTCTTCTGCGGCCAATTTTTTGGCCAATAAGATGGCGGGCGTGGCGGGGATATTCAGACCGTGTCCCTGTCTGGCGGTCAGTTCGAAGACGAGCGTGAGCGGTTTGTTGTTTTCATCCGCTCCCTGCATCTTCATATAAAAGCCGCTGTCGCCTGTGCCGAAGCGGTCGAAGGCTTTGGCGAGGCGCAGGAGCGGGGAGGCCAGCGGATCGAGGCTTTTGATCCAGCGCCAGCGCACGGGCCAACTGAGAACCCAGAGGCTGAGATGCAGGAGAGAGAGTTCGGTTCCGGCGCGGAACTGCAAGGTGCGGAGGCCGGGGTAAATTTCCGGAAAAATCCCGAGGTCGGGGATATCGCAATAGCCAAGCGGGCGGGAGCCAAGATCGGTGAAGAGGTAATATTTCAATCCCTGCCAGCCGTGGATGGTTTTCATGTCGCCGTCGATCAGGGTCTTGAAAGGTTTTCCGGCGTAGCTCATGACGCCGCGGGCGGTGGCGAGTCCCATTCCCGTTTTCTGGGCGGTGCTGATGCCGTATTCGATGGATTCAAGAGTCTTGAACTTGTTTTTATATTCTTCGATGACCGCGGAGGAGAGGGCGGGGACGGAACTTGCGCCGCTGCATACAATTGTATTCATCTCTTTGGCGCGACGGTCGAGGATTTTTATGCCGGTGACGAAATCGCGGCCGTCGGATAGGTCGATATAATGGCAGCCCTGCGCGATGGCGGCCTGAGCCACGTCATAATCCTGCCCCTGAAACGGTCCGGCGGTGTGGATGAGGATATCGGGGCGGGCCTGCTGAAGGAGGGTGGCGGTATTATTATGGATATCGGCCGCGATGATTTCGGGAGGGTTTGCGGCGTCCAGCGTTGCGGCCAGCGCCTTTGCCTTCACTTCATTCCTTCCGGCGAGGATCAGGGCGATGTTTTTTTCCGGCGCCAGCGCCTTTGCGATCAGGCTGCCGAACTGCCCGTAGCCGCCGATGATGAGGATGCGTTTCATGCTTTGCTCAATTCTGTTATATGTATAACGGTTTTAACGTCTGCTGAAAGTGAATTCATGGCCGATCCTGAAGCCCGACGCCCCCTCAAGGTCCGCAATCTCGCGGTCGTCCAGACCATGGCGAAATCTCTGGCGCAACGGGATATCTCGCCCAACCAGATCTCCCTGGCCAGTATCGGTTTCGCGGCTCTGGCGGGAATTTCCTGTGTCGGGATGACGTCGTTTTCGGGCGGGGCTGGACTGTTGTTCATGCTTCTGGCTTTGGCGGGTATTGCCGGGCGGGTTCTGTGCAACCTGTTTGACGGTCTGGTGGCCTTAGAGGGCGGGAAAAGCACGAAGTCGGGGGAGTTGTTTAACGACGTGCCCGACCGGATTTCGGATGCGCTGATTTTTGTCGGGATGGGGTATGCCTTTTCTTTCGGTGCATGGGGTGCCGTTCTGGGCTGGGGCGCGGCGCTGCTGGCGGTGCTGACGGCATATGCGCGGACTTTGGGGCGCAGCCTTGGCGCGCCGGTGGATTTTCAGGGGCCGATGGCCAAGCCGCACCGGATGGGGGTGTCGGCCGTTGCCATCCTGCTGACGCCGTTCGAGACAATGTTTGTTGCCAAAGGGACGATGCTGGCGTTCGGGCTGGTGGTCATTATCGCGGGCAGCGTGTGGACGGTGTGGAAGCGTCTGCGGGCGGCCTCTGCTCACCTTGAAGGCAGCGGGGAGGTTCAGGATGTTTGATCTCTCCTCCTACAATCCTGTTCATGTGAGCATTGCGGGCGTCTTCGGGGTTCTGATTATTGCCAGCGTGATCGTCACTATCATGCATCTCAACGACCCGAACCACAAGCACTGTGAGCTGGAAGCGCGCGTGAAAAGCTGGTGGTTCATGATCGGCATTTTTTCTCTGGCGATCCTGACTTCTCCGGTTGTTTCCGTCATTTTCTTTGCGTTCCTGAGCTTTCTGGCGCTCAAGGAGTATTTTTCCATCATCCCGCTGCGGCGGGCGGACCGAAGAGCGCTGTTCTGGGCCTATCTGGCTATTCCGGTGCAGTATTATTTCGTGGCGAACGGGCTTTACGGGTTGTTTATCGTCTTCATTCCGGTGTGGGTGTTTTTCCTGATGCCGTTCCGGCTGATCCTCGCGGGGCAGACGGACGGGTTTTTGAACTCGGTGGCCAAGATCAGCTGGGGGCTGATGATTACGGTCTTCGCGGTTTCCCATGCGGCGATGCTGATGCAGTACTCGCAGGCGTTGCAGGGCCATGTCGGGCTGATCATGTTTTTGGCCGTTCTCAATCAGGGCAATGACGTGGCGCAGTATGTGTGGGGCAAGCTGTTCGGGAAACGCAAGATCATTCCCGCCGTCAGCCCCAAGAAGACATGGGAAGGATTCATGGGCGGAGTGATTACGACGGTCATGGTGGCGGGGCTGATTTATCCGCTGCTGACGCCGTTCAGTTTCCCATTTGCCCTGGCGATGGGGTTTATCATCGCGGTAACGGGGTTCATTGGCGATGTGACGTTCTCCGCGCTCAAGCGCGATCTGCAGATCAAGGATTCCGGTAACCTTATCCCCGGCCATGGCGGGATTCTCGACCGGATCGACTCGCTTTCGCTCACCGCGCCGCTATTTTTCCATTGCGTGCGCTATTTCTATTTCGTGGGGTAGGGGATGAGCGCGGATAAAAAAACCTTCGACCTGCCCCGGCAACTGTTTTACGTGCTGATCGTGCGGCCCGTGCTCATGATTTTGCTGGGGTTGAGCGTGCGGCATCTGGAGCGATTGACGGTCAAGCCCCGTCATCTGATCGCGGCGAACCATAATTCGCATCTGGATGCGCTGGTGCTGATGAGCTTGATTAAATTCCGCGATATCCCGAAGGTCAAGCTGGTGGCGGCGAAGGATTATTTCTGCCGCACGAATTTGCGGACATGGATTTCGCTTAATCTGATCGGCGTTATTCCGATCGAGCGGAACCCGCAGGAGGGGGAAGACGTTCTTGCGCCCGTCAAGGCGGCCATCGAGGACGGGTATACGATCGTGATTTTCCCGGAAGGGACACGGGGGGAGCCGGAAAAGCGCCAGCCCCTTAAGTACGGGATTGCCAAGCTGGTGCAGGAGATGCCGGACGTCACCGTGACGCCCGTGTTCATGCACGGGCTGGGCAAGTCTTTGCCACGTGGGGAGCGGCTTCTGGTGCCGTTTGTGTGTCAGGTCAATGTGGGGGAGGCGCTATCGTGGGCTGGAGACCGGGCAGCGTTCATCGCGGCGTTGGAACAGTCGCTTTCGGAGCTTGAGGCGGAGCTGGGGCCGAAGGGGTGGGAGTAGCTTATTTCCTTTTCTTAAATATCTCATAGCTGACGGGGCAGATTTCCTGGATTTTAGGTGTTTTTTTGCTTTATCTTGCTTAAAGGGCTTGCTTTTTTTTTGTATCTATTAATAATTTATGGCATATTAAACATAATTAAAACGATATAGTTTTTGTATCATTAATAATTGTAAAGAGGGGGCTGTCCTTGGGTTATTTCAAAGATTTGTTCACAGATATTAAGTATCCTGAAGTACCTTACTTGACTGATGATGTACAAATAAATCCTGCGTACACGGCCGCGATGGATAGCTTTCATCAAGCCTCTGATCGCCAGCTCAGGCAACAGAAGTTTGTAATCGGCTCTGCCATAGCTGCGGTCATCGTTGTTCCGGCTATGGCTATTACTTTTGGTATTCAAGAATACCATGAGAGTACCTTGCCTCATCGGAACTCAGAGGGGCCTGCTGTTGTTACACAAACCGTCCTTAAATCCTTAGATAACTGTAGTGTGGTTGGTTCAAAAGATGGTTATGAACAAGCTTTGACTGGTGTCTTGGCGCGCACGCCTCTCAAACACATCCAGACCCTTGCCGCTAACAATGCGACCGTTTGTTTGACCGATGGCCTTGCATATCCTTCTGTTAGCACTACAGGGGATAAAAATGTCGTGTCTTATATTTATTCCGGCCATTCTGACGGGCCGGTGGTTTCGCTTTTCGATCCCCGGCAACTTCCAGAAGTTTCTCGTTCGGGGCCTAATGATACTGCAGGTCGTGTTTTGGGAGCTGTTGCCGAAGGGTTTAATACAAATGCTTTGGGTTCTGATGGTACGTTTAGCGTAACTAGAGAGATTTACTGGGGACAGTCGGTTGTTTCAAGGTTTGGTCCTTTAGGAGGAGGCCCAACAGAATTTTACACCTTATCCTCTCCGCTTTTTTCATCCTCCATCCCTGCAGAATTTGCAAAGCCGCCTCTTAAGGACTCTGCGGCAGAAACTCGGCCCTCGACTGGGGATGAGGATCACGCTCCTGTTATGTAGGGATGGTCAAAAGGCCTGTCCAGCTCTTGCCGCGGGCCTTATTTCCTTTTTTTCTTCAAATCCTTTTTGATTGAATAACTCACGGGGCAAATCTGCTGCATATAGAGGTTCACAGTGTTGATCAGGTTGTTTTTCGCCAGCGCGTAGTGGACGAACTGGCCCTTTTTCTCACTGACGACCAGTCCGGCGTTTTCGAGGATGCCTAGGTGCTTGGAGAGAGAGGGTTTGGTGATATCAAAATGCCGCGCCAGTTCGCCCGCCGTCATGCCGCCCTCGGACAGATAAGCGAGAATTTCGCGGCGGACGCCGGAGGAGAGGGCCTGGAAGACTTTGTCGATCATGTGTTGACGCTGGCATCCCTGTATGATATTTAGCTATTTAGCTAAATGATATTATCACCGCCGCGCAGGAAAGGCAAGGTGGGTCGTGGGACAGGATCGTTTACATCCGCAAGGGACAGCCAGCGCACAAGTGCCGCCTATTGAACTGGTCTATGACGATGAATGTCCGGTCTGCCGCGCCTATTGCACCAATATCTCGCTCAAGGATTCCGAACGTCCGCTGGTTTTGATCGACGCGCGGAAGGGCGGGGCGCTGATGGACGCTATCACGGCGCGGGGGCTGGATATTGACGTGGGGATGGTCGTGAAGATCGGGGACGACCTGCATTACGGCAGCGATGCGATCCATATCCTCGCGCAGCATACGAAACCCGCCGGATTCATGGGGCGGATGAATCAAACTTTCTTCCGGCACAAGTTTCTGTCCACTGTGTTGTATCCGGCGGGGAAACAGGCGCGGAATCTTGTGCTTTATCTTCTGGGGATTGAGAAAATCGGCAATCTGCACAAGGGCGATACGGGCCGCACGATCCGCAACCAGCTGGGCGAGGCGGCATGGATGCGGCTTGAGCCCGCCATTCGTGAGCGTTTTGAACATGATCCACAAGAGGGCGAAGTTGTGGCCTATCGCGGGACGATGCACATGGTGCGGCGCTCAAAGGCGGGATGGCTGTTCGCGCAGTTGACGCGGATCATCGGCAACCCTCTGACGCCTTATGCCGGAACGGACGTGCCGATGGATGTGGAGCTGACCAAACGGCGCGGGCGGAGTGGCGTTTATTGGAAGCGGGTTTATTATTACGCGGGGCGTAGGCCATTTACGGTGGTTTCGGTCAAGAAGGAGTCAAAATCCGGCGAGATGCTGGAATGTGTGGGTGGCGGGTTCGGGATGGTTTTGAATGTCACCGAGGAAAACGCGGCGCTGCATTTCCGCAGCCGGAGTTTTTTCTGGCAGTTGGGTCGGTTGCGGGTGCGGCTGCCACGCTGGCTGGCGCCGGGGGAAACCCATGTGGTGCATGAGGATATCGGGGAGGGGAATTTCCTCTTCCGGCTCTCCATGGTTCATGATCAACTGGGTGAGACGTTTTTTCAAGAGGGGGTGTTCCGGCAGGTCGGCACCGCCCGTCCTAAAGATTCAGCTCCAGCCTGACACCCACGGCGAAGGCATCGTCGGCGTCGCCCGTTGTGCCGGGATCGTTGATATATTGCGCGTCGGGCTGGACCCGCAGCCACGGGGTGGCCTGATAACTGTAGGTGGCCTCTATGCCCCATTCGCCGGAGGTTACGGGTTCGCCCGCCAGATCGGCCGCTTCCACGAACGGGTCGCCGTTATGGGCGCCGTGCAGGGCTATGCCCGCGATATCGTCGGGACGGGCGGCGAAGGGGCCGGTATAGGCGAGGCCCAGAGAGCCGCTGTAATCAAACTGGTTTACGTCATCGTTGGCCCACGCGAAGCGGACAAATCCGTCCAGATGGCGGCCTTCAGCGCCGTCGGGGCGAAAGAGCGTCTTTTCGGCGAGGGCGTATAAGCCGCTGCTATTATCCTGTTCGGGGTTGCCGAGGGCATCCGTATCGGTTAGGTGGTCTGACTCTTCACTGTACCACCAGCCGCCCGCGCCGATCCGGCCGGAGTCGAGATTGCCGTAAGCGGATTCCAGCGCCAGCAGGATGCCGTCATCGTCATCCAGAACGACATGGGTACCCCGCGGATTATCGGGGTCGCCGGGGACACCGTCCAGAACCGCGGCGCGGATATAGAAATCCTCCACCGGAGCCACATTGACGCGGAAGGCCAGAGACGTCAGCGGAAAGATGGACGGTCCGGCTTCGCCCGTGGCGGCGTAGGCCGTGTCGATGCCGAAGGTGGGATTGAGGAAAATCCCGCTGCTGTCGGTTACGTCAAATTCTGAGTTCAGGTCGTAGAGTCCGGCGCGAAGCGAAAGTTTATCATCGAGCAGATTCTGCTCGATCCAGGCTTCGTAAAGCTTGAAGGTGTGTTCGCCGACCTCGATATTGTCCACGCCCTCGTTGGAGCCGACGCGTTCGGTGTTGAACTCGCCGCCCGCATTGTTGAGGAGATAGAGGAAGATTTTGGAGCCTTTCAGGCCATAGAGTTTCTCGCCGTCGATATCGGCGGTGATATCGAGGTTGTCCATGTACATCGATCCCGTTTCGATACCACCTGTAACGTTATGAAAAAAATCCGCGGTGTAGACGATGCCCAGATCAATGCCATACGGGGCTATTGCCGAGCGTGCCCCGCCTATATCGCCCAGCAGGCGGTCGCCGTAATCCTGCGTTTCCTCTGCCGGTACCTGTTCATCCGCGAAGGCAGGAAGATAGACGCCTGTCAATAAAGTGGCGGTCAGTGCAAGCACGGCTAGAGGCTGCCGTATTCTCAATAGAGACATGGGTTTTAACCTTTATGGTTTTGGAGTTTTTCTAAACGCAGGGGAACACGCGAGGGATCGTCTATTAGAAAAAACTATAATTAAATAATTTAAAAAAGCGACAGAAATATTTGTGCATACAGGGTTATTGCTACTTGCCTTCTGTGCTTGATAGGGTGGTTTTACTAAAAAACCCGGACGAGATGTTAGGCTTATGGCCGGAAGAACGATCATTACAGGCACGTTTTTCGCTCTCGCGCTGGCGCTGGGGGCGGTGTATTTTTATGTTAACCGCTCGGCTTTGAAAGGGCAGCTTATGGAGAAAGAACGCGCCGAGATGGTCAGATTTCAGATCGCGGACCGGGGGATTACCGATCCGCTGGTGCTTGAGGCCCTGCGCGCCGTGCCGCGGCATGAATTCCTTCCCACGCTGCAGCAGCACCGCGCCTATGAGGACGGGCCGGTTTCGATCGGGAAGGGGCAGACGATCTCCCAGCCCTATATCGTCGCGCTGATGACGGAACTGGCGGAGGTGGACGCGGATTCCGTCGTGTTCGAGGTCGGGACGGGGTCGGGGTATCAGGCCGCCGTGCTGGGCGAGATTGTCAAAGAGGTTTATACGGTGGAGTATATCGAGGCTCTGGGGCTGCAGGCGAAGGAACGGCTGGCGGCGCTGGGTTATAAAAATGTTCATGTGCGTGTCGGGGACGGGTATGCGGGCTGGCCGGAGCATGCGCCGTTCGATGCGATCCTCGTGACGGCGGGGATCGACCATGTGCCGCAGCCCCTGATCGAGCAGCTTAAAGCCGGCGGTCGGATGGTCATTCCCGTGGGGGCGGACGGGAATACGCAGGAATTGCTGGTGATCGAGAAAAACGCGGATGGGCGCGTGAAGGAAACGAAGACGATTCCGGTGCGGTTTGTGCCGTTTTTGGGGCCGAAGAGGGTGGAATCCGACTAGTTTTTAACTCCGGGTGTGCCTTCCTGCGGCGGGATCACTGAGACGAGAGAGGAGGGGGCAGGCTTTGGAGGAAATGTATTTTCCAACAGAACTTGACCTTTCAACAGTATCGCCAAGCTTACGCCAAACACTATGAAGGACGAAAGAATCCACGCGTAAAATCCCACAGAAGATGTTACCGCCTGAGCCAAGGGTTTCTTGCTGTAAATATCCAAGACAAGCCATTTGTATAAAAAAGCCTGAATAAAAGAGAACAATACAGCCCATAGGACGAGAAGAACGGTGAAAATGCCTGCGGCCAGTCCTTTCGCTGCCGTAAACAAGGCGAAAAGAGACACCAAAAATATGCTTATGACTATGACGATGAGTTTGTAGAGCGTTTTGTCGTCGTGAATATTCAGTTTCATTTTACAAAACCCCGCGTTCCAGACCCAATTCATCCTCCAGCCGGTCTTTTTCCTGGTCGGTCGGTTCGCCGGTGCCGGAGGCGACGATGTCCGCAAACTCGGCGGGGCGGAAGCCGGGTTGCGCGGATTGTTCGAGGAACACCTCCACTTCATCCGGCGGTACAGTGACATAGCACCAGATGGCTTCCCCGGCGGCGTTCTTGCCCTCCAGATAAAAGAGCAGGTCGAAATTTTCGGTGATTGCCTTTTCGGTGAGGTGCATGGCGGGCCTTGAAAGCCGCTGCCTTACATCGCGGGCTTGGGCTTGTGGTCGTTGTCGTTGTCGTCGTTCAAAGCATCGCGCATGGCCTGCAGAATGTCAAAGACGGTGTTCTTGACGCGCTCTCTGGCTTCGCGGGAGCCCATGTTCTCGCGGAAGGAGTCGAAGGCTTCGCGGAAACGGTCGACCAGCGGGCTCTGGCCCATCTTGCGGGCGAGGAACTGGAAGAGGGGTTCGGGGTTTTTGGCGATCATGCCGCCGTATTCGACGATGGGGGGTTCGGCGAACTGGATGTCCTGCGCGGGGTCGGCGTAAATATCCTCCAGCGAGGTCAGGTGGCCTTCCTCGCCGATGGCCTTGGCCCAATCCTGATAGGGGATCATTTCCGTACCGGCTTCGCGCTGTTTCATCACCTTGATGAAGCTCGGGTTGATCGAGCCGTAGGGGTAATTCTCGGCCAGAAATTCGGCGACGTCGTAATTGACGCTGACGGCGGCGAAGGCGTCGGTCGGACGGCGCAGCAGCATGAGCGCCTTTTGCTGGGTGATCTGCTCGGGGCCAACGGCCTCGAAGACCTGACCGCCCCTCAGCGGGCTTTCAATCAAACGTCCGGCCTTGGCGAGGTCGCCGATATAGAGCGGCTGGAGCTTTTGCTGGCCGGAGCCGATCATGGGCGTGAAGGCGAGGTTAGCCAGATCGGGCAGGTTCATCGGGCGGCCCCAGTTGGGCGTAGCGGCGTTGAAGACCGTAATCGGGCGGACGGATATCCAGTTCAGCTTATCTGATAATTCCTCCAGCGCCAGTTCGGCTTTGCGTTTCGATCCGGCGTAGGTGAGGGGTTCGGTTTCGGAGCGGGCGTTGGCTTCCGCTTCCGGGTTTCCTGCGGTTATGGTGGAGACATAGACCATGCGGTCGATGCCCGCGTCCACGGCGGCCTGCGCCATGGCCTTGACGGGGAGGTAGTTGACGGAATCGAAGGTCAGGCCGATATCCCGTTTTTCCTCGATGATTCCGGCCATGTTGAAGACCGCGTCGATGCCGAATTTTTCATAGGTCTCGCGCCAGTATTCGGGTGTGGCCGTGCGGGGGTGGCGCAGGTCGGTGTGTTGAAACTCGATTGTCCTGCCGGGGTATTGTGCCCGGATGGCCTCGACGTCGTTCAGAAATTTTTCAAAACGCATGGCATTGTGATTGAGGACCAGATCGTGGCCGTTCGCCAGAAGATTTTCGATGACGGGAAGGCCCAGCGATCCCGCGCCGCCGATTAACAGGACGCGCTTGTGGAAGGTGGGGTCGGCGGGTTGCTTGTGCAGATGGAAATCGCGGATGCGGCGCTCGTGCCGGAGAACCTGCATCGGGTCGGCGGCGAAGTCCGTGTCCGAAATATCCTGCCCGTCGTAGACCACGTTCTTCTTGCGTTCGGTCAGCAGAATGTCGTCGATCAGCTCTGCCGTGCCAGGAACCAGAAGGCTGCGGGTCTGCGCGTAATCCGAGCGGATGTCGGTTGCATTTTCCGCCGTGACCGGAGTCTCCTTGCGTTTTGCGCCATAGAGTTCGAAGGCGAGCGAGAGGTCTTCTTCGGGAAAGACCCTTGTTTGCGTTATGCCGTCAAAGGAAAATTCCTTTCCCTTCGCAGCATAGAAGGGATAGATGATATAGTTCTTCTTGTCCTGATCCTTGGCGGAGTAGAAGAGGGTGAATTGCTCCGGCTTGATACCGCTTTTGTCGAAGAAATCCACGAATTCGGCGAACCACGCACTGTTGAGAGGGACGCGCTTGTCGCCGCCCTCCATGTAGGGTTTTTCTTCGGGGGTGCGCTCGTGATCGTAGACGGGGACGAAGATGGGCTTAACGGTGCGGCCGTCGGGATGGCGGAGCTGTTCGCAGGCCTTTTCAATGATGCGGACGCGTTCGGCGAAGGTGAAGGGGTTTTTCTCGGGGTTGCGCTCGGCGTTGCAGGAGCCGAGGAAAATCACGGGCTGAAAACCCTCTGCGACCATCTGGGCCAGCACGTTCTGGTGGCCGTTGTGCCATGGCTGCGCCCGGGCGATGAAGCCCGCGTAATGCTGATGCTGTGAGAGTTCCTGATCCATACAAATAATATTTTAAAAAAATTTAGGTAAATCTTACATCCGTTCCCAGCACCGAATGATGATCCCTTTTGGGCGGTTTGACTCCGCCGTCTTCGGTTGCGGCGGCGGGCGTTGCGGGTTGCGCCGTCTCAGGGCGCGAGATGTTGGTGGCGAATTGCGTGCCTGCGGATGGGTCTGCGGCCTGTTCCTGAAACTCCGACCTGACATACTGAAGGATGTCGTGGGTCGGCTTATAGCCGATCAGCGCCTTGTTGTTCCTGTCACTGTACCTGCTTTCGTTCGACGGACCTTCAGGGAAGGAGGCCCATTCGCCGGAGAGGTTGCGGACCATTCTTCTTGTCGTTATTCCTCCCGCCAGATAGTCGTCATAATCCCTTCTGTTCAAAAGGGCGACCGCAAGACGGTCCTGCATCGCCTTGTCAAATTTTTCATCTCCTGTTAGGCCAAGCTCTTTTACAAGGCTTAACAGGGTGGAGTGCTTAATCTGGTAAGCGCCGGCTACCGAACTGGCGCGGCCCTCGAAGTAGCTGTAGATTCCCTTTCCAGCAGCCCGCCTGCGGTTGCACCAGTCTTCCTGATCCTGGATAACCTCGTTGATGGTCATTCTGGAATAGCCCCGATCGACATGGTTATGGCCGATGTCGTAATTGTCTCCGCTTTCCTTTTGACGGATCAGCGCCAGTATCGGCTCGTACGGCTCGTAGCCCGTATCAGCTTTCGGCGCAGTCATTCCCGCGTCCCTTGCCTGTTCCATCATGCCCCAGAGCCTTTGGATATCCTGCGCCGGGGCGGTTTGCGGGGCTATGGTCTGCTGCTCGGGCGTTCCTTCGGATTTACCATTGAAGAAATTCTTGAAGCGCTGCCATGCGCTCAGGCCGCCTTTATTGCTGCCCTCGCCTTCCGTATCCGTGTCCACCTGCGCCGGGTAGAGAGGCGCGAATTGAGGGTCCATCGCACGGCTTTGAATGAAATCGTGGGTGGCTCTTAGAGACAGATTGGCCAGATTTGGGGCCGGAGTCGCACTTCCGGGGTTCGGGCCGAGATGGGCAGGGCGGATCTCGGGCGCTGTCTGAACGGGGGCGCTGGTCAGAACCGCGCCGCTCCCGGTGGTCACGACTGTCTGGGGCGCCGCTCCAGTCTTGACCGGCGGGCCTGATTCTGTTGGTGTTTTTATAGTTTTTCCTGCAGTGGCGGGGGCTGCAGCAGGGGGCGGGGGCGCTGCGGCCGTTGCTAAGGGAGCGGGCGTTGGCATTTGTGCGGGTGCAGCAGGCGAGGCGGAGGGATATTTTTCCTTGAGTTCCCTGATCGCGTCCTTATGGTTTTTGCCCTTGATGCCGTCGATCTCGTCGCCGTAAAACCCGAGAAGATAGAGGTTCGATTGCTGAAAGGAATGGTGCTTTGCGTATTTCGGATCGTCGAGAAGTTTTTTGGTGTCCGCGACCAGATCGGCGGTGATTCTGGCGTTGCCTGCGACGAGTTCCTGCAATTGTTTGCCGTAGCCGTTCTCCTGCATCAGTTTCAGATAGGCGGGCGAGAGGGAATTGATGAGTGAAGGATTATGCTCGAAAGCCTTGAGGAGTCCGCGAGAAGTGCCGCCACCGAAATCGCCGTCGATTTTGCCCTGATACAGG
Organism: Alphaproteobacteria bacterium; assembly: GCA_018000295.1. Taxonomy (GTDB): domain Bacteria; phylum Pseudomonadota; class Alphaproteobacteria; order Micavibrionales; family Micavibrionaceae; genus JAGNKE01. The sequence continues at coordinate 18,838 of JAGNKE010000025.1, read as the reverse complement.
CCTTCGGCCTTCAGGATGCGCTGAACCGATTTGATATCCTCTTCGGAGATTTGCTCGACCTTGAGGGCTGGCTTGTCCAGCAGACGGCTCAGCTTGTCGATGTTTTCCTGCTTCATCTCACCCTATACCCCTGCCTGACCGTTTGTCGGGCGTTTTTTACTTTTATTATTTAAGGCCATTATATGTAATCCTGCGCGGGGGCGCAAGTTTTACTGGCAGAACAAGGGTTTTTGCGAGGGAATAGTTAGGAATTTAGTCTTTTTAACAGGATTTTATAGTTTTTTGACTTTCCTGACCCGGACGGCGCAGCGCGGCCTCGATGGCGGCGATGTCGATCTTTTTCATCTGCAGCATGGCGTCGAACGCCCGTTTCGCGGCGGCCTTGTCCGGGCCGGTGACTGCGTCCAGAAGAATCCGGGGCGTGATCTGCCATGATAAACCCCAGCGGTCTTTGCACCAGCCGCAGACGCTTTCGGCGCCGCCGTTGCCCACAATCGCGTTCCAGTAACGGTCGGTTTCCTCCTGACTCTCCGTAACTACCAGAAAGGAAAACGCTTCGCTGTGCTTGAAGATCGGGCCGCCGTTGAGGCCGAGGCACGGGATGCCCAGAACGGTAAACTCGACCGTCAGCACATCCCCCTGGTTGCCGTCGGGGTAATCGCCGGGCGCGAGGTGAACCGCGGTTACACGGCTATCGGGAAACGTCTTTGCGTAGAAATTCGCAGCTTCCTCCGCCGTGCCTTCGTACCAGAGGCAGATGGTGTTTTTGGGCATGTCTGTCTTTCCTGTTTTATTTGTTACCCGACTATTGATGTCATGGAAGAACGGCGAGTGGTCACGCCATCTCCGCGCGCATATCCTGCCGGAAATCATTCCGCACGAATTGCCTGTATCTTTCGGGCTGGAAGGCGGCGATATCGGTCGGCACCCCGTTATGGTCGAGATGATGGAAGGGAACGCCGAGGGCGCCGAACTCCGCGTCATGCTTTGCCGCGGCTTCGGGGTCGAAGGGGTTGAGGGACGCGTTATCCTTATGCGCGATCATGCCCATGTCGAACGCCTTGAGGCCGCCATCGGGCATCAGGGCTGTGTTGCCCTCCACGGTATCGGAGGGGAAGTAGCCTTCGCTCATGCTGTTGACGAACATCGCGTGGACGATGTCTATCGTGCCGTGGGTTTTATAAAATTCAGGAGTTTCCTTACCGTCCGGTTCCCGGTACGTCACCTCTATGCGCGTGCCGCGGCCGAGTTCATCAGCGACTTTTTCCAGCGGGACCACTTCAGGGAAGGCGAAGAGGTACCAGTCCTCCGGCAAATTGGAGGGACTGTCCAAAGCGGGCTTGATGTTGTCGGGGATGGATGCGCCCTTGGCCTGAAGCTCACCGCCCCAGCCGGAAAATTTGACGATGCGGCTGCGGCCCGTGTCCTGTTCCCGTGCGCGGAAGGCGATGGTGAATGTGCCGCTGCCGAGGTAGGAGAAATCAGTGTAGCCGTGAATTTGTGTGTGGGCGTCCGCGATGCCGATGGCCTGATCCGTTTCTTCCGCGGCCATCATGAATTTCAGCAGGGTCAGGTTGCCGGGGGAAATCTGTTCCTTTTCCTTCGCATCGAGAAGCGCCTCCCTGAAGCTCGCGAATGTCGGTCTGTCCGCCGGGGCGGAGGGGTGTGCAACACTGAACGAGCCGTCCTCCTCCTGCACATAATGGTCGGCGGCCAGGGTTTGAAGTTTTGCGACGAGGGCGGGGACATTGGTGCCGCGCACTATGCCCTGATTATGCGTGTCGAGGGCCGCTTCGAACGCCGCCTTTTCGGAGGCGGGCAGGGAGATGGTGATTGAATTACCCTTACCGGATTTGTGTGGAACGGCCTGTGCGAGCAGAGTGTCGAGTGCGCCGATTTCGGAGACACTGTCAAATTTGTGAAATTCTTCGGACACGAGGCACCCCTGTAAAATATTATTGCGGCATATTTTAACGAAGTTACGCAAAAAAGGCAAAAAGATAAGAACTTTCGAGCCTTTGAACGCCGGGAGGGGTGGCTGAAGAAAATGGTGGGCGGTACAGGGATTGAACCTGTGACCCCTTGCGTGTCGAGCAAGTGCTCTACCGCTGAGCTAACCGCCCACTCTTTTGCGCGATAGGAGCTATCAGGTAAACAAAAACCCCGAAAAGATCAAGCCGTTTCCGCTCAGGGGATGAAGAAGCCGTTTTCTAGAACCTGTTCATGAGCCAACGCCAGGGCGAAAAGCCATTGTCAGGCTCCGGGGCGCTGGTGGCCGCTGCCGGGGGGGCGGGTGCTGCTGGTGCGGTTTCGGTTTGTGGTGCCGGTAATCCCGGAACACGCTGGTGAACGTAGTTATCAACTGCGCCGGCAATCTGCGCCGCCGCCGTGGAAGGGTTGTTTCGCATCTCGTTCAGTGCCTGTGCATCGCCGCGGTTGGTCAGATATCCCAATTCGATCAGCACCGCGGCGCTGACCTTGTCGGTCTTGGGTACGGCGCTTTCGAAGTTGCGAAGGACGCTGAAATCCGCCTGATGGATGCGGGTCGGGGTCTGGCCGATCGTGTATCCCTCACCGATCGAGCGGGCTAGGGCTTGAGATTCCGCATTGCTGGCGCGTCCGTTGCTGCCCTGCACGTAGGCATAGGCACCGCTGGCACTTTGATTTGTTGCAGAGTTGGCGTGAAGGCTCAGCATGACTACGCCCTGCGATCCGACTTCCTGTGCGAGTTCGTGAGCAAAAAGCGAGCGTACCCGCAAGGTGCGGTCGTGGTCGCCTTCGAGGCGGAGGATTTCTCCATTTCCGCGCGTAAAGGCGACCTGATACCCTCGGGCGTGAAGCTGGCGGGCCAAAACCGGTGCCAAGCTGTCGATTACGGCGACTTCAGAAAGATTCTTGATATGCGGGGAGATTGCTCCGGGATCTACACGGCTGTTCCCGCCGATGTTTGAGCCGTGACCCAAGTCAATCACAACCAGAGGGCGCTTTGGTGTCGAGTCTATACTTACCGAACCGGGGTTGATTTCCGGCGGCTTTCTTTCACCGGAAGCGACGCGGCTCCAAGCCTGTTCAATGGCGGCGTTTGAAACTCCGTATCCGTTGGTCACACCGACGGCCGGCGGCATCATTATGGTTCCCGGCGTTGCCGGAGGCGTCACCTGCTGCGGCTGGCGCACAGGCGTCACAGGGGCGGCGACCTGTGTTTCGGTCCTAAATTGATCCCGAAGCTCGGGAACGGGTGTTTGTGTGCTGCCATTGGCAATATTGTAGCGGCTGACAGCGCCTCTGAGCCTTCCTCCGACGATGCCGTCAATGCCGCCGGGATTGTAACCTCCAATTTTCAAGAGGGTCTGTATTTCGTAGATGTCCCTATAGTTGGCGGTTTCAATATTGCCTGTCTGCTTGAGTTTTTCTTCGATCCTTTGATCCATAAACTCGCTTCTTTGCACGAGGGTCTGCAGACGATCATCAAATCCGCCCTGCATCATCACGCGCATCAGGCTGCTGTCCGTCCGCGCCAGCATCTGCGGGTGGTCCTCAAGATATTTCATCACAGCTTCCATCATGACCGGATTGCTGACACGGGTCTGTTTGCTCTGAGCTTCGGTGAGGTAGCCTAATTCCCGCAGGTTGTTTTTCAATGCCTGATGGCCGCGGCCCATCGCATTGAGATCGACCAGCGCCGTTTCAATCTGTTGTTCATGATAGTGGCGGGTTTCGTTCGGTATCTGGGCTTGAAGAGTTAGGCGCTGTAGGGTTTCGCCCTGTCCGTAGCTTCTGAGGATGACTTTGGCGGGGTCGCCTAATTGGGGAACCAGATCCATATTGCTGCGAAGATAATCCGCTATTCCAGCCGCTGTCTTTGTGCCCGCGACTTTGTCGATTTTTCCTGTCTTTATGCTTAGATCGGTGAGGGCCGTTTGGATTTGTTCTATTTCTGCCGGTGTGAAGGGGGTCTTTTTTGTCAGGAGGTCGTGGAGAATGGCGTTGCACGATTCCGCAGGCAGGGGGGTTCTTTGGCCCTGACTGGTCTTTATTGCTGCTGGCGTACGCGGAAACCCACTCCCGTCCGGCATAGTCTATCACCCCAAAAACATTATTCTTTTGAGGCTATTATAATTTTATTTCTTATCGGAGATCAAGAAATTCGTGATTTTTAGACTTTTGGGCTGATTTTTACGTCAGGTGGCCAGGATTTCCTCGATCTGGCTGACGAGGTCACTGAGGTGGAAGGGTTTGGATAAAAGTTTGGTATTCTTCATTTCTTCGCTGTGGTTGCTGACGGCCATGGCGGCGAAGCCGGTGATGAACATGACCTTCAAATCCGGCTGGATCTGCATGGCTTTCTGAGCCAGTTCGATGCCGTCAATGCCGGGCATGACGATGTCGGTCAGGAGGAGGTCGAACTCCTCCCCGTCTTCGAGCACCTCCAGCGCCTCCAGCCCGTCGGAAGCGGGGAGGACGTCGTGGCCCGCCCTTCTGAGCGCAATTTCAAGGAAATTGAGCATTGAGGGGTCGTCTTCGGCGAGCAGTATTTTGGCCATTCTCAAGCCTTTTATCGTTTAAGGTTGGGAGTGTAAGCGGTGCGGGGCCAAGAGTGCAAATACAAAGTTCGAATATACACTATGGGGAGGGGTCAAAGCGCCTCCAAAAATTGCTGCGCTGCGCTGGCCCAGCTGAAGTTCTTGCCCGCATATTCCGTGCATTTTTCAGGGTGCCCCTGAGCCATGGCTTTTCGGGCCGCCACCGCGAGGTTTTGGTCGTCCAGAGCGCCAAGAAAAGGCTCCTTAACGATATCTTTCGGTCCGGTGACATTATAGGCGGCCACGGGCAGTCCGCAGGCGAGGGATTCCAGCAATACGATGCCGAACGTATCTGTTTTTGACGGGAAGACGAAAATATCCGCCGAGCAATAGTGGGCGGCCAGTTCCTTGCCCTGTTTTGTCCCCGCGAAATACACATGGGGGTATTTCCTTTTCAGGCGCTGGCGCACCGGTCCGTCGCCGACGATCACCTTCGAGCCTTCCCAGTCCATTTTCAGAAAGTCCTCCAGATTCTTCTCGATGGCGATGCGGCCGACATAGAGGGCGACGGGTTTTTTCAAATCCTGAAACAGAGTCTTCGGTCCGGGGTGGAAGAGGGCGGTGTCCACCCCGCGGGAAAAGCGCTTCATGGGCGCAGTAAACCCCCAATCCCGTAACTGATGCTCCAGACTTGGCGTTGAGACCATCACGGTTTGCGAGGCGTTGTGGAAATTGCGAACAAGGCGTATGGCGGATTGATGAACGGCTTTATAGAGCGGGGGGATCAGCCACGCAAAGCGCTTGGCGATGTAATCGGGAAACTGTGTGTGGTAGGAGGTTGTGAAACTCCGCTTGTGCCTGAGGCAATATTTACGTCCGGCCCAGCCGAGCGGACCTTCGGTGGCGATGTGGATTTTATCGGGCGCATATTCCTCGATCATGCGCTTAAGACGGCGGTAGGGTTTAATGACCATCCGGATTTCGGGATAAAAGGGCATGGGCATAGTGGCCGGAAAATGCGCGGGGCCGAAAACCTGAACCTCTACGCCCTTTTTTTCCAGTTCCCTTGATATGTATTCATAGGTCCGCACGACCCCGTTAATTTGGGGATGCCAAGCATCTGACAGGATCAGAACTTTCATAGACATTTGTCCTGACGGGTTCTAGACTTAGGGTTGCGATTCTACCTGTGACCTGCCGAATGCTCAACAGATTTGTCCTTCTGCGTTTCATGCTCCTTGTTTTTTTTGGGCTTGCGCCGGGAGATGCGTTGGCGCAGGAGGTCTGTGAGCCGACTCCTGAAACTTTGACCTCGCTGTTTGAACCGAGTTTTGGTTCCTACAGCCTATGGGATTCCGGCTTGGGCGAAGGGCCGCGGCAAGAGCGGTTTAAATCTGTCCTTGATCTGGGTGACGATACGGTCTTTGCCGCCGGGGAGATGGTGCCGCTGGAGGGTGTTACGCCGATCATCATGCTGGCGGGGTTCGACCGGAGGGGCCGCGTGACGTGGCAGAAATACCATCAGGTCAGCGCGGTGACGGAGGTTGTCAAAATCCTCAAGATCGGAGAGCGGATCGTTCTGGCGGCGAACCGGCATAAGGCGGGTGAGACCAAGAATATCTGGCTCGGATTTTTCGACCGGGAAGGCGCTTTCAAGGCGCAGAAAGTCCTTCGCGATTCGAAGCGCGATCTGGTGGCCAAGGATATGGCCTTAAGTGTGGACGGGAAGCGGATCATCCTCTCGGTTACCGTTGAAAAGCAGATGGGGACGAAAGAGAAGCCTGTCCTTTCGAAAAGCCCTGAAATTCACTTGCTGGACGAGGCGGGAAAAATTCTATCCAAGCGGGCCTATGTGATGGGCGCGAACTCTGAGATTCTCGGCGTTTCGAGCGGGGTTTCCGGTGCGGACAAGACGGAAGTTATTCTGGCCAGCGGTTATGTCGAAAACGAGGTTGGCAAGAAGACCGGATGGATCATGAAGACTACGGCCGATGCCTCACTGATCTGGCAGCAGACCTTCAGTCGCGGGCAGGCTTCGCAGATCAAGCGATCAGTCGCTTACGCGAACGATACGGTTCTTGCGCTTGGTGATGCGCTGCCCGTCGATGCGGGGACTATCGGAAGCTGGCTGATGCTTCTGGACGGATCGAGCGGGGAGATGCGCTGGCAGAGGTTTTACAACGGCGCCTATCATTACTCCGCGATTGATCTGGGGGTGCATCCGAACGGGCTGATTGCGCTGATGCTGCAGGCCCGTGTCCCGAAGGCCGAGGGCGAAGAGGGGACGAAAACGCCGCTGATGGAGGTGGATGGAACGATCATCGGGAAGATGGATTACGTCCATATGTTGTTGCTCACCCCCCGCGGCGTCACGCTGTCGGGCGAGAGTTTCTTCAAGGGACTGGGCGGAGAGGCTTTTCAGTTTGTTATCGGTTCGGATGGGCGTTATCTGGTGGCCGGAACCGCGGAGGTTCCCCATGCCGAGATTTATCAGAAGTTTGCGGGGATGAATGAGGCTGTTGGGCCACCTGCTCCGGCGGTTTCGGATGCGTCTATGCCGGATAAGGCCAAGCTCACGCAGGCCAGCCTGTCGCAGGCCGATCTGACCGTCGTCGCTCTGCCGGAGGCGGAGGTCAAGGCGCCTGAGGAAAAGGCGGCAAACCTGCCCGAAGCGCCCGTGCCGGAAAAATCTCTCTCCGGGCTGGAACTTTTGAACAAGAAAGTCGCCGAGTCGATCGAAACGCCGGAAGCGGATGGCGAGAACGATGAGAGCGATGCCGATGAATCCCTCCATACCACACAGGATGGCTGGATATTTGCAGGGAACGGGCCGGACGACTATAAAGACCCCTGTGTGAAACCCGAAGCGGTATTGCCATGAAGGCTGATGATCCCGAAGATGCGCCGGACGAAGAGTCCGGGGAAGGGCTGCTGGAATTTACCGTCCCGCCTGAACTGGCCGGGCAGAGGGCCGACAAGGCGCTGGCTTCGCTTTCTGGCGATCTTTCGCGCACCCGTCTGCAGGCGCTGATGGAGGAGGGCAAAGTTTTCCTCAATGAGACACCGCTCATGGTCGCCTCGCACAAGATGAAGGCGGGGGACGCGGTGACCGTCCATTTGCCGCCGCCTGTGGCCTGCGTTCCCGAGCCTGAAAACCTGCCGCTGGATATCGTCTATCAGGACGAGGATTTATTGGTCATCAACAAGGCGGCGGGGATGGTTGTGCATCCCGGCGCGGGGAACTGGACGGGGACGCTGGTCAACGCTTTGCTTTATCACTGCGCGGGGAGCCTTTCGGGGATCGGCGGTGTGGTGCGGCCCGGGATTGTCCATCGGCTGGATAAGGAGACGAGCGGGCTGATGATCGTGGCGAAGAACGACAAGGCGCACCGCTTTCTGGCCGAACAGCTTTCGGACCGGAGTCTCAGCCGCACATATTATGCGGTTGTGCTTGGTGTGCCTTTTCCGATTAAGGGAGTTGTGGACCGACCCATCGGGCGAGACCGGAACAGCCGTTTGAAGATGGGCACCAGCGGGGCAGGGTTGCGGGATGCGCGGACGCATTACCATGTGCAGGCCAAGTATAAGGAGGCCTGTTCGCTGGTCCAGTGCGAACTGGAGACCGGGCGGACGCACCAGATCAGGGTGCATATGCAGGTTCTGGGACATCCGCTGGTTGGCGATCCGCTTTATGGGCCGCAGAAAACGGCGCTGGTGGCCAAGCTCAAAAAGGGCGGGTATGAAGCCGATGAAATCGAGCAAATCTGCGAATTTCCCCGGCAGGCGCTTCATGCCGCTGCTTTGCGGTTTATCCACCCCCGGACGGAGGAGGAGATGGCGTTTGAGGCGCCGCCGCCCGCTGATTTCTCTAAGTTGCTGAAAATATTAGATAAATAATAATGTTTGCAATTTACATAAAATTTTAGCTATTCTGAAGATAGAGAGTAAGAATACGCGGCACCACGCATAGATTTCTGCTCCTAACCGAATAAGAGATGACCCAATACGAATAACCAGGGGCGTGAGGGAATTATAGAAATATTAGAGCCGGAACGGCCAGGCAGCCTCAAACCAAACCAAAAAGATACAAAAAAACTGACCGCCTTCGGGCGGTTTTTTATTGTGATTGTTCTTTTATTGCGTTTGATGCGTTTTCGTAGTTTTCCATTAAGGCGTTCAAATTTTTTGAAAAATCCGAAAAAAGCACTTTATAGCGACCGAAGTGTTCGTGTTGCTCGAAAGCTGTGGCCAGAGTCTTCGTTTTTTCAAGTTTTTCGCGCAATTTTTTGAAATTTTCCATGTTTGGACGGGGTTTTCTCAACTCCGCATACTGCGAGAGCCATAGCTCGAACTCCAGATCACCATAATCTTCGGAAAAATCCCTGAGGCTTTTGATGCGAATAGGGCGCTCTCCCTCAGGATTGTAGAGGCAGACGCTGTTCAATCCTTCGAAGGCTGATATCGAGTAATCATTTCCGTTTCCGTCGGTCGCGAAGGGAACATGGGACTCTTTGTCTCTTTCTGCAAAAAACGGGTATTTTTTTGCTGTTTCCAAAATTTCACTCAGGGTGTAGAAGCGCGTGATCGGAAAAAGCGGTATCTTCGTGTCTTTTAGTGTCTGGGCCAGTTCAGCGGTGACTTTCGGGATGCCGTGTTTTGCGTATAGCTTGGAGAGAGGTTTCGGGATACGGGTTTTAAGTAGCCGACCCGTATTGTGTAATTCTTCGGTGGTCACAGACAGGTTGTTTGAAGGGTCTTCGCACCAGAGATAAACGAATTTTTCGAACGTCTGGCTTTTTGGGGGCGGTCTGTCCGGTGCAGAATAGGTATCCGTCAAATCCACAAGGCTCTGTCTCAATTCCTGGTAGATTCCATATATTTCTGCGTATTTCGTGCTCATGATCGTTCTGAGTCTTTCGAGCCTTAGATCGCTCTCGAGCAGCGGGGCCGCGAGCGTAAAGTAGGGACCGCGCAGGGCGTATAGATCTGACGTTTCTTGCATTTTTTTTGTGTAACACATAGATTCTTACATTGCGATATCAAACTTATTTTACCGGAGGGGTTTATGGGCGCTTGGGGTTTAGGATCTTTCGAGAACGATACGGCACTGGACTGGGTCTTCGGTTTTGAAAACAGCAAAGATTTTTCCTTGATTGAAGATGCGCTTGATGTTGTGCCGGGCCTTGAGTTGGACGCGGATGAGGGGTCTCGGGCCATAGCGGCGGCCGAGATCGTCGCGGCCTTGATCGGGCGCGGACGTGCGAATGACGAACTGCCTGAAGAGGTGGCCGCATGGCTTCCCACCGTGCAATCTCTGGATGCCCGGTCGCTGCGCGGCATGGCCGTTCAGGCACTTGATGCCGTTCTTTCGCAGGACTCCGAATTGCGGGAACTGTGGGCAGAAACCGAGGATTTCGAGGCCTGGAAAGGCGATGTCGAGGCGTTGAAGGCTTTACTCGTTTAAGGGTTTTTCGAATCCTGTTTTTATTGCGGCGCAATAAAATTATCAAAATGTTGACGTCTATCCGGCATTGTTGTCTATAATAGGGAGTAAAGTTTTTTTAGCGGGAAATCATGATGTTCGATTCACACCCTCCTTCCGGTGAAAGCACGCTCAGCCTCGGCGATGCCGTGGCGATTTATGAGCAACTCTCGCCGCATAAAAACCGATTGGACGAAGAGGGGCAGGATGCGCTCAAGGCCGCGATTGCGCGAATTACGCCCGCGCAGCAGTTTGTTGTTGTTACTCAAGACAGTGCGTTCGAAGGTATTCATGGGCGGCTGTTCGATGCCGTTCATGCGCCGAAGCGGGCCGAGCAGCTGGTGGCGCGGCTGGGCGATCCCGGCACCAACAAGCTGGCGATGGCCATGGCGGTGCAGGACGAGAGCGGGAAGTGGTTTCCTACGGCGGTTGTCTATACCTACTGGAACGATCAGTTGCAGCTTCCCGACCGGATCAAGCCGATTTTGAAATCCCCCGTTCATCCGCTCGGCGATACGCCGAAGGTGATCGTGCCGTATACGATTTCCTCCAACTTCCCGAAGGCGGGGGAGACGCTGATCGGCAATGTTCATTCTTATGTGTATTCGCAGGCTCCGGGGGCTGTGCTGTCCACGCTTTCGCCGCTGCGTGCGGGGACCAAGGGTTTTGCAAGCTGGCTGGCCGAGCAGGGGGTGACTACGGTGCGGATCGACGGGCAGGAGCTTAAGGATCATGCCTTCGATTACCTGATGCCCGTGCAGGGGGCGAATGGCGGGATTTTCCGCAGTAACGATCCCGTGCAGTCTTTCCACATGGCGGGGATGGGGGCGCTGTTGGCGGCGATCCGGGCGGAGAATCAGGATAGCAAGCTGGATTTTGAACTCGCGCACGGGGTGATGGCAAATTATGTTTATCCCGAGGATCCCGAGATTTTGCGCCAGAACAAGGCGCGCTTTGTGAATTATGGAATTCTCACCGTTTCGCCCGAACTGGCGGAGCAGGTTCCTGCACGCTATCATGATCGGATGTATGTGCAGCCTTATCAGCCCGCAGGGCGGGTTGTGGATTTTACGCCGGGAAGCTTTTCGCTTTAGTTTTTCTCATTCCACAATTTTCTCCCAATACCTTGCCATGTGGCCGAGGGTGAAGGGTTCGGACAGTTCATAGAGGCTGACGGGTTTGTCCACGGTCTGGCCTATATCGCGGGCGAAGGGCTCGGCGCGCAGGCGGAATTCGCTGCCGTCCGGCACATATGGTAAACCGCCTAGGGGGAGGGAGAGGCTGATGCCCTGCGTCATTCTGTCTTCTTCGGCGTCCGTGAGGGTGATGAAGCCCTTCAGCTTCGCGCCATTCACGAAATCCTTCTCCAGAGCCGCCGTGAGGCCGATATCCTCGGCCAGATAGCGTCCGGCCTGCAGGTGGAGGGTTATATCCGGCTCCGGCCAGTCGTACCAGGCGTTAAGATGCCCGGTCAGGACGTGATCGCCATTTAGCCCGAGGTTGAGCGTGGTTTCGGGATCACGGCGGAAGGTCTGCCAGAGTTCTGCACCGACGGCGAGGCGGGATTTGAAGGGGCGGTAGATTATTTCGCCGCCCACGCCCGCCACCATTTCCTCCAGATACCCCGCGCTCAGGGCTGTGTGCCATTCGGGGGACAGGCTGTGGAAACTTGTGGCATAGAGGCGCTCAAGGCCGATTGTACGGTCTGCGAATTCCTCCACATCGCTGCGGACCGGGAGGGGAGCGCGGGGTGCGTCGATCCTGTGCAGATTATCGGCGATGTTCAGGCGGAAGGCCGCGCCGAGCGTGAGGAGGTTGAGGATTTCCGGGGCGCGCGCTTCGGCGATCAGGGAGGAGCGGGCGAGGAGGCCGTGGTCGTCGTCAAAACTTAGTTGATTGTCCTGAATAAGCCAGAGATAGGGACGCATCGGCCAGAGTGTTGTTTCCTCCGCCTCCTGTCCTTCGAGTGTGAATTCGGCGTTGCGCCAAATTTCCTGCGGGCTGCCCTCATGATTACCGGCACGTCTAAAGTCGGCGGTCATGAGGCGCAGATTGGGGCCGCGCAGGCCGTGTGAAATCAGTTGAAACTGCAGGGATTGAGCCTGTGGATTATTTGTATAAATCTCTTTTGCGACACTGCCAATTTGCTGCGGGGCGTTGCTGAATGGTTGGAGGTGTAAGTTCTTTTTAATACTTATAGTATCAGCATTTTTATTTATAGCTCGATCCGTTGTGTTTTTATAATTTTTATCGGCTATTGCGGTGTTTTTTCCCTGTTGTGAATCCTGCTTGATTTCCGGCGCGGTGTTCAGGCCCAGAGGGTGCGAGAGAAACGGCGTTTCGGGGGCGGCATCGGCGCGGGCCATGACGGGGACGAGCGGAAGGGTTCCGGCCAAAACCGGAAGCAGGAATTGCCTCAACCGGAGCGATCGAATACGCATGAGATGATTCTGTGGAAAAACCGAGAAAACGCTTGCTTATTTTATACGCAGAAAACGAATCGGTAAAATCACTTTTGCCGATATACGGGTGTATGTCAAAGGAAACAATTTACTTGCATGGCCGCGTTGTCTGGTTTTCAATTTTAGGTAGTTCTTTTTTCTTCTTTGCGGTCTCTGCCTATGTTCAGTCGGTTTTTTTTACGCTCCCGCCCTTCGTCGCAGGATTGCTGCGACCGCAAGGTGCTGGAAGCGGCTTTGGACAGCCATACGCTGGGTAAAATCATGTTCAACGCCGAGGGACTGATGGTGTACGCCAACGCCGTTGCGTATGGTTTCGTTCCGGCCCTGAAGGGCGCGGGCGCGGACGGGAAGGGGTTTCGGCTGCCGCATTTTATCGACTATCTCTTCGATCATGCGGCTGATGTCGATGTCAGTCTCAAGAATGCACTGGGTGAGGGTTCCGGTGCGAATTCAATCATAAATTTCCGCGAGGTTGTCGCGCTAGAGGGCGGGGCGCTGTGTGTGGTCGAGGCCAAGCCGCTGGTGGAGAGCTATACGCTGTTCGTTATGACGGATATCAGCCGCGACCGGCAGCGCGAGGAGAGTTTGCTTTACCTTAATGAAAACAACTACAGGCTGCAAAAAGCGATACAGTTCGCCACCAACGGGCTGGTGGTCAGCGACCCGAAGGTGGAGGGGAATCCGTTCATCTTCGTCAACGGCGCGTTCTGCGACTTTTTCGGCTTGAAACCGGAGCAGATGATCGGGAAATCCTGGGATATTTTGCCTGACATCACGCGCAATGAGAAGATCGCCACCTCTTTGATCCAGGCCGTGGTGGTGGGCAAGGATGCGGAGATCGAGTTTTCCGTCAAGAACGCGCAGGAGACGCGCTGGTTTGCCCTGAAGCTGTCGGCGGTCAAGGATTCCGCAGGGCGGGTGGATTTGTTCGTTGGGGTGTTTACCGATACCACCAAATTGATGTTGCGCGAGGCGGAGGCGTATCAGGGGCAGAAACTGGAGGCTTTGGGCAAGCTGGCGGGTGGGGTGGCACACGATTTCAATAATATCCTTTCGATCATTGACGGGTTTTCGATCATGGCGGCGAAGGGGCTGGACCCGCAGTCGGAGGCGGCCCAGTATCTGCTGAAAATCCAGGGTGCGGCCAAGCGTGGCGCGGCGCTGACGAATAAGATGCTGACGTTCAGCCGCCACAAGGTTGTTTCCCGTAATGTTTTCGATCTGTCGGCGCTGCTGGAGGATCAGAAAATTCTTCTCGATCCGCTGGTTCCGGCGTCGGTGCGCTTTTCCGTGCGGGCGAGCGAGCCGGATCTGCGGGTGAGCGGGACGCAGGATGCCATCGCGCAAATCCTGATGAATCTTGTCGTGAACGCAAGGGACGCCATGCCGGGGGGTGGGACATTGAGCGTTGATTTACGGGGCTGCGGGCGTTCGGAACTGCCCGAAAAGGTTAAAAACCGCACGCAGGAGAAGCGGTTTGCGAAGCTGACGGTTTCAGATACCGGGACAGGGATCGAGCCCAAAGTTCTGGAAAAGATATTCGACCCGTTCTTTACCACCAAGCCGCAGGGCAAGGGTACGGGGCTGGGGCTTTCGATCGTCTACGGGCTGGTGCGCGAGATGGGCGGGGGGGTCAGCGTCGATTCCCGGCTGGGGGAAGGGACGGCGATCACGGTTTTCCTGCCGCTCAGCGAGGCGCCGGTGTCCAAGGTTCTGAGCGGGACGGTCCGCGATCCGGCGACGCTCAAGCTCAAGGGTTATACGATCCTGGTCGCGGAGGATGAGCCTGAGTTGCTTCAGATCGTCTGCGAGATGCTGGAAAAGATGGAGGCCACCGTCCTGCGGGCGTCGAATGGCAATGAGGCATTGGTCGTTCAGGACGATTATGAAGGGGATGTCGATCTTCTGCTTTCGGATGTGATGATGCCGGAGATGAACGGGGTGAAGCTTGCGACTTTGCTCTGTTCCCTGAGGCCCGAAACCAAGGTTGTTTTCATGTCCGGCTATCCGGGCAGCGGAGAGATGGCGCCCGTCGAGGTTCCGGAAACTGCGATCTTTATCCCCAAGCCGGTCGATTATAACCGTCTTGTTCTCACGCTTTTTGAAACTCTTAACAATAATTTCCCCGATGCGGCGTCCAATACTCCGGACGAGGTCAAGCCGCACTGGGTTTCCACTTCGGACCAGGTTCATTAACATCATGCATTTTACTAAGGAAAATAATTATGGCCAAAGCCGCACAAAAGCTGGGGGATCTAAAAGTCCTTGTTGTTGAGGATCAGAGCGAGGCGCGGGCGATGCTCCGCAATATGCTCAGCGAACTCGGAGTCACGCAGATTTTCGAGGCTTCGAACGGGCGGGAGGGGTTGAGTTTCTTCGATTCCGCCTTCGATCTGGTCGATTTCATTCTCTGCGACTGGAATATGCCGGGGATGACAGGGGTTGAGTTTCTCCGGCAGGTTCGCAGCGTCGATCCAGAGACGCCGTTCCTGATGGTGACGGGGCGCGGGGATATGAATTCAGTCTCCGAGGCGAAAAAATGTGGTGTTACGGGTTTTATCAAAAAGCCTTTTTCGGCGGCGCAACTTGAGGCGAAAATAAGAATTATCGTTTCAAAAAAAGACGATAAATAAAACTCTTAAAGCTTTAATTTTCTTTTTCCCTTTTGCTTTTCAGCGCAGGGACGATCATGTAATCTGATCGGGCCATGACAGACCAGCATTATGATTTATGCATTATCGGGGGCGGGATTAACGGCGCGGGAATCGCCCGTGACGCCGCCGGGCGCGGTTTGACCGTCGTTCTGGTCGAGGGGGACGATCTGGCCAGCGGCACGTCCTCGGCCAGCACCAAGCTGATCCATGGCGGGTTGCGGTATCTTGAATACCGGAATTTCAAGCTGGTCAAGGAAAGCCTGCGGGAGCGCGAGATTTTGCACCGCACGGCGCCGCATCTGGTGCGGCCGATGGAGTTCGTCCTGCCGCTGGACGGGCGGGGGCGCCCGTTGTGGAAAATTCAGATGGGGCTTTGGCTTTATGGGCGGCTTTCCGGGAAAACCCGGTTCAAGCCAGCGCGGCAGGTGAATAATCTTCCCCTGCAGTCTTTCGGTGCTCATCTCCGGCCGGAATTCAAGAAGGGATTCCTTTATTCCGATGCTTGGGGCGACGATACGCGCCTTGTGGTCATGAATGCCGTCGATGCGGCGGAAAACGGGGCGGATATCCGTACGCGCACGATCTGTACGGGGTTGAAGGCCGAGGGCGGTTCCTGGAATATCTCCCTGCATGATCGCCGGACGGAGCAGGATGCCAGCGTGAAGGCGTCCTGCGTGATTAACGCGACCGGTCCGTGGGTGCGGCGTTTTCTGGAAGGCACGGGGCTTTCGGAGAGCGATCCCGATCTTCCCAAGGTGCGGCTGGTGCAGGGGAGCCATATCATCCTGCCGCGTCAGATCGAGGGAAAGCACGTCTATCTGTTGCAGCAGCCGGATAAGCGCGGGGTTTTCGTCATTCCTTACGAGAAAGATTTTACCCTTGTCGGGACGACCGAGACCGAATACACGGGCGACCCCAAGGACGCGATGGCGACCGAGGATGAAATGTCTTATCTTTGCGAGGCTTACAACAAAACGTTCAAGAAGCCGATCCTGCCGGAAGATGCGCTTTTTACCTTCAGCGGTGTGCGGCCCCTGCTGGATGACGGCAAGAAGGAGGTCAGCTCCGTTTCCCGAGAATACAGGCTTTATCATCACAAGAAGCTTGATGCGCCGATGATTTCGGTTTTCGGGGGCAAGCTCACGACCTTCCGGTCGCTGGCGGAGAAGGTTGTGGATTTATCGCTCAACCTCATCAAGGCTGTGGCCGACCCTTGGACGGCGGATCAGCCGCTGATCGGGGGGGATTTCAAGGGCAAGAGTTTTGCCGAATTTCTGGGCCTGCAGAAATCGAAGTATCCGTGGCTGCCCGAGGAGTTGGTCTCCCGTTATGTTAAAACGTACGGGGCGCGGATCGACATGATTATCGGGGAGGCGCAGAGCCTCAAGGAACTCGGCGAGTATTGCGGGCAGCATATTTACGAGGCCGAGTTGCGCTATCTGGCCGAACATGAGTGGGCGCTGACCGAGGATGACGTGCTGTGGCGGCGGACAAAACTCGGTTTACAAGTTACGGATGAAACCGCGCAGAATGTTGCCAGCGCCCTTGCGGCCATAGTAAAATAGATTCGGACGTTCGTCCTTTCTCTCCAGAGTCTTGTGACTCGTTTTTCATTTTTTGATTCTTCTTCGGCCGGCATCGTCATGACGGATTATCTATTATCCATCGATCAGGGGACCAGCAGTTCGCGGGCCATCGTTTTCAATGCGATGGGCGAGGTGGTCGCGTTGCGGCAAAAGGAGTTGACGCTCCATTACCCGCAGGACGGGTGGGTGGAGCAGAGGCCTTTCGATATCCTGCAGGATACGCTGTTGGCGATGCGTTCGGTGGCCAAGGATTTAAAGAAGGATGTGCGGCGGATCGCGGCGGCGGGGATCACCAATCAGCGGGAGACGACCATCCTCTGGAACCGCCGGACGGGGGAGCCGGTCTATAACGCCATCGTCTGGCAGGATAGACGTACGGCCGGACTCTGCGCGGATTTGAAGCGGGCGGGGGTGGAGGAAATCATTACCCGCAAGACCGGGCTGCTGCTCGATCCTTATTTTTCCGCGACCAAGATCAAATGGATTCTCGATCACGTTGAGGGGGCGCAGGCGCTGGCGCGGTCGGGCGATCTCGCGTTCGGGACGGTCGATTGTTTTCTGCTCTGGCATCTCACACAGGGGCGGGTCCATGCCACGGATGCGACCAATGCCTCGCGTACCATGCTGTATAATATTCATGAAAATAAATGGGACAAAGAGCTTTTAGAACTTTTTGATATACCCCTAGAAATTATGCCGGTTATATTGGACAATATAGCTGATTATGGCCAAATAACTGACGATAAATTTAGCCAAGAATGTCCTATTTACGGGATCGCGGGAGACCAACAGGCCGCCCTGATCGGGCAGGGGTGTTTTTCGCCGGGGATGGTGAAGGCGACCTATGGCACGGGGTGTTTTGCCCTGATGAATACGGGGACGGATTGCCGGGAGTCTGCGAACCGCCTCCTTACAACCGTGGGCTACCGCGTGGACGGGCGGACGCATTATGCGCTGGAGGGGGCGATCTTCAATGCCGGGACGGCGATTCAGTTTCTTCGGGATAATCTTGGGCTGATTAAAAACGCTGCCGAAACTGAAGCTTTGGCACTGTCGGTCGATTCCACACAAGGGGTGTACTTCGTTCCGGCCTTTACCGGGTTGGGGGCGCCATTCTGGAAACCGGAGGCGCGGGGCGTGATTTGTGGCCTTGCGCGGGACAGTTCGCGGGCGCAGATCGTACGGGCGGCGCTCGAGGCGCAAGCCTATCAGACTCGTGACCTGATTTTGGCCATGGAGGATGATGGGGGGTGCGCGGTTCCGGTTGTACGTGCCGATGGCGGTCTGGTGGATAACCGCTTTATGTGCCAGTTCCTTGCCGACCTGTTGCAACGGCGAATCGAGGTGCCAAAAGTTAAAGAAAGCACGGCGTGGGGGGTGGCCTGTCTGGCGGGCGTACGGGCAGGGGTCTTCAAGAGTCTTGAAGACAGCGCCGCGCATTGGACGGCGGCTTCGGTTTACGAGCCGCGAATGTCGGCCGATCAAGCGGACGCTCTTTATGCGGGATGGCAGCGGGCGGTTGCGAAGAGCTATTCTTGATGACTCTTTCCCCGCTTCGGATGCGTACGATCAGTTTTCTCTGGGGGTTTGGCGAAGCGACCTTTTTCTTTTTCGTGCCCGACATCTGGTTGACTTATCTCGTCCTTGTCAATCGCCGGGAAGGATACAGGAATATCCCGTTCGTGATTGCGGGGGCGCTGGCCGGAGGGGCGGTGATGTATCTCTATGGAGCGTACGCTTCTGATTCTGCCCGCCTGTTCCTGGATGCCGTTCCGGCAATCGGTCCGGCGCTTATTGATGGTGCACGGGAGTCGATGCGCGAGGGTCATGCGCTGGTGGTCATGCAGGCGGGGAGTTTGAGCGGCGTTCCCTACAAGATTTATGCGGTCGTGGGCGGGGAGATGGGGCTTTCCCCCGTTCTTTTTGCGGTTTATTCGGTCATTGCGCGAGGGGTGCGGTTTTTGCTGGTCACCAGCCTTGCGGCGGCGGTTGGATATTTTCTCCTGGGGGCTGTACCAGATAACTAGCCCATATATACCTTAATCCATTGTTTAATTTGTTTTAATTGCGCTTTCGGAGACGGGTTATTAAATCTCCATTCGCACTCCTTCAAAAATAGCGGAAAATGCTT
>JAGNKE010000040.1 GCA_018000295.1 Alphaproteobacteria bacterium | reverse complement strand
CTCAATATCCCGATAATCTGCTCCGTCGTATAACGTTTCTGCGACATCCTCGCCTCCATAAATACAGTCCAAATAATCTACCGGAGATTCACTCTCCAACCGGACTCATTTATAGGGGGTGGCTCAAGGCACAAAATCGGTCAAACTCGAAGTATAATTAGGTGGGTTACGGATATTTTGAAGATAATCTTTGTAATATCTTTTTGCCTTGTTACCTTCTTCCGGGGCGACCCAAGGCGCTGGGTTTAGGGCTGCCTTGTATTTTTTTTCCAGTCTTTTTGCCATTAAGCCCTCCTTTTAAAATCCCCAACTACAACCCTGCCTTCGTTGGCCACGGTGTCCAAAAAATCTGCCCAGTCCTGCATCATCTTCTTGCGCTGGGTGAGGAACTTTGTGCGGTCGTAGGCTTCGCCCAGCGGTCCGGCGGGTTTGTGGGCAAGGGCTGCTTCGATGATATCCGGCGCGTAATCCAGTTTTTCCCTGATTGTGGTCCGGGCCAATGCGCGGAATCCGTGCGCCGTCATCCGCCCCTGAAAGCCCAGCTTCTTGATCGCTACATTCACTGTTCCATTGCTCATGGGGTCTTTTGACCTGATCTGCGAAGGGAAAACCCATGGCGTGCTCAGGCAGCCTGTTTCTTCCTTCTGTTCCTTGAGGATTGCCAAGGCTTGGCGGCTTAAGGGAACAATATGGGAGCGTTTCATTTTCATGCGTTTGGCGGGAATCGTCCATTCCCTGGCTTCAAAGTCTATTTCCTCCCAGCGGGCTTCCCTGATCTCGCCGGGGCGAACGAATGTCAGCAGCGATAATCTTATTGCGCGGCGGGTCCGGGCATACAGGCGGGCATCGTTGCGCTCCAGCGCGGCCAGAAACTCAGGAATCTCTTTCGCCTCCAGAGCGGCAAAATGGTTTGTTTTGCGGGTTTTCAATGCCCCTTGGAGATCGTGGGACGGATCACGTTTGCAGCGGCCTGTCTGTATGCCATAGCGGAATACTTGCCCACAAATCTGCCTTGAGCGTTTGGCGATATCTAGAGCGCCGCGCTTTTCAATCTTTCTGAGCGTGTCCAGAAGGTCAGGGGCTTCAATGCTGGCTAGCGGCTCCGCTCCGATATAAGGGAAGATATCGGTTTCCAGACGGTGCAGCACGTTTTGAGCGTGATTGTCGCTCCAGCGGTCTTTCTGGTTCTGATGCCATTCCAGCGCCACGGCCTTAAACGTGTTTTGCGCGTTGCGGATCGTGCGGCGTTTTTCCTCTTTCCTGTATTTCGCAGGGTCGATACCCCCAGCCAGCAGTTTCTTGGCGGCTTCCCTTTCTTCGCGGGCATCGGCCAGAGAGATCAGGGGGTATGTTCCAAAGGCCAGAAGCTTTTCCTTCCCCAGAAAGCGGTACTTCATGCGCCAGTATTTTGAGCCGTCCGGCTTTATGAGTAGGAAAAGACCGCCGCCGTCAGCCATCTTATAAGGCTTGTCTTTGGCCTTCGCCGTCCTGCAAGCAGTGTTTGTCAGCTTCATAGATACCCCCACGTTTTTGAGATACCCCTAAAAAGTACCCCCATCTTGGGGCGGCTGTAAACGAATTATGGAGAACGTGAAAAACCATAGGGGATCGAAAACCCCTTGTTTGCCAAGAGTTCTGCGGTCTATAATGAACGTGTCTGGATGTGGATAAAAGGAAAATTGGAGGCACGGCCGGGAATCGAACCCGGGTACGAGGATTTGCAGTCCTCTGCATGGCCACTCTGCCACCGCGCCGGAGTCAGAAAAGGTAAGGGGTATGATTAGAGGAGAAGCGGGGGGCAAGTCAATATCCCCGGTCATAAAAGCCCTTCTTTTCAAAAATTCTCTGGCCAAGCGCGGGCGGGCGGGGTAGAACGTCCCTGAGATATTTGCCTAAAAAATATTCGGATTTTTCAAATCTCATGACCGCCGATTATCAAAAAGCCCGCGAAAATATGGTGGATTGCCAGATCCATACCGCCGGTGTGCTTTCGCCGCGGCTGCTTCAAAGTTTTCAGACTGTGCCGCGGGAGTTGTTCGTGCCTGAAAAAATGCGCGGGATCGCTTATTCTGACGAGCCGGTGGCCATCGGGAAGGGGCGGTTTTTACTTGATCCCATGACCCATGCGAAGATGCTGCAGGCGGTGCGTCTGGAGGCGACGGATACCGTGCTGGATGTCGGTGCGGGGACGGGCTATTCGTCCGCCATTCTCTCGCCGCTGGTGATGAGCGTTGTGGCTCTGGATGACAAGAAAACCCTCGAAAAGGCGGCCCGTAGCTGGGAGAAGGTCGGTTGCTCAAACATTATCGCGGCCGAGGGGGAGTTGCGTGCCGGGGCGCCTGCCCATGCGCCTTACAGTCTTATTCTGCTTAATGGCGCCGTTGACGTTTTGCCCCAGAATCTGCTTGGGCAGCTTGCCCCCGGGGGGCGGCTGGCGGGGATCGTCAAACGGGCAGGGGAGGCTTTGGGATGTGCCGTTCTGGCCGAAAAGCTGGAAGGTGGGCATATTTCCTCCCGATCGCTGTTTGAAGCCGATGCTGCTTATCTTCCGGGTTTTGCGCCTTCGTCCGCGTTCGTGTTCTGATTTCCTCACCGTTTTTCCAGTGTAAACAAGAGTGTAGCGGGGTTCTTTTATCGGTTTTCTGATAAAAATTGTCGAAGAGTCCTTCATTGCCTTTGACAATTCGCCCTTAATATAAGAGACTGATTGGGAATTTATGTCTTTTATTCTTCCCTCTTCTTTTACCTACCCTCATGGCTGACGCAAAGAAAAACGAAGACGATCCGTCCATAGAAGAGATTCTGGATTCGATCCGCCGGATTATTTCGGATGAGGATGCGCCGGAGGAGGAGCCTGTTGCTGCCCGTGAGCCGGAGCCTGTGGTTGCGAAACCGCCCCCACCTCCGCCTCCGCCCCCACCCCCACCGCCTGCTGTTAAGGAAGCCCCTAAGCCGCCACCCCCGCCTCCTGTAAGTATCCCTGTGCCGGAGCCAGAACCAGAAGCTGAAGCTGAAGAAGAGGTTCTTGTTCTGACCGAGAAAGCCGAACCGGAGCCGGAAGACCCTATCGTCGAAGAAATGCAAGCCGTGGTCGAGGAGGCCATCAGCAAGCAACCCATGCAGGTCGATTTGCGGGATGCGCTGGAGGAAAAAATCAAGCCCTACGAGCCTGAAGAAAGCATGGATACTTTACTTTCTCATCATGCGGAAGAAGAGGCTTATCACGCGATATCCGATCTGGCCCGCAAAGTGGCCATGGGCAAGAGCCAGTTGACACTTGAAGATATCGTACGGCAGGAACTCAAGCCTCTCTTGAAGGGCTGGCTCAATCAGCATCTGTCCGCCGTCATTGATCGCCTTGTGCGAGAGGAGTTGGAGCGGGTCTCCAACCGCGTCCTCCAGGATTAACTCTTTTGAAATTTCAGTGCATATAGACGTCTTGCACTCTTTGCCAAAACCCTTATGATCGCAGGGATTTTTGACAAGGGCAGGCTGTACTATGGACAAGACTTTCGATCCCGCGAATATCGAAAAGCGTCAATATGACGAGTGGGAGGCTTCGGGGGTTTTTTCCTGCAACCCGCAGAGTAATGCTGTCCCCTATACCATCATGATGCCGCCGCCGAACGTGACGGGTTCGCTGCATATGGGTCATGCGCTCAATGGCACGTTGCAGGATGTTCTGATCCGCTATAACCGGATGCGCGGGCGCGATGCGCTCTGGCAGCCGGGGACGGACCATGCGGGGATCGCCACGCAGATGGTGGTCGAGCGTAAATTGCAGGAGGAGGGGTTGCCCTCTCGCCGGGAACTGGGGCGCGAGAATTTTCTACAAAAAGTCTGGGACTGGAAGGAAGAGTCCGGTGGAACGATCGTGCGGCAGATGCGGGCGCTGGGTACAACCCCGGACTGGTCACGCGAGCGGTTTACGATGGATGAGGGTTTGTCGCAGGCCGTGCTCAAGGTTTTCGTGCAGCTTTACAAGGAAGGGCTGATCTACCGCGACAAGCGGCTGGTCAACTGGGACACCAAGCTCCTGACTGCGATTTCCGACCTTGAGGTGGAGGAACGTGAGCAGAAAGGCCATATGTGGCATCTGCGCTATCCGGTCGAGGGGGAGGTTGCGGAGTATATCACTGTCGCGACGACGCGGCCCGAGACGATGCTGGGCGATACGGCGGTGGCGGTGCATCCCGACGATGAGCGTTATAAACATCTGATCGGGAAATTCGTTGTCCTGCCGATTGTCGAGCGATTGATCCCGATTATCGCCGACGAATATGCCAACCCGGAAAAGGGCAGCGGAGCGGTCAAGATTACGCCCGCCCACGATTTCAACGATTTCGAAGTCGGCAAGCGGCATAATCTGCCGATGATCAGCGTGTTCGATATGCACGGGCATCTTAATGAGAAGGCGCCGGAGGGATATCGCGGACTGGAGCGGTTTGCTGCACGCAAGAAAATCCTGGCCGATCTGGACCAGATGGATTTGCTGGCCGAGGTGGAGAATGTGGTTCATGCTATTCCCTACGGCGACCGATCCGGCACGATCATCGAGCCGTTTTTGACGGACCAGTGGTATGTGAATGCGGCTGAGATGGCCAAGCCCGCGATCAAGGCGGTGGAAGAGGGGAAGACGGTCTTCGTGCCGGAGAACTGGGCGAACACCTATTATCAGTGGATGCGGAATATCCAGCCGTGGTGTGTTTCCCGCCAGTTGTGGTGGGGGCATCAGATTCCGGCGTGGTATGGGCCTGAGGGGAGCGTCTTTGTTGAGGAAACAGAAGAGGAGGCGCTGGCGGCGGCTGAAAAGCAATTCGGGCGCAAAGTTGAACTCAAGCGCGACGAGGATGTTCTGGATACATGGTTTTCTTCTGCGTTGTGGCCTTTCTCGACCTTAGGCTGGCCGGAGAAGACGCCGGAGCTTTCCCGCTATTACCCGACCGATGTTCTGATTACAGGCTTCGATATCATCTTCTTCTGGGTGGCGCGGATGATGATGATGGGGCTGCATTTCATGGGCGACGTGCCGTTCCGCACGGTTTATGTCCATGCGCTGGTGCGCGACGAGAAGGGACAGAAGATGTCCAAATCCAAGGGCAATGTCATGGACCCGCTGGAGATCACGCAGAAATATGGCGCCGATGCGCTGCGCTTTACTTTGGTGGCCATGGCGGCGCAGGGGCGGGATGTGCGCTTGTCCGAAGAGCGGATCGAGGGGTACCGGAATTTTGCCACCAAAATCTGGAACGCCACGCGCTATTGCGAGATGAATAACTGCCTGCGGCATGACGGGTTCGATCCGGCCTCTGCGGTTTTTATTCCCAATCAGTGGATCATCGGGCAGGCGGCCAAGGCGCAGGCGGCCATCGATCAGGCGATCGGAGAATACCGGTTTAACGATTCCGCGGATGCGATCTACCGTTTTGTTTATACGTTCTGTGACTGGTATCTGGAATTCACCAAGCCGCTGCTGCAACAGGACGGGCCGCATACCGGGGAAATCCGCAGGACGACGGCGTGGGTGCTTGAGCAGATTTTGATCCTTCTCAATCCGTTCATGCCTTTCATCACCGAGGAAATCTATGCGGCGATAGACGAGCATACGGAGCGGCAGCGGCTGATTGCCTCCGACTGGCCGGAGTATCGCTTGCCGGCAAGGCCGGAGGCCGAGGCGGATATGGACTGGCTGCTGAAGACCATCAGCGAAATCCGCAGCGTCCGCAAGGACCGGAACGTGCCCGCCGGGGCGAAAATTCCGCTTCTGGTCAAGGAACCCTCGCCGGACATTCAGAGGCGTTTGAAGGATTATGCCGAGATCATCCAGAGGATGGCGCGGATTGAAAATATTGAAGTTGCCTTGCAGACTCCTCATGGATCCATCCAGATCGTTGTCGATGAAACGATCCTTATCCTGCCGATTGCGGGGTTTATCGACGTTGAGAAGGAAAAGAAGAATATCGAGCGAGAGATTGAAAAAGTCGAAGAGGATATGGCCAAGATAGATAAGCAGCTCTCTAACGAACGTTTTGTTGCGAATGCGCCACCGGAGATTGTGGCGGAGCAGAGGCAACGTCAGGAGGAGCTTGAAATGCGGCTGAAGAAATTGCGCGATATCCGGGATCGGCTCTGAGAGGCGGAATAAAATCCCATAAATTTGTAAAATTTGCACCTCTTCTTAAAATTCCTGTACTTTAAGCCATGATAAAAACGATAAGGGGTGTGTTTGCAGGGGTCTCCGATACGGAGGGTGTTCCGCTCATTTCCGTGCCTGAGGGTTCGCATGATGTGCGTCCTGTTATGGATGAGTTGGCGGCTTTGATCCGTGAGCGCAAGGGTGATAAGCCTCTCGTCATTCTTACGGGAGAGGTTCATCATGTGGTTTCGCACGTTCTCCTTCCGCAAATCGCCATGCAAGCGGCACGGCTGGCCGACCCTGATTTCAAGATCGCACACGGGATCGAACGGTCCCATAATCTTATGGATATACTTCTGCGCGACCGCGACGATCGGGAGGTTGTGGCCATACAGACTTTGCCAGACGCCTATCTTCAGTATGAAAATGCGCCGGGCGCGCCCGTGACCCGCAGGAATGTGATGGATTACTGCGTCCGGCATCATATCCCTGTCGAGGCGGTCGATGTGGCGGGATCGCCGGATGGAGACGGGAATCTGGACCAGAGCGATCCGGCGACGCGTATGCTGGTGGAAAAATACGCTCGGCATCTTCTGCGCGAGAAGATTCCGGGGAATGAGTCTGAGGGGATGCGCCTTCGCAATATCATGGCCCACAGCCGGATCAAGCGGCATCTTTCGGAGGCCGGGGCGGATGTGTATGTCGTGCCGTATGGCGGGGCGCATCTGATGGGCTGGAAGCGCATGGAAGAACGCAATGAAGGTCCGTTTCCTGCGAACGAGTCGCTGGGGCAGCTTTTTTATAACGATCCCGACGTCGATGTGATGATGGTGTTTCCTAACACTTCCGGACTGGGGACGGAACAAATTCCAGAGGATGTTGATCGCGGGTTGCTGGGGAAGACTGTGGTTATCGACGGGCTCAGCCCGCAAGATTATTGGCAGAAAAAAGAGAACCCTGCGGAGGTCAATGCCGAGTTGGGTTTACAGGAGGCGGGGTTCCTGCGCGAAATGGCGAGGCAATCCGGCGATGCTTTTGAGCTTTCGGACGAGGTGCAGCATATGGTGGCACTGACTCCGGATGTCGGGACCGATTCTCCCGTCGATTGGGGGGCAAGCGTCCAACGGTTTGAAGGCTGATCTTCCCGAAACACAAAAGCCCCTTTTACGGGGCTTTTCGCTGGGAATAGCGGAAGTTAAGGTCAGTCCTTCTTCTTGCCTGCTCCGGAGGAGAGGAAGCTCCCGTAGCGGCTTTCGAATTTGTCGAGTTGGCCCTTTTCGATAACCTTGGAGGTTCCGCCCTGCCATGCGGGGTGGGAGAGGGGGTCCACGTCGAGCTTGAGCACTGCGCCGGGCTTGCCGTAAGTGCTTCGCGTCTTGTATTCCGTGCCGTCGGTCATGACGACGGTGATTTCATGGTAATCGGGGTGCGTATCGGCCTTCATAGTCTGGGCTTTCTGTTGTAAAATTCCTGTTTTCGCGTTAATCGCGCATTTCACCTTGAACGAAGAGGCTTTTTAACGTTAAGTCTGGCTGATTGCAAGTGTTTTTTGATCCTCCGGGAGGGTGTTCCTTGTCGTGGTGGCAGCCGCACGAATTCGAGAAAAAGCGGCCCTTTCTGGAGAAAAGGGCTGAAATCGTGCGGGCTTTGCGGGGGTTTTTTGACTCCCGGGGGTTTCTGGAGGTCAGCACCCCGGTTCTGCAGGTTTGCCCGGTTATGGATACGCATATCCATGCGTTTGAGACGCTGCTGAGGCATCCTGACTTATCGACCGCCAAAACGCTATATCTGCAGACCAGCCCTGAATTCGACATGAAAAAGCTGATGGTGGCCGGGGTGGAGCGGCTTTACCAAATGTGTCCTGTGTTTCGCAATGCCGAGGGATCACGGCTACACAGCCCCGAATTCACGATGCTGGAATGGTACCGGGCACAGGCGGATTACACTGCGATTATGGAGGATTGCACCGCGCTTTTGCGGCATATTGTCCAGGCGCTGGGAGTTCAGAATTACACCTACAGGGATAAGGTCTGCGACCCGTTTGCGGAGTGGCAAGTGATTTCCGTGGCCGATGCCTTCGCGCATTATGCCGGAATCGTTCTGGATGAGGTGCTTGAGGATACGGAGGCTTTTGCGGCGCTTGTCCGAAAGGCGGGCATACGCGTGGCGGAGGGGGACCGCTGGGACGATCTGTTTTTTGCGGTGATGGCGGAAAAGATTGAGCCGTATCTTGGGGCGGAGGTTCCGGCGATTCTTTATGATTATCCGGCTTCGCTGGCCTCGCTCTCGCGGCGGAAGCCTTCGGACCCGCGCTATGCCGAGCGGTTCGAGCTTTATGTCTGCGGGGTTGAACTGGTGAATGCGTTCAGCGAGTTGACAGATGCAGCGGAGCAACGGCAGAGATTCGTCGAGGAGATGGCGCTCAAGAAGACGCTTTATAATGAGAGCTATCCGGCGGATGAGGAGTTTCTCAGGGCGCTGGAATACGGGTTGCCGGAATCGGCGGGGATCGCTCTGGGGGTGGATCGTCTCGTTATGCTGGCGACGGGGGCGGAGGATATCTCGCAGGTGTTATGGGCTCCGGTGCAGGTTTAGGAGAGTTAAATATAGGCGGTTCACTACTTTTGTGTTCGTTCGGAATTCTTGTCAGAAATTTCCTTTTTATTAACCTGAATTAATACTGTACTTTGAAGTCTCGGTTCGCAGGGCACATTTATTTGATATTTGACAGAAAAGCTGAATTTCTGGTAATTTTATATCACGGCAATAAATATACAAAAACAGTTGTAACTTGAGGGGTGAATATGCCGATACCTTTTGCAGCCGCAGCAGGAACAGCGCTCTGGACAGGGGTGCGCTGGGGTGGTGGTCGGTTGGCTGCGCTTTTTGGAAAAAATATGACCCTTGGCGGTGCTGCGGCTGTGGCGGCTGGGCCGACGCTTATTTCAGCTTTGGATAATGCTACCGGAAATGCGCTCTCGGAAACGCTTATCAAGACGCCAATAGGACCGGCATTAGAGGCTCTTTTGAAGGCCCATGAGTGGTCCCAAGATCAAAAAGCGCTTGTCGTGACTAATTTAATTGATGGGGAACTCGAAAAGAGGGGTTTATTGAGTAAAACCGACCCGGATTATCAGCGTTCAAAAAGTATGAGCAAAGCGCTTGGTCATCTGATTGTGGGGGATCCTGTCGGGGCGGCTTCTATAGCCAGTGAATTGGGCATAGAGACGTCTGATCTGGTTGAGTCCTATAATCAGGCCAAAGCGGCTAATCCTAACGGTACGATTCAAGAAGTCGGCGCTGCGTCATTCGCGAATTTACGAGAAAAAGTTCGGCAGCGCGCTCTGCAGAGGAGTGCTGTGAGTCAGCCGCAGGTCTCAGGTGCTGCATCGCCGGTTCCGTCTTCAACACCGCTGTCTACTCCATCGACCGCCCCGCCGGCGGGCGGTTCTGCCGCATCCTCAAGAGCGACATCTGTGAGCCTTGAGGGCTTGTCGAATGAAAGTATATCAAGCGCTTTTGAGGCTGCTGCTGATATGAAGGGCGGTATTGTCGGGTTTTTGATGAAAACTGCTTCGGCTATTTCGGGGATATTTGGACAGAGCGCCCAAGCTTATATGCAGAAAACCATGCTGACAATGCTAGATACGGAAACGCGGCTTGCGGCCCTGCAACAGGGGGCAAGAAACGGTCAAGTGGTCTCCCGTCTGGGCGACAGATTTGGCGTACAACACCAGATGAATTATACGCCTGAGTTAGCAAACTCATGAAGTTCTAGAAAAATACTCTTCCATGAAAAATAATTCGCGCACAATTCTCGATATGATGATTGCGGATGTTTATCTTAACAGGGAGGACGGGTCGGTGACTGTTTTGCACGACAGGGCTTTTTCGGATGAGTTGTTATCCTTTGAATATGATGTGCAAAACGGGGACTTGATTTTTATATTCGATAAAGGCCCAGTGCGTTTTGGCGTCGAGTTTCTGGGTGAATTTGCTGATTTTATAATTGATACTGAGCCACCCCCTATAAATGAGTCCGGTTGGAGAGTGAATCTCCGGTAGATTATTTGGACTGTATTTATGGAGGCGAGGATGTCGCAGAAACGTTATACGACGGAGCAGATTATCGGG
Organism: Alphaproteobacteria bacterium; assembly: GCA_018000295.1. Lineage (GTDB taxonomy): Bacteria > Pseudomonadota > Alphaproteobacteria > Micavibrionales > Micavibrionaceae > JAGNKE01. The sequence continues at coordinate 8 of JAGNKE010000040.1, read as the reverse complement.
ATATTGAG